>NZ_PEJS01000001.1:2400000-3000000 GCF_002750975.1 Stenotrophomonas indicatrix
GCGGAGGCTTGGCTCCTGAGAAGTCTGCATGAAGCAAACCAGACTCAATCTCCCCGATGATCGACGAGATTTGAGCTTGGACTTCCAACTTGGCAATGGCTCTATCGCGCTGACCGCACAGCGAATAAATGACTTCTCTGTCCCACCATGCGACGAGCCTGGACGCCACGAGCGCCCGCTGCTCGGATGGCAACAACTTCAAACTCTTAGCAATTTCACTCTCAATCAGCGCGATATTGGGCGAATTAGGGTGAATTCTTATCCTTCTCACTAGCGCTTCGCGACCAAGCGCGGGCAGATTTAAGAGGGCCTCACACCCGTCAGCACGGTCAGCGTATGGCAAATCCTTCTTCGCAGCCTTGGCTTCTGCACGCTTTTCAACAACACGAGTGGCCTCGGCGACCAGCGCGTCGATGAGCTCCCCCCGGTCAGATCCTTCCTGTAAAAGTGCTAGGAGAGGGCTTCCTGCTGGGACATGCCCAACTGCGACAAGATGCAGAACTGTTTCCGCAATGGATAGCTTCGGCAGCGTATCGATCCACGCCTTGAGCGTCTTCCAAAGCGCTCGTGAAGCCAGAGTGATTGGGGCAGGTGTGGCGCTCAACGAGTGCTTCAACTGAAGAAGCAGCGTCTGCTTATCCGCAACTACCTCTACATCGTCCAGTCGCTCGATAGCTACAGCGGCATTGTCCGAGTCCAACTCGAGCAATGTCTTTAGAGCAAACAACGATTGGTAATAGAAGCCCAGCGCAGATGCCTCAGCTGAGTGTAAACCCGATTGACCTGAATCGCTTTCCGTGGACATGGGCGCCCCCTGCACTCACACACGCTTAACATATTTGCGATTACTCAGAAAATCAACCTAACAATTCCGACAGCCCCTCCACTCAGGGGACAAGAGACCGAAGCGCGCTAGATCTCGCCCATGTGCCCAGACACTCCGACATCCAGGTCAGGACGCGGCAGCCAAACGGAAGACGCGGTGCCGGATAGCCTTCTGGAGACCGATCATGGTAGGCAAATCTGGCCTTCCCCCTCTCTCAGCTCCTCCCTGAAATGGCAGTCCTCAGCGCTTTCGGAGCGTGGGGAGATCCAGACTACGGCCGTCGCTGACAGCAGAGTGCAGACTCGCCCCTCTTCGCATATTCCTAAGCTTTCGCAGGAGTTACCGATTGCATGAAGAAACTAAGATTCATTTCTGTGAGTAGGGCCTCGGTCTCTACCCTTGCTTTTGAGGCGATCCACGCTTTGATGATTGCACCATCAACGCTAAGAGGACCAACTATGCTGTCCCACCCACAGTTCCAAATCGCCAGCCAACTGCTTATCGGGCTCATGTCCCAGAGCCCCTCTCGCCAATTGAGCGATCGCGTCGACGACGTGAGACATGCCTTGGACGTGTCCGCCGAACTGATTCGACAGTGGGAGGAGGACAAGCCACGGCGTGGCAAGTTCACACCCCCAACGCCGGTCCCCCAAACGCGCACACGTGAAGCCGTGGTAGACCGCACGTTCATCCCCACAGAGGAGTGGCGGCGCAATCGCGCCAAGAAGAGCACCGCACCTTCGGTGTCGCGGCACTCGGGGCCTTCTGTTCACTGAAGGATGCCACCTGAAACGAGAGGAGCCCCGCTAAGCGGGGCTCATTGCGTTTAGTGCAACCGGGGGCGCCGCAGGCGCAGGCCCAGCTGGGGCGCGTGGACCGCGACCGTCGCCTCCTGGATAGTCTGCAACGCTTCTGTTGCTGGCTCGGCGGGACCAGAGCAACGCGCCAAGACCGCCCGGCTCGCAGCTTCCAGGCACTCAGCCCGTAACCGCAGCTCTTCGGCCACGATCGCCTCTTGCTCCGGGGTTGCGGCAGCTTGGGCTGCGGCCAACTCAGCAGACCGCTGCTCCAGAGCTGCCAACCGGCGGCCGCGGCGTCTGGCCCACTCACGAGCCGTCCAAGACACACCGGGCTCCGGGTGGTTCGCCACGAAGTCGTCCCACGCCTGCTCGGCCATGTGGCGCAACCGGATTGAACGACGCACAGCCTTAAGGCGCTTCGGGAAACGGACCAACGCTGCGGCGAACCTCTTCAAGCCGATTAGCAGCCCGTTGAGCGCAGAACGATGCTCCTTGCACTCTTCGGGAACCACTTCTCCGCTCGCCAGTGCATTGACCAACCTCAGCGTGGAATGGAGCGCATGGACGACCAATTGATCCCTGAGCAGTTCACCTTGGCGGACCAGCTCAATCCGAATTGCCTCAACAGACGGGCCTTCGCTTGTCACATCCTCGTCGCTGCCGTCTAAGCGCCTCTGGTCAATGGCTTTACCCAATCCCTTTGAGACGACGATCTGGCCATCGGAGAAGGCAAGCGACTGATTGATGCTCGATCGCTTCGCCTCCTGTTGGGCCCGCGCTTCATCGTGCCCCTCTGGAACCTGCATGGCCCGGCCTTCCTGTTCAAACGTTGCTAGCAGTTCATCCGAGGCATCCCCGTTGGCCTTTTGAATGGACCTGTTCCTCTCCCCTAGCTCTGAGTGCTCCCCTCGGCGTTCGATGGCCGACGCGTCCTTCCCCAAGTGTCGCGTGGGAGCCCTCGATAGCACCGCAGCGGCCACGAGGTCGCCGCGTGCCAGCGCGTCGTCTGCCTGGGCCTTCAGACTGCGGTGATCCACGCGAACGTCCAGGTTCGCAGCTTCCAGATGCGCATTCGTCGTCGCGGCCACCAGTTCCCGGATCCACTCGACCTCGGCCCGGCCCGCAGGGCCTCCGTCGAGCTCTCGGGTTTTGTCCAGGAAGCCGTCAGGGCCAAGCCGACGGGTGGTTGCGAGGATGTGGACATGCCAGTTCATGCCGCCTTTGCTGCCGGGACTGTGGATGCTGGCTTGTGCGGCAAAACCGTAACGATCTACCAACGCCCGCGCCACGGCGAGGGCAAGAGACGATCGCTGGTCATCGTCAAGCTCGTGGGGCAGCGCGAACTCGAACTCCCTCGCGATAGTAGAGTCCTTGCGACGCTCCGCCGCCTCTGCTTCCGTCCAGAGTGCGGCAGGCACCAGGGCCCAGTCGGGCGCATGGTCAGGGATGATGCAGCGTGTTTCGACCACGCCATCTCGCCGGCGGTAGTCGTGACGTTGCCCGGTGCGCGTGTCTTCGAGAAGAAGCCCAGCGCGGTAAGCGGCAGCGGCAATGGATGAGTGGCCTTTGGCTCGACTGAAAGTTTTGACGTTGGCGTGGTAGATGGCCATGCAGCTCCAAAGCAGTGGATGTGGCTTTGTTTATGCCGTGGCTTTGGATTTTCGCAAGCGCTGGAGGCGATTGGGGTTCAAGGGGCGAAGCCCTTTGCGCACGCGTTCCGCAGGAACGCCTAGGTGCGCTCTTGCTCCTTTCTTTCAAGCTCTGATTTTCAGACCGTGTCGATCTTGAAGAAGCAGATCATTTACAAGTGCTCAAGAACTTGACGCGAGCCATTTCTTTGTTTGACTCGTAAACACGCCCAGGAGAAATGCAATGACCGAGCCAACGCACTATCATCTTAGAATCCAAAGAGCCACAGAGCGGTTGGCGCAGCTGCAAGCCAGGGAGCTTCTGTCGAGTCAGCGACAAGCTGCAAGGGCAAAAGCAACTCAGCGACGGGAAGAGGCCAAGCGACGATTGCGACTGGCAGACCTCGTGTTCATGGCCGGCGCAGAAACGCTGGACGATAGGGAACTTCTTGGTGCCCTATTGAGTTATGTGGAAAACCGCAGCAACCAGGATCTATGCAACCAAGCATGTTCGCGCGGCACCGCGCGACTCGCGATGCTCTCGGCCGCGATGGAGGGACGCGCAACCAAGCATTGACCAGAGCCACCCAAATGAATGTGACGGGCTCGAACGCTGGGGCCTGACGAAGGCAACCCTGCTTTAGATGCTTTCCTGACTGACGGGAGCCTCACTGCTCTCATCATCAAAATTCTCTATGGCGCCCGGCATGCTGGCATAGCCGTTGAGGTATCTTTCGTAGGGACCGGTGTAACCAATCTCCCTAAAGACCACCTGCGACAACAGCTCACGGACAAACAATATTCTGGGCCAAGCATCTTGTCCTTTGCCACCCCCACTGTGGACAAGAGCATTTCGGAGCCTGCATAGATCCACGAACGCTTCGTCTGTGAATACGGTTGGTGGAAGCTGATAATGATCGCGCAGGGAAGACAGCTTATAGGAAAGAGGCCGTCCATTTGCCAATTCAATCCGCTGCGTCAAAACGGCTTTCTCTGCTGGATCGAAACCAGCCTCATCAATGATCGAGACAAGCCTTTTACGAACAGGGCGATATTTCTCCTTCTCCATCAGCGTTGTTTTTGCTTTAGGGACTACACGCTCACAGAGCGTCTCTACCGCGGTCATCGACATCAAGAATCGAGCCTCATGAAAAGGCGTGTCGACGTGAAGCCAGCCCACCACGGTCCACAATGCGTCCTTGAAGGCCGCCCCCTGTTCAAACCTCTTCACTAGGGCTTCCACGAATGGGCCACGATTCATGAAGTGAATTGGCGAGAGACTTCCACCGAAGCCCTCCCCTTCAAAGTAGGTGCACTCCCAGCGATCTCCACGGTAAACCTCCAACAGAGGCGTTTGAAGCCGCTTTCCACTAGCAAAAGCTAACCCTTGGTGTAAGAAGGTCAACATTTCGTCGGCTCGCTGAGACCAATCGGCAAGGTTGGTTGCTTGGTCCGCGTATATCGCCGCGAATCCAGATGCGTCATCCCGACCTACGCCTTTTACACCTCCACGCACCTCGATCTTACCCAAACTGCTTTCGACGGGCCGAACTGGCATTGACTTGAAACCGCGAAACCATAGTCTTGTGGCGGGAAAATTTGAAGGTCTTTTCGCTTTGCGAGAGAGCTTGGCGGAACGGGCAGAGATTGATACTTGGCAGCCACCTGAACCGGTGTGAATCCCACTCACGTCTACCGAATCTGAAAAGAACACCTCTCCCGAATGACCATTTCCCTCAAGCGTCAAGCTTTCGCCAGCCGATCCAGGCTCCCCCATAGCCGAATGAAGATCCAGTGCCAACTCGAGTGGAGGCGACAGAAGCTCAATTTTCAGCCGAAGGTCCAGGCCGAGGACCGCCTGGAACGTTACATCAAACGTCCTGCCACTAAGTGCAAGACGGCCTTGAAACACTAGGACCTCGTCTTCCATATGCTTAGGCCTCCTGTGCAAGCCCTTGGACCGCATCAGCTCCCATGTTGGCAGCGTAGTGTTCTGGGAAGCCCGCAGCACCAAAGACGGCCTTGAACTTATCGAAGTAGTAGTTCAAGTCGTAGTGATTGAAATCCATCACGGTGATGTTGATGCCATCCCTGTGAGAACCCCTGTCCAGGAAGCGCGCCAACGGCGTAAAGGACCCATCGGCGGCAGCAACCTTCTTCAGAGCTTCTTTGAACTTCCCTTCTTGGTGGGTGAACCAGAAAAAGTGCTCGAGGATGCATCGCATGGCATTGGGAACCATGATCGCCGGCGTATTGGAATCGCGTGCATCTCGAAGAACCTGCCACAATGCCTGGTAGTCGTTCATCATCTCCGACGCCCTCATTGGGACCACCTTCGTATGTTCTGACTTCACCACACGGAGCAGTTGGCAGCGCTTATCCTGGTTCGCCAACTCTGGACCCACTGTCTGCCGGAGCATTTCATGTAGGAAGAAGAGGTTGTGGGTCAGCACCATCACCTGACGCAATCGCGGCACGCCCTCGGGCGGCTTGATGAGTTCTTCTTGGATGATGGAAGCAATGTCGAACACGAAGTTGTGCGACAGACTGGAAATCGGGTCATCGATGACGGCAATCGTTCTACCTAGGTCCACCGGACCTGAACCTGCCTCGTCAGAGCCCTTCAGGCGCTCGAGGAAGTAGAGGAACGAGATGAGTGTCTTCTCGCCCTCACTGAGCGAAGTCATGTCGCCCTCTGCCTGCCCAGGACGGCTCAAGCAATATAGGTGCCCCTCTCCTTTACTTGAGATGGAGTAGGAGGTGACACCCATGCCCGCAAGACGCGCATTGATCTTTTCGACTGCTGCCCCCACACCTGTTTGGAGCTGACCCAGCTCCTTAAGGCGCTCGGTGATGTCGCCCAAGCTCTTTTCAATGGCGGTCTTCTCGGCACGTTCTGCCGTCAGGGCCTCCACCAATGGGGCCTTGCTCGCTTTATACGCTTCGTAGACAGGAGCTCGCTCGCGACGCATCACCTGCCAAAACATCGTTCGGACACGCCCTTTTTCAGCTGCGCGATCAGCGATTCTCGCGTTGAATTCGGTGATTCGCTTGTTGATGGCGCCAATGGCGCCCGTCATCGGCTCAATGTCGCTTGTCGCAACGTCATAAGGCTCTGCTGGCTTGTCGACCTTGGATTTCATCAAAGCACTGTTCGCCTTGAGCCGTGCCAGCAACAGTTCCCAGGCCTGAGACATGGCCGCATCTTTCTGGGCAAAAGGGTGCTTAAAGGCCTGGGCCACAGACACCTCTATCTGTCCGACAGTCGCTTCATAGCGTTCAGCAAGCAACTTTACCTGGTCGACGCGGGCTTGCCTGTCCCCATCAAGAAGCTTGGCCAGATCCTCCGCGAAATTCTCCGGCAACTTCTGCTGGCAGAAGGGGCAGTCCTCTCCGTGTGGAATGTCGCGCCCCTGCCCGACCCAGTCGCTGTTCCCCCACTTCTCGATCAAAGGGGCCAGCCTACTAGCGGAAGAGACCACAATCCTCTCGGCCCAGATCGAATGCGACTCGATTACCGCCAGACCTGAAAGGTCAACCGAAACCCTTGCCTGAGCAGTTTCGATGCTGGTTGCGTCGGCCAGGCGCTCTTGTAGACGATCCAAGCCATCGAGCTCGACATCGTCGGCCACAGCGTACTTGTCGAGTTCTTCGAAGAACTTCTTCCGGTCGCTGTGCCACCCGTTCAACAGGTCGCGAAACGGGGGCTTATTGTAGTCACTGTGGGCCTTCCACGCCCCTGTTATGGCTGCTTCCTGGACTTTCTTGCCGGCCTCAATCGACTGCTCGATCTTCTTCTTGACCGCTTCAAGCTGAGACTCAAGGGCTTCAGCCTCGACCTTCCTTCCTTCGATCTCAGCCTGGGCTTCAGCGTCCAAGGCACCTATGGTAAAGATGCCAGGAACCCCTTCTGCCGTCCGGATCACCTTGTCTACGAACCGCTGGTTGTAGACAAGCACTCGATATGCAGCGTCGTTGGAGGTGTGCATCTGGCAGTGAGAGAACTTCTCATCGCCGCCGCTCACCCCCTGAATGACCTCGCCGATGGCACTCTTTCCTGCCCCGTTAGTTCCATACAGGAACACTGGCTTTGGAGGCGTTCCAGGCTCAAAACTGATGGGTAGAGCAACAGTAGGATGGAAGCTCTTGTATCGATGAATCGACAGACCGGTAATCAAGGTGCCCCCTTGGCAGCTCGCTCACAGACGAAGCCCACACTGATTCTAATGATGGGACCAAAGGTCAGGCATCCCTAACCGAGCCCTTAGGTTTGGCCAGGGTCTACTGGCAACAAGAAGCTGTCCTCAAGAACAAACCTGCTGACAGGCCACCCATTCAAACTAACATGTCCGCATGCCATTTACCATTCGTTCAGCATGGCATAACAGCTTTGAAGCACCGATTGCTAGGCAATTAACTGCAAACAGTACGGAATTGACTGCGATGAATCGAAGAGAATTTAGAGGGAAACCCTTATTTTAAAGGGTTTGGCACGGATAACGGATCCAATCATTTCCCTGAGCCAACCTCGTCAGCAACGCAACGCCTAGGGTGGTTACGCGGCGTGCAAATTTTTGTATCAACCCGGTTGACGAATTTGCGGCCTGTTTTATCCGTACTTCCATCCCCCAGATGGAAGTGAACCAATGACCGCTCTACCCTCCGCAGCACTCACCGACTACATCGCATCGCCCTTCGGCACCCTGCATTTGGAAGGCATCCACATCGGTCGCTTCCGCATCGACCGAGCCACCATCCAAGGCCGCGAGGCGGCTATCAATCTCCAGGAATGCATCTTGGCTGCCTTGGACGAGACCGGCCGCAGGAACACCCTAAAAAGCGGCACCCGCTATCCCCAGCAACTGCCGATGGGGACACCAGCTCGTCCCTTGGCCAAAGAGATCGATGATCACCTCGCGGACATGCGCCGCCGGCAGCTGGATCCCAAGACCGTGCTCGCCACCGAGCGCACCCTGAAGCTTCTCCTGCTGACCTGCGGCAACATTTCGGCCTGCCGCGTAGATTACAAACACATCCAAGAGTTGTGGCAGCTGCTGCGCTGGGCTCCGAAAAACCTGTTGTCGGATCCCTTGCTGAAACGCCTCAGCTTCGAAGACGCGATCACCTTGGGCAAAGAGCAAGACGTGCCGCCCTTGGCTCCGGCCACCGAAGAGCGCCATCGGCGCTTCTTGGTCGCCTTCTTCAACCACCTGGTCAACGGGCAAGCCATCGCGTCCTCGCCCATGAAGGCCTTCCGCAAACCAAAAGAAGATCACGCCATCGATCCCGACAAGGCCATCCGCCTGTTCGAGGACGGAGACCTGCAGGCCATCTTCGACCCGGCAGCCTTCATCCCTTGGGCGAGAAAGCCGCAGCACTGGTGGGCACCGATGATTGGCCTCTACACGGGCGCTCGCGTCAACGAAGTGTGCCAGCTGAAGCTGACCGACATCCTCCAGGAGCGCGGCATCTGGTGCATCGCCTTCCAAAAGACCATCGATGAAGACCTCGCCGCGGATCCGAAGCGCCAACGGCGTAGCCGGCAAAGCATGAAGGGAGCCGGGTGCATGCGCATCGTCCCCATCGCCAAGCCCCTATTGGACGCCGGTTTCCTCGAGTTCGTCGAAGACATGAAGGCCACTGGCCACCCGCGGCTGTTCCCCCTCCTCTCTGCCGGCGTGAACCGGAAGACCGGAGAGACCAACGCCCGCTACAGCCAGCAATTCGTGGTGGATTTCGGCCGCTACTTGAAGAGCCTTGGGTTCGCCAAAGGGATCGGGTTCCATGCCTTCCGCCACACCCTGGCGACCGAGCTTGATGTGAACGATGTTCCGGAGAGGGAGATTGCGCTGGTCACCGGCCACAGCACCGATCCCCGCGATCGGGTCCAGGTGCTGCGCAAGCACTACCTCCACAAGAAACCACAGGTGACCCGGAGTAAGCAGATCAGCGCCTTGGAGCTGTATCGGCCCAACGTGGAATTGCCACGTTACCAGCGTGAGCAGTTCGCGGAACAATTGGGTGATCCGAGCAAGTTCTATCCATGAGGCCAGAAGGTGTTGCCCAGGCCCCAACCAAGTTGTGAAGGTCGGCCTGGGCTCGTCAGGGAGCGTTCGCATCGAATTCCATTTGGAATTACGCTAAAGACCTCAACGCTCGGATCAAAAAAGATGACCATCGATGTCAGCGGCTTGTCGGCCAAAGAACTCAAGACCCTGATCGCTCAGGCAGAAAAGCAGCAAACCAAGGTGCTAACCCGACCCAAGGCTGCGGCTATGCGAGCCAAGATCAACCAATACGTCAAAGACCACGGTTACACGATTGAGGAGCTCTATGGAGCGGTTTCAACGGCCTCTTCCGATACCTCCAAGAAGCGGACCGGCCGCAAGCCCGCGAAGACGGCCGGCAGTAAGGTGGCTCCTAAATACCGCAATCCGGCCAACCCTAGCGAAACCTGGTCCGGCCGTGGCCGCCAACCGAGGTGGCTTGCTGCGCTGATCCAGAAGGGCAAGTCGCCCAGCGATTTTCTCATCGAATGAGCCCTTGCTCGATAGACTAGAGTTACGTGACCGCGCGAACCCGATTGAGCACCAGTGCCAGGGAAGGCGACGAGCTAGTGCTCAGGCATTCTCCGGAGCCCAGGGAGGCCATGCGCATTAGCGCTTATACCTATCAACTTTTTGAACGAAGGAGCGAAGGTAGGTCATCGCTTGCCTGAGTTCCGCATCAAGCAACGTCATTGGGCGCTTGGAGGGAACACCCCGCTCGATGCAGATCATGAGCTGCTGGGCGTAGTCCCTGTCCCCACCCACGTAATCAGGCGAATTGATGACACTGAGCCGCTTCCTGAGAGCTTTAGTCAAGCGGATGACAGCCGCTATGCCGCTTCCTCGAAGCTTTGCCAGGAAGTCCTCCGGTGGCGGTGCGGAACTGAACACAGGCGTGGTGTCTGTATCGGGCGCCACGCCTTTCCCGCTGAGAATCCAGGAAAGTGCACCTGTGCTCGCCACTTCCTTTGCATGTTGTCGGGCGACCTCTACGATCTCGTCACACTTAGCGATAACTTCCTTTTCTTCGGCATTGTAGTCGGCCGGCCAAACTTCATAACCATCGCAATCGATGAGGTCAGGTGCGTTCAGATAGTAATCCAGGCGCCGCAGCACCGCTTGGGTCCACTCTTCTTGCGTCTCGACGAACACCCCTTTGAAGCTGAGAAAATAGAGGCTTCGATAGATGCTGAAGATCCGAGACAGCTTGACCATTTGACCATTCTGACCGCCCGTTACCAGTTCGGCCTGGGCGGAACTGATGGCCGCCTGCACTTCTTCGTCCGTAGCAGAGGCGTAGTCTCCGATGATCGCGAGGGGATCATAAGGCCGAACCTCCGGGAGCAACCCAAACTGAGCTGCGAGAATTTGGTAGTCGACGGCCGCCGATCCACGCATGTGATCGATGAACTCTTGCGACGCTGGCCAACTGTGGACAGCCGCGCTTAGTCCAAGTTGCTCCAACGTGGATGAGAGGGAGGATGTCTCATCTTCCGTGGCCTGCCCCTTCTCCTTCATCACGTCGTGAAGGGCAAGCATGATGCCCACCTGATCGGTCGAGAAGACCTTCCTGACCAACTCGCGGCCATTGGCATCACGGGCGAGGGCAACTGTCCAGAAGAACACTGCGCTGGGCAGGGAACTCTTGAAAAATTGATCTATTGAGTCCTGCGGAAGCGCTTCGGCCAATCTTTTCATCTCGCCGATCACCGTCCTGACTGTTCGCAAGTTGGTGACACGAGCACTCTCGATGAGGCTAGTGATGTGCTCGACTCCTCCTCCAAGAACCTGACGCGACCTGTCGTCCGAAAAGCCATTAATGGTCAGTTTACAAAACTCCGGCAGATCAGGCTCCATATGGATGGTAGCTCCAACAATTCGCTCCTTATACTTCCCAAAATCATCGAAACTCTCTCCAGCGCGAACTTCGTCAGCGATGAGGACACAATGAACACCACTGCGGTCAATGAGATTGACGACAAAGCCGAAGATGATGCTGAAGGGACCTGCAAAACGTTCGATATCGTCGATGCAAACCACAGTCTTTTCACGGGTCAGCTCCGCGCGCCAAGTAATGTCTTTTGGCTCAATTTTTGCCACGCGAAGCAATGCTTTTCCGAGCACAGATCCCACTTCTGCAACGACACCGGGGACTGCCAGGGTTATTGATGCCTGGAGCAAAGTCCGTTCGAGATCCTCCAGCGTCTCGAGCCCCGCCGCGGAAATGGTGATCGGCGAACGCTCTGACAGTCGCAAGGCGTAGCGTTCCCATTGGTAAGACTTCCCAACCCCCCAGTCCCCGGAAATCAGCAC
The DNA here is from genome assembly GCF_002750975.1 of Stenotrophomonas indicatrix. Lineage (NCBI taxonomy): Bacteria > Pseudomonadati > Pseudomonadota > Gammaproteobacteria > Lysobacterales > Lysobacteraceae > Stenotrophomonas > Stenotrophomonas indicatrix. The sequence goes on from NZ_PEJS01000001.1 coordinate 2,411,615, forward strand.
AGCGTAGCCTGGCTGAGGCGCTCGCAGGTAGTTGTCCAGTTGTTGCATAAGAAAGCCCCTTTCATCGAAAAGTGTCCTAATGCAATGCTGCCGACCGATCAACGCTTCTGGCAAGGCCAGAACTACAGCCTGTCCCCCGCCCCGGCATCAGACCCACTCTGTGAAATCCAACACGTTAGCCAAGCGAAGAACCGTGGCATTTTTGCCTAAGGACTTCCCCCAGAATAGCTCGCGCTCAGCCTGCTCCCCTGCACCCTGCCACTCAACAACGCGAATTCTTTCCGGGGAGCGCCGCTCAAGCAGTTCGTTGAGGTGAGTGTCCAGCCCTGAATAGCCGAACAAGATGACCTCTTCAGATTCAGCCAGGGCCAGCTCCAAGTGGTTCCAATAGCTCTGCAATAAGGGAGAGGCCGCAATCACGGTGGGTTTATGCTTGACGTGCGTAAGCACGATATGCGAGCCCACAACATCCCCAGCCTCTCTCAACTCTGCCTGCGCCAGCTTTCGGGTAACGCCACCCTGGTCTACGAAAAGCGGCGAGCCGTGAAGATGAAGGTAGTATCCGAAAGTTCTCCCCTGTCTACGTTCCAAGTTCTCGCAAGCGAAGCCAGCGGTCAGCATCCCATCTACCAATGCGCCACCGTAGCCTCTCAGGACGTAGGCTTCGATCATTCGCTGATATAGCAGATTGTCGTAGTTGAGGGTCGCGACGTGAGAATGCGTATCGTGAAGGAAAGCGGCCAGCGGCTGCGCGAACTCCATCGGAAGAACGACTTCACGTTGATGGAACTGGAGGGCCGTCTGATAAAGAAACTTACGCACAGCGGCAGGGAACTGCTGTCCGTGCAAACTAAGCCAATGCGCTCCGCCTTGGCTCATCCTATCCAGAAAATCACACGACGACACGACCAACTGAAGCGCATCCAAGTCGTCCTCCCCATGGGGCCGCTCCGTGTCGCCATCGTCTACTAGACAACAGCGCACCAGCGCCCGGGTCTCCGGATCAAAGATGCCCTCACCCTCCCATGCCCGTCCAATCGCGCCATCAAGCGAGAACAGATTGGGATCGAGTGCCATTCCCAGCCCGTTTCCAAAAATCAGTGTCTTCCTCACGTCCTTGTCCTCACGTAGCAGCAGGTCATGCCCCTATCGGCCTGGGAGTTGGGTTCTTAAGCCATGCGCCCACGCGGCACTGCCCAAAGTTGAAGAACAGCGCTGACTATCCCCCAGGCGGCCAAGGAGAATTCCTAAAACTGGCACGGACAAAATAGCGGGTAACCTCGCTCTATCCTTCTGGCCGGACAAGAAATACGCCTGAAAGATCAACCCCTGGCGCAGCGAACAGCTCAGGCGTCCGCGCTTCATTGATTCCCTCCAGCATGAGGGCCGCCTTGGCTTGGTTAAAGGCCATCGCTACAGAAAGCCCAAATCCTACTGCGGAATAGAACTGCGCGGCAAAGACGCGAGCCGCCTGATCGCCGATGGCTGTGTTCATTCCAATCGCGCAGGGCACGTGCTCTACGATTGCGGCCGCTTGGCTGTGGGAAAAACAGGTATTGAAGAACACGAGCTGAATGTCGCCGGATGCAGCCATCATGGTCTGCACGATGGCTTCTTTACTAATCAGCTTCGTTCGGCCGGCGCTGTCTTGGAACAAAATTTCATCATCTTCAGACCCGTGACCACTGAAGTGCACAACACCCGGCTTGCATTCATTGATGGCCTGAAGCACATCCAGCGGTTGAACCGCCCACCTAGATTCCAGCCTCACGACGTCGCGGTGCTCAGACTTCCGCACCATCTCGTGGATGGACCTAGCCTCCTCGTCTAGCCGGAGCGGCTGTTGATCGATGGGATTGGAGGCAAGGAAAAGCACCGTAAGACGCTCGGGAAGCTCCTGCAAACGCCTTAACGTGTCCGCCGTGGTTCGATGGAGCTGGTCGTGCTGAGTTAGACGACCTTGAACTCGCGAGAGCTCTGCGACTTGGGACGCACGTTCACGCTTTTGCATAGCCGCCCGCTTTCTCTCGTCCTGCTGCAGCACGGTCGTGAGCTGCCTATTAGCATCACTAAGCTTCACTTGCTCCCGCGCCAGTTTGGATTCCAGGTCAGCGACTTTCTTTTCAAGGGCTACCGCGCTCGCCTCATACCGCTGGGCCTCTTTAAGCTTGGCCATCTTCGTAGGCAACGACTTCGTCCGTGCCGCCGCGGCCGAGGCATCCAGAGCCTTCTTTCGCTCAGCCGCCGCTTTGCCTACTTCGCGCGACTTCTCAGTTTGTAGCCGCGCAATGGTCTTTTGCACCACCTCCACTGAGCGCCGTCGCAGATCTACCGACATCGCCTACTCCTGTTTGAATTGAGTCTAGAGACGGGTCTGGGTCTACAAGCCACCGAATGGGGCTGACTTTGTCAGCCACGTGTATCACGCCTTGAGACGAAGCCAGCTTGGACTACCTATCGCTCGGATCGGCGATCTCACGCAGGCGCTTAAGAGCTTCCTTCTGCTTGGACACGGGTAGCTTTGATACCAACAGGATCACCTCTGCAATGAGGTCAGATGTGGCGTGAAAGTAGGCCACAGGAAGACCGAGCGCTTTCGCCAGAGCCTCTGAAGTGGCCGGGTCAGGATCGTGCTGTCCTGTTTCGTAGCGGCTCACCCTCGTCGCTCCCGAGACGGAGTCGACCATCCCAATTCGCTCGGCGAGCTGCGCTTGCGTCCAGCCCTTCGCGACCCGCGCACTGCGCAGGCGCTTGCCATAGACCGTCGCGGGCGTCTTGGGTTGCGGCATCCGGGATCTTGCACCACAGCTGAACTCCCTCCAAGTCTGACGGTTGGAACCGGATTGCACATCTGCGATTATCGTAAATGCCACCACGCCGGTGGTCTACAGGGGGCTTACCCATGCAGCACGCACGACAAGGAGCCGTCGCGCTCCTCGCACTGGCCATCGCCAGCTTCCCCGCCTTGGCCCAAGCACCCGCTGAGACGAAGCCCGGCTTCTTCCGGCAGTTGGGAAAGAGTCTGAAAGACGCCGGTCAGCAAGCGCTTGGAGCCAGGCCAGCAGCCAGCAGCGCGTCCACCTCCGGTCCGCTTTACACCCCGATCAGTGGTGCTGGCCGCATCACCGGGCTGTTCAAGAACGAGAACCACCAGGCCGCCCAGCAGGGCCGTCTCGATTGGCCGCGGGTCGCGCTGACCTTCCGCGAATGGGGCGCCTCTCTGCCTTGCTGGACCGTCGAAGCCCGGATCTGGACCAGCGCCACCGCCTCCACCACCGAGAACTTCCGGGCATGCGCGGACGCCCCGTTGACCATCCGGGACGACCTGGGCGAAGAAGCGGAGCTCAACAGCAATGCTCGAGGCAAGGCCACCACCGACGTGATGGTCGGCCTGAGGGTGAGGGCAGGAAAGCCGAACACGGGCGACGACCGGACCACTGGCCCCACCCCACCCCGCGAGCCCTTCAACGTGCGCACGACCCGCGACGGTGTGGCGTGGCAAGCCCGAAAAGTGGCCCTGAGCGCCGCTTGGGTGTCCGGCTTCTTGCGAGCTGATGACCTGTATCCCGGCCCCTCGGGAATGCTCACGCCATTCCGCGACACCCGCATGTGGATCGCCGGGTTTGATCCGGCCGGCAATCGCGACAAGTAAGACGCCAATCCTCAACAAGGAAGAGACCCTCATGAACACGATCAGGAACATCGCTTTCAGCTTGACCGCTGCTTTGGCGCTGACGGCCTGCGGCAGCAAACCCTCCGACGAGCAGGCGAAGAAGGCCATCACTGCCGAGTTTGAACGGGTGCTGGGAAGCCAGGTCTGGGTGAAGGAATACCGAGATTTCAGCCTCAGGGGCTGCAAGAAATCAGAAACGGCCGAGGGAGTGATTTGCGACGTGGGAGGCTCGGTCGTCCTCGACTTCGGCGGCGTCGCCCAAGCCAGGCCGTTCGTTCAGCCGGTGCGCTTTTCAAAGGCCTCCGGCGAGTGGACCGCCCACAAGCTCTGAGGCCACTATGACCACGCATTCTTACGCTCATGTCGGTTGCGCGACGGTCCTGCTGGGAGGCGCCGGCCTGTTGCTCGTAGCCGGTGGGCTTGAGGCCCTGGAGCAGCAGGGGGCCCCGCTGGGCTGGCTCGCCATCGCGGGCGGCTTGGCCATCTGGGCCATCCTAGGCCTTCTCTACTGGATCAACGCCCGGGCTTACCGGCGCCAAGAGGAGGCCCAAGGCCAATCGTACGCCCCCTCCGCACCCCAGCGCGGCGGGTTCTGGAAAGGGTTCTTCGTGACCTGGGTCATCGTGGCGGCTGCCCATCTGGCCTCTTTTCTGGGCATGGGCTTCGCTGACCTGCTGCCACATCCTGAGCAAGCCCGGGCGATCTTCAGCCTGCTCGTCCTGGCGTTGGCGCCGGCACACGTGGTGGTGCCGGCCTTGGGTGGAGTGGTCTACACCCTGGTCCGATCGACGTCGTCGCCGTAGCCTGGTTTCGGGCTGCTCCGGCTTCCCATCGGACCTTTCGGATGCGTCGTCGGGCCATTTATGGTCCGACGCGCAAGCCGGAAGGCGGCACCGCGGCATCCGGCCGAGGCCCGTGTGGCTCAGGCGTGGGACAAGGGATTTGCGTGGTAGCAGTGGAGGGCCCTGACGGTGCTCAGCCTGATGGGCGCGTTATGGGTCTTTGGGCTGCTGAATTGGCTGCCGATGGTGCTACTCGTATTGTGGTCCCAGCTTACCTCTTGATCATCGGAGAGAGCGCTTGACATCCCAATCGAGCAGCTCCAATATACACAAACTTGTAAAAACCTTGGAGCCTTCAAGATGACACAGCTCGTTTACGACAACATCTTTGACGTAGCAGTCGATGACGAAGCGGAGTCGGCCGACTTGAAGTTCAGGGCTGAACTCATACTGGCTTTGCGGGCGTATTGTGATGGTCGTGGCTGGACGAGAAAGGATATCGCGGGTCTGCTGGCCGTTCCCCAATCGCGTGTCAGCGAGATGATGACGGGAAAGCTCCATCTGGTTTCAACTGACAGATTGATATCTTACGCTTCAAAACTTGGATTTGCTTTGCATGCGTCGTATAAGAAGCCATCGGGATCCAAGAGCGGCACAATCAAGATCGATGTTGAGTTGGACGAGTTAGAGATCGCTTAAAATAAGTGACTACCACGTGGGGGCTTAGCCCCCACGACGCTTTTTCTTTTCCTCTTTCTGCGCCTCACGAACTTCGGCCATCATCCCCTTATGACGTAGCTCGGCCGTTTCCATGTTTGCTTTGTCTGATTGGTTTGTAGTTTTTGTAAAGGCGTGAAGGATATAAACGGTATTGAGATACTTGGCGCAGTAGATGACCCTATAGGCGGGACTACCATTCTCGATAAGTTCGATGGCACCTACCCCTACACTGGCACTCACATCTTTTATTGCCGAAAACGGCTTTTGGCCATTCTGCACTGCCGTCAGGTCCGCACCAAATTGGACCTTAATTGCTTGGGGCAGGTCTTCGTATGCTCTCTTCGCACCGGCATTTGCAAACTTGAAAATTAGTTTTGGCATTTACCTTTTCCTTTCTGGAGTATTCAGCCAACCTCTTCGGGGGGCGCTATAAACCCGCAAGAAATCCTCAAAGACGCCTTCGAAGTGGCAGCGAACTTCACCAAGCGGTTTAAAGTCGATAATCTACAACACTCAGTCCGGGGCTGTGCTGCCCTACCCCCGACAGTTTTTCGCAGACACTGAATAACCGGCTGTAAGTCGCGTGATGCTCGTCATCGAGCTCATGCCCCACGATCTGCGCCCTGAGCTCAGAGACCACTCCAGCCCCCTGCAGCTCCTGGATAAACGTCTTCCTGAGCGAATGGAACCCGCGCTTGGCTGGCTCCCAATTCTTCCCGACCTCAGCCAAGTGTCGACTAAACGCTTTGGTGATCCAGTTGCCCTGTCCGTTCACGGCGGTGGCTTTGGCCGCCGGGAACAGCCTGGTTTCACCGGCTTTACGCTTGACATCGACCCAATCCAGGAAGCCCATCTTGAGGAGCTCAGGATGGAGCGGGACCGTCCGAAGGCTGACCTCGGTTTTCACTTTCTGGTGCTCGCCTTCGTCGGAGATACGGAGGCACGGAATGCCGTCCTCCTCGAACACGTCTCGGACCAGCAACTGGCCGACCTCTGACGCCCTCGCCCCCGTATAGAGCCCAAGGAGGGAGGCCCAGCGGGCCGCCTCGGACAGCTTGGCGAGCGCCTCGGGGGCAAACAGGGCTTGGATCTGGGCTCTGTCGTAGGCCTTGAACCCCAGCTTCTTCCGCGCCCGCTTCTCGCGCTGGGAGTAGCTGACATGGCCAGAGGCAGGATTGTCGCCCTTCGGGTAGTGGCCAGACGCCATGGCCCACTCGAAAAAGCCTCCCCGCCCGCCGATGTAGCTCTGCTTGTTAGTGAGCGTTGGCGTGGAAGCGCCCTTCTCGCGCATGTCCTGATACCACCGCGCCAGATCGGACCTGGTGATGGCGTGAACCTTTGCCTTCGGCCCCAGGTAGGCCACCAATGCCTCAATAGCCGTCTTCTTGATCGTGTAGGTCTTGGGCAGGGTCGAACCCTTGAGCGTCGCCAAGAATGCATCCCGAGCCTTGCCCAGCGTCATCGTCTCAATGGCAGGCGTGGAGGCCTGACTTTTGTGGCTGCCGGCGTCTGCAGAGCCGAACAAAGACGGCACGGCTCTAGCGAGGGATTGGGAAAACCCTCCCGCAGTTGCTTCAAGCTCCATCAATTGCCGATACAGCTTGAGGTCCTTGGGGCTGTCGATTTGCCACCGCTCCGTCACCGTCCCATCCGGTTGACGCGTGCGGTCCAACGTCAGTTCACGGAGGTTCTCGGCGCTCGTCAGGCGAGCGATGAGCAGATCGGCTTCCTGCTTGCTGAGCTTGTCCACGCGTTGATCCTTCAACTGTGCGAAGAGCCGAGCATAGCCCGCTCCAAGCACGACTGCACGCACGTGCGCCTGGGCGAGATCGTGGGTCTTGAGGGTGCGCTTGATGAGCCGGCAATCGAGCACGGCTTGCAAATCAGTAGGAACGCGCTGGACGAACGACCAGCGGCCGGTGGATGACCGGCTCAAATGATGGGGGATGCGCATGCGAGTGTTTCCTCTGCATGCTTCCTGCTTTCCAATCCGACCTAATCGATGATTTCAATTAAAAATCAACGAGTTAGGGTCTTTTGGCGGAGAGAGTGGGATTCGAACCCACGGAAGGTTTAACCCTTCGCCGGTTTTCAAGACCGGTGCCTTAAACCGCTCGGCCATCTCTCCGTATCGGCCCAGCCTGCTGGCCGGGCACGTATTCTCGCACGGCCGGGCGATTTGCCCAAGACCGTTGTTCCATCGGAGGCTGGCCTCAGCCCGCGTCCACCGCCAACGCACCCAGTGCACTGGCCTTGATCCGCTCCTTGGCCTTCTCGCAGGCGCCACCGCAATCCAAGCGCGAGGCCTCCAGCTGCGGTGGCAGGTGCTCGGCCAGGAAGTCGATGAATACCCGCACCGCCGGCAGCAGGCCGCGACGCGAGGCGAACACGGCATGGCACACGCCCTGGGGCAGCGACCAGTCCGGCAGCACCACTTCCAGCTCGCCGTTGCGCACGGCGTCGGCGCAGACGGTTTCCGGCAGCATGGTAATGCCGAAGCCGTCCTTCACCATGCTCTGCAGCAGCGGGAAGTCGAAACCGGCCACGCGCGGCTGCAGGTCCACCCGGCGCACCGCGCCTTCCGGCCCATGCAGTTCCCAGCGCTGGCGCGCTTCGTCCTCGCTGATGCTCAAGGTGACATGGTTCGCCAGCTCTTCCGGGTCCTTCGGGCGACCCGCACGGTCCAGGTATTTCGGGCTGGCCACCAGCAGTTCCTGCACCTGGCCGAAGCTGCGCATCACCAGACTGCCATCGTCATCCAGCCGCGAACGCACGCGCAGGGCCACGTCGTAGCCTTCGTTGATGATGTCCACGCGGCGGTTGCTGATGTTCAGCTGCAGCCGCACCTTCGGATACTGCTCGAGGAACTTGGGCAGCAGCTTGGGCAGCTGCATCTGCGCCAGCGACACCGGCACGCTGGCGCGTACCAGGCCGCGAGGCTCGGCGCTGAGGCGATCCACCACCTCGCGCGCGGCCTGCGCCTCGGCCAGCATGGTCTGGGCGTGGCGGTGCACGCTGGTACCGACGTCGGTGACGGCGAAGCGGCGCGTGGAGCGCTGCAGCAGGCGCACGCCCAGGTCGGTTTCCAGCTGGCTGATACGGCGGCTCAGGCGCGACTTGGGGATGCCCAGTGCGCGCTCGGCGGCGGCGAAACCGCCGTGGTCGACCACCATCGCGAAGTAGTACAGATCATTCAGGTCATGCATACCCGAGTTCCATTGATAGAACAATACGTGGCATTCAACCACCTTTATCCCGTCGATGCAACAACCTATCGTTCTCTCCGTCGGCGGCAAGCCCGCCACCTCTCCCGAACATAGGTACTGCCATGAAGCTTCTGCACATCGACGCCAGCGTGCTTGGCGACAACTCCGTCTCCCGCCACCTGACCGCCGCCGTGGTGGCCCAGTTCAAGCAGCAGATCGACGGCCTGCAGGTTGATTATCGCGATCTTGACGCCAATCCGGTACCGCATCTGCGCAGCGGCTCGCTGGCCAAGACCGACCCGGCCGAGGCCGCTGATGCTGAACAGGTGCTCGAGCAGTTCCTGGCCGCAGACATCGTGGTGATCGGTGCGCCGATGTACAACTTCAGCGTGCCCTCCACCCTGAAGGCCTGGATCGACCGCGTGGCGGTTGCCGGGCGCACGTTCAAGTACACCGAGAACGGCCCGGTGGGCCTGGCCGGTGGCAAGCGGGTGATCGTGGTCAGCAGCCGTGGCGGCATCTATACCGATTCGCCGGCGGACTTCCAGGAACCCTTCCTGCGCCAGACGTTCGCCTTCTGGGGCATCAACGACATCGAGTTCGTGCGTGCCGAGGGCATTGCCTATTCGCCGCAGCACCGCGAAGACGCGATTGCCGGTGCGCTGGCAGCGCTGCCGTCGCATGAGGCGGCGGAAGTGGCAGCGGCGTAACGCGTTCCAGCGTTCGGCGCCTCTCTCCCTCGTCTGGGCGCTGAACGCGGGCCGGGATTCCCTCCCCCATCCCGGCCCACCCTGGCGGTCCTGCTTTTGCGGGGCCGCTTTTTTTTGCCACCATGGGGCGATGGACTACATCGTGATGGCTGCGCACCGCAGCGAATTTCCGCACCCGATCACCCTGCACCGTGGCCAGGCATTGGTGGTGGGCGAACGTTATGAGGGGCCCGAGGGTTGGGAGGACTGGTTTCTGTGCGAGGCCGAGGGACAGCAGCCGGGGTTCGTACCGGCGCCGGTGATCGGTCGCGATTCGCAGGGTGGCGCGTTTGCCACGGAGGATTACTGCGCGCGGGAGCTTGATGTGGACCCGGGGCAGCACCTGCGCGGCGTGCGCACGCTCAATGGGTGGGCGTGGTGTGTGCCGGCGGCTGGCGAGGCCGGTTGGGTACCGCTGGAGAAGTTGCGCGTAGCAGGTTGATGGATTGCGTCATCCACGCATGGCGTGGATCTACTGCAAAGCCCAAACCTCCAGCGCGTGGATGCCACACCGCGTCAGTAGATCCACGCCATGCGTGGATGCAGCATCGCGTCAGTAGATCCACGCCATGCGTGGATGCAGCATCGCGTCAGTAGATCCACGCCATGCGTGGATGCCACACCGCATCAGTAGATCCACGCCATGCGTGGATGCGGTGCCGACATGGCCGGCACTCATCAAAAGGCCGCCGGGCATGGCCCGGCGCTACCGGCTGATCAGCCGATGGTTTCGATGCCGCCCATGTACGGCCGCAAGGCTTCGGGCACGGTGATGCTGCCGTCGGCGTTCTGGTAGTTCTCCATCACTGCGATCATCGCGCGGCCTACGGCCACGCCCGAGCCGTTCAGGGTGTGCGCCAGCTCCGGCTTGCCGGTGGCCGGGTTGCGCCAGCGGGCCTGCATGCGGCGGGCCTGGAAGTCACCACAGTTCGAGCACGAGGAAATCTCGCGGTAGGTCTCCTGCGACGGCAGCCAGACTTCCAGGTCGTAGGTCTTGATGGCCGAGAAGCCCATGTCGCCGGTGCACAGCAGCACCTTGCGGTACGGCAGGCCCAGCTTCTCCAGCACCACTTCGGCGCAGCGGGTCATGCGCTGGTGTTCGGCGTCGCTGTCTTCCGGGCGGCAGATCGAAACCAGCTCGACCTTCTCGAACTGATGCTGGCGGATCATGCCGCGCACATCGCGGCCACCGCTGCCGGCTTCGGAACGGAAGCACAGCGAATGGGCGGTCATGCGCAGCGGCAGGCGCTCGGCGTCGAGGATCTCGTCGCGGGCGATGTTGGTCAGCGAGATTTCCGAGGTCGAGATGAGGTAACGCTTCTGCTCACCCAGCTGGGTGATGAACATGTCCTCTTCGAACTTGGGCAGCTGGCCGGTGCCGTACAGGCTGTCGGCGTTGACGATCACCGGCACGTTGGTTTCCTGATACTCATGCTCGCCGCTGTGCAGGTCGAGCATGAACTGGGCCAGGGCGCGATGCAGGCGGGCGATCGGGCCACGCAGCACGGTGAAGCGCGAACCGGACAGCTTGGCGGCGGTCTCGCCGTCCAGCCACTTGTTGCGGGCGCCCAGTTCGACGTGGTCGAGCACCTTGAAATCGAACTGGCGCGGGGTACCCCAGCGCGACTGCTCGACGTTCTCGCTCTCGTCGGCGCCGGCCGGCACGTCATCGGCGGGAATGTTCGGGATGCCCATGGAGATCGTGTCGATCTTCTCGCGCAGCTCGTCCAGAGCCACTTCCGAGGCCTTCAGCTCGTCGGCGAACGCGGCGACCTCGGCCATGATGGCCGAAACGTCCTCGCCCTTGGCCTTGGCCTGGCCGATGGCCTTGGAACGGCTGTTGCGCAGGCTCTGCAGCTCCTGGGTACGCACCTGGATGCGCTTGCGATCGGCCTCCAGTGACTCCAGGGCAGACACGTCGAGCTCGAAGCCGCGGCTGGTGCGCAGGCGTTCGGCGAGGTCGGCGGGCTGGTGGCGGAGCAGGGCTGGATCAAGCATGGCAGGCGTCGTGGTGGGTAACAGGAACGGGATTATCGCCTGTTATACGGAATTCTGCCGCCCGGTTCATTCCGGCCGTGGCAGAATCGAGGCATTCCGTACTGGTCTGGTCCATGTCTGCTCCCCGTCCGTCGCCTGCCAAGTCGTTCACCGTGCATATCCCGCGCAACGCCCTGAAGATCGCCGGCATCGCCTTCGGCGTGGGCATCCTGCTGTTCGTGCTGGTCTGGCTGACCGGACGCGACAAGGAATTCTTCCGTGCCGACCCGGCCGCGCAGACGCCGCAGGAAACCGCCCAGGTGGAACCGCTGCCCGAGCCGCTGGCCGCGGCCGCAGGTTCCAGCGACATGCCAGACGCCAAGCCGGCCCCGGTGCCGGACGAGGAAGATGCCCCGAAGCTGGTGGAAACCGCCCCGCCCCCGCCACCGGCCACGGTTGAACCCGCTCCGGCCGCGCCGGGCACTGCGGCACCGGCAACCGCCAATGCGCAGCCGATGCCGATTGCCGGCCAGTCGCCGCCGCCGGCCTACCCGGCCGCCGCCCTGCGACGCGGTGAAGCGGGCAGCGTTGTGGTGCGGGTGGAGGTGGACGCCACCGGCTACCCGAACAACGTGACGGTGATCCAGCGCAGCGGTTCGCGCGAGTTGGACCGTGCGGCAACGGACGCGGTGCGTCGCTGGCGCTTCAGCCCGGCAGTCAGCAATGGGCAGCCGGTGCCGGGCAGCATTGAAGTGCCGTTCGACTTCAAGCCGCAGTAACTGAACGCTTCCCCGCAGAAAAGCTGAACCTTGCAGGTTGCGTTGACGCAATGCTGACACGCTGCGACGCCGCCTCGGGCAACACTCTGGGCGTCGTTACTGACGTGAGGAGTTTGCGATGACTGCCACCACCCACGAGAACCTTCATTCGCCGCAACTGCAGCAGGACGGCGCGCTCGAGCCGCGCTCGACCTCCCCTTGGCTGTGGTTGGCCCTGATCGTGGCGATGTTCGCCGCGGCACTGGTCTGGCTGCGTTTCTCCAGCCATGACGATGTTGCGCCTGCGCCGGTAAGCGAGCGCATGCTGCCGGCCACGGAAACGCCGGTTGCCGCCACGCCCGCCCCGGCTGCGCGACAGGCCGTGCCCGCGCAGAGCGAGCGCAAGGCAGCCCCGGCCGTACGCAACCGTGAGGCGCGTCCGCTGGCCAGCAACAGCAAGCCCAGTTATCCGGCTGCTGCGCTGCGCAGTGGCGTGCAGGGCAGCGTGGTTGCCAGCTTGAACGTGGATACGCGTGGCAACGTGACCGACGCTGCGATCGTGTCGCGCAGTGGTGAGCGCAGCCGCGATCTGGACCGTGCCGTGCTGAACACGGTGCAGGGCTGGAAGTTCGAGCCGGCCATGCATCAGGGCCGTGCGGTGGCCAGCGTGGTTCGCGTGCCGGTGGATTTCCGTACCGAACAGCGTTGATCACCGGCTGACGCCTGAAATGAAAACGGAGGCCTCGGCCTCCGTTTTTTTTGCGCGCGCGTTGGGATTCCGCCGGGCATGGCCCGGCGCTACCGGAACAGGCGCCGAAGGGTAGCGCCGGGCCATGCCCGGCCAGCGCAGCGGCGCCGGGACTACCTCAGGCCAGGTTGAAGCCGGCGCTGCGAGCCAGTCCGTCGAAGTCCGGGAAGGACGTTGCGACGTTGGCGATGTCGTTGATGCGCACTTCGCCGTGGCTGATCTGGCCGGCAATGGCGAAGGCCATCGCGATGCGATGATCACCGTGGCTTTCAATGGTGCCACTGCCCAGCGATACGCCGCCGTGCAGGGTGGCGCCATCTTCGGTTTCGTCCACCTGCATGCCCAGCGCGCGCAGGCCGGTCGCCATCGCGGCCAGGCGATCGGATTCCTTCACCCGCAGCTCGGCGGCGCCGGTCACCACGGTCTGGCCTTCGGCGGCAGCAGCGGCCACGAACAATGCCGGGAACTCGTCGATCATGTCCGGCACCAGCTCCTCGGGAATGCGCGCACCCTTCAGCGGCGCGTAGCGCACCAGCAGATCGGCCACCGGTTCGCCGCCCTGCTCTGCCGGGTTCTGTTCGGTGATGTCCGCGCCCATCAGGCGCAGCGCGTGCAGCAGGCCGGTACGGCGCGGATTGAGGCCGACCTGCTTCAGGCGCAGTTCGGAGCCGGGAATGATGCTGGCCGCGACCAGGAAAAACGCGGCCGAGGAGAAGTCGGCCGGCACCACGATATCGGTCGCGCGCAGGCGCTGGCCACCACGCAGGCGGGCCTTGCCTGGCGAGAACGCGATGTCCACGCCGAACGCGGACAGCATGCGCTCGGTGTAGTCGCGGGTCGGGTGCGGTTCGGTCACGCTGGTTTCGCCGTGCGCGTACAGGCCGGCCAGCAGCACCGCGGACTTGATCTGCGCACTGGCCACCGGCGAGGCAAAGTCGATGCCGTGCAGCGTCTGCCCGCCATGCACGTGCAGCGGCGGCGTGCCGTCTTCCTCGGTGTCGATCTTCGCGCCCATCTGCGACAGCGGACCGGTGACGCGGCGCATCGGACGGCCGGACAGCGATTCGTCCCCGACCAGCGTGCAGTCGAATGCCTGACCGGCCAGCAGGCCGGCCAGCAGGCGCATGCCGGTGCCGGCATTGCCACAGTCGAGCGGTGCGCTGGGTGCCTGCAGGCCATCGATGCCGACGCCGTGCACGACGCGCTGCGACGCACTGGGGGTTTCGATGCGCACGCCCAGCTGGCTGAAGATGCGCGCGGTGGCGCGGGTGTCTTCGCCTTCCAGGAAGCCTTCGATATGCGAGGTGCCATCGGCCAGTGCGGCGAACATCACCGAGCGGTGCGAGACCGACTTGTCGCCGGGAATGGTCAGGCTGCCCTGCAGGGGCTGGCCCTTGCGGGCGATCCAGTGCTGCGCGTTGCTCATCGTTGAATGGTTCCGTAAACGCCGGCTCGCCGGCGGTGCATCAGGAGCGGCGGCCGCAGCCGCCGCAGCAGGGATCAGGGCACGGCTACCGGATAGGAGCCAAGCACCTTGATCTGCGCCGAGTGCGCTTCCAGTTCGGCCAGTGCGGCCTGCATCGGCGCATCGTCGATGTGACCGGCCAGGTCGATGAAGAAGCCGTATTCCCACTTGCCATGGTGCGAGGGACGCGATTCGATGCGGTTCATGCTGATGCCATGCCGCGCGAACGGGCTGAGCACATCGAACAGCGCGCCGGGCTTGTCATGGATGAACACCAGCACCGAGGTGCGGTCATGGCCGGAGGTCGGGAAGATGTTGCGCCCCACCACCAGGAAACGGGTGGTGTTGTCGGCATCGTTCTGGATCGGCTTGGTGACGACCTTCTTCAGGCCGTACACATGGCCGGCGCTCTCGCCGCCAATGGCCGCGGCATCGTCGGCGTTGCGCGCACGGCGCGCACCTTCGGCGTTGCTGGCCACCGGGATCTTCTCGGCCTTGGGCAGGTTGGCGCGCATCCATGCCGAGGTCTGCATGAACGACTGCGGATGGCCGTAGACGCGCTCGATGTCCTCGATGCGGCCACTGCGCGACATCAGGTACTGCTGCACGCGCAGTTCCACTTCGCCGCAGATCTTCAGGTTGGAGGTAAGGAACATGTCCAGGGTGATCTGGATGGTGCCCTGCCCCGAGTTTTCCACCGGCACCACGCCGAAATCGGCGTTGCCCGCTTCCACTTCCTGGAACACTTCTTCGATGCTGGCCATCGGCAGGCCCAGCGCCGAGCGGCCGAAGTGCTTGAGCACGGCCTGCTGGCTGAAGGTACCTTCCGGGCCGAGGTAGCCGATCTTCAACGGCTCCTGCTGGGCCAGGCAGGCCGACATGATTTCGCGGTAGACGTGCACCAGCAGCTCATCGCTGAGCGGGCCTTCGTTGCGATCCACCACCATGCGCAGCACCTGCGCCTCGCGCTCGGGGCGGTAGTAGTCGACGGCAGCGGCGAGCTTGCCCTTGGCCTTGCCGACCTGGTGGGCGAACTGTGCGCGTTCGGCGATCAGGCTCTGGATGTCACGGTCGATCTGGTCGATCTTCGAACGCACATCGGCCAATGCCAGTGGCGCCAGGGTCGGCACCGCGGTTGCCTTCGACTTGCCCTTGGGCTTGGAAGTGGCGCTGTCCTTGGCCGGCTCGGCCTTCTTCGACGCCTTCTTGCTGGGTTTGCTTGCCATCGGAATTCCTTGTTGCGGGGCGCGCACCCGACGATGCGCGCCGTTCATTGCTCAGCCGTGACGCTGCTGGAAATCGGCCATGAAGGCGACCAGCGCCTCCGCCCCGGCCAGCGGCATGGCGTTGTAAAGCGAGGCGCGGATGCCACCGACCACCTTGTGACCCTTCAGCGCCAGCAGGCCGGCGGCCTTGGCATCGGCGACGAAACGGGCATCGAGGTCGGTGTTCGGCAGGAAGAACGGGATGTTCATCCGCGAGCGCGCCGAATGGGCGACCTCGTTGCGATAGAAGCCGCCGGAGGCATCGATGGCGCCGTACACCAGCGCGGCCTTGGCGGCGTTGCGTTTGGCGAACTCGACCACGCCACCTTCGGCCAGCATCCACTTGAACACCAGACCGGCCAGGTACCAGTTCCAGGTGGGCGGGGTGTTGAGCATGGAATCGCGGGCGACGTGCGAGCGGTAATCGAAGATGTCCGCGCGTGGCTGGCCACTACGCTCCAGCAGGTCGCGACGGATGATCATCACCGCGATGCCGACCGGGCCCAGGTTCTTCTGCGCACCGGCATAGATGACACCGTAGCGGCGCACATCCAGCGGCTCGCTGGCGATGGACGAACTGAAGTCGGCCACCAGCGGCACGTTGCCGGTCTCGGGCACATCACGGAACTCGACGCCGTGGATGGTCTCGTTGGCAGTGATGTGCACGTACGCGGCATCGGGAGAGAGCTGCCAACCGGCGCGCTCGGGTAGCTGGCGATACCCTTCGGCCTCGCTGCTGGCGGCGATGTTGACGTCCACGTAGGGGCTGGCCTGCTTGACTGCGGTCTTGCCCCAGTGGCCGGTGACCACGTAGTCGGCACGCTGGCCGGGGCTGGCGAAGTTGAGCGGGATCAACGCCTGCTGGGTAGTGGCGCCACCAGGCAGGAACAGCACCGCATAGTCCTCGGGAATGTCGAGCAGGCGACGCAGGTCGGCCTCGGCCTCGGCGGCCACGGACATGAACTCCGGACCGCGATGGCTCATTTCCACGATGGAGGCACCGCTACCGTGCCAGTCCAGCATTTCCGCCTGCGCCTGGCGCAGGACCGATTCCGGCAACGTTGCAGGGCCGGCACTGAAGTTGAACGCGCGCGTCATGGCACACCTGTGGGGCAAGACCCCTAGTATGCCGCACTGCACCAGCCTTGCGGCCTTGTGGCGCAAGGGAAATTTGGTTGCATCCGTATCCATTGCCGCGGCGGCACTACCCAAAGCGGGTTGGTCCGGGCGGTAGCGCCGGGCCATGCCCGGCGGAACGAATTCAGCGCGCGCCGAACCAGAGCAGCAGGCTGAGCACGGCTGCCAGCAGCAACGCACTGCCCAGCAGCCACGGCCAGCGCCGCACCCGACGCGGAGCGACCGGTACCACCGGTGCCTGTTCGGCTTCGTCGCTGCCTTCGTCATCGGCCAGTGGCGGCCGCCGGCGCGGGTCGTGCGGCACTTCCAGCACGAACCGGTGCTGGCCGTCGAACACCACCTGGTCGCCGGCCTGCAGCCAGCAGTGGCGTACGGCAAGGCCGTTGACCCGGGTGCCATCGGCACTGCCCAGGTCGCGCAGCAGTACCCGCTCGCCATGGACTTCCACCCGCGCGTGCTGTTCGGCAAAGGCGGGCTCATCGATCTCGATGTCGACATCGCTGCCACGGCCGATCACCCGCGCGCGCGACAGGGGGTAGCTGCGGCCGTGGTGCAGGCCGCCCACACCGCGCAGCAGGCGCTGCTCGTCACCGCTGCCTTCGACGCTGGCTGCCGGCGCCGGTGCCTGCAGCAGGGTGTCGACCTCGCCCTGCAGGACCATTTCCACGCCATCGACGTAGACCGCGTCGCCCGCCCTCAGCAGGGCCATGCGCCGCACCGGGCGACCATTCACATGGATGCCACGGATACCGTTGCCGACCTGCAGCCAGAGGCCGCGGTCGTCCATGCAGAACTGCGCAAGCAGCAGCGCGCCGTTGCCGGCATCACCGAGGCGCACGCTGCCGTTTGCCTGGCGCACGATGCGCTGCACCCCGGGCCGCAGCGGCTGGTCGGGCTGTTGTTGTTGACTGAAGTGAACTAGCAGGTTCTGCACGCGGCGCAGACTAGCAGGTTGGCCGCCCACGAAGAAGAACCTGCGATGAGCGCTTGGCGTGGGCGCCGTCGATGCGCACAATGCTCGCCCTCTCAATTGATCCCCGCCCTGCGCCAGGAGCCTGCATGTCCACCATCGATGTCCGCCACGCCCACACCCTGCCCGACACCCAGGCACGTGAAGCGATCGAGCAGGTTGCCGCCAAGCTGGGCGAACGCTTCGGCCTGAAGTCGTCGTGGGCCGCCGACGTGCTGAATTTCTCCGGCAGTGGCGTGGACGGTGCGATCGAACTGCAGCCGGGCGCGGTGCGGGTCACGGCCAAGCTGGGCTTCCTGCTGTCGGCAATGAAGGGCATGGTCGAAAGCGAGATCCAGCGCGTGTTGAAGGAAAAGCTGGGCTGAACCTGCGCTGCGGCCATCACGGCCCAGCAACGGCGCGCCGCGCTACTCTCGGGGATAGGCCCAACTCCCACGGGGAATGCAATGAACCGTTACGAGAATGACGATCGCCGCGACGACGATGCCGGCTTCGGCGACCAGGCAGAGCGCTTTTCGCGCAAGCTGAGCGATTCGGCACAGCAGGTCTGGCTGGCCGGTCTGGGCGCCCTGGGGCGCGCGCAGGCAGAGGGAGGCCGTTTCTTCGATGGCCTGGTGAAGGAAGGCGAAGCCTGGGAAGCCCGCCGCCGTGAACGCAGCGGCGAGCAGGAACCGGGCTGGCGCGACAACGTCGAGCACTCGCTGGACGAAGCCCGCGAGAAGGCGTCCGGAACCTGGGACAAGGTCAACAAGGCCTTCGATGACCAGGTGCAGGGCGTACTCAAGCGACTGCACGTGCCGACCGCCGATCAGGTGACCGCGCTGGAAGCCCGCATCGATGCCCTGACCGCGCGCCTGGCCAAGCTCGAACACCGTGCCTCCACCGACGTGGACGCCCCCTCGCCGGGCAGCCATCAGTCGCCGGGCAGCACGCCCTGAACCGCCCTTGTTGCAACGCAATAAATTTTCGTTGACAATCGCGTAGAACCCGCCAATCGCTTCGGCTGCCGTTTGTTCCCTCCCCTCACGGCTTCAGGATTGGCGGGTTTTTTCGTGTCTGGCGCGTGCGGATCTGCGGGCTGCATCACGGTTGTTGTCGGGAACACCCTGACGCAATCAACCGGTCGGCCCTTTACACTGTGGGCTTCCGTTTTCGCCCCTTCCGTCGTCGCCCTGCATGCTTCCCTGGATTCTGGCCCTGCTGTCGGCCCTGCTTACCTGCACCCTGGCCACCGTGTACCTGTGGTGGTTCAAGCGTCGACGTACCGAAATGCAACTGGGCCTGCAGGCCCTGGCGGGCATGCACTGGCGTGAGTTCTCCACGCTGATCAAGCGCATGCTGCGCGAGCAGCGCGGCCTGCGTGAACTGCAGGATCCGAGCGAGGAAAGCCGCGAGCCGAGCAGCGATTTCCTGCTCAGCGATGGACCGAACACCTGGCGGGTGTCGTGCAAGCACGGCCTGGCCTATCGCATCGGCACCGCTGCGGTGAACGAACTGGGTGCTGCCGCGCGACTGGCAGGCGCCAAGGGCGGCATGCTGATCACCGAAGGCCGGGTTGAACGCGATGGCCTGGGCGCGGCGGAAAAGCAGGCAGTGGAAGTAATCGATGGTCCGCGCCTGTGGCCACTGCTGCAGCCCTACCTGCCGGCCGATGTTGAGACCCGCGTGCGCGCGATCGCCCGCCATGAGGCGCTGCGCCGCATCGCCATTGCCGCACTGGCCTCAGTGACGCTGGGCCTGCTGGTCGGGCTTGGCCTGCAGGGCCTGCGCCCGGAACAGGCGGACTCGGTCCCAGCACCGGCCGTTGCACCTGTAGCGCCGCCGACTGCACGTCCTGTGCCGACGCCCGCCGCGCCGGAAAGCGCCGCGAATGCGCCCGCTCCCATGGTCGCCGCAGCCGCGGCGCAGAATGGCGACGACACGCGCAGCAATCCCAACCCGGACGCTGCCACGCTGGACCGCTACCAGGCCGAACTGGCCCGCGCGCTGGCGGGGCAATCCGGTATCGCCAGCGGCGTCTGGCTGACCCGGCAGACGCTGGCCATCAACCGCACCGGTGAACTGGAAACGGTGTGGCCACGCGTGTGCCAGGAAGTGCTGCGCTACCCCGCCCTGCGCAACGTGCGCGTGCAGCTCAACGCCCGCCCCGGCGTGGATGAGCCGGTGCGCTGGCGGCAGTGCGCGACGTATTGATGGGCTGCCGGGTGTAGCGCCAGGCGCGTGCCCGGTCGCCGTATCGTCAGCCCCGTGACGCCAGGTGCGCGATGTAACTGGAGCGCGACTCGCCGGCCGCCTTGGCCTGCGCATCCAGGCGCGCAAGGACACGGCGCGGCAAGCTGATGTTGACGCGCTCAATGGTGTCATCCAGCAACGAAGGGTCGATGCAGATGTAAGCGAGGATCCATCCTGCTGCAGCTCCGGCCTCGGCTACCACCTTCTGTGGCGATGAAGGGCGTGGAATCGAGCGGCCGGCATCCAGCGCGGCGTCGATCCATGCCAGTGCCGCCTCTTCGGCAGACGTCAATGCATCGTCGAGTGTGTCGGCAGCCGAGAAGCAGCCAGGCAGGTCCGGCGCGATCACGCTCCACGCGGTGCGTTCATCACCGGCCTCGATCAAGACTGGATATCGCATGAGGGCCTCCTACGTCAGTCCCGCAAGCTTCCGCAGTGCCTGCACCAACCCTTTTCCCAGATCCTTTTTGGGATGAGGAACGGTGATGATGTGAGGCCGGTACGGATGCACGAATACATGATGGGATCCGCGGATCCGGTTGCAGTACCAGCCCGCCGCTTCCAGCTCCCGGATGAGGTCCCTGCTTTTCATGCAGGAACCATACACATCGTACACACGCACCGACAGAGCGCAAGACGACAGAGCCGGCAACGCCACGGCGAAGGGAATGTCCGCCGCTATCGCGCACCGGGTGCGAAACGGGCGACCAGATCCCAAGCATCGCCCAGGAACATCTGGCGCACGCGGGTGATCGGCTGTTCGCCGCGCCAGGTCAGGCGCTCGATCACCAGGCAGGCGGTACCGGGCTTCACGTCCAGCAGCCTGGCGGTGGACGCATCGGCGCCCCAGGCGCTGATGCGGTGCTGGGCGCGCGTCCACGACACGTTCTGCAGCAGCCAGCTGCCCGGTGCGGTGGTGCTGAAATCCACCTCCAGCACCTCGGGCACGCCGACCGGGCTGATCAGGCGATGCTCCAGCGCCAGCGGCCGGCCATCGGCCAGATGCAGGCAGCGCATCGCCAGCAACTGCTCACTGCCGGCCAGTTCCACTTCGCCGGCATTGGCTGCCTCGGCCAGGCGCAGTTCACGCTGCAGCAGCCGGTAGCCGTACTGATGTCCGCGCGATCCGACCTCCATTGCGATGTCAGGGATCTCCAGCGCCACCTGCTCCAGATGCGGTGGCTGTCGAGCCACGAAGGAGCCCGCTCGGCGGCGGCGCTCGATCATGCCGCTCTCGGCCAGCGCCGTCAGCACCTTGTTCACCGTCATCCGCGAGCAACCGTACTGCTCCATCAGTTCGTGCTCGTACGGAATACGGAAGCCCGGCGCCCACTCTCCGCTGAGGATGCGGCTTTCCAGGTCGCTGCGGATGCGCTGGTTGAGCGTGGCGGACTTGCTGGCCTTCACGGGGTGGAGTCTCGATGGTGGGAGGCGATCAGCCCAGCACGCCACGCAGGGCAGCGGCGAAGGCGCTGGTGATGGCCTCGCGCTGCAGGTGGCGGCCCTCGGCCACGCACTGGCGGCCATGGCGCCAGACCGATCGCAGCGCGCCATTACGTGCGGCGAACACCCAGCTGTCAAGCCATGCGTCACCGTGTCGCGCCTGCAACGCCGGGTGCGCGACATCCAGTTCAACCATGTCTGCGCTGGCACCCACCTGCAGGCCGGCGGCCACACCCAGCGCCTGGGCACCGCCCTGCAGCGCACCCTCGAACAGGAAACGCCCAGTGCTGCGGCCGGCATCCGGAGCCAACACATTGCGACCCCGCAGGGTCAGGCGCTGGCCGTATTCCAGCAGGCGCAACTCTTCTGCGGCATCGATCAGCACGTTGGAATCGGAGCCCACGCCGAAGCGCCCGCCCTCGCGCGCGAAGGCCTGCATCGGGAACAGGCCGTCGCCCAGGTTGGCCTCGGTGATCGGGCACAGCCCGGCCACGGCGTTGCTGGCGACCATCTGCGCGCGCTCGTCGTCGGTGATGTGGGTGGCGTGCACCAGGCACCAGCGCGCATCGACCGGGGCATGCTCGTACAGCCACTGCACCGGTCGCCGGCCACTCCACGCCAGGCAGGCCTCGACCTCGCGCACCTGCTCGGCGATATGGATGTGTATCGGGCCATCGGTAAGCGGCAGCAGTGCGCTCAGCTCCTCGCCCGTCACCGCGCGCAGGCTGTGCGGGGCGATGCCGAGCACCGCATCGGGCAGCGTGGCCAGCGCGGTGCGGGCGCCATCAAGCAGCTGCGCGAACCCGTCTACATCATGGATGAGGCGGCGCTGTGCCGGGTTCGGCGGCGCCCCACCGAAATCGGCGTGGGCGTAGAACACCGGCAGCAGGGTCAGGCCGATGCCGGTCTGCGCGGCTGCAGCTGCAATCTGCGCGCTCATCTCGGCGCGATCGGCGTAGGGGCGGCCATCGGCATCGTGGTGCAGGTAGTGGAATTCGCCGACACGGGTGAAGCCGCTTTCCAGCATTTCCATGTAGGCCTGGGCGGCGATGGCCTGCACTGCGTCCGGGCGCAGACGGGCCAGGAAGCGGTACATCAGTTCGCGCCAGCTCCAGAAACTGTCGCCGTCGCCGCCACCGATCTCGGTCAGGCCGGCCATGCCGCGCTGGAAGGCGTGGCTGTGCAGGTTCGGCAGGCCCGGTACCAGGATGCCCACGCGGGTATCGCCCTGCTGCGCAGCCTGCCCACGCGTGACCTCGGCGATGCGCCCGTCCTGCACCTGCAGGCGGACGTCGGCGGCCCAGCCGTCGGACAGCAGGGCATGGGTGGCATGGAAGGAGTGCGCGGAACGCGAATCGGACATGGCTGGACAACCCGAATTGGACGCCTATATTGTATAGACATATAAGCACAGCCGCGTTCTGGATGCCATGCACGTCGATACCCTCTGGTCCAACGTCCACCTGATGACCCTCGATGGCGAGGGCCTGGGTGTCCTGCGCGATGGAGTACTGGCCGCCACCGATGGCCGCATCGTGCACGTCGGCCCCGCCGGCAGCGATGCCGACCTGCAGCCGACCACCCGCATCGACGGCGAAGGCCGATGGATCTCGCCTGGTCTGATCGATTGCCACACCCACCTGGTCTACGCCGGCAACCGCGCCAACGAATTCGAGCAGCGCCTGCAGGGCGTGAGCTATGCCGAGATCGCCCGTGCCGGTGGCGGTATCGTCTCTACGGTGCGCGCCACCCGTGCTGCCTCGCCAGAGCAGTTGGCACGCGAGAGCCGCCCGCGCCTGCTGGCGATGCGCGCCGAAGGCGTAACCACCATCGAGATCAAGTCCGGCTACGGCCTGACCCTGCAGGACGAGCGCAAGCAGTTGCAGGTGGCACGAGCGCTGGGCGAGGAATGCCGGGTGAACGTGGTGCCGACCTTCCTCGGTGCGCACGCGGTGCCGCCCGGTCGCGAGGCGCAGGAATACACCGATGAGGTGTGCGAGGTGATGATTCCGGCCATCGCTGCAGAAGGCCTGGCCGAGGCCGTGGACATCTTCTGCGAGAACATCGCGTTCTCGCCGGCGCAGGCCCGCCAGGTATTCGACGCTGCGCGTGCGCATGGTCTGGCGATCAAGATCCACGCCGAACAACTGAGCAACCAGCATGGCGCCGAACTGGCGGCCGGTTTCGGCGCGCTGTCGGCGGACCATATCGAACACCTGGACGACGCCGGCATCGCCGCGATGGCCGCCGCCGGTACCGTCGCCGTGCTGCTGCCGGGCGCGTTCTACTTCACCCGCGATACCACCCTGCCGCCAATCGCCGCGCTGCGTGCGGCCGGCGTGCCGCTGGCACTGGCCACCGACAGCAACCCCGGCACCTCGCCGCTGACCAGCCCGCTGCTGGCAATGAACATGGGCGCCACCCTGTTCCGCCTGACCGTGGACGAGTGCATCGCCGGCTTCACCCGTGAAGCGGCGCGTGCGCTGGGCCATGGCGAGCGCATCGGCCGCCTGGCCGTCGGCATGGACTGCGACCTGGCGATCTGGGACATCGACGCCCCCGCCGACCTGGTCTATCGCATTGGATTCAACCCGCTGCACGCGCGCGTGGTGCGCGGACAGCCCGACCTGCCTGCCTCCTGGAGCAACACATGAGCAACACCCTGGTTCTTCGCCCCGGCCATGTCACCCTCGCCCAGTGGCGGCAGGCGTATCGCGGTGCGCCGCTGTCGCTTGACCCGGCCGCGTTGCCGGCGGTGCGTGCCAGTGCCGCAACGGTGGCTGCCATCGTCGCCAAGGGCGCACCGGTGTATGGCATCAACACCGGTTTCGGCAAGCTGGCCAGCGTGCGCATCGAGCGCGAGGACCTGGCCACCCTGCAGCGGAACATCGTGCTCTCGCATGCCGCGGGCGTGGGCGAGCCGATGCCGGCGAATGTGGTGCGGCTGATGATGGCGTTGAAGCTGGTCAGCCTGGCCCAGGGTGCTTCCGGCGTGCGCGAGGAAACGCTGCTGCTGCTGGAAGCAATGCTGGTGAAGGGCGTACTGCCGGTGGTGCCGGCGCAGGGCTCGGTCGGTGCCTCGGGCGACCTGGCACCGCTCTCGCATCTGGCCAGCGTGATGATCGGCGTCGGCGAGGCCTTCGTCGGCGATGAACGCCTGCCCGCCGTGGACGCACTGGCACGCGCCGGCCTGCAGCCGGTGGAACTGGGCGCGAAGGAAGGCCTGGCCCTGCTCAACGGCACCCAGTTCTCCACCGCGTACGCACTGGCCGGCCTGTTTGAGATCGAAACCGTGTTCCAGGCCGCACTGGTCACCGGCGCGCTGTCTGTGGAAGCGGCCAAGGGCTCGGATACGCCGTTCGATCCGCGTATCCATGCGCTGCGTGGCCAGCGTGGGCAGATCGCCACCGCCGCCACCCTGCGCACGCTGATGCAGGATTCGGGCATCCGCGAATCGCATCGTGACAACGACGTGCGGGTGCAGGACCCGTACTGCCTGCGCTGCCAGCCACAGGTGATGGGCGCGGCGCTGGACATCCTGCGCCAGGCTGCGACCACGCTGGAAATCGAAGCCAACGGCGTGTCCGACAACCCGCTGGTGTTCACCGATACCGGTGAGGCGCTGTCCGGCGGCAACTTCCACGCCGAGCCGGTGGCCTTCGCCGCCGACATGCTGGCGATGGCCGTGTGCGAAATCGGTTCGATCAGCGAGCGCCGCCTGGCGATGCTGGTCGACCCTGCGCTGTCCGGTCTGCCAGCCTTCCTGACGCCGCGTCCGGGTTTGAACTCCGGCTTCATGATTCCACAGGTGACCGCCGCTGCACTGGTCTCGGAAAACAAGCAGCGCGCCTACCCCGCCAGCGTCGATTCGATTCCCACCTCGGCCAACCAGGAAGACCACGTGTCGATGGCCGCGCACGGTGCACGCCGCCTGATGCAGATGGCCGAGAACGCGGCCAACGTGATCGGCGTCGAGCTGCTGGCCGCTGCGCAGGGCTGCGACTTCCATGCGCCGCTGCGCTCCAGCAAGGCACTGGAAAACGTGCGCGCCACGCTGCGTGCACAGGTGCCGATGCTGCAGGACGATCGCTATTTCCACCCGGACATGGTGATCGCAACCGATCTGGTCCGCAGCGGCGCATTGACCAAGGGCCTGGCCGAGCTGTTGCCCACGGTGGAACCGCAGGCATGAACGGCCATCCCGAATGGCTGACCGTGCACGAAGGCGACGCGCCGCTGATCGTCAGCTTCCCGCACACCGGCAGCGAGCTGCCGCATGACCTGATCGGCGATTTCCACTCGCCGTGGCTGGCGCGCCGCGATGCCGACTGGTGGGTGCATGAGCTGTACGACTTCGCACGCGGCATGGGCGCGACCACCGTGCGCTCGGCAATCTCGCGTTCGGTGATCGACCTCAACCGTGATCCCAGCGGCGTGTCGCTGTACCCGGGGCAAAACACCACCGGCCTGTGCCCGCTGACCACCTTCGACAACCAGCCGCTGTACCACGCCGGCCGCGAGCCGGATGACGCCGAGATTGCCCGGCGCCGCGACACGTATTTCGCGCCGTACCACAACGCACTGGCCACGCAGATCGCACGCCTGCGTGCACGTCACGGCACCGTGGTGGTGTACGACGCGCATTCGATCCGTTCGCACATCCCGCACCTGTTCGAGGGCGAGTTGCCGCAGTTCAATCTCGGCACCGCCGGGCCGTCCGGTGCACCGGACACCTCCTGCGACAACGCACTGAGCGATGTGGTGGAGAACCTGCTGGCGCTCAGCGGCATGAGCCAGGTGCGCAACGGCCGCTTCAAGGGCGGCTGGATCACCCGCCACTACAGCAGCATTGCCGGTGGTGTGCACAGCCTGCAGATGGAACTGGCCTGCCGCGGCTACATGCACGAACCACTACCCGACCAGGTGGACGAGCACAGCTGGCCCACCCCGCTCGACCCCGAACACGCCGCACCGCTGCGCCACACCCTGGCGCAGGTGCTCAATGCCTGCCTTGAATTCGCTACGAACCGGAGCGCCGCATGACCCGCAACGACCCGTCCCGCACCATTGCCGCACCGACCGGCACCACGCTCACCGCCAAGAGTTGGCTCACCGAAGCGCCGCTGCGCATGCTGATGAACAACCTGCACCCGGACGTGGCCGAGCGGCCGCAGGAGCTGGTGGTCTACGGCGGCATCGGCCGTGCCGCACGCGATTGGGAGAGCTTCGACGCCATCGTCGAAACCCTCAAGCGCCTGGACGACGACCAGACCCTGCTGGTGCAGTCGGGCAAGCCGGTGGGCGTGTTCCGCACCCATGCCGATGCACCGCGCGTGCTGATCGCCAACTCCAACCTGGTGCCGCGCTGGGCCAACTGGGATCACTTCAACGAGCTGGATAAGAAAGGCCTGGCGATGTATGGCCAGATGACCGCCGGCAGCTGGATCTACATCGGCGCACAGGGCATCGTCCAGGGCACCTACGAAACCTTCGTGGAAATGGGCCGCCAGCATTACAACGGCAGCCTGGCCGGCAAGTGGCTGTTCACCGGCGGGCTGGGCGGCATGGGTGGCGCGCAGCCGCTGGCCGCGGTGATGGCCGGCGCCTCCTGCCTGGCGGTGGAATGCCGCAAGAGCTGCATCGAGATGCGCCTGCGCACCGGCTACCTGGATACCTGGACCGACGATCTGGACGAGGCCCTGCGCCTGATCGAAGCATCGTGCACCGCCAAAAAGCCGCTGTCGGTGGGCCTGCTCGGTAACGTTGCCGACGTGCTGGACGAACTGCTGATCCGCGGCGTGAAGCCGGACCTGCTGACCGACCAGACCTCCGCCCACGACCCGGTGAACGGCTACCTGCCGCAGGGCTGGACGGTGGAAGAATGGGATGCCAAGCGCGTGACCGCCCCGAAGGAAGTGGAAAAGGCCGCGCGTGCGTCGATGGCCAACCACATCCGCGCCATGCTCGGTTTCCACTCGCTGGGCGTGCCTACCGTGGATTACGGCAACAACCTGCGGCAGATGGCGCTGGAAGAGGGTGTCGAGGATGCGTTCGATTTCCCGGGGTTCGTGCCGGCCTACATCCGGCCGCTGTTCTGCCGTGGCATCGGCCCGTTCCGTTGGGCGGCGCTGAGCGGCGACCCGGAAGACATCGCCAAGACCGATGCCAAGGTGAAGGAGCTGATTCCGGACAACCCGCACCTGCACCGCTGGCTGGACATGGCCGCCGAGAAGATCAAGTTCCAGGGCTTGCCGGCACGCATCTGCTGGGTCGGCCTGGGCGATCGTGATCGACTGGGCCTGGCCTTCAACGAGATGGTCGCCAACGGTGAACTGAAGGCGCCGGTGGTGATCGGCCGCGACCATCTGGACAGCGGCAGCGTGGCCTCGCCGAACCGCGAAACCGAAGCGATGGCCGACGGCTCCGATGCTGTGTCCGACTGGCCGCTGCTGAATGCCCTGCTCAACACCGCCAGTGGCGCGACGTGGGTGTCGCTGCACCATGGCGGCGGCGTGGGTATGGGCTTCTCGCAGCACGCAGGCATGGTGATCGTCTGCGATGGCACTGAAGCGGCGGCCAAGCGCATTGCACGCGTGCTGTGGAACGACCCGGCCACCGGCGTGATGCGCCATGCCGATGCGGGGTATGAGATCGCGATTGAGTGCGCGAAGGAGAAGGGTCTGGATCTGCCGGGAATCCTCGGCTGACCCAGCACCCGGGTAGTGCCGGCCGCTGGCCGGCACCGCCCGATGCGCTTTGGCTCTGGTAGATGCCGACCTTGGTCGGCACAACCCTCCTGGCTTGACCCTATCCCCCGCCGTGACCAAGATGCGCCATCGCCGCTGACGGATCACCGCGATGTACCGCACGCTCGCTGCTGCATTGCTCTGCGCCCTGTTTGCCACCCCGTTCGCCTCGGCGCGTGACGTCCCTGCCGGCCTTTCTTCCCGGCTCGACACCCAATTGCAGAGCAACCGCGAACGCTACGGCATCGCCGGCCAGGTGGTATTGGTCGCACACAACGGCAACGTGCTGTACGAGGGCGCCAGTGGTGAACGCGACCCGGCCACCCACGCGCCCGCCACCGTCGATACCATCTTCGCCGCGCAGTCGATGGCCAAGCTGCTGACCAGCACGCTGGTGATGCAGCTGGTGGACCAAGGCAAGGTGGATCTGGATGCCCCCGCCAGTCGTTATGTGCCGGCGCTGCCGTCCACGTGGCACGCCATCCACGTGCGTGACTTCCTCAACCACAGCTCTGGCATCGGCGAATACTACGACCGCGTGGACAACCGCTGGGTGAGCAAGGGCTACACCGGCGTAGCACCGGACCTTGCCGCCGCACTGAAGGTCGCTGGTTCGGCACCGATGCAGTTCGCCACCGGTAGCCGCGTGCAGTACACGCAGGCGAACTACCTGGTGCTCACCGCATTGCTGGAAACCCATTACGGCAAGCCCTATCCGGCCATTGCACGCGAACGCATCCTGCAGCCGCTGAGGATGACCAGCACCTCGTGGGGAGCAGCCAGCGTGCCGGCACAGCGCGCGGCAGTGCCGTACATCGGCAAGGACGGCCAGCTGCAGCCGGCCAATGAAGATCCATGGCCGCACTACGGTTGGGGCCATGCCGATCTGCAGACCACCGTGGGCGACATGAACCGTTTCCTGCAGGCGCTGGCGACCGGCAAGCTGGTGCGCACGGCCACGCTGGAAGCGCTGTGGCAGCCACAGACACTGACCGGCGGCGGCAGCAACTTCTTCTCCACCGGCTGGGATACGACCCGCAGCGATGGCTACACACAGGTCGGCCACGACGGTGGCACCCGCGTGCGTGCGCGGCTGGCCTACAAGGGCACGCTGGCCAGCGGCTACTGGGTGTTCGTGTACCTGACCAATGGCAGCGCCCGCAATGCCTGGTCGAGCACGCTGGTGGAAAGCACGATGGCAGTGGCTGCGCCAGGAGATTTTCCGCATGCAGCACTCTCCGAACGTTTGATCGGCTATGCCTTGACCGGTGACAGCGGCAGTGAAAGCAGCCTGCGTGCGTGGCTGAGCGAGAACAGTGGCATTGCATCCAACGAACTGGAGCGGGCCATCAATGCAACCGGCTACGCGATCCGCAACAATCTGGGCAACCGGCCCGCGCTCAAGGTCTTCGCCCTCAATACGGCCCTGTATCCCACCTCGGCCAATGCCTGGGACAGCCTTGCCGAATGCCATGCTGCGCTGGGCGAGAAGGAGACCGCTGATCGGCTGTATGCGAAGTCGAAGGGGCTGGCGAAAACCTCGCCGTAGATTCTTCTGTGAATCCACGCCACGCATCGGGGTGAGCCCATGCGCACCCGGTAGGTGACGTACCGCACTCGACCTGTTAACTTTCGCGCCTGTTTTTTGGTTTACAGACTGTCCGCATGCCCTTCCTGCCGCACCGCCCCACCCGCTCCCCGATGTCGCTGGCCATCCTGCTTGGCCTTTCCACCACCGCCCACGCCGCCCCACAGGCCACCACGCTGGACGCGGTGCAGGTCACTGCCGCCGATGCCAGCGCGCAGGCGCGCGAGGCACTGAAGCGCGTGCCGGGCGCCAGCAACGTGATCGACGTGGCCAAGGCGGACAGCCGCCTGTCCAGCAGCGCCGACGTGTTGGCCTACCAGCCCGGCATCAGCGCGCAGTCGCCGGGCAACGAAGGCACCAAGGTGTCGATCCGCGGCTCGGGCATCAACCGCGGCCCGGGTGCACACGCTTCCGGCATCGCGGTGTCGATCGACGGCCTTCCACTGACCGGCCCGGGCGGCACACCTTACGAACTGCTGGAACCGTTGTGGCTGTCGCGCGTGGAAGTGCTGCGCGGTGCCAACGGCTTCGAACGCGGCGCGCTGGCACTGGGCGGAGCCATCGACTACATCAGCCGCAGCGGTCGCGACTCGGCTGGCGTGCAGCTGCACTACGAAGCCGGCAGCCGCGGCTACCAGAAGCGCGGGATCAGCTGGGGCGGCGTCAGCGGCGATGTCGATTACTTCCTGGCCTATACCAATACCGAATTCGATGGCTACCAGCGCCATGCGGCCGGCGATGGCAAAGGCGCGATGGCCAACATCGGCTGGCAGATCACCCCCGATCTGCAGACCCGCTTCTTCGTGCGCTACCGCGAAACCAACCACGAGACACCCGGGCGCCTGACCCGCGAGCAGATCCGCAATGATCCGCGCGCGGCGAACGCGGCCAACCTGGCCATCGATGCGCGCCGCCCGCAGCCGGGCAGCACCTGGGTGGGCAATCTCACCACCCTGCAGATCGACGAGGATTCCTCGCTGCAGGCCGGGCTGGTCTATCACAAGTACCCGATGGACTTGAACGAGAGCCTGTACCGCCAGCAGCTGGACTACGCCAACCTCAATGCCACGCTGGACTACCGTCGCCGGCACACGCTGTTCGGTTTGGACAGCGAGACCACCATCGGGCTGCGCATTACCCACGACCTGGATGCCGATGTGCGCGAGTCGCTGCGCTTTGCCAACAACGGTTATGCCGCCGGCACCCGCACGCGCGACTTCCGCCACCACGGCACCAACAGCACGCTGCACATCGGCAACAACCTGGCCGTGAATGATCGCCTGCGCGTACAGACCGGCTTTGCACTGATCAATACCCGCCGTGATGTGCAGGTCACGTGGCCGAGCAGCGGCGGTCGCCTGCGAGACCACGACTGGGACTACGCGCCGCGGCTGGGCTTCACCTGGCAGCAGACGCCGCAGACGCAGTGGTTCGGCAACCTCAGCCGTTCGGTGGAATCGCCGCACCCGTGGTCGATGATCTGGGGCTCGAACCAGTACTTCGGCGCGGGCAATGGTCCGTCCACCGGCCGCCAGCGCGCGCCGGTGCCGATGCAGAACCAGACCGCCACCACACTGGAACTGGGCGCACGCGGCGAAGCGGCCCTGGGCCGCTGGGAACTGACCGGCTACTACGCGCACGTGAACCACGAACTGCTGAGCGTGGAACTACAGCCGGTCCCGAACCTGTTCATCGCTGAGAACAACGCCAGCCCCACCGTGCACCGTGGCATCGAGGCCGGGTTGGACAGTACCTTGTGGCATGCCGCACCGGGTCGTTTGTCGCTGCGCCAGGCGTATACCTTCAGCGACTTCCGCTACCGCCACGATGCACGTTTTGGCAGCAACCGCCTGCCCGGCCTGCCGCGCCACGCTTACCAGGCCGAACTGCGCTTCGACCACGCCTCGGGCCTGTATGCCGCACTGAACACCGAGTACGCCTCACGCATCGCGGTGGACTACGCCAACAGCTATTGGGCGGACAGCCACGTCATCTTCGGTAGTCGCATTGGTTACGACGCACCGGGCGGCCGCTGGCAGCTGTGGGCGGAGATGCGCAACATCGCTGACCGCCATTACGCCGCCACCGTCACCCCCGGTTACAACGATGCCGGCAAGGACGTGGCGCGCTCGACGCCCGGTGAAGGCCGCGGCGTGTATGCAGGCGTGCGCTGGCGCTTCGACTGATTCACAAGGGGAGCGCCGGGCATCGCCCGGCGCCCTATGGATCATGCAATGCGCCAGGACGGCAGGCGCTCGCTGCGCCGCCAGACAGTGGGCGCGAAACCCATCATCAACAGCCCTGCCAGCCACTTCGGCGACGTGCTGAGCAGTGTAGAGGCCAACGCGGCATCCAGCGGAGCGGCGTCCTCCTGCCACGGGTTATAGCCCAGATAGATGATGCTGCCCGCCCACCACAGCAGGGCCACCCCGATGCCCACCAGCAGCAGGGCCATCGTGCGGCAGGTCCAGCGCTGCGAGGTCGTCCCCCATTCGCGGGAAATGGCCACCAGCAGGCCGACCACCAGCAGCGACACCAAGGCCACCAGGCCGATGTCGACCTTGTGCCCGATGCGTTCATAGGTGCAGGCGCGGCACTGCGCTTCTTCGGCGGCCGCGTCTGTTGTAGGCGGGGTGGCCGTAGGCCCGGACTGGGCCAGCACCGCGAAGGGCATCAACAGGGCGAACATCGCCACCATCAGCCAACGAACGAACTTCCTGTTCCTGCGTGCAGCGACATCCATGCGCTTCTCCTTGCGTGTGATTGATATTAAACGTCGTGGCAGATCCTGTTACAACGCCTTCAATACCTGCATCAGGCTGACCGCATCCGGCGCCAACTGCTGCGCAAGCCAGCCCAGCCCGGCGAAAAACACCAGCAGGCCCAGCAGCGGCCAGATCGTATGGGACAGGCACAGCCGCCACCACCCCTGCGCCTGCATGCCCTGCATCCGCTTGTACAGACCCCCGGCGATGGCCGCATCCACCAGCAGCTCGGCCATCAGCACCGGCGCAGACCAGACTACCCAGACACTGGCCACGAGCACTGTAGCCACCAACGCCATGATTCCGAGAATGGCCAGCAACGGCAGGCCTGCCTCGCCGTCGGCCACGTCCAGCAACGATGCGCTGTCGGCGCTCGCGCTGGAGGACGCTGCGGCTTCGCCCCAGGAGGCGGACGCGCCACCACCGCCGGAATGCCCGCCGCTGCCGGTCCACGGCGATGCCTGGCTGTCACCGCCGCCGGGCGCGGAGCCCAACCCATCGGCCACCGCATCCCAGCGCCACCGGATCCAGACCCACATCAGCAGCAGGAACACGCCATAGGCGATCAGCACGGCCAGCGGATAGCGCAGCAGCATCGCGTCCATGCCTGCCAGGCGCAGCACGTGCGAGGCGAGGAACCCGGCGGCACCGGTCAGCACGACAATCACGGCCATCTGCAGCCGCGGCCAGCCACGATGCTGCAGCTGCCGACGTGCACGCATCGCTTCGCTGCTTCGGCTGCCCGTCATCGAAACGGGCTGGCGTCCGTGTTTCATGCCGCCGCCTTGGTCACCGCCTCGATGCGATGGCCATCTGGATCGATCACGAACGCAGCGTAGTAGCGCTCGCCATAGTCCGGGCGCAGACCGGCAGGTCCGTTGTCCTGGCCTCCGGTGGCCAAGGCCGCATGATGGAAGGTATCAACGGCCGCACGCGTAGTTGCCGTCAACGCCAGATGGAAGCCAGGTCCCGGCGCAACCGCATCGTCGCGCAGCTTCAGGCACAACAGGTCTTCATCCTCGACCAGGCCATAGCCGATCGCAGTGTCGTCTTCGAAAACGCGGCGGTAACCGAGTGCTGCAAGAACGGCATCGTAAAAGCGACCTGCACGCTCGAGATCGCGGACACCCAACGAGAGGTGGTGCAGCATGCAGACATCCTTGCCAAGCACGCGCGGGCTGCGCTGGCCGGATTCTACCCTGCCGTGGCGCCGCGTCTACAGATCACGTCCCGTCCAGTTTCCGCCGGATCCACGGCAACCGCAGTCCGGTGTGGATCCTATATTCTGGGCAGCCACGGAACGGATCGGCTCCTGCATGCAAGCGTCCCAGTTCACCCGTCCTGTTGCCATCGTCATGTTCCTGCCGATGATCGGCCTGGCAGGCTGGGGGTCGTGGTTCGCGACCTATTGCATGAGTGACGGCTGCCTGGGCGTGTTTGCACTTTGGCTTGGCGCAATGGCGGCCTTGTTCCTGCAGGCCCTGCTGGTCTTGCCTCTGCATGCCTGGGCACTGAAAAGGCAAGGGGCCGATGCGGCCAGCCGCTATGTACGCTGGCTGGTGGCATCCAGTATCGCTGTGATGGTGCCCATGTTTGCCGGGTGGGTCTACATGTTCTTCAAGTAGTCCGCGCGCCGCTCAGGCAGGCGGTGCGGCTGCCTTCAACAACTGCGCAGCCACCTGGTCGAACGGGGCGATGTCCTGCAGTGCGCGGCTCATCGCCACTGCGCCTTCCACACTGGCAATCACCAGGCTGGCCAGGCCGGTCGCCTGGGCAGGCGCGTGCCCATCGGCGACGAACGCCTCAGCCAGGTGCCCCTGCCAGCGGGCAAACACCTCGGCGGCCGCCGCACGTGGCTGGCTCGGCGTGGCCTCCACCGGCTCCTCGACGGCTGCCGCCAGCACCGGGCAGCCGGCACGAAAACCGGTGCGCAGCAGGCGCTCGCGCCACAGCGCCAGGAACTGCTGCAACCCCTGCACCGCGCCGCCCTTCAGCAGTTCGATCAGCAGCGCCTCCACCTTGTCGCCGGCCATCGTGGTGGCCCGTGCCAACAATTCCTGCTTGCCGCCCGGGAAGTGGTGATACGTGGACCCGAGCGGCGCATCAGCCAGTTTGGTCACTTCGCGGATGCTGGTCGCGTTGAGGCCCACCCGCGCGAGCATCTGCGCTGCGGCATCGATCACACGCTGGGGGGCATCGGACGATCGCGGGCTCACGGCCGGCTCCTTGCTAAGACAGTCGTCATAGACTAGCGTATCGACCGCTCTATAACAGTCGTCATAATCATGAATCTCTGGTTCCGCCTGCTCCACCTGCTGCTGCGCAGCCTGTTCCGGCCGAAGCTGGACGCCCCGTTCGGCGTCTCCCGCCTGCAGTTCCGGGTGCTGCCCAACGACCTGGACAGCAACCTGCACATGACCAACGGCCGCTACTGGAACATCTTCGACCTGGGCCGGCTGGACCTGATCCTGCGCATGGGCCTGGGCAAGGTGGCGCTGCGTGAGAAGTGGGCGCCGATTGTTGGCGCCGGCACCATCCAGTTCCGGCGCGAGCTGAAGCCGTTCCAGCGCTTCACCCTGGAAACGCGACTGGTCGGCTGGGTCGGCACACGCGGCATCATGGAGCAGCGCGTACTGATCGGCCCGGAGCAGAAAACCGCCACGCGTGCACTGCTGATCACCGGCATCTACGACCGCCGCGCACGTCAGTTCGTCGGCATGCCACAGATGATGGAATCGATCGGCGTGGTTGCTCCGCCCTCGCCGGCCCTGAGTGCGGCAGCCGAGGCGCTGCTGGCTGCCGATCTGGCGTTGAAGCTGGACCATGATTGACCCCTGCCACGCAGATCAGGGGGCAGACGCCTCCACCATCATGGGGGTCACGAAGGTGATCTGCGTGCGGCCACCCACATGCAGCACATACTCGAAGGTCTGCCGCATCAGGCTGTACGCGCCACCTTCGGGCGCGCCATAGTTGGCGCCGACGCTCACGGTGTGCCGACCGGGCGTCAGTGGCTTGAGCATCAGCCAGTAGCCGTCGGCTGCAGCCAATCTCGAGTCGTCGTCATCCGGATCCATGCGGAAGCAACCTTCGCTCTTCACCCGGTGCAGGCGCATGTCACCCAACGGCTGCCCGTCCAGCAGCACCACAGCGCTGACAAGATGGTCGTTGTTGATCGCCGCGCCGGCCTGCAGCTCCTCGCAGGAGACGTCTTCCCCGGTCTGGTAGCTGGCCATGTTGATGATGGGCAGCAACAGGTGCCTGCCTTCGGGCACCACGCACTGCCTGCGTGGCTGGAAGCGGCCATTGGTTCCTGCCAGGTTCCAGACCGGTCCCTCCTGGCCCAGTTCGCACAGGCGACCATCGGGATCCAGGTAAGGCGCAACCCTCTGCTCGTCAGCCCAGCGCCACCAA
The DNA here is from genome assembly GCF_002750975.1 of Stenotrophomonas indicatrix. NCBI lineage: Bacteria > Pseudomonadati > Pseudomonadota > Gammaproteobacteria > Lysobacterales > Lysobacteraceae > Stenotrophomonas > Stenotrophomonas indicatrix. The sequence goes on from NZ_PEJS01000001.1 coordinate 2,447,253, forward strand.
CGCGCGGTCCATTCGCTCAGGGAAATGCCGGCCACCGCCTCACGTGTGACCGGAGACGCTGCAGGCGCGGCAAGGGCGCTCGCCTGACCTGCAAACATCAGTACCGTGGCCACGCCGGCCAAGCGCAGCCTGCTGCCGATTCCGTTCTGCATTCCCTGCCTCGTCGTCCCTGGCGGCCACCGTGCGCGGCCGGCTCGGTGGACACTCTATCGCAGCGGCGCCGCGTCCGTTGGTGATGCGTTTCTGTGAGTGGCTTCTGGCGGAACTGGCGATAGGGTAGTGTCGGCTGCTGGCCGGCAGTCCGTTCGGCATGCAGATCGAGGTTGCCGGCCAGCGGCCGGCACTACCCCAGTCTCAGCGCTTGGGCGCGTTCGCCTGCGCGCGCTTGATCGCCGCCTCGGCCAGCGGAGCCATCAGCGCATAGCCCTTCGCCGTCGGATGCACGCCATCGGTTGCCAACTGCGCATCCAGTCCGCCGGCACGGTTGGCCATCGGCGTGTGGTAGTCCAGATAGACCAGCCCGCGTGCATCGGCTTGCCGCTTCAACGCAGCATTCAATGCACGCACCTTGGATGCAGGTGCTATGCCCGGGATCCACGGGTACTCGCTGACCGGCAACACCGACGCCAGCACCACCGCGATGCCATGCGCTTTGGCCAGATCCAGCATGGCCTGCAGGTTGTCCTCGATCATCGCCTGCGTGGACGGGCCGGTGTTCCCGGCGATGTCATTGGTGCCGGCCAGGATCACCACCACATTCGGGCGCAGCGCCAGCACATCCTGCGAAAAGCGCACCAGCATCTGTGCGGTGGTCTGCCCGCTGATGCCGCGATTGAGGTAACCCTTGCCGGGGAAGAAGGTGCTGCTGCCTTCCTTGCCCCAGCCTTCGGTGATCGAATCGCCGAAGAACACCACGCGTGACTGGCCGTCCCGTGGCGCGGGCAAAGCAGCATTGGCTGCGCGGTACTTCTGCAGCTGCGGCCAATCGGACAGACGCTGCTGCATGAAGCGCACTTCGTCTGGCTGCACCTGCTCCACTGGCTTGGTCAGCAATGGATTGCTGACCGCCTGCACCAACACTGGCGTGGCCAGCCCCGCCATGAGCGATCCGGCCAGCAGCCAGGCCAGTGAAGTCCTCCTGCGCATGAGCATCCTCCGTTGTCGACCTGGGCAGTCTAGCGCGGCCTGCCAATGGTCACTTGGCCGATGCAGCCGCCCTTGCCGCCACACCCGTCACCTTCGCCGGCATCCACATCCCTGGCGTCCAGCCGCTGGCCTGCAGGATCGCCTTCGGGTTGTCCTGCTGGATCAGCGCGCGCACGGCATCGCGCTTGTTGCCGGCCTGCAGGTAATACGCCTTGGCGATGCGGTAGCCCACCCAGTAACCCAGATCGTAGGGCTCCTGCGAACCCGGCGTGTAGTTGTACAGCCAGGGCGCCAGATCGGTGCTGTCCACGTCCAGCGCGAAGGCACTTTCGATATGCACTTCCCTGCCCCGCGTCCAGCCGGCATGCCGACCATTGCCAACGTTGCCGGAAATCAGCTCGGCGATGAACTCGGCGATCCCCTCGCCCAGCGACTCGCGCAGCACCGTCGCCCGCGGGTCGCCTGCTTCGTACTCGCTCACGCCGGTCTGCTGGATATGCACGTACTCATGCGCGATCACGTGCACGAAGCGGTCCTGCGCGTTGGTGTTCATGAAATCGGCCGCGCACAGCGCTTCCAGGCCGATCACCACGCCATCGGGGTACGTCATGCCCACCGGCTTGCCGCGCCCCACCACGATCGCCACCGGCGGAAACTTCGCCTGAGGATAGATCGCCTGCAGATTAGCGAACACCTGCACCAGTCGCTGCCGCACCGCCGGCAACTCTGCCAGGCAGGCCCGTCCATTGGCGTACAGCGCGGGGTCGCGCGCCATCGCTTCGGCCATGCGCTGGGCGGTCACCCGGCGCAGCTTGGCGAACTGGCCCAGGCTCGGCGTGCCCTGTGCCAGGTACTGCTCAAGCTGGGCCACGCTGGGCTTGCCGCCAGCGGCCTCGTACAGCGCGTAGAAACGGGTGGCATCAGCGGTCAGGATTTCCGGTCCCGGCGCGGCCGCCTGGGCAGTGCCGATCACCCCGCCGAGGGCCAGGGCAAGCAGGCAACGCAATGACACGAACATGGCTCCGTCCTTGGTGGAGTGCACGCGAAGCGCGCAATCTACCACCGCGTCGTCGCATGCGCTGCCGTATCGTGCAACGCACTCTGCGGCTGTGCCAGACTCGTGCCGACCGGCTGCCAGGGAAGCGAGGGGAATACAGGATGATGATCGTTCCAGCGTACTGGGCCGAAGCCCGCCTGCAGGACAGGTACAGGGGACGCCCGCTGGTGGTACGCCGGTTCGGCTGGTCCGACGACGACCAGGACGCCGCGCAGGTCCACGCCGATGCACGTGCACGCGAAGCGCTTGATGCCATCCTCAGTGGCCAGTCCGTGCCGCGTCGCGAGCGACGAACCAACTACGGTGTCGAAGGCATCCCGATCCGCGAGCAGATCGTGCAGCGCAGCGATGACGTCATCGTTACCCGCAACAGCTACGGCGCGTTATGCCTGAACACCCCGGACGTACTGTTTGCGGATATCGACCACGTGTCCACTCCGTCAGGCTGCGCATTGCCGCTGCTGGGTGCGCTGGGGCTGCTGGCGGCCGGTGCGCTGATCGGCGGTGCGCTGGGCAACTTCAACATCGGCCTGGCGGCCGGCGGCATTGCCATGGTGGTGGTCAACCAGATCCTGTCGGGGCGGCGCAATCGACGGCTCGCCCGGGCCGGCGGCGTCGAGGGCATCGCACTGCAGCGCGTGCAGGCATTCGTCGAGCACCACCCCGACTGGCACCTGCGCGCTTACCGCACCCCGGCCGGGCTGCGCATACTGGCGATGCATGCCACGTTCGAACCACAGGATGCGCAGGTGCATGCCTTCTTCAAGGCATTGGGCACCGACACGTTGTATGCACGCATGTGCACGCTGCAGCATTGCTTCCGTGCGCGGCTGACACCCAAACCGTGGCGGCTTGGCATCATCGCGCACATCCGTCCGCCGGTGGCGGCCTGGTCGGCCGAGCAGGCCAGCAACCCCGACCGCCTGGCGTGGGTCGCCGACTACGAAAGGGAAAGCGCCGGCTTCGCTGCATGCGCCTATGTCCGCAGCTTCGGCGATGAGCGCCGCGTGCATGCCAAGGCCGAACGCGTGCGCGACCTGCATGATCGGATGTCGCGTGCGCTGGAGAACCTGCCGCTGGGCTGAGTGCCCGTCGTGCTCAGCGGCCGCCCTGCACGAAGGGTTGGCCCGCCAGCGTGGTTCCCACCTGCAGAGCGACCTGCTGCCCATCCTTGGCGAAAGTGCTGCTGCAATTGTTGCCGCCCTTCTGGCAGCCCACTTCCGGGAAACCGTCCAACACTTCGGGTGCATCGCGTGGCGGGCTGGCCTGCCATCCTGCGGCATCAAGAAGGCGCTTGGCCTTGCTGTAGGGCATGCCGGCAGTGATGCCCAATGCTGCCAGTTCTGCCGGCAGCGGCTGGGCGAATGCAATGCCCGGGACAACGGACATCGACAGCGATACGGCGAGGATGAAGGCCTTCATGGAGCGAACCCGTAGCGGACATCAGATGCGCAGCGTACCGCAGCTTTGTGGCCGATCCATGCCTGCATCACAGATGGTTACGCAACACCCACAGGGGGATACCTGGACTGGATGCCTGGACTGGACGCCTGAACCAGAAAGGCCGCCCCGGAAGGCGGCCTTGCCGGATTACTTCGCGTTCTTCACGTAGGTGTCGAACCAATTCAGCATTTCCGACACCAGCTGCTCGTTCGATTCCAGCGCGGTATACCAGTGCGGTTCGTTGGGCAGCATCACCAGGCGGGTGGTACCACCATTGCCGCGGATCGCCTGGTACAGCTTGCGCGACTGGAACGGCTCGGTGCCCGGGTTGGCATCGTCCTCGCCGTGGACCAGCAGCAGCGGCAGCTTGATCTTGTCGGCATAGAAGAAGGGCGACGCCTTCAGGTACACATCCTGCGCCTGCCATACCGAGCGACGCTCGTTCTGGAAGCCGAACGGGGTGAAGGTCTTGTTGTACGAGCCACTGGTCGCCACGCCGGCCTTGAACAGGTTGGTGTGGGCGATCAGGTTGGCGGTCATCAGGCCACCATGGCTGTGGCCGGTCACGCCGATACGGTTGCGGTCGACCACGCCCAGCTCCACGGCCTTGTCCACCGCCGCCTTGGCGTCGGCTTCCAGCTGTTCCAGATAGGTGTCGTAGGCGTTCTTCGGGTCACCCACGATCGGGAACGAGGCGTTGTCGATGATCGCGTAGCCGGCCAGCAGCATCAGGCGGTACGGCTGCAGACGGGTGAACGTCTGCTGCGAACCGGAGACCTGGCCGGCCTGCGCGGCATTGGCGAAGTCGGCCGGGTAGGCATACAGGATCGCCGGCACGCGCTGGCCTTCCTTGTAGCCCGGCGGCGTGTACAGGGTGAACGACAGGTCCACGCCATCGGCGCGCTTGTAGGTCACCAGGCGCTTCTGGATCTGCCGCACTTCCGGGGTCGGGTCGACCAGCTTGGTCAACGCAGCAGGCTTGGACTGGAACTGTGCCTCGCCGGCCTTGGCATCGTTGACGCGCTCACCGAGCAGACGCACGAATGCGTTCGGCGGGTCCATCACCGACTGATGCCAGGTCAGGAAGCGACCCGGTGTATTGCTGAACCCCAGGAACTGCTCGTACGCATCGGCATCACTGCGGAACAGGCGTTCGCTCTTCAACGTTGCCAGATCAAGCGCATCCAGGAACGGACGGTCGCCCTGCGGCGAGGCCCCCTGCCCGCGCAGGAACACGGTGTTGCCCTCCTGGCGCACCACCGGCGCACCGCTGGGCAGGCGCTTGAACACCAGGTTGCCCGGGTTGCCGTACAGCTCATCGCTGGACATGTCCCACAGCAGGCGACCTTCCTTCTTCGGCTGGTCCACATCGACGATGCGGGCCTGCATCCAGTGGCGGTTCTCGTCGTTCTCGAACTGGAACGACACGGCCGGGTCGGCCGACCACGCAAAGCCCTCGAAGCGCTGTGCAGTGCGGGCGATTTCCACCGGCTTGCCGGTGAACGGGGCCTTCAGCATCAGCACGCGATCGCGATGCGGCACGCTCACCTTCCAGTCGCCCTTGTCCAGCGCTTCGGCATAGACCAGGGTGGCCGGGTCGGTGGAGCGCCAGTCATAACCCCGCGGGCCTTCCGGCACACCGTGTACCGGCACGCGATCGGCCAGCGGCAGGCTGGCCAGAACCGTATTGCGGCCATTGGCCAGGTCCAGCACCGCCACATCATTGGCGAAACGCTGGTAGGTCACCGCATGCGAGAACGGCGCCTTCAGGGTCTCGGTCAGCACATGCACGCCATCGGGCGCGGCGTTGACGTCGTTGTAAAGCGCCGGCTGGCCAACCGGGCGCACGCTGCCGACAGCGGCATCGACCACCGCCAGCTGCGAGGCACCGTAATAGGCGAACAGCTTTTCATCGTGCACGCTGGTCAGCGTGTCACGCGCTTCATAGGTGCTGCTCTCGCCACTGCTGCCCAGCGACTCCTGCGCGTCCGAACCGGTGGGCGTACCGCCGTTGGACGGCGCCGGCCCCTGGTTGGCCGGCACCAGCTTCACCAGCAGGTTCTGGCTGCCGCCCAGCCACTGCACCGTGCTGCCGAAGATGGGGTTCAACTGCACGTTCGGCACCTGCTTCACCTGGCCGGTGGCGGCGTCGCCGACCCACAGCTGCACGCTGGTATCGACGGCATTCTGGAAGGCGAAACGGCTGCCATCGGCCGACCACTGTGCGCCACCTGCGCACCCCTGCGGCAGGTTCACCTTGGTGCTCTTGCCGCTGACGATCTCGACCAGGGTGAAGTCGGCCACACAGGCCGGAATGCCATAGCCGCCCGGGGTGTCGTGGCGGCTGCGGTTCTTAGGTTCCAAGCGCACGCCAGCCAGCTTCAGGTACGGCTGGGCCACACGGGTGATGGACGGATAGGTCTGTGCGGTGGTCAGCAGCAGGCGCTGGCCGCTGGGGTCGATGTTCGGTGCCGGCGGCGGCGGCGCCTTGAGCACCTTGAGCAGGTGTTCCGGCGGCTTGGCGTAGTCGGCAAAGGCCGGGCCGGCGGCCAGCAGGCCGAGCGTGGCAACGGCAACGGCCGCCGCCAGAGAGGTACGACGGATGAGCATCCTTTTCCCCTGGGGTGTGAGTTGGGTACCCGCACGGCGGGCATGGGCCGAATCTAACACCCCCTGCCCACCGGGAAATGGGCCGGAAGGGCTAGTCGCCCCATCCTGCAAAGCGTGGCCCTGCCTGGCCCGGCCCCTCTCTGGATGCCCTTCGCCTACTGCCGCGCGTGCAGTTCCCAGGTGGACAGATAATCGGGATCGATCACCGTCACCCCGCTGGACCGCAACTGGTACTCGCCCGGTGCGGCCGGCAGGTACTGGTCCAGCATGGGCGGTAGGTAGCGCTCATGGCCGTCATCGCCATCGGCCAGCACCAGCCCTTCTTCGGCACTGACCCGCAGCACGGTGCCGGCAAACTGCTCCAGCCCCTGCACCTGGCCATCGCCACCAAAACGGGTAACGCCCACCAGCACCAGCTTGCCAATCATCTGCGCGGCCTTGGCATCATCCAGATCCAGGGGCGGCAGGGCTCCTCTCGATTCGTTGCTCATCGTGCACCTCGGAAGCCTGCGTGGACATCGTGGACGAGATGCGCGCCCAGTGCTGCGAACGAAGCAGCGCCATGGGGCGACTCGCATGCATGTAGTGGCTCTGCGCACTGCGGGATGCAGAGCCAACCATCGGTGCTCAACTCACGGAAGAATTCTGTCTGAGGCTGCATGAACCGCAGCAACGTCTTCAGCATGTCTGCCAACACCAGCGCACGCTGCCTGCGCGACAGGCTGGTTGCTGATGCAGTAGGTATACGCGTGAACAGGACTGTGCATCGCGGGCCTCCTTGCCGAGGGGAGTGGCCTCGCAGGACCACGTTCAACGCTGCGCAAATGTGCCGGAAACAAGCTGGCGGGTGTCGGTCGCGGGAAAGCGGCAGGGAGGCCTGCAATTCAAGGCCACGCCAGTGCTTGATCGACTCACGGCTGAATGCTGCCACCTCTCACGGAATGAGGAAGTGAAGAAAATTCCATGGCATCCAGAGCCGACTGCGCGCCGCCAGGGAGAGCCCGGCGCTGGCAACTCCGCTTGCAGCAAACACCTGAGGTCCGAAGCGCCCGGTCCCGGTGCCAGCAATCGTCAATTCCATTTAACCTGTGATTCACCTGGCCCACTTTAGGGTCAGCGCTCAACATGCAGGGAACGCTTATGCTTGGGTACGCATTCACACGGCCGTGGACAATCGTCCTAAGTGCGGCCTCGCTCTGCGCCTGCGCACACGCGACTGACCATTCGTCGACTTCTCAAGGACCCGCTACCATGGCATCGACTGCCTCCGACGCCGCAACGCCGTCTGCGCTCACCGCAGATCAACTCCTGTTGCGTCTGCTGGATCTGATCAAGGACACCACCTCCACCCGTGAACTGACCCTTGAACGGGTATCGCAGGCCATGCAGGCGCCCGCGCAGAGTTTCGGCCCGGGGCACTTCGGCTACGGCGGCACGCTGACGCCGGAATGGAGCTACGGCCTCGAAATCAAGACGGCTGGCGCCGCCGATACGCGTCTCGATCTCAATTTCATCGACACCACCGCCGAGCGTAAAGCCAACGCATCGGCGATCTGCCAGGTCGACTTCGATCAGTTCGCCTCGGGTCTGCAGGCCGCGGGCTTCAAGCGTGAAACCATCCGCGGCGAGCACGGCCGCATCATCCATGACCGTTTCGATCGCCCGAACCTGAGCATCAAGGTCGACACGATGGCTGAGAATCCGACCCCGTCTGGCGAGCCGGCGCATGCCTGCGTCCGCCTTGTCACCGTGCAGTAAGGAGCACCGCACCATGCCTACGCTTTCAGCGGATACGGAACGCCTGCTGACCGAATTTGCAGGAAAACCCGATGTAACGACCGATCAGGTCGACAACCTTCGCAAGGCCATCGCCAACTCTCCGGCGCTGGCAGCCCAGGTCGACTCGGCCATCGCCGCCGGTCATCTGCAGCGCTTTGAGCTGCTGCCTGCCGACAGCAGTGTGGGCGGCGAGTACGACGGCGGCGCAAAGACGATCAGCCTGCCGGCATCCAGTCTGTCCACACCAGCGCGGGACAGGCACGACGCTGCAGAGCTGACTTTCGTACTGGGCCATGAGCTGCAGCATGGGTTCAATGATGCAGCGACCGAACGGGCCTATAAGCAGTTTGATTCCGATATTGCAGACATTGCTGCACGCGATTCGACCCACGACTACACCCAGGCCATCGGCACCCTGCTCGCAGCCAACCGGCGCGACGAGGCATCGGCGAACATCGAGGGCTGGAATGCGCTGGTCGGCATGGTCAAGACCGCCAAACCGGACGCCACGCTGGAAGATCTCTACAAAGCAAGTACCCGTGCAGAGGAGTTCGTGCGCGTGCAGCCCGGCCCGCCGATGACCTATGCCGCGCATCCGGACCTGACGCTCAATGCAGACCTGAGCATGACCGCCACTGCCGCCAACATCGAGGGCATGGGCAAGCACTACTACGACGAAGGTGTGTCGTCGCGGCTGGGTCCCAACGGCAATTCGGATTACCAGAACTACTACGCCACCGATGCCATCGGCCGCGCCTGCAAGGAAGAAGCCAAGAACCCCGCACCCGATGGCATCAGCCGGATGTCGGTGAACATGGCACAGCTCGGCCTGCAGGAAAGCCTGCTGGAACAGAACGGTCTCTCTCTGGGTAAAGGCACGCCACCACGGCAGCCCTACTTCGATACCAGCACCTCACCGTCCACGCTGCACTATTTCGACCACACCGAGGGCACCTACGCCCACGTGCCCATCACTGCACAGGCGATCACACCCGTGCCGACCGAAGCGCAGGCTGCGCCGTTGGCGGGTGGCAACGACCGTGCCCTGCACGATCAGATTCGCGGCAAGGTGGCAGAGCTGGATGCCGCCAACGGCCGCAGCTTCGACGCCTCCAGTGAACGACTGAGCGCAAGCCTGCTGGTACTGGCCCGCGAGAACGGCCTGGACCGCGTGGATCATGTGGTGCTCAGCCGGCAGGCAGGCGATGTCGCTGCGGCGCAGAACGTGTTCGTGGTGAAGGGAGCGCTGGATGATCCTGCGTCGCTGCGTGCATCGGCAGCCACGGCCGAAGCCGCGCAGCGGCCGGTGCAGGAAAGCCTGGACAGCCTCGCTATCGTCAACCAGCGCCAGGCCGACCACGCCTCGCAGGAACAGACGCGCCAGCAGGTGCAGGAACAGCAGCGCAGCGCGTTGTCGCACTGAGGTCAGGGACAGCGCCGGACACCACCCGGCGCACCCCATGCATGTGCCACGCTAGAATGCACCCATGCGTACCGTCCATGCCCTCCGCTATATAACCCCCTTGCGGGAAGGTGGCTCGCTGCCTGCCGTGGTCGAGACCGACGACGACGGTATGGCGGTGCTCAAGTTCCGTGGCGCTGGCCAGGGGCCCAAGGCGCTGATCGCCGAGCTGATCGCAGGCGAGATGGCACGCGCGGTGGGCCTGCCGATTCCGGAGATCCTGTTCGTCGAGCTGGACAGCGAGTTCGCGCGGACCGAGCCGGACCCGGAGATCCAGGACCTGATCCGCGCCAGCGAAGGCCTGAACCTGGGCCTGGATTACCTGCCCGGCGCGATCAATTACGATCCGGCGGCGATGCCGGTGGACGCCGACCTGGCCTCGCGCATCGTCTGGTTTGATGCATTCACCAGCAACGTCGATCGCACCACGCGCAATCCGAACCTGATGGTCTGGCACCGCAAGCTGTACCTGATCGACCACGGTGCGGCGATGTACTTCCATCACGACTGGGCCAACGCCGGCGATGCCTGCGAGAAGCCGTTCGTGTTGATCCGTGACCACGTGCTGCTGTCATTCGCCAGCCGCATCGCCGAGGTGGATGCCGAGCTGGCCGCGCGCCTGCCTGATACGGAGATCGAGCGCATCGTCGGCCTGGTGCCGGACAGCTGGCTGGTCGATGAGCCGGCCTTCGACAGCCCCCAAGCTTACCGGCAGGGCTACATCAACTACCTGAAGCATCGCCTGAAGGTGCGTGCGGTGTTCGTGCAGGAGGCCATCCGTGCCCACGCTGCACACGTATGACTATGCCGTCATCCGCGTGGTACCGCGGGTGGAGCGCGAGGAGTTCATCAACGTCGGCGTGATCGTATCCTGCCCGGGTGCACGGCACCTGGAAGCGGCAATCGAGATCGATGCCGCGCGCCTGCACGCCTTCGCGCCGGCGCTGGATATTGAAGCGCTGCAGCCGTGGCTGGATGCCATCGTGGCGATCTGCCGGGGCGATGCCGGCGCCGGCCCGATCGCGCAGCTGCCTGCGCGCGCGCGCTTCCATTTCCTGACCGCCAAGCGCAGCTCGGTGGTGCAGATGTCCAGCACACACGTAGGCCGCACGGCGGACCCGGCGGGCGTGGTCGAACACCTGATGGCAAAGATGGTTCGGGTACCTGCCTAGCGCACTACTTGCCACTGCCCCAGCGTGCAGTCATTTCGCTGCGGATCGGCGTGCGCTCGGTATTGCTGTCCGTTGCCGTGAAGCGCATCGCCTTGACCGCATTCAACGCCCAGCCACTGAAGGCCGTCGACGGCTTGGCCTCCACCACCTTTACGTCATACGTACGGCCGCGCTTGTTGACCGAATAGGCCACGGTCACCTCCTCCGCAAACGGCACACGGCCGGGGTCGACATTGAGTTGTGGGCGGAAGGTGCCCTCCACCGGCTTCCAGTACGTCAGCGCTTCGGCCTGCGGCAGCTGCAGCGGCTCGGGAGATGCGGCGGCGGCGACCTGGCTCAGTGCCAGGGCAAGCGTGATGGCAGCAACGCGGAGCAGCATCGGGGGCATGGTTGTCATTCCTTGTACGCCAGTGGTTGGTTGCAAGCGTACGCCATCAAGGGCCTTTGCGGTTCACCGCAACGGTTACCGTGAAGTAGGGAATCGCGCTCCACTGCGTGCGCGGATGATGCAGCGATTCCACGCCCATGCCGATCTGGTACTTCACGCTGCCCGGCTGCTCATGCCAGAAATAAGGCGCGCCGCTGCTCCAGCCACAACATACATACGTCAATGACGGCATGCCAAAGGTCTGCTGCAGATAGGCTTCGATCTTCGCCGCCGAGGCACCGCTGACGCGATACCGCGCTTCCATCGGCTGGATGTAGGAATCGTCGTCCTGCGTGCAGCCTAGGTATTCCAGCTCGGCTGGTTTGCGTCCCATCGCCTGCAGGAAATCCTGGCAGACGGTGTCGGGGCGAGCCAGGCCTTCGGAGCGGCCGTGCAGTTCCCACTCTGCAAGCGCGGCGTCGGGACGCTGTGCCTGTGCCGTGCCGGCAAGAAGTAAAGCCATGCACAGCGATGACCATTGCAGTCCAATCAGGCCCCTCTTGCCGCTCTGCTGTCGGTCGTTGCTGCCGGCGCCGTGCATCACAGGGGCACGCGGCGGGCGATGTAGTTGATCACATTGCCCATTGCATCCGGATCGACGTTGGCCAGGCCGATCAGTACATATCCCTGCTCAGGCATCACCACAATGGCGCTGTTCGAGCCGGGCGCCCCGCCCTCATGGCCGAACTGGCGCTGCCTGCCCTCTCCCTGCACCATGAACCCGTAGCCGTACCAGCCCTTGTTGTTCTGCGGACGCGTGGCCTGCTGTAGCCACGCCGGCGAAACCAGGGTGCCGGCACGCAGGGCCTCGGCGAACTTCAACATGTCACCCACGGTGCTGTAACCGCCACCGGCCGCAGTCCCGCGCCATGGCAGGGATCTGGTTTCGCTGAGCCACTGTCCTTTCACCCGGGTATAGCCGGGTGCACGATGTGGAACGTCCACCGATTCCGGCTCAAAGCCGGTTGCCGTCATGCCCGCTGCGCGGAGAATATGGTCGTTGACGTAGTGGTAGTACGTCTGCCCGGACACCACCTCGATGATCCGGCCGAGCACAATGAACCCGTAGTTGGAATAGCCGTCCTGGCTGCCTGCGGAAAACTGCGGGGGATCCTTGGCGAAGTGCTGCACATAATCGTCGTGCGTTCTCAGTGACGCGGCGTAGTGCTCGAAATCATCACCGAAGAAATCACCGAGCCCACTGGTATGGTTGAGCAGTTGCCGGATCGTGACCGTACCTGCCACCCCTTCGTTGGGATAGTCCGCCAGGCGCTTGCCGATGGTGTCATCCAGGGTAAGACGGCCGGCCTCAGCCAGTTGCAGGATCGCCACTGCGGTGAACATCTTGTTGGAAGAGGCAAGGCGGAACTGCGTCTGCGCATCGACGGGCACGCGCTGCTCACGGTTGGCGAGCCCTCCCTGCCACTGCATCAGCACCTTGCCATCGTGCGCGACCAGCACGGCGCCAGAGAGTGCGTCGGCCGCCTGCAGCGCGTTGAGCCGTGCCGTGATTTCGCCCAGAAGTGCCGGCAGCTCCATTCGTGCGGGCTGGAACTGTTGCGGCGTCGGCACACCTTCCAACTGGAACAGCTTCACGTGGCGTGGAGCGGCAGGGTCCATTTCCGCAGTCAACAGCATCGCCCGTTCACTGTTCTCGCCCAGCACCAGCACTTCGACCTTCTCCGGCGTGCTCGAGCGGACGTCGAGCACCTTCATCGGCCCACTGGACGCACGGAACTCCAGGTAATCCTGCGGGCCGCTGCCCGCCTTCTTTGCGTACCTGTCGGCGAACGCCTGCAATCCATCGAGGCTGCCCGCATTGAAGGCAGCCAACCATTCATCCACGGCATCCTGTGCGCGCGGACCGCTCGATCCGGCAGGTACTTCGGCCGCACCAACACTGGATGACAATGCCGGCAGCAAGGCGAAAGCCAACAGCAAGGCACAGAAGCGTTGACGGTACACGGACATGGCGAATCCTTCGCAGGCAGAACGTAGCGCCATCCTAGAGGACAATCGCACAGAGTCCATGCACTGCAGCCGCACTCACACCCTTGGGCTATTCCGGCAACGCATACGCCATCACGTAATCCCCGGCCGGCGTCTCCATGAAATGGTGCCCGCCAGCCATGATGACCACGTACTGCCGCCCGCCCTGCTCGTACACCATCGGGTTGGCCTGGCCACCGGCTGGCAGCTTGGTGTGCCACAGCTCCTTGCCGGTCTTCAGGTCGATGGCACGCAGCAGGTCGTCGGTCGCTGCGGCGATGAAGATCAGGCCGCTGGCGGTCACCACCGAACCGCCATTGTTCGGCGTGCCGATTTCAATGGGCAGGCCGGAGCGGATGCCGAAGGGGCCGTTGCCACGCGCGCTGCCGAACGGCCGGTCCCACAGCAGCTTGCCGCTGCGCAGGTCGATCGCACGGATACCGCCATAGGGCGGCTGCTTGCACAGCAGGCCAGTGAACGGCAGCCGCCAGCCAGCGTTGACGTCGATGCCATAGGGCGTGCCGACCTGCGGATCCCCTGCGCCTTCGGCACCGCCCTTGTCGGCGCGCATCTGCTCGCGCGGCAGCCAGCCCTTGCGGTCGGCTTCGGCGCGCGGCACCAGCCGGTTGTAGTTGGGCATGTCGTTGTAGTTGGCCACGATCACGCCACGCCGCGTATCGATGGCCACGCTGCCCCAGTCCGAGCCACCGTTGTAGCCGGGGTATTCGATGGAGTGGTGATCGCTGCTGGGCGGTGTGTAGAACCCTTCGTAATGTGCCTTGCGGAACTGGATTCGGCAGACCAGCTGGTCGATGGGGGTGATGCCCCACATGTCGCGCTCGGTCAGCGCGTCGTCGCGCCGCAGCGTGTGATACAGCGAGAACAGCTGGGTGGCGGCGCGCTGCACGGGCTCCACGCCGCCCTGTGGCACCTTGCGCTCCTCAGCCGGGGTCAGCAGCTGGCCGTTGCGGCGGTCGAGGATGTACATGTCGCCCTGCTTGGTGGGCAGCAGGATCGCCGGCACCTTTCCCGATGCCGTCGGGTAGTCGATCAGGCTGGCCTGCGAACCCAGGTCGTAGTCCCAGACATCCTTGCGCACGGCCTGGAAATGCCAGACCGGCTTGCCGGTAGCCACATCGATGGCGACCAGCGAGGTCGCGTACCTGTTCTGGTTTTCGGTGCGCGAGCCACTCCAGTAGTCGCCTGCGGAATTGCCCATCGGCAGGTACACCAGGCCCAGTGCTTCATCGCCGGTAGCGGTGGTCCACATGTTCGGTGTACCACGTGTATAGGTCTGCTCGCGCGGTGGCAGGCCGCTGCGCTCGGGCTGGTCCATGTCCCACGCCCAGCGCAGCTTGCCGCTGATCGCGTCGTAGGCCTGGATGACGCCGGAGGGCGCGTCGCGGCGCTGGCCGTCCAGTACCTGGTGGCCGGTAACGATGACACCGCGGACGATCGCCGGCGGCGAGGTGATCGATACGTAACCCGGCGGCACCTCGCCCATGCCCAGGGTGATGTCGACCTGGCCGTTGTTGCCGAAATTCGCGCAGGGGCGACCGCTGTCGGCGTCCACCGCGATCAGGCGGCCGTCCAGCGTGCCTTCGATGATGCGTGCGCTGCAGGCTGAGCGGCTCCCTGGCGCCGCGCTCTGGTGGGTGCGGGTCGGCGGCGGTGCGGGCAGCGCGAGATCGGCAGCCACGTCAGCCAGTGCGGCATCGGCGAGGGCCGGCGCGCTGGGCAGCTCGTAATAGGACACGCCACGGCAGGCGGCCGTGTACGGGATCGACGCATCTTTCACCTTCGGGTCGAAACGCCATAGCTCCTTGCCGCTGCCGGCATCGAGGGCGATCAACTGATTGCGTGCGGTGCACAGGTACAACCGATCACCGATCTTCAGTGGCGTGGTTTCCGCACCCCAGCGCTTCTTCGGCAGGTCGCCCGTGCGGAACTGCCACGCCAGTTGCAGGGTTCCCACGTTTTCCGGGGTGACCTGCTGCAGCGGCGAATAACGGGTGGCGGCATTGCTGCGCCCCCATGCCGGCCAGTCACCCTCGGCCGGCTGGTCGGCAGGCTGCAGGCCGGTGGTGTCACGGGTGGGATCAAGCCCGGCGCTGACCGCCGGCTCCGGGAACGGCTGATGCCCGTCGACCACGCCATGCGGGGTGAACGCGAGGCCGAAGGCGGCCACGAAGACCAGCATCAGTACAGCGGCCACGCTGCGCGACAGCCGCCTGGGCACCGGTGCCTGCAGGGTCGGCGCCAGCAATGCCAGGACGATGCCGAGGGCGGTCACCAGGCCCAGCCGTGGTACCCAGCGCCAGTAATCGCTGCCCGACTCCCACCAGGTCCACAGCAGGCTGCCGATGAACACCAGTGCGTACAGCAGTGCACCGCTACGCCGATTGCCCCACAACAGGATGCCGCAGACCAGCAGGCCCAAGCCCGCGATGGCGTAGTACCAGGAGCCACCGAGGCTGAGCAGCCACGCACCAAGGCCGCCGATGACCAGGCCGAGCACGATCAGCAACAGGGCCAGCACGGTAACGAGAGGATGGCGGGGAGGAGGCGCGGAAGCAGACTGCGGCGTGGCGGACATCGTCGATCTCCGGGGGCAGCATGCGCCCTTATGCCACCGTCACCGTGAAGTGCGTGCGTATTTTCGACTGCAGACACGACGACGCCGGCACAAGGCCGGCGTCGTCGGGTACCTCAGCATCGCGGCAGGATCACTCCTGCGCGGCGTCCTCGCTGCTGGCAGCAGCCGGTGCGCCGTCGGTCGCGGCCGGGGCGGCGGCGGCCACCTCGTCCTCGTCCTCGTCGATCGAGGCATCCATGCGCTCCACCGCCTGCAGCTTCTCGTCCTTGGACAGGCGGATCAGGGTCACGCCCTGGGTGTTGCGGCCGACCCGGCTGATTTCCGAGCCACGGGTACGCACCAGGGTGCCACCATCGGAGATCAGCAGGACCTCATCGTCGGTACCCATCAGCACCGCGGCAACCAGCTTGCCATTGCGCTCGGTGGTCTGGATGCCGATGACGCCCTGCGTGCCACGCCCCTTGCGCGGGTAGTCCGGCAGCGGGGTGCGCTTGCCGTAGCCGTTTTCGGTGGCGGTGAGGATGTAACGCAGGTTGGCGTCGTCGGCACCTTCGATCAGCGCATCGCCATTGGCGACGGCCTCCTCGACACCGTTGTCGTCCTCGTTCTCGTCCTCGATGCCGCCAGCACTCTCGGCCACGATCAGGCTGACCACTTCCTCGCCGGCCGGCATCCTGATGCCGCGCACGCCGGTAGCGGTACGACCCATCGAGCGGACCTTGTCTTCACCGAAGCGCACGGTCTTGCCGTTGGAGGCGAACAGCAGGATGTCGCGCTCGCCATCGGTCAGGCCGACGCCGACCAGGGCATCGCCCTCGTCGAGGTTGATCGCGATCTTGCCGCGGGCCAGACGGAAGGCGAACTCGCCCAGCGGGGTCTTCTTGACCGTACCGTTCTTGGTGGCGAAGAACACGAACTGGCCATCGGCGTACTCGCGCACCGGCAGCACGGCCTGCACGCGTTCGCCCGGCTCCAGCGGGATCCAGTTGATGATCGGACGACCGCGGGCATTGGAACCGGCTTCAGGCAGCTGGTAGACCGGCAGCCAGAACACCTTGCCCGAACTGGTGAAGGTCAGCAGCGTGTCGTGCGTGTTGACCAGCCACAGCTGCTCGATGAAATCCTCTTCCTTGGTCGACGCCGCGCTGCGGCCACGGCCGCCTCGACGCTGGGCGCGATAGGCGCTGACCGGCTGGCGCTTCACGTAACCGGCATGCGACAGGGTGACCACCACGTCTTCCGGGGCGATCAGGTCGAGGATGTCCAGGTCTTCTTCGCTGTGGCGGATCTCGGTACGGCGCTCGTCACCGAACTCGGCCCGCACGTTGATCAGCTCTTCGCGGATCACCTGCAGCAGGCGATCGGGATCTTCCAGGATATGGATGAGCCCGGCGATCACTTCCAGCAGCTGCTTGTATTCCTCGGTCAGGCGGTCCTGCTCCAGCCCGGTCAGGCGGTGCAGGCGCATTTCCAGGATCTGCGTCGCCTGGATCTCGGTCAGCTGGTAGCCGCCTTCGATCAGGCCCACGCCCTTGGGCAGGTCATCGGGACGCGAGGCTTCGGCACCGGCGGCGCCGAGCATCGAACCGACCAGGCCCGGTTCCCACAGGCGCGCAAGCATGCGCTCGCGTGCCTCGGTGGGGTTCGGCGAGGTCTTGATCAGTTCGATCATCTCGTCGATGTTGGCCAGCGCAACGGTCAGACCTTCCAGCACGTGGGCACGGGCGCGCGCCTTGCGCAGCTCGAACACGGTGCGGCGGGTAACCACTTCGCGACGGTGGCGGACGAAGGCCTCCAGCATCTGCTTGAGGTTCATCAACTGCGGGCGGCCGTCGACCAGCGCCACCATGTTGATGCCGAACACCGACTCCATCTGGGTCTGCTGGTAGAGGTTGTTGAGCACAACCTCGGCCGACTCGCCGCGCTTGATTTCGATGTAGATGCGCATGCCGTCCTTGTCGGACTCATCGCGCAGCTCGCTGATGCCTTCGATCTTCTTTTCCTTGACCAGCTCGGCGATCTTCTCGATCAGACGCGCCTTGTTCACCTGGTAAGGAATTTCAGTGACGATGATCGATTCGCGGCCGTTGTCGGCCACTTCGACATCCGCCTTGGCACGGATGCGCACGCGGCCACGGCCGGTGCGGTAACCGGCGATGATGCCGGCGGTGCCGTTGATGATGCCCGCAGTCGGGAAATCCGGGCCCGGGATGAACTCCATCAGGCCGTCGATATCGATTTCCGGATTGTCGATCAGCGCGATGCAGGCATTGATCGATTCGGTGAGGTTGTGCGGCGGAATGTTGGTCGCCATGCCCACCGCGATACCGGCCGAACCATTGACCAGCAGGTTCGGGAACCGGGTCGGCATGACCGTCGGCTCCAGTTCCTTTTCGTCGTAGTTGGGCTGGAAATCGACGGTTTCCTTGTCGATGTCCGCCATCAGCTCATGCGCAAGCCGCGACATGCGCGCCTCGGTGTATCGCATCGCCGCAGCGGAGTCGCCGTCGACCGAACCGAAGTTACCCTGGCCATCGACCAGCATGTAGCGCAGCGAGAACGGCTGTGCCAATCGCACCAGCGTGTCGTATACCGACTGGTCGCCATGCGGGTGGTACTTACCGATGACGTCACCGACGATACGTGCCGACTTGAAGTAGGGCTTGTTGCTGTGCGCGTTGAGTTCATTCATCGCAAACAGCACACGACGATGCACCGGCTTGAGGCCATCGCGCGCATCTGGCAGCGCGCGCCCCACGATCACGCTCATGGCGTAATCGAGGTAGCTCTTGCGCATCTCGTCTTCCAGGTTGACCTGGATGATTTCCTTGGCGGTTTCTGCCATTCGGGTTCCGTTGTCTGGTAGCGGTCCAGTCCGGCGCATCCACCCGGGGGTGGTCGTGCCGGAACCTCGATTCAACCGCTGGATTCTACCACACGGGGCCGTTTTCCGCCTGCCTTTACGGTGATTTTACCGGCACAAATCAGGAACTTAGGGGGTTGCCGGCCAGCGGCCGGCACTACCGGACGCCGGGGTCGGAGCCCTTTCCAGCGGAAAGGCACCCGCCCCTGCCCGCGTCAACCGCCGAAGGCGGTACGCATGTTCTCCGCGGTCGGGTTCAGGATCACCCCCCGCTCGGTCACGATGGCATCGATCAGCTCGCCCGGGGTGACATCGAACACCGGGTTCCAGGCGGCGATGCCCTCGGCCACGGTGCGGGTGCCGCCCACGCCGTACAGTTCGCCCGGGTCGCGCTGCTCGATCTCGATCTGGCTGCCGTCCACGGTATCCATGTCCACCGTCGAGGACGGCGCCACGACCATGAACTTCACCCCGTGGTGGCGGGCCGCGATGGCCAGCTGGTAGGTGCCGATCTTGTTGGCCGTATCGCCATTGGCGCAGATGCGGTCAGCGCCTACGATCACCCACTGCACCGCACCGGTCTTCATCAGGTGCGAGGCGGCCGAGTCGGCGATCAGCGTCGCGTCGATGCCGTCCTGCTGCAGCTCCCACACGGTCAGGCGCGCACCCTGCAACCACGGCCGGGTCTCACCTGCAAACACACGGGCGATGCGGTCCTGGGCCATGCCGGCGCGGATCACGCCCAGCGCCGTACCGAAGCCGGCGGTGGCCAGCGAGCCGGTATTGCAATGGGTCAACACGCCGCTGCCGGCCTCGATCAGGCCGGCACCGAGTGCGCCCATGTGGCGGTTCGCGGCGAGGTCTTCTTCGGCGATCGCTTGCGCTTCAGCCTCCAGCAGCGCCTTCCAGTCGGCACCGGCAGCGTTCAGGCAACGTCGCATGCGTGCCAGCGCCCAGGCCAGGTTGACCGCCGTCGGGCGCGAGGCATTCAGCCGCTGCAGCGCCGGTTCCAGCTGCTGCAGGGCATGCGCGCCATCGGCCGCCTGCACATCACGTGCGGCCAGCACCACACCCCAGGCGGCGGCGATGCCGATGGCCGGCGCACCGCGCACGGTCAGGGCGTGGATGGCGGCAGCCACCTCATCGCTGTCATGGCAGGCCACATGCTCGACCACGAACGGCAGCTTGCGCTGGTCGAGCAGTTGCAGGGCATCGCCGGTCCACAGGATCGGGCGGATGTGGTCGTAGCGGGCGTAGTCGAGGTCGGTGGCGGTATTCATGGCCCCATTGTAGGGCCACGCCACGCACGGATGGACCCCGTCCGGGGTCAGTTCACCGAGAATTCGGCGCGGCAGCCGCCATCGACCCAGATGCCGTTGCGGTTCCAGCCCCAGGTGCTGCCTTCCTCGCACGGGGTGCTGGAAAGCTGGTTGGAGAGGGTGGCGCTGGTGGAGATGCTGGCGCCACAGAAGCGGCGCTTCTTGGACTTGGATTCGCAGGTCAGCCGGCGCGGCATGTCGACGAAACGGCCCTGCTCGTCGGCCACCTCGAAATCACCCTGGCAACCGCGGGTGGTCCACACCTCATTGCGCTTGTAGCCCCAGCCCTGCCCTTCCCGGCACGGCAGCACCGACAGCTGCCGCAGCAACCGTACCGGCGCACCGTCCAGGCGTACCGGGCAGCTCTGCGGGCGGCCATTGGACTCACAGCGCACTACCCGCCGCACCAGTCGCTTGCGGCCCTCGGCCGAGGGCACGGCATCATTCTCTGCGCGGCGCGCGCGGAACTCGGCGCGGCAGCCCAGCGTCACCCACACGCCACTGCGGTCGGTGCCCCACTCGCTGCCACGGATGCAGCTGTTGCTGGACAACTGGCGGATCAGGTCAACGCCGTTGCTGACATCGATGTCGCAATGCACCCAACCCATGTCGCGGGATTCGCAGGTCACCACTTCGCTGTCATAGCCAAGCGACTGCGCCGATGCGGTCGACGGAAGCAGGCCACCCCATATCGCCACGGAGTACATCGGTGCCGCTACGACCGCAAACCACTTGACCAAAGCCTTCCCCATGAATGGATGAACCACGACGCAAGTGTGCGGTATCGGCTGTGATAAGAGCATCATCGTGCTTGCTGAATCAAGCGCGCAGACGCGTGTTTTCGTTCAGCCTGCCAGGTGCAGGGGAAATCGGCTCATGCGTGGGCGAAATCGAATGCAAGCACGTCGGCGATGCGCGGTGTGCGGTGCATCGCCATCAGCAGGCGATCAATGCCAACGGCAACACCGGCACAGGCGGGCATTGCAGGCAGTGCACGCAACAACGCTTCATCCAGCGCGGGCTGTACCTGCCCCCGTGCATGGCGACGCTGCAGGTCATGCTGGAAACGCGCGCGCTGTTCAGCCGCATCGTTCAGTTCGTTATAGCCATTGGCCAGTTCCACCGCGCCCAGGTACAGCTCGAAACGCTCGGCCAGCGGCGGTGTGCCGGGGCGGATGCGCGCCAGTGCCGCCTGGCTGGCGGGCCAGTCGTGGACCACGGTCATGACCGTGTCATCGAAGTGCGGTTGGATACGGTGGGTCATCAACAGATCCAGCCAATCATCGCGGGTCAGGCCTACCGGATCGATGTGCACCTCGCCCAGCGCGGCGCGCAGTTGGCCCTCATCGGCATCGAACGGGTCCACGCCGGCCTGTTGCTGAAACAGTTCGCGATAGCTCAGCACGCGCAGCGTCGCGCAGCGGCCAACCAGCGCCAACGCCTGCCCCACCAGTTCCGCGGTTTCCTGCAGCAACCGATGGTGGTCCCAGCCAACCCGATACCACTCCAGCATGGTGAACTCGGGATTGTGGCGGCCACCGGCTTCGCCATTGCGGAATACCCGGCCGAGCTCATAGCAGTCGCCCACGCCGGCAGCGAGCAGGCGCTTGAGCGGGAACTCCGGCGAGGTGCGCAGCCAGCGTCGGCGTCCGCCCGCATCGACATGGCCGCTGAAATCGGTGTGGAAGCTGTCGATGTTCGGCTCGGTGTTGCCGGCCACGGAAAGGATCGGCGTTTCCACTTCCAGCACGCCACGCTCGGCGAAGAAGCGTCGCACCAGCGCATTGAGGCTGGCACGCTGTTGCAGGCTGCGCAGCAGTGCCTCGCTCACAGGATGCCCTCCGGCCGCGGATGGTCCAGCGGCAGGGTCAGCAGATCGCGCGTGTCATCGATGTAGCCACTGGCCAGGTACAGGCGGCGCGCCAGTTCGTTGTGATGGTTCACCTCCAGCCGCAGCCGGCTGACCCCGCGCCCGCGCGCGCGTTGTTCGCAGATGGCCAGCGCCCGCTTGCCACGGCCACGGCCACGCGCGCGGTGGCTGAGGTAGAGCTCGTCGAGCAGCATGAAATGGCCGCCCTGCTCCAGGCTGAAGCCCATCGCGATCACCGCATAGCCAACGACGGCCGCGGCCTCGTCCAGCCACAGCAGCACTTCCCCGTTGCGCGGATCGGCCAGCAGCGCATCGACACCACGGCGCACGCGCGCATCGTCGAATTCGATCTTGTCTTCGGCGTAGAAATCGCGCATCAGCGCGATCAGCAGTTCCTCGTCGGCACGGGTGGCCAGGCGGAAATCCAGCGGAGCGGTCTGCATCAGTGTTCCTTTGCGGTTGCGTGCCGGGTGCCTGCGCACCCGGCCGGTTCATCACTCGTGTTCGGCCAGGTAGGCCAGCAGGCGCTCTTCATCCCACACTGGAACGCCCAGCGATTGCGCCTTGTCCAGCTTTGAACCCGCCTCGGTGCCTGCCACCACGAAACTGGTCTTCTTCGACACGCTGCCGGATACCTTTGCGCCCAGCGCCTCCAGGCGCTCCTTGGCGGTATCGCGATTGAGCTGGGCCAGCGTGCCGGTAAGCACCACCGTCTGCCCGTCCAGCGGGCCGGCCACCACTTCGGCCAGGGCCGGTGCGCTGGCCAGGATGTGCTTCATCTCCACTTCGGCGGCCAGCAACATCGCGCCATGGCCCTCGCTGTCCAGCCAGTCAGCGACGCCGCGCGCGGTGTCATCGGGCAGGCCGGCGTTGACGAACTGGCCGTGCTCGGCGTCCAGCACCGCCTGCGCGCTGGGCAGTACTGCGACCAGTTTTTCGGCGCGCAGGCGGGTAATGCCGGGAATCTCCGCTTCGACCAGCAGCTGGGCAAGATCCAGCCCCTCGCGCAGCTTCGCACTTGGCGGGTGCACGTCGCTGATGCGCACCTGCCCCACCTGCAGCAGCGCGTCGATGGCCTGCTGGTTGCCTTCCTGTTCGAAGAAGTGGCCCAGCGAGCGCGCCACTTCGCCACCGATATCCGGCACGCGCTTGAACAACGGCCACGGCAGACGGCGGATCAACGCCAGATCGCCAAACCACTGTGCCAGTGCCTTGGCGGTGCTCTCGCCGACGTGCTCGATGCCCAGTGCGAACAGCAGTCGCTCCAGCGTCGCATCACGGCTGGCATCGATCGCAGCGATCAGGTTGTCAGCCCATTTGGTCGCGATCTTCTTCGTGTTCCATTCGAAGGCTGCCGGCTGCGCCAATGCCTGCGCGCGCCACCCCGCATCGTTGCCATCCAGTTTCAACACAGCGTTGAGCACCGCGCCACTGCCTTCTGCCGGCAAGTGCAGTTTCAGGCTGGCCGCGAGCGCGGAAGGATCTTCTGCGTCCAACACCAGCTTCAGGTGCAGCAGCTGGTCGCGGGTGAGGCGGTACAGATCAGCCACGCTCCTGACGATGCCGGCGTCCACCAGGGTTTCGATGTACTTGTCGCCAAGGCCGTCGATATCCATCGCCCGTCGCGAGGCGAAGTGGGCGATGGCTTCCTTGCGCTGCGCCGGGCAGGACAGCTCGCCCGAGCAGCGCCACGCGGCAGCCCCCTCCTCGCGCACGATCTCCGAGCCGCACACCGGGCAGCTGGTCGGCATCTGCCAGGGCGTGGTGCCGGCGGGACGGCGGTCGAGAATGACGCTGACCACTTCCGGAATCACATCGCCGGCACGGCGCACGATCACGCTGTCGCCCACGCGCACATCCAGGCGCGCGATCTGGTCGGCGTTGTGCAGGGTGGCATTGGAGACGATCACACCGGCCACCGCTACCGGCGCAAGGCGCGCCACCGGGGTGGCAGCACCGGTGCGGCCGATCTGGATTTCGATGGCCTCCAGCGTAGTGCTCTGTTCCTGCGCCGGGAACTTGTGCGCGATGGCCCAGCGTGGTGCGCGCGACACGAAGCCCATGGCCTGCTGGCCGGCGCGGTCATCGAGCTTGTAGACCACGCCATCAATGTCGAATGCCAGGCCGTCGCGACGCTCGCCGATGTCACGGTAGTACGCCAGCAGGCCGTCGCTGCCTTCCACCACCTTGCACAGGTCGCTGACCGGGAAACCCCAGTCGCGCAGCTGCGCCAGCGTGCCCGAGTGCGTATCGGGCAACTCACCGCCCTGCACTTCACCGGTACCGTAGGTGAAGAAACTGAGCCTGCGCTGCGCGCTGATCTTCGGGTCAAGCTGGCGCAGCGAACCGGCCGCGGCATTGCGCGGATTGGCCAGCACCTTGCCACCGTGCAGGCGCGCGCGCTCGTTGTAGGCCTCGAAGTCGGCGCGGGCCATGTAGACCTCACCGCGCACTTCCAGCACATCCGGCCAGTCCCTGCCTTTCAGGCGCTTGGGAATGTCGCCGATCTCGCGCAGGTTGGCAGTCACGTCCTCACCGGTGCTGCCATCGCCCCGGGTGGCGCCCAGCACGAAATGACCGTCCTCGTAACGCAGGCTGATCGCCAGGCCGTCCATCTTCGGTTCGGCGGAAAAACGCAGGGTGCCGCGGCGCAGGCGCTCATCGATGCGGCGCACGAAGTCGGCCACTTCCTCATCGCTGAAGGCATTGGACAGCGACAGCATCGGTACTGCATGGGTGACTTCGGCGAAGCGGCCAGACGGGCGTGCCCCGACCTGCTGGGTCGGGCTGTCGGCACGGGCGAGCTCCGGATGCTCGCGCTCCAGCGCCTCCAGCTCACGTACCAGGCGGTCGTAGTCGACGTCGGGGATCTCCGGCGCATCCAGCTCGTGATAGGCGCGATTGGCCTGGGCGATCTGCCGGCGCAGGTCTTCGGCACGTTCGGCGGGGCTGGGGCTCATCGGAATCCGCGGGTTCTGGGATGGCCGTGAATTCTACCGCGCCTGCGCGCAGCACCTTGTAGAGCTGGGCCATGCGGGACTGGCGGCGAGCAACGGTCGCCCATGGTTGGAGACGCTGCACAGCCCCTTGCCCGCGCTGACCACCAGCGCTAGCGTGCGTCGGTCGCCCTTCCGGAACCGTCCCCTGTGACCTTGCCTGCCTCCCGTCGCCACTTCCTGCAGATGGCCGGTGCCGGTCTCGCCCTCGCCAGCAGCGGCCTGCCCCGGTCGGCCCAGGCCCAGCCGGCGACCGTTGCGCCGCCACCCGCCGATGCGGGCGCGGCGCTGCTGAACTTCAACGAATGCCCCTATGGCCCCTCGCCGGCCGCACAGCAGGCGGCGCGCGACAGCATCGCCAGCTGCGGCCGTTACCGCTTCGCCCTGGCCGGTGAGGTGCGCGACGCATTCATCGCCCAGGCCGGCATTCCCGCCGACCACGTGCGCCTGTATCCGGGCTCCAGCGAACCGCTGAACCGTGCGGCGACACTGTGGACCGGCCCGCAGGCGGGCCTGGTGGTGGCCGACCCGACCTTCGAGACGCTGGGCGAGATGGCAGCTGCGCGCGGCGCCCATGTGCAGACGGTACCGCTGCGCGGCGATGGCGCGCACGACCTGCGCGCGATGGCGGCCGCCGCGCACGCGCGACCGACCGGCCTGCTGTACGTGTGCAATCCCAACAACCCCACCGGCTCGATCAGTCCGGCCAACGAGCTGGCCTGGCTGCTGGCCAACAAGCCCGCAGGTACCCGGGTGCTGCTGGACGAGGCCTATCTGCAGTACAGCGAACAGCCCAGCCTGATTGCAAAGGTGGCCCAGCGCGATGACCTGATCGTGCTGCGCACCTTCTCCAAGCTGTACGGCATGGCCGGCCTGCGTCTTGGCGTGGCTGCAGCGCATCCGGAGCGCCTGCGCGAGCTGGCGAGCCTGGGCGAGAACCCGCTGCCGGTGCCCGCCCTTGCAGCGGCACTGGCCAGCCTGCGCGACCCGCAGTTGATCCCGCGACGACGTCTGCAGAACGCCAAGGTCCGGCAGGCCACCATCGCCTGGCTGGGCAAGCGTGGCTTTGACTGCCTGCCGACCGAAGCGAACTGCTTCGTGGTGGATGTGCAGCGCGACGGCGCGGCCTTTGCCAAGGCGATGGCGGACAACGGCGTGGTGATCGGCCGCAGCTGGCCGATCTGGCCGCAGCGCGTGCGCGTGACCGTGGGCACCGAAGAGGAAATGGCCGCATTCCGCAACGCGTTCGCGAAAGTGGCTGGGGTACCGGTCTGACCCTATCCACGCATGGCGTGGATCTACTGGTCTGGTGGGGGGCGAACCCTGGTTCGCCGCATCCACGCATGGCGTGGATCTACTGTTGTGGGTGCCGACCGTTGGTCGGCACGCCAGGACCTGCCGCGCTTACCAGCGCGGGGTCTTGGTCAGCGGCGGCGCCTGGTGCTGGCGATCATAGGCGCGCAGCTCATCACGGATGTGGGCGATGCGCTGGCGGCCGAGCGCGTTGCGGCTGTCATCCAGCACCACGCCATCGAGCAGTTCAGCCATGCGCTGCACGGTCGGCAGCATCTTCTCCCAGGCGTCCAGCGCGGTCAGCGGTGCCGGCAGGGTCAGGAAGAAGGCGATGGCCGGGGTTTCCATGGCGCGGATGTTGCCCATATCGAAGCTGCCCGGCTTCATGATGCTGGCCATCGAGAAAATCGGGCCCCGCTCGGGATGCCCCTCCACCAGCCGGTGGAAGACATTCATGTGGCCAAACACCAGGCCGGTCTTCTCCGCTGCCACGACGATGTCTTCGCCGCGCAGCTGCTCACCGGCGCGGGCGGCCACGAACAGCGAAACGATCTTGTCGAAATCCTGCGTCGCACGCTTGCCCAGGTCGCTGGCCGCGCCATCGACATCGGGCAGCCCCAGTTCGGCCTGCTCGACCGTCTCGCCCATGCCCGGCTCGACGCGGTCGCCGGCCACAGGCACGCCATCCTCGCCCAGCACCGGCTCGCGACGCTCGCCGCTGGTCGGTTCGGCGCTATCGAGGCGACGGCCCTGGGGCTTCTTTTTCGGGCGGCCAAACAGGAAGATCGCAGCGACCAACAGCAGGCCGGCGGCCAGGATGCCGATGCGCAACAGTGCCGTGTCGGACATTCGTTAGGTTCTCCGGCTAGTTCATTCAGGTAACTAGGATGGCACGTCAGGCCGCGCCCGCCAATCGCGCGGCTTCTTCCAGGTCCACGCTGACCAGGCGGCTGACTCCCGGCTCGCGCATCGTCACGCCCGACAACTGGTGCGCCGCTTCCATCGTGGCCTTGTTGTGGCTGACGAACAGGAACTGCACCTTCTCGCTCATTTCCTTGACCATGTTGGCCAGGCGGCCGACGTTGGCTTCATCCAGCGGCGCGTCCACCTCGTCCAGCAGGCAGAACGGTGCCGGGTTGAGCTGGAAGATCGCAAACACCAGCGCCACGGCGGTCATCGCCTTTTCGCCGCCGGACAGCAGCGAGATGCTCGACACGCGCTTGCCCGGGGGACGCGCCATGATGGTCACGCCGGTATCGAGAAGGTCTTCGCCGGTCAGCTCCAGGTAGGCGTGGCCGCCACCGAACAGGCGCGGATACAGCGCCTGCACACCGGCGTTGACACGGTCGAAGGTGTCCTTGAAGCGGCCCCGGGTTTCGCGGTCGATCTTGCGGATCGCATCTTCCAGGGTCTCCAGCGCGGTGGTCAGGTCCACGTGCTGCGCATCCAGATACTCCGAGCGCTGCGAGGCTTCGCCATACTCGTGGATCGCGGCCAGGTTGACCGGCTCCAGCCGGCGCATACGACCGTCGATCTGGTGCACCGCCTGCTCCCAGTCGCCCAGGCGGGCCTCTTCGGGCAGCGCGTTGATCACATCCTGCAGCACGAAACCGGCCTTCTCCACTGCGCCCTGCAGGGTTTCGGCACTGAGTACCAGCGCCTGCTGGTCCAGCTTGCGCTGCGAGATGCGCTCGCGCTGGGACAGCGCCTGCTCGTCGCGCTGGTGGCGGGTCTGCTCGTAGTTGCGCAGTTCGGCATCGATGCCATCCAGCAACGTGCGCGCTTCGGTCAGCACGCGATCGGCACGGACACGCTCTTCCAGCGCGTTCTGGTGCTCGGCCTGCAGCGATTCGACCGGGGTATCGCCTTCGTCCAGCTGCGAATGCAGTTCGCCCAGGCGTGCATCAAGCTGGCCGCGCTGGGTGCTCATGCGTTCCAGCGCTTGGCTCAACGACGCCACCTGGGCGCGCTGTGATTCCAGGGTCAGGGCCAACGCGTGCGACCGCTCGCGCACCGCACGGGCGGCGTCGCGGGCCAGATCACGCGCCTCGGTCAACTGACGGCGTTCGCCCTCCAGGCCCTGCCGGTTCGACTCCAGGTCACCCATGCTGTTGACCGCATTCTCCAACCGCGCACGCGCTTCACGCGCCTGCTCGCGATTGATGTCCAGGGTCTCCAGCAACTGGCTGAGCTCGCCTTCGATACGGTCGATGCGCGTACGTGCCGCCTCCACCTTGCCCTGCTGGCCCTGCAGCTGGCCGGCCAGTTCGGACACCGCGCGGTGCGCCAGGTACAGCGCACGCTGCGCATCCTCGCGCTGCTGTTCGGCGGCCAACAGGTGCTCGCGGAAACCGGCCAGCTGTTCTTCCAGTTCGGCTTCGCGCGATTGCAGCTGCTCGATCTGCTCGCGCAGTTCGTTGATTTCGCGTTCGCGCAGCAGCGCGCCCTGCTTGGCGGCGCCGGAGCGCGACACGCGCACCCAGCCTTCGCCCAGGCGTTCGCCGCCCTGGGTGATGATGGAATCTCCCTCGGGCAGGCTGGCCTGCAGTGCATTGGCTTCGGCAAGGTCACGCGCGCCGTGCAGGCGCGCAAGCAGGCGCCGGATCGGCGCCGGGCCCCGCACGCGTGCAGCCAGCGAGGTCGGCGCAACCTTCAGGTCCGCACCGTCATTGGCAACCAGCGCGATGCGGCCTTCGCCCAGCTCACCCAACGCATCGACCAGGCTGGCCGGGTCATCGACCAGCACGCCTTCGATCAATTGACCGAGCGCGCTTTCCACTGCGTTTTCCCAACCCGCATCAACATCCAGGCGCTCACCTACGCGCGCGGCCGAATCCAGCCCACGCGACTTCAGCCACGCCACCGCCGCGCCCTGCTCCTGGCCGAGTGCAGCCTGCTGCAGGGTTTCCAGCGAAGACAGGCGCCCGCGCAGGCCATTGACCTGCTTGCGCAGCTCGGCCAGCTCGTTCTGCCCGTTGCGCTGCTGCTCCTGCACGGCGGCGACACCGTGCTTGCGCTCCTCGACCTGCTCGGTCAGCTCATCCAGCGCGGTCTTCTGCGTATCGTGCTGCAGGTGCAGCTGCTCGAAGACTTCATCCAGTGCATCCACGTCCAGCCCAGCACGTTCGGCCGCCAGCGCTTCGCGGCGACGATCGGCATCAAGGATCTGCTTGTCCAGGTAGTCCACGCGGGTGCGCTCGACCTCGCCGGCGCGCGAGGCTTCCGAGCTCTGCGAGGTGTGCTGCTCCCAACGCTGCTGCCAATCGGACAACCGCGCTTCGGCCTCACGCAGGCCTTCCTGCTTGATCTCGTTTTCTTCCTGCAGCGCTTCCAGCTGCGGGGTGGCCGCATCGACCGCTTCGCGCAGCACCATCAGCTTGGCCTCGTCGCCGCTGATGTGCTGGCCCAGTTCGGCCAGTGCCTGGCGGGTTTCATCGCGCGCCTTGTGCAGGCGCTGCGACAGTTCGCGCTGGTGCTGGATCTGCTGTTCGAGGCGGGCCAGCGTGCTGCCCACCTGGTAGACCTCGGCCTGCGCGGCATTGAGCGCATCGGCAGCCTCCTCGCGGCGCACGCGGGAAGTCTCGATCCGCGCCTCAGCGTCGCGCTGGTCGGCAATCAGCTGCTGCAGCTTGGTTTCTTCCTGCGACAGCCCTTCGCGCAGCTTGGACAGGCGACCATCCAGGCCACGGTATTCCAGCGCCTTCCACTCTGCATCCTTGACCCGGCGCTCTTCCTGCAACGCCTGGTACTGCTCGGCCTGCTTGGCCTGCCGCTTGAGGTGCTCGAGCTGCTTGGTGATTTCCTCGCGCAGGTCGCCGAGGCGGTCCAGGTTCTCGCGGGTGTGGCGGATGCGGGTCTCGGTTTCCTTGCGGCGCTCCTTGTACTTGGAGATGCCGGCGGCCTCTTCCAGGTACACGCGCAGGTCTTCCGGGCGCGCTTCGATGATCTGGCTGATCATGCCCTGCTCGATGATCGAGTAGCTGCGCGGGCCCAGGCCGGTGCCGAGGAACAGGTCGGTGATGTCGCGACGGCGGCACTTGGTGCCGTTGAGGTAATAATTGCTGCTGCCGTCACGGCTGACGGTACGCTTGACCGAGATCTCGTTGAACGAGGCGTACTCGCCGGAGATCGTGTGGTCGGAGTTGTCGAAGATCAGCTCGACGGTGGCCTGCGAGACCGGCTTGCGGGCATTGGAACCGGAGAAGATCACGTCGGTGAGCGAGTCACCACGCAAGCGGCTGGCCGAACTTTCGCCCATGACCCAACGCACCGCGTCGATGATGTTCGACTTGCCGCAGCCATTGGGTCCCACCACGCCGGTCATGTTGGTCGGCAGGTGCAGGGTGGTCGGATCGACGAAGGACTTGAAGCCGGACAGCTTGATCGTGGAAAGACGCATGGCGTGATTGGGTTCCGGGCAAGGGCCTTACGGCCGCCACCATAGTGGATGTCAGGTCAGCCAGCACCTCAAGCCCTTGATTTCAAAAGAATTCAACAAGGCCAAGGGTGACGCAATGGAATGAGTATAGCGGGGCCAATGTTCCACGGGCGGGATGACCGTGGGAGGAGGCTCAGCGCTCACGCCCGCTCGTGCTTCCAGGCTCTGCCGGAGGCCGCCCCGTAAACCGACCCGGGTCCGGAAAATGAGGCCAACGCATTGATCTTCATGGATTCATCCAGGATCTATCGGCACGGGCGTCGCACGCCAAGCACCGACCCGGCCGGACAGGCCGCCCCAAAACAAAACGGGCACCCTTGCGGGCGCCCGTTCTGGTGATACCAGGCCTTGCGGCGTGGGATCAGGCCTTTTCGGCTTCAACCACGACCTTGACGGTGGTCTCGACGTCCGCGTGCAGGTGCACCAGGACTTCGTACTCGCCAATGTTGCGGAAGGCGCCTTCGCCCAAGATGACTTCGCTCTTGCTCAGCGCCAGGCCGGCAGCGGTGAAGGCATCGGCGATTTCGCGCGCGCCGACCGAGCCGTACAGCTTGCCTTCGGTCGAAGCGTTGGCGGCGACGGTCACGCTCGCGCCTTCCAGCTTGGCCTTGCGGGCTTCGGCTTCAGCGTGGATGGACTGGGCCTTGGCTTCGTAATCAGCGCGCTTGGCTTCGAACTCGGCCTTGTTGCTCTCGGTGGCCGGAACGGCCTTGCCCTGCGGCACGAGGAAGTTACGGCCGTAGCCCGGCTTCACGTCGACCAGGTCGCCCAGGTTGCCGAGGTTGGTGACTTTCTGCAGGAGGATCAGCTGCATGGTATTGCTCCAGATAAGTTATTCGTTAGCGAGGCGCGGGCCCCGCAACAAAGGCTGTCCGAATAGCTGGCACAGCGGGGGCAGCGCGAAGCTGCCCCGCCGGCATCAGACGTCGTGGTTGTCGGTGTACGGAATCAGGGCCAGGAAGCGAGCGCGCTTGACGGCGGTCGCCAGCTGACGCTGGTACTTCGACTTGGTACCGGTGACGCGGCTCGGCACGATCTTGCCGTTCTCGGTCAGGTACTGGCGCAGGGTGTTGAGATCCTTGTAGTCGATCTCCTTGACACCTTCGGCCGTGAACTTGCAGAACTTGCGGCGACGGAAGAACTTGGACATGTCAGTGCTCCTTAGGCGGCCGAAGCGGCGTCGTCGCCGGCATCGTTGTCAGCGGCGGGGGTGGTTTCGCCTTCTTCGTCATCACGACGACGACGCTCACCACGCTCGGGCTTGTCGCCCTTCTCGTCCTTGCTCTTCATGATCAGCGACTGCTCGGTGTCAGCCTCGTCACGCTTGATGACCAGGTTGCGCAGCACGGCGTCGTTGAAGCGGAAGCTCTCGGTCAGTTCGGTCAGCACGGCCTGGTCGACTTCGATGTTCAGCAGCACGTAGTGCGCCTTCACCAGGTTCTGGATCGGGTACGCCAGCTGGCGGCGGCCCCAGTCTTCCAGACGGTGGATGGTGCCGTTGCCGTTCTCGACCAGCGACTTGTAGCGCTCGATCATGGCCGGGACCTGCTCGCTCTGGTCCGGGTGGACCATGAACACGATTTCGTAATGACGACTCATGTTTTTCTACCTTTCGGATGTGGCCTTGCGGCCGGACAGCCCCCCGCCGTTGATACCGCGGTGGGGCAAGGGATCCTGCCAGGGAGGCAGGAAGCCGCGCATTATGGCGCAGATGGGGCTGCCGGGCAACCGGCGAGCCGCAGAGCGACCTGAACCTGGTAGCGCCGGGCCATGCTCGGCGAACGCGGAAACCGCCCCGGGCTACCCCAGGTCCACATGCAGGCGGTGCTGGCCGCATTGCAGGCACTGGAACAGGCAGCCGACCATCTCCCCGTCCCGGCTCAGGTGTTCCAGCAACCAGTCGGCGTCGCGCGGGTTGACCTCGGCCACGTCCGGCCGGACCTGGTCGAGGATGGGCAGGAGGTCCTCGCTGCCGGCAAAGCCGAGGAAGGCGCAGGGCCGCTCACAATGGCTCAGCCAGACCGATTGCTGCCAGCACGAGTAGCCCGGGGTGCGCTCGCAGATCTCCAGCAGCAGCTCGCGGGCGATGGTCGGCGGCGGGTCGGCTGGATCCGGGGATACCCCTTCAATATCGCTCCAGCCGGTGAATTCACCCTCGTAACTGGCCGCTGCCCTGCCATCGGCGATACACCAGGGGCACAGGTAATCGGGACGCAGCGGGGTGTAGAACGGCCCCCGGTAACGAAGCGTCCGCGACTGACCGCAGCAGTCACAGATCCCGTCGACCTCTTCGAAGGAGAGGGCGTAGGCGTTGGGGTGATAAATGAAAAGCGGTCGTTCCATCCGTGGATCCCCTCCCTGCCGACCAAGGTCGGCATCTACCAGAGCAGGTTCCGATAGCGCCGGACCACGTCCGGCAGGCGCCAGAACCGGCCGTCAGGCCTTGTCGGCGTCGGTGGTGAAGCTCTCGCCGCAGCCGCACTCGGCGGTGGCATTCGGGTTGCTGAACGTGAAGGTCTCGCTCAGGCCGTGCTTGCCGAAGTCGATCACGGTGCCGTCCACCAGGGCCAGGCTCTTGGCGTCGACATAGATTTTCACCCCGTCCTGGTCGAACACGGTGTCGTCCGCGCGCTCGTCGCGGGCCAGGTCGGTGATGTGGCCCCAGCCCGAGCAGCCGGTCTTGGTCACGCCAAAACGCAGGCCCAGCGCGCCGGGGGTCTGGGCGACAAAGCGCTGCACGCGCTCGAAGGCAATAGGGGTCAGGCTGACAGCCATGGTGGATCACTCCTGAGGTACCGGGACATTATAGGGAGCCGATGACCGCAGAAATGCCTCGCAAGCAGAACGCTGCAACCGGTAAACTCCCGTGTTCATAGATCGAGTCGATCAGCAGAGGATTCAAGTCATGACGGTGGTCAGCGTTGAGCATGCGCTTGCCGGGAAGATCCCGGAAGGTGGCGAAGTCACGGTACGCGGTTGGGTGCGCACGGTGCGCGGTTCAGCAAATCTGGCTTTCGTGAATGTGACCGACGGCTCCTGCTTCGCCCCGATCCAGGTCGTGGCCGGCGACGCGCTGGCCAACTTCGACGAGATCAAGCGCCTGACCACCGGCTGCTCGCTGGTGGCCACCGGCACGCTGGTGAAGTCGCAGGGCAAGGGCCAGTCGTTCGAGATCCAGGCCAGCGCGGTCGAGGTGGTCGGCTGGGTCGAAGACCCGCTCACCTACCCGATCCAGCCCAAGCCGATGACGCCGGAGTTCCTGCGTGAAGTGGCGCACCTGCGCCCGCGCACCAACCTGTTCGGCGCGGTCACCCGCATCCGCAACTGCCTGGCCCAGGCCGTGCACCGCTTCTTCCACGAGAACGGCTTCAACTGGATCAGCACCCCGATCATCACCACCTCCGACGCCGAAGGCGCCGGCCAGATGTTCCGCGTGTCCACCCTGGACATGGTGAACCTGCCGCGTGACGCCCAGGGCGGGATCGACTTCAGCCGCGACTTCTTCGGCAAGGAAACCTTCCTGACCGTGTCCGGCCAGCTGAACGTCGAGGCCTACTGCCTGGCGCTGAGCAAGGTGTACACCTTCGGCCCGACCTTCCGCGCCGAGAACAGCCACACCACCCGCCACCTGGCGGAGTTCTGGATGATCGAGCCGGAAATCGCCTTCGCCGACCTGGCCGAAGACGCACGCCTGGCCGAGGAATTCCTGAAGTACCTGTTCCGCGCGGTGCTCAACGAGCGCGGCG
Source organism: Stenotrophomonas indicatrix (assembly GCF_002750975.1). NCBI lineage: Bacteria > Pseudomonadati > Pseudomonadota > Gammaproteobacteria > Lysobacterales > Lysobacteraceae > Stenotrophomonas > Stenotrophomonas indicatrix. The sequence goes on from NZ_PEJS01000001.1 coordinate 2,481,459, forward strand.
ACGACCTGGCCTTCATCGCCGAGCGCGTGGACAAGAACGCGATCACCAAGCTGGAAGACTTCATCAACGCGCCGTTCGAACGCATCGATTACACCGATGCGGTCAGCCTGCTGCAGAAGTCCGGAAAGAAGTTCGACTTCCCGGTCGAATGGGGCCTGGACCTGCAGACCGAGCACGAGCGCTGGCTGACCGAGGAACACGTCGGTCGCCCGGTGGTGGTGACCAACTACCCCGAGCACATCAAGGCCTTCTACATGCGCCTGAACGATGACGGCAAGACCGTCGCGGCGATGGACGTGCTGGCCCCGGGCATCGGCGAGATCATCGGTGGCAGCCAGCGCGAAGAGCGCCTGGACGTGCTGGATGCACGCATGGCGCAGTTCGGCCTGGATCGCGAGCACTACAGCTGGTACCGCGATTTCCGCCGCTACGGCTCGGTACCGCACGCTGGCTTCGGCCTGGGCTTCGAGCGCCTGGTGGTGTACGTCTGCGGTCTGTCCAACATCCGCGATGCGATCCCCTACCCGCGCGCCCCGGGCAGCGCGGACTTCTAAGCCCACACGCACGACCACGGAGGTACTGCCCCCATGACCCTGTTCTTCGCCCTGTGTTTCGTCGGCGTTGCAGTGGCCGGGTTCAGTGCCTTCGTGATTTTCTGGCCGCTGACCCTGGTGCATGTGCGCGATCGCCATCCGGCGCTGGCGCAGCGCTTCGGCAGTGGCGCCTTCCTCAAGCCCGATGCGCTGGGCTGGCTGCTGCGGCGCGAATACCGCACCCAGCCGGACCGCTCGCTGTCCGGGCTGGCGACGCCCGCCTGGGTATCGCTGCTGACCCTGCTGGCCGGACTGGGCATGGCTGCCCTGCTCTGGCTGGCCTCGCTCTGGTAAGACACACATGAACGACCTTTCCCACGTCCGCGACAGCTGGTGGCTGGCCAGCCTCGGCAACACCCTGATCTGGGCGCGCCTGCGCATCCGCGAGGCCGGCACTGCCGAAGTGCTGGACAGCGATGGCAATACGCTGAGCTACGACAGCGAAGACACTGCACGCTCGCAGCTGTTCGATGCCGAGTTCGTCGAGTACGACGGCCTGGATGAAGAAGATGCGCTGGTGCGCGGCTTCTCGCTGCATGAAGTGCAGCCACCGCAGGCAGGCAGCGACGAAGGCCTGCGCGGGCGCATGGTGCAGTCGCTTGGCAGCCGCGCCTGAGGCCAACCGATGTTCACCCCGCGCGCTTTCGCCGAGACCGACCTGCTGTGGCTGGATCGCCTGCTGGCGCGTGATCCATTCGTCACCGTGCTGACCGCCGGTGGCGATGGCCTGCCGGAACTGACCCGGCTGCCGGTGCTGTACCAGCGCGACGGCGACCACATCGAGCTGCGCGGCCACTGGGCCCGTGCCAACCCGCAGGCACGCCACAGCGGTGCGGCCAAGGTGCTGGTGGAGGGGCCGCATGGCTATGTATCGGCCAGCTGGTATCCGGACAAGGAACCGATGGCACGGGTGCCCACCTGGAACTACGCCGCCGCCGAGCTGCGCGGCCAGTTGCAGCCCTTCGACGATACCGATGCCCTGGCCCAGCTGGTCAGCGATACCGGCGACCACTTCGAAGCCAGCGTCGGCCAGGACTGGCGGTTCGAACCCGAGCGTGACGACCACCGCCGCCAGCTGCGCGGCATCGTCGGCTTCCGTTTTACCGTCGAACAGGTGCAGCTGACGCTGAAGCTGAGCCAGAACCACCCCGAGGCCAACCAGCAAGCGGTGATGGCCGAACTGGAACGCCTGGACAATCCCCATTCCACCGAACTGGCGCAGTGGATGCGCCGGTATCGCGACGAAGCCGCCGCAGGCAGCTGAGCGCTCTGTTTCCCGCGACGACGCGACCAGAACGGCCGCGCCTTGCCCCCACCCGACGTCAGGGACCCCGAACATGAAAGACATCCACAAGCTGCTGCAGAACAACCGCGAATGGGCTGACCGGATCGAGAAGGAAGATCCTGACTTCTTCCATCAGCTGGCCAAGCAGCAGCATCCGGAATACCTGTGGATCGGCTGTTCCGATTCGCGCGTGCCGGCCAACCAGATCATCGGCATGGCCCCGGGTGAGGTGTTCGTGCATCGCAATGTGGCCAACGTGGTGGTGCATACCGACCTGAACTGCCTCAGCGTGATCCAGTACGCCGTGGACCAGCTGAAGGTGAAGCACATCCTGATCGTTGGCCATTACGGCTGCGGCGGCGTGCACGCCAGCCTGAACAACACGCGGGTGGGCCTGGCCGACAACTGGCTGCGCCATGTCGGTGACGTGGCGCAGAAGCACGCCGCGATCATGGATGCGATCGAGGAGCCGGAGCTGAAGCATGCCCGCCTGTGCGAACTGAACGTGATCGAGCAGGTGGTCAACGCCTGCCGCTCGACGATCGTGCAGGACGCCTGGGCCCGCGGCCAGAAGCTGATGGTGCACGGCTGGGTGTACAGCCTGAAGGACGGCCGCGTGCGCGAAATGGGCATCGACGTGGGCGCACCGGAAGAACTGCAGCCGGCCTACGAGAAGGCCCTGTCCTACGTTCCGCGCCGCGGCCGGCGCGACTGACCCTCCCTTACGGACACCCCCATGCTTGCCTCCCCCATCAACCTGCTGGGCTGGATCGAGGAAAACCGGCATCTGTTGAAGCCGCCGGTCGGCAACAAGATGATCGACAACGGTGATTTCATCGTGATGGTGGTCGGCGGGCCGAACAGCCGCACCGATTTCCACTACGACGAAGGCCCGGAGTGGTTCTACCAGCTGGAAGGCGAGATGGTGCTGAAGGTGCAGGAGGATGGCGCGGTGCGCGATATCCCGATCCGTGCCGGCGAAATCTTCCTGCTGCCGGGCAAGGTGCCGCACTCACCGCGGCGCCCGCCCGGTGGCATCGGCCTGGTGGTCGAGCGCAAGCGCCTGCCGCATGAACGCGACGGCGTGATCTGGCATTGCGAGCGCTGCAACCACAAGCTGTACGAAGAGTACTTCACGCTGCAGAACATCGAGACCGACCTGCCGAAGGTGTTCGCGCACTACCAGGCCAGCCTGGAACTGCGCACCTGCAGCGCGTGCGGCCACGTGGATCCATTGCCGGGACCAGTGGCGGCCTGACGGCGCTCCGCCCCCGGTAGATGCCCACCTTGGTGGGCACTTGTTCGCACGTGCGCCAACCAAGGTTGGCCACTATCGGATCATGCGGCGCTGGCGCTGGGTGCGCAGCTACCGGGTGATGCCCCAGGCGCTACACTGGCAACCCCGTTGCAGCCTGTTGCCCGACCATGTCCGACCTGCTCAGCCGCACACACGCCATTGCCCTTGATGCCGCCGATCCGCTGCGGCCGCTGCGGCAGGAATTCCTGATTCCGCGCCACGGTGGCGGTGAGCAGACCTACTTCGTCGGCAACTCGTTGGGCCTGCAGCCACGCGGCGCACAGGCTGCAGTGCAGGAAGTGATGAAGCAGTGGGGCGAACTGGCGGTGGAAGGCCACTTCACCGGGCCGACCCAATGGCTGTCATACCACCGCCTGGTCAGCGCACAGCTGGCCCGCGTGGTCGGTGCGCTGCCCAGCGAAGTGGTGGCAATGAACACGCTGAGCGTGAACCTGCACCTGATGATGGTCAGCTTCTACCGGCCCACGGCCGAACGCCCGGTGATCCTGATGGAAGCCGGCGCGTTCCCGACCGACCGCCATGCGGTGGAAGCACAGATCCGCTTCCATGGCTTCGACCCGGCCGACTGCCTGGTGGAAGTGCAACCGGATGAAGCCAACGGCACGATCTCGATGGCCGCCATCGAACGCGCGATCGCCGCGCACGGTCCGCGCCTGGCGCTGGTGCTGTGGCCCGGCGTGCAATACCGCAGCGGCCAGGCCTTCGACCTCGATGCGATCACCCGCGCAGCGCGTCTGCAGGGCGCGCGCATCGGCTTCGACCTGGCGCACTCGGTCGGCAACCTGCCGCTGCGCCTGCATGACGTCGCCCCGGATTTTGCCGTGTGGTGCCACTACAAGTACCTCAACAGCGGTCCCGGCGCAGTAGCCGGTGCCTTCGTGCACGAGCGCCATCATCGCGACACCACGCTGCCGCGCTTTGCCGGCTGGTGGGGCCACGACGAAGCCACCCGCTTCCAGATGGCACCGCAGTTCACGCCAGCGGTCGGTGCCGAGGGCTGGCAGCTGAGCAACCCGCCGATCCTCGGCCTGGCACCGCTGCGGGCATCGCTGGACCTGTTCGAACGTGCCGGCATGGAATCGCTGCGCAGCAAGTCGCTGGCACTGACCGGCATGCTCGACGCACTGGTACGCGCGCGCCTGCCGCAGGTGCTGGAAATCGTCACCCCGGCCGAGCCGGAGCGCCGCGGCTGCCAGCTGTCGCTGCGGGTGATCGGTGGCCGCGAGCGTGGACGCGCCCTGTTCGAACACCTGCGCGCCATCGGCGTGCTGGGTGACTGGCGCGAACCGGACGTGATCCGCATCTCGCCCACCCCGCTCTACAACCGCTACCTCGACGTGCACCACTTCGTCGAGGAAGTGGAAGCCTGGGCTGGCCTGTAAGCCGCCCTCCCCTACTGCTGGACAGTTCGTTGATCGCACATGCATCCCGCTCGCTGAGCATTGTCGGCGCCGGCCTGGCCGGATCCCTGCTGGCCATCCTGCTGTCACGGCAGGGCTGGCGCATCACCCTGTACGAACGCCGTGGCGATCCGCGCATCGCCGATTACGAAAGCGGCCGTTCGATCAACCTGGCCCTGGCCGAGCGCGGGCGCAACGCGTTGCGCCAGGCCGGCGTGGAAGACGAAGTGATGGCGCGTGCGGTGATGATGCGTGGGCGCATGGTGCATCCGCGCGAGGGCGAGCCGCGGCTGCAGCGTTATGGTCGCGACGACAGCGAAGTGATCTGGTCGATCCATCGCAGCGACCTGAATACCACGCTGCTGGAACTGGCCGAGCAGGCCGGCGCCACCGTGCATTTCCACCGCCGCCTGCACACCGTCGATTTCGATGCCGGCTACGCACGCTTCATCGATGATCGTGACGACAGCCCGCACGATATCCGCTTCGATACGCTGGTGGGTGCCGACGGCGCCGGCTCGGCGCTGCGTGCGGCGATGAACCGGCGCGAACCGCTGGGCGAGGACATTGCCTTCCTCGACCATTCCTACAAGGAACTGGAGATTCCGCCGAGCGACGATGGCGGCTTCCGCATCGAGCGCAATGCCCTGCATATCTGGCCGCGTGGCCACTACATGTGCATCGCCCTGCCCAACCACGAGGGCACCTTCACCGTCACCCTGTTCCTGCCCAACGATGGCGATCCGAGCTTCGCCACGGTCACCACCGGCGCCCAGGCCGAAGCGCTGTTCGCGCGTGAGTTCGCCGATACCCTGCCGCTGATTCCCAACCTGCGTGCAGACTGGGAGCAGCATCCGCCCGGCCTGCTCGGCACCCTCACCCTGCAACGCTGGCACCAGCAGGCACGTGCCGTGCTGATCGGTGACGCCGCGCATGCGATGGTGCCGTTCCACGGCCAGGGCATGAACTGCGCGTTCGAGGACTGCGTGGCGCTGGCCCGACATCTGATGGAGGCAGACGATCTGCAGAGTGCGTTCGCCGCATTCGAGGCCGAGCGCAAGCCGAACGCGCGTGCGATCCAGCAGATGGCGCTGGAAAACTATCTGGAGATGCGTGACAGGGTGGCCGATCCGGCCTTCCTGCTGCAACGTGAGCTGGAACAGGAACTGCAGCGGCGCTGGCCCACGCGTTTCGTCCCGCACTACACGATGGTGACGTTCCTGCACACGCCCTATGCCGAGGCACTGCGCCGCACCGACCTCCAGCGCGCGATGCTGATCGCCGCCACCGCAGGCCACGACACCCTGGACAACATCGACTGGAACGCACTGGAAGCGCAGATCCATGCGCAGCTGCCGGTGCTGGAGGGCGCGCACTGATGGCCGACAGCTTCCTGTTCTACGACCTGGAAACCTTCGGCCAGGATCCACGTCGTACCCGTATCTCCCAGTACGCGGCAATCCGTACCGACAGCGACCTCAATGAGATCGACACGCCGGTCAGCTTCTTCGTTCGCCCGGCCGATGATCTGCTGCCCTCGCCGATGGCGACGATGGTCACCGGCATCACTCCGCAGCAGGCGCTGGCCGAAGGCATCAGCGAAGCCGAGGCGTTCGATCGCATCAACGAGCAGCTCTCGCGCCCCGGTACCTGTGCACTGGGCTACAACACCCTGCGCTTCGACGACGAGTTCATCCGCTACGGCCTGTTCCGCAACTTCCACGACCCGTACGAACGCGAGTGGCGCAACGGCAACTCGCGCTGGGACCTGCTGGACATGCTGCGGCTGATGCATGCCATCCGCCCGGACGGCATCCACTGGCCCAAGCGCGAGGACGGCGCCACCTCGTTCAAGCTGGAGCATCTGGCCGAGGCCAACGGCGTGCGCGAGGGCGATGCCCACGAAGCGCTGTCGGACGTGCGCGCGACGATCGGCATGGCGCGCCTGTTCAAGCAGTCGCAGCCGCGCCTGTGGGACTACGCGCTGAAGCTGCGCGACAAGCGTTTCGTCGGCAGCCTGCTCGACATCACTGCATTGAAGCCGGTGCTGCATATCTCGATGCGCTACCCGGCCAGCCGCCTGTGCGCGGCACCGGTGTTGCCGCTGGCGGTACATCCGACCATCAACAACCGGGTGATCGTGTTCGATCTCGACGGCGACATCGATGACCTGCTGGAACTGCCCGCCGAAGTGATCGCCCAGCGCCTGTACCTGCGCGCCAGCGAACTGCCCGAAGGCGTGGCCCGGGTGCCGTTGAAGGAAGTGCACCTGAACAAGGTGCCGGCGCTGGTGGCCTGGAACCACCTGCGCGCTGATGACCACGCACGACTCGGGCTGGACGTGGCGGCGATCGAAGCCAAGGCCGAACGCCTGCGCGCGTTCGCGCCGCAGTTGGCCGAGAAGGCGCGCCAGGTCTACAACCAGCCGCGCGCGGCGAGCGTTTCCGATGTGGATGCATCGCTGTACGACGGCTTCCTCGGCGCCGGCGACAAGCCGCTGCTGGCACTGGCACGGACCACGCCCGCCGAGCAGCTGGCCGCACTGGAAGGCCGCTTCCGCGATCCGCGCCTGCCGGAACTGCTGTTCCGCTATCGCGCCCGCAATCATCCCGACAGCCTCGCACCGGAAGAACGCGAGCGCTGGAAGGCCTATCGCCGCCAGCGCCTGTTCGGTGAGGAAGGCATGGGCGAACTCAACCTGGCCCAGTTCCAGCAGCAGCTCGACGCGCTGGCAGCCGAGGCGCCCGACGATGCCCGCCGCGCCGCGCTGCTGCAATCGCTGCGTGACTGGGGCCAGCACCTGCAGGAGGACCTGTGAGCACCTATTTTTCCGATGCCAGTTTCAAGTTCCTGCGCAGCCTGGCGCTGCACAACGACAAGACCTGGTTCAACGACCATCGCCAGCAGTACGAAGACCACGTGCGGCAGCCGTTCCTGCGCCTGCTGGGCGACCTGCAGCCGGCGCTGGCCGAGGTCAGCGGACACTTCCGCGCAGACACGCGTGGCGTGGGCGGCTCGCTGTTCCGCATCCACCGCGACGCGCGGTTCTCCAACGATAAATCGCCGTACAAGACCTGGCAGGGCGCGCGCCTGTTTCATGAGCGTCGCCGCGAAGTGGCCGCGCCCTCGTTCTACGTGCACCTGCAGCCGGGCGAGAGCTTCGTCGGTGCCGGGCTGTGGCATCCCGAACCGGAAACCCAGCGCCGCGTCCGCCACTTCATCCTCGACAACCCGGGCAGCTGGAAGGCGGCTGCGCACGCACCGGCGCTGCGCAGGCGTTTCGACTTCGAGGAAACCGAGAAGCTGGTGCGCCCGCCGCGCGGCTTCCCGGCTGACTTCGAGTTCATTGATGACCTCAAGCACCGCAACTGGGTGATGTGGCGTTCGCTGGACGACGCCACGATGACCGGCCCGCGCCTGCTGTCCACGCTCGGCAAGGACCTGGCGGCGCTCGGCCCGTTCGTGGACTACCTGTGCGCTGCACTGGATCTGGAGTTCTGACCGGCGCCGGTGGCATCGCTGGGATCACCCGCCGTTCACCACCGGCAACCGTACTTGCGGCAGGCTGTGCAGCATGAAGAAGCTCATTGGCATCCTCGTTCTGCTGATCGCTGTGGTGGCCGCCTGGTGGTTCGGCGGCCCCTACCTGACCGTGCATGGCCTGTCCAAGGCCATCGAACAACGGGACACCGCCCGTCTGGAGCGCTACGTGGATTTCCCACGCGTGCGTACCAGCCTGCGCGCCCAGCTCAATGACTACCTGGTGCGCCAGGCCGGCCCCGAGGTGGCTGCCAGTCCCTTCGGTGCCCTGCTGTACGGGCTGGGTGATCAGTTGGGTGGCGCCGCGGTGGACACGATGGTCACGCCCACCGGCATCGGCGCGATGTTGCAGGGCCACGTCCTGTGGAAGCGCGGCCGCAACGAACTGCAGGGCGGCGAGGCCTTGGGTGCAACCGAGCCGGCGCGACCGCTGAAGAACGCCGAACACCACTTCGAAGCCCTGGACCGCTTCGTGGTCGACGTCGATCGCGGCCCCGGCCAGCCTCCGTTGAAGGTAGTGCTGGAACCGCAGGGCCTGCGCTGGAAGGTGGTGGACCTGCAGCTGGGGATGTCAGGCAGCCCGTAACCGGTAGCGCCGGGCCATGCCCGGCGTTTCCATGGGCGCCGCTGCGCTCGCCGGGCATGGCCCGGCGCTGCCACCTCACCCTTCGTTGGCGACACCATGCGGCACGTGGCCGGCGGCTACGTGTTCACGCGCACTGTCGATGTTGTGCTGCGAATCGTCAAAGAAGATGTCGGCACCGAATGCCTGCAGGAACGGGCCTTTGTGTCGACCGCCCAGGAACAGCGCCTCGTCCAGGCGCACGCCCCATTCGCGCAGGGTGCGGATCACCCGCTCATGCGCCGGTGCAGAACGTGCGGTCACCAGCGCCGTACGGATAGGCGCGCTGTCGCCGGCCGGGAACACTTCCTGCAGCGTGTGCAGCGCAGAGAGGAAGCCGCGGAACGGACCGCCACTGAGTGGCTCGCGTGCACGCTCGCGTTCGTGCCGGCCAAAGGCTTCCACGCCCTGCTCGCGCGAAATGCGCTCGCTCTCGTCCCCGAAGATCACCGCATCACCATCGAAGGCGATGCGCAGCTGCCCGGCCGGGCGGGTGATGTCGATCTGGTCGGCGGCAGCGGCAGCGGTCTCACCCGGCGGCTTGGGCAAGATGGTCGCCGCGGCGATGCCATGGCGAAGCGCGCTGCGCACCGATTCCGGATTGGCCGACAGGAACAGGTCGGTGCCGAACGGCTTCACGTACGGCCAGGTCGGCTCTCCGGCGGTGAAGGTCGCGCGGATGATGCCCAGCCCGTAGTGCTGGATGGAATTGAAGATGCGCAGGCCGGTATCGGCCGAGTTGCGTGACAGCAGGATCACTTCCACGCGCGGGTTCTCGGGACTGGCGCCCTGGTTCAGCGCCAGCAGCTTGCGCACCACCGGGAAGGCCACGCCCGGCCCGAGGATGTCGTCCTCGTGCTGGCGCTGGTACTCGGCATAGGCGGCCACGCCATCGCTTTCGAACAGCGCATGGCTTTCTTCCAGGTCGAACAGCGCACGCGAGGTCACCGCGACGGTCAGCAAACGGGGGGAGTTGTCGCCCATCGGTGGGGTCCTTCAAGCGGTCGGCAGTGCCGGCCGCCTATTGTCGTCAAAAAACGAACTGTTCGCTCAGGATCCGGTCTTCGAGGTTGTGCTCCGGGTCGAACAGCAGGGTCACCCGGTGCTCGCGCGACTCACGGATCGTCACTTCGACCACATCGCGGGTCTCGTGCGAATCAGCAGTGACGCTCACAGGACGCTTGTAGGGATCGAGCACGCGGAAGCGCACTTCGGTGTCGGCCTTGAGGATGGCGCCGCGCCAGCGCCGCGGGCGATACGGGGCCAGCGGGGTCAGGGCGATGGTGTGCGAGCCCAACGGCAGTACCGGCCCATGTGCGGAATAGTTGTAGGCGGTGCTTCCGGCCGGGGTGGCCACCAGCACGCCATCACCGATCAGTTCACCCACCCGCTCCTGGCCATTGAGGTCGATGCCGATATGCGCCGCCTGCCGGGTCTGGCGCAGCAGCGAGACGTCGTTGTAGGCCAGCGACCCGGTGGTGGTACCCGATTCGGTCAGCGCCATCATTTCCAGCGGGCGCAGGTGGGCCGGCTCGGCACGGGCGATACGCGCATGCACGTCGTCGTCGCCGCGGTACTGGTTCATCAGGAAACCCACCGTGCCCAGCTTCATCCCGAATACCGGCCTGCCCAGGTGTCCGTGACGATGCAGGGTCTGCAGCATGAAGCCATCGCCGCCGAGCGGGCACAGCACGTCGGCCTGGTCCGGGGCGTGCTCGCCATAGCGCGAGACCATCGCCGCACGGGCCATCTGTGCAGGTTCGGTGGTACTGGCCAGGAAAGCGATGCGGGGGGTGTCGCTCATCGGTGGATCCGGGGGAAGGCTCGGTGGAGAGCATAACCGAGCGCCGCTGCGCTCGCCGGGCATGGCCCGGCGCTACCTGCTCCGCCGTACATCGGTAGCGCCGGGCCATGCCCGGCGGTCGTCCGCAAGAAAAAACGGCCCCGCTTTCGCGGGGCCGTTCCGGTTCACGCATGCCAGGCGTGGCCTGGCACTACATCACTTACGCGCCGTGGGCAGCGAGCTGACCCAGGCGCTGCACCGCGACCGAAACGGTCGGGTAGTCCAGGGTCTTCTGCTCGGCCAGTTCGGCCAGCATCGCCAGGGTGAAGCGCAGGCTGCTGTCGTCTCGACCGATCCACGCGGCCACCTTGGCTTCAGCGGTGCTGCCCTTGGTGGCCAGCACCTGGCCGGCCAGGCTGCGGTGGTGTGCGGCCAGTTCGTCGCGCAGCACGCCACGTGCCACCGCGTGCCAGCGGCCGTTGACCTCCAGCGCGTCGATCTGCTCGAACAGCCACGGCAGCTGCAGGGCGTCGCCCAGGCGGAAGTGGATCTTGGAGACATCCACCGGCTTCAGCTCGCGGGTACGGGCCAGTTCGATGATGTCGAACGCCGGTTCCAGGAAGTGCAGTTCGGCCAGCTGCTGTGCCAGCGCCGACGGCAGGCCCTTTTCCTTCCACTCGGCCACCAGGGCTTCGTAGGTCGGACGCTGCGAATCCGGCAGCACACCCGAAGCAACACGGATGTCGTTGAACGGACCCTGGTAGCGGTTGACCGCCTCGGTGATGCCCGGCATCGGGCCCGGGCGCGACAGCAGCCAGCGTACGAACGAACGCTGCAGCTTCCAGATCACTTCCAGCGCGTCGATCTGCACCGACTCCGGCAGCGTGCCGTCGAGGGCATCGATCTGCGCCCACAGCGCGCGTGCGTCCAGCGTTTCGCGGCTGATGGTGTAGGCCTTGGCGACCTCGGCAATGGAGCGGCCGGTGTCTTCCTGCATGCGCATCAGGAAGGTGGCGCCCATGCGGTTGATGGTCTGGTTGGTCACGGCCGTGGCGATGATTTCGCGCTTCAGGCGGTGACGCTCCATCGCGTCGGCGTACTTCTTCTGCAGCGGGGTCGGGAAGTAGCGCTGCAGTTCCTTGGACAGGTACGGATCTTCCGGGATGTCCGAATCCAGCAGCTGCGCGAACGCCACCAGCTTGGAATAGGACAGCAGCACCGACAGTTCCGGACGGGTCAGGCCCTGGCCGCGTGCCTTGCGCTGGGACAGCTCGGCGTCGGACGGCAGGAACTCGATCTGGCGATCCAGCAGGCCCTGCTGTTCCAGGGTACGGATGAAGTGCTGCTTGGAACCCAGGCGCTTGACCGCCATCCGCTCCATCAGGCTCAGGGCCTGGTTCTGGCGGTAGTTGTCGTTGAGCACCAGCGCGGCGACTTCGTCGGTCATCGACGCCAGCAGCTTGTTGCGCTGCTCGACGGTCAGCTTCTTGGCCCGCACCACATCGTTGAGCAGGATCTTGATGTTGACTTCGTGGTCGGAGGTATCCACACCGGCCGAGTTGTCGATGAAGTCGGTGTTGAGCAGCACGCCGGCCTGGGCAGCTTCGATGCGGCCCAGCTGGGTCATGCCCAGGTTGCCGCCCTCGCCCACCACCTTGCAGCGCAGCTCGCCACCATTCACGCGCAGGGCGTTGTTGGCGCGGTCGCCGACATCGCTGTGCTGCTCGCTGGCGGCCTTGACGTAGGTACCGATGCCGCCGTTCCACAGCAGGTCGACCGGTGCCTTCAGGATCGCGCTCATCAGATCGTTCGGCGACAGCGCCTTGACGTTCTCGTCCAGGCCCAGCGCTTCACGCACCTGCGGGGTGATCTCGATCGACTTCAGGCTGCGCGGATACACGCCGCCGCCCTTGCTGATCAGCTTGGCATCGTAGTCCGCCCAGCTCGAACGCGGCACGGTGAACAGACGCTCACGTTCGACGAACGTGGTCGCTGCATCCGGGTTCGGGTCCAGGAAGATGTGGCGGTGGTCGAACGCAGCGACCAGGCGGATGTGGCGCGACAGCAGCATGCCGTTGCCGAACACGTCGCCGGACATGTCGCCGACGCCAACCGCGGTGAAGTCCTGGGTCTGGCTGTCACGGCCCAGTGCACGGAAGTGGCGCTTGACCGACTCCCATGCGCCGCGCGCGGTGATGCCCATGCCCTTGTGGTCGTAACCGACCGAACCGCCGGAGGCGAACGCATCGCCCATCCAGAAGCCGTGCGCGATGGCCAGGCCGTTGGCGATGTCGGAGAAGGTCGCGGTGCCCTTGTCGGCGGCCACCACCAGGTACGGATCGTCCATGTCATGGCGCACGACATCCACCGGCGGCACGATCTTGTTGTTGACGATGTTGTCGGTGATGTCCAGCAGGCCCTGGATGAACAGCTTGTAGCAGGCCACGCCGTTGGCGAAGATCGCATCGCGATCGCCGTTCACCGGCGGCATCTTGGCGAAGAAGCCGCCCTTCGCGCCGACCGGCACGATGACGGTGTTCTTGACCATCTGCGCCTTGACCAGGCCCAGCACTTCGGTACGGAAGTCTTCGCGGCGATCCGACCAGCGCAGGCCGCCACGGGCGACGGCACCGAAGCGCAGGTGGGTACCTTCCACGCGCGGGCCATACACGAAGATTTCGCGGTACGGGCGCGGCTTGGGCAGGTCCGGCACCAAGGCCGAATCGAACTTGAAGCTGATGACATGGCCGTGCTGGCCATTGGCATCGGTCTGGTAGTAGCTGGTGCGCAGGGTCGCATCGATCACGCCCATGAAGGAACGCAGGATACGGTCCTCGTCCAGGCTCGACACGCGGTCCATCAGCTTAAGCAGCGCTTCGCGCGCGGCCTGCATCTGCGCATCGCGGTCACCCTTGCGGGCGTCGACCACGGTCTTGAGCACTTTCAGGGTGGCCTCGTCGCCGGCAGCCAGCACCTCGAGGTGGGCTTTCAGCTGCGCTTGGCCGGCGGCGATGTCTTCCTTGCTTTCATGGCCGGTGGCCGGATCGAAGCGGGCTTCGAACAGTTCCACCAGCAGGCGTGCCAGCAACGGGTAGCGGGTGAAGGTGCCTTCGACGTAAGCCTGCGAGAACGGCACGCCGGTCTGCAGCAGGTACTTGCAGTAGCCACGCAGCATGGCGACCTGGCGCCAGTGCAGGCCGGCAGCCAGCACCAGGCGGTTGAAGCCATCGTTCTCGGCATCGCCGTGCCAGACGCGGGCAAAGGTCTCACCGAAGGCTTCATCGACGCTGGCCGCATCGATCGCACCAGCGGTCGACTCGACCTCGAAGTCCTGCACGTACACCGGCGCGTTGTCCACCGACAGGCGGTACGGACGCTCGGCGATCACGCGCAGGCCCATGTTTTCCATCATCGGCAGCGCGTCCGACAGCGGGATGTCATCCAGCTGGCGATACAGCTTCAGGCGCAGGCCATCGCCGGATTCGCGCGGCACGGCCTGCAGGCTCAGGCGCAGGTCATCCGGGCCGGTCAGCGCATCCAGCTGGCTGACATCGTTGGCGGCAACGGCGGTGCTGTTGTCTTCGATGTAACCGGCCGGCAGCGCCTTGCCGATACGCGCAGCGATGCGCAGGCCTTCGGCTTCGCCATGGCGGGTGACCAGCGCTTCGCGCAGGTCGTCCTGCCAGTTGCGCAGCACCTGGGCCAGCTTCTGTTCCAGTTCGGCGGTGTCGACATCGAGCATTTCGCCCGGCTTCGGACGCACGATCAGGTGCACCTGGGCCAGCGGCGATTCACCCAGCACCACCGAGCTGTCCACGTACTCGCCGTGCAGCGCTTCCTTGAGCATCGCTTCGATGCGCAGGCGCACGTCGGTGTTGAAACGCTCGCGCGGCAGGTAGACCAGCGCGGAAATGAAACGGCTGTACTTGTCGCGGCGCAGGAACAGGCGGCTGCGCACGCGCTCCTGCAGACCCAGCACGCCCATCGCGGTGCGGAACAGTTCGTCCTCGCTGGACTGGAACAGTTCTTCGCGCGGCAGGGTTTCCAGGATGTGGCGCAGGGCCTTGCCGCTATGGCTGGAGCCGGCCAGGCCGGACTGCTTCATCACGTGTTCGTAGCGCTGGCGCACCAGCGGGATTTCCCACGGGCGGCGGTTGTAGGCGCTGGAGGTGAACAGGCCGAGGAAGCGCTGTTCGCCGATGATCTTGCCCTTGGCGTCGAATTCCAGCACGCCGATGTAATCCATGTAACCGGCACGATGCACGCGCGAACGGGCATTGGTCTTGGTCAGGATCAGCGCGTCCTTCAGCCCGGACGTGGTGTTCAGGCCCTGCGCGGCCAGGGTCTTGACCGGACGTGCAGCGGACTTGTCCTTGCCGCGCATCAGGCCCAGGCCGGTGTCGTTCAGCGGCGCCAGCACGTCTTCCTTGCCCTGCTTCTCGACGCGGTACTCGCGGTAGCCGAAGAAGGTGAAGTGGTTGTCGGCGGCCCAGCGCAGGAATTCCTGTGCTTCCTTGCGCGAGGCAGCGTCGACCGGCAGCTGGCGGCTGCCAAGGTCGTCGGCCAGCGCCAGCGCCTTGTCCTGCATCGGCTGCCAGTCGCGCACGATGGCGCGCACTTCATCCAGCGCCTTGTTGATGGCCTGCTCGATGTCTGCCATGGCTTCGGCCGGCTGGCGGTCGATCTCCAGCAGCATCACCGATTCCAGCTGGCCCTCGCCGACCTTGGTCAGCTTGCCGGCCTTGTCACGGGTGAAATGCAGCACCGGGTGGCCCAGCACATGCACGCCCACGCCATGCTCGGCCAGCGACATGGTCACGGTGTCGACCAGGAACGGCATGTCGTCGTTGATGATCTGCAGCACGGTGTGCGGCGATTCCCAACCGTTGGCCTTCGCCGTCGGATTGAACACGCGGACATTGGCCTTGCCGGCCTTGCGGGCACGGGCGAACTCCAGCGTTTCGGCTGCGAGCGCGGCCCACTCCTCAGCGCTGTGATGGGGGAACTCGTCGGCCTCCATGCGCTTGTAGAAATCGGCTGCGAATGCCACTGCCTCGGCCTGGGCGGCCGCGGGGTAACGCTTGCGCAAGGCCGTGTACACCGGCTCCAGGGAGAAACCAGCGGTCACTGCGACCTCCGACTCAACTGGTTTGCTTTTGTTTTTCACGGTCTTGGCTGCGGTTTTTTGCGGTTTCATGGCAGAGCGGCGCGCTTGCTCAGTTGGGAAAATGAAATTGTAGCCCTACCGCACGAAAAGGCCTTGCTGCAGGACGGAATAACCAGATTCGGGTTTGCTGCGGTTTAGACGCCCTATTCAGTTCGCACCGGTATGGGCGTCGCAGTCGCGCAGCGTTGCCGACAGGATCGGCAAAACGTGTTACCGGAAGACACATGCGGCAACATCGGCGCGATTCCACAATCCTGAACTGGACGGTATAGTCCACCGCGTGAATCCGGCCTACCTTCCTGTCGCCCTCGACGCGCGTGATGAGCGCGTGTTCGACGCCGTGCGCGAACTGCTTGCCCGACAGGGCATGCAGATGAGCATGGACGCGGTCGCCCAGCATGCAGGCTGCTCGAAGCAGACCCTGTACTCGCGCTACGGCAACAAGCAGGCCCTGCTGCGGCGGGTGATGCAGCGCCACGTCGGCCACGCCACCGGGGCCATGCTGCGTGCACTCCGCGGTGACGACCTGCGTGGCAGCCTGCTGCAGTTCGCCACCGACTTCCTGGAGCACTTCAACCAGCCCCACGTCGGCCAGGCCTGCCGCCTGATCGCCGCCGATGCAGCACAGTTTCCCGAAGAGGCGCGTACGCTGTACCGGCACGGCGCCGGCGCGTTGACACTTCATCTTGCTGAATGGATTGAAACCGTTTGCAGTCG
The DNA here is from genome assembly GCF_002750975.1 of Stenotrophomonas indicatrix. Lineage (NCBI taxonomy): Bacteria > Pseudomonadati > Pseudomonadota > Gammaproteobacteria > Lysobacterales > Lysobacteraceae > Stenotrophomonas > Stenotrophomonas indicatrix. The sequence continues at coordinate 2,497,884 of NZ_PEJS01000001.1, forward strand.
CGGGCTGCTGCGGCATGACGACCCGCACTTCATGGCCGAACTGCTGCTGAGCATGATTGCCGGTCAGGATTTCGACAAACAGCGCTTCCATACCCCCCATCGTGATGACGCTGCATTGCGTCGGCGCTGGGCAGAGTTCTCCGTCGATGGCTTCCTGCGCGCGTTCGCGCCGCAGCCCTCGCCGGCCCCGTCTTCAAACCAACCCCGGAGTTCCTCCTGATGACCGCCCCACTCCGCACCCTTGCCTTGACGTGCGCCGTTGCTGTCGCCGTAGCTGCCTGCAAGAAGCCGGAACAGCCGACGCCCCCACCGCCGGAGGTGGGCGTGATCGACGCCAAGCCGCAGACCCTGCCGCTGCAGCGCGAGCTGGTCGGTCGCCTGTCGCCGTTCCGCAGCGCCGATGTGCGCGCCCGCGTGCCCGGCGTGCTGCTCAAGCGCGTCTATCAGGAAGGCAGCGAGGTCAAGCAGGGCCAGACCCTGTTCCTGATCGACCCGGCGCCCCTGCGCGCCTCGCTCAACGCCTCCGAGGCCCAGCTGGCTTCGGCCCGCGCGACCTACGCCAACGCCAAGGTCGCCGCTGACCGCGCCCGTTCGCTGGCGCCGCAGAAGTTCGTGTCCAAGGCGGACCTGGACAATGCCGAGTCGGCCGAGCGCACCGCGCTGGCCGCGGTCAAGCAGGCCGAAGCCACCGTCACGTCCTCGCGCATCAGCCTGGGCTACACCGAAGTCACCGCCCCGATCAGTGGCGTGGCCAACAAGCAGCAGGTCACCGAAGGCGCGCTGGTCGGCCAGGGCGATGTGACCCTGCTGACCACCGTGGACCAGCTCGACCCGCTGTATGTGAACTTCTCGCTGAGCGTGGATGAACTGACCCAGCTGCGTGCGCAGCAGGCCAAGGGCACCCTGGCCCTGTCCGGCGACGGCAAGGCCACGGTCAACGTCAAACTGGCCGACGGCAGCACCTACAGCGAGCCGGGCACGCTGGACTTCTCCTCGACCACGGTCGACCCGGCCACCGGCGCGGTGTCGCTGCGCGCGGTGCTGCCGAACCCGCAGAAGATCCTGCTGCCGGGCGCCTTCGTCAGCTTCCAGGCCAACCTGGGCGAGCGCAACAATGCCTACCTGGTGCCGCAGCAGGCCCTGCTGCGTGACACCAACGGCGGCTATGTGATGGTGGTGGGTGCCGACGGCAAGGTCGTCCGCAAGAACGTCAAGACCGACGGCGCGCAGAACGGCAACTGGCTGGTCAGCGAGGGCCTGGCCGCGGGTGACAAGGTGGTCGTCGCCGGCGTGCAGAAGGTCAAGGAAGGCACGCCGGCCACGGCCAAGCCGTGGACCCCGGGCCAGGACGCCAACGGCAAGCCTGCCGCCGGCGGCGCTGCTCCGGGCGCGCCTGCCGCAGCTCCGGCCGACGCCAAGGCACCGGCCAAGGCTGACCAGGCCGACAAGGCCGAGCCGGCCGCCACCGAATCGAACAAGCAGTAACGGGACCTTCCGTCATGCCTAAATTTTTCATCGAACATCCAGTCTTCGCCTGGGTGGTGGCGATCCTGATCTCGCTCAGCGGCGTGATCGCGATCCTCAACCTCGGCGTGGAGTCCTACCCCAACATCGCCCCGCCGCAGGTGACCGTCTCGGCCACCTATCCGGGTGCAAGTGCGGATACCACGGAGAAATCGGTCACCCAGGTGATCGAGCAGCAGCTGACCGGCATCGATCACCTGCTGTACTTCAGCTCCTCATCGGCCTCCAACGGCCGCGCGTCGATCACCCTGACCTTCGAGACCGGTACCGATCCGGACATCGCCCAGGTGCAGGTGCAGAACAAGGTCTCGCTGGCCACGCCGCGACTGCCTTCGGAAGTCACCCAGCAGGGTGTGGTGGTGGCCAAGGCCAACGCCGGCTTCCTGATGGTGGTGGCGCTGCAGTCCGATACGCCGACGATCAACCGTGACGCACTGAACGACATCGTCGGTTCGCGCGTGCTCGACCAGGTCTCGCGCATCCCCGGCGTCGGCAGCACCCAGCAGTTCGGTTCCGAGTACGCCATGAACATCTGGCTCAACCCGGAAAAGATGCAGGGCTATGGCCTGTCGGCCAGCCAGGTGCTGGCGGCAGTACGCGCGCAGAACGTGCAGTTCGCCGCCGGTGCGCTGGGCTCCGACCCGTCGCCGGAAGGCCAGCACTTCACCGCCACGGTGTCGGCCGAAGGCCGCTTCAGCTCGCCGCAGGAGTTCGAGAACATCATCCTGCGCGCCAATGCCGATGGCTCGCGCGTGCTGCTGAAGGACATCGCCCGCGTCGCCTTCGGTGCCAACAACTACGGCTTTGATACCCAGTACAACGGCAAGCCCACCGGTGCCTTCGCCATCCAGCTGCTGCCGGGCGCCAACGCCCTGAACGTGGCCGAGGCGGTGCGCGGCAAGATGGACGAGCTGCAGCCCAGCTTCCCGGCCGGCGTCACCTGGTTCTCGCCGTACGACAGCACCACCTTCGTCAAGATCTCGATCCAGGAAGTGGTCAAGACCCTGTTCGAAGCGGTGTTGCTGGTGTTCCTGGTGATGCTGATCTTCCTGCAGAACTTCCGCGCCACCCTGATCCCGACCCTGGTCATCCCGGTGGCCCTGCTGGGTACGTTCCTGGGCATGTGGATGATCGGCTTCACGATCAACCAGCTGACCCTGTTTGCGATGGTGCTGGCGATCGGCATCGTGGTCGATGACGCGATCGTGGTGATCGAGAACGTCGAACGCATCATGACCGAGGAAGGCCTGGCGCCGAAGCCGGCCACGCAGAAGGCGATGACCCAGATCACCGGTGCGGTGGTGGCCATCACCGTCGTGCTGGCGGCGGTGTTCATCCCCTCGGCCCTGCAGGGCGGTGCGGCCGGTGAGATCTACAAGCAGTTCGCCCTGACCATCGCCATCTCGATGGCGTTCTCGGCGTTCCTGGCGCTGGGTTTCACCCCGGCGCTGTGCGCGACGTTCCTCAAGCCGACGCACAACGACAACCCGAACATCGTCTACCGCACCTTCAACAAGTACTACGACAAGATCAGCCACACCTATGTGGGCCACATCACCTCCGCGGTGCGCCATGCACCACGCTGGATGATCCTGTTCGTGGTGCTGACCGCGCTGTGCGGTTTCCTGTTCACCCGCATGCCGGGCAGCTTCCTGCCTGAGGAAGACCAGGGCTATGCACTGGCGATCGTGCAGTTGCCGCCGGGCTCGACCAAGAGCCAGACCAACGAAGCGTTCGCACAGATGCGCGGCATCCTGGAAAAGCAGGATGGCTATGAAGGCATGCTGCAGGTGGCCGGCTTCAGCTTCGTCGGCTCCGGCGAGAACGTGGGCATGGGCTTCATCCGCCTGAAGCCGTGGGAAGAGCGCAAGTTCACTGCTCCGGAATTCATCCAGAACATGAACGGCGCGTTCTACGGCATCAAGGAAGCGCAGATCTTCGTGGTCAACCTGCCGACCGTGCAGGGCCTTGGCCAGTTCGGTGGCTTCGACATGTGGCTGCAGGACCGCAGCGGTGCCGGTTACGAGCAGCTGACCCAGGCCCGCAACATCCTGCTCGGCCAGGCCGCGCAGAAGCCGGACCACCTGGTGGGCGTGCGCCCGAACGGCCTGGAAAACGCCCCGCAGCTGCAGCTGCACGTGGACCGCGTGCAGGCGCAGTCGATGGGCATGTCGGTGTCGGACGTGTACAGCACCATCCAGCTGATGCTGGCCCCGGTGTACGTCAACGACTTCTTCTACGAAGGCCGCATCAAGCGCGTGACCATGCAGGCTGATGGTCCGTACCGCACTGGCCAGGAATCGCTGAAGAGCTTCTACAGCCCGTCCAGCCTGACCACCAATGCCGATGGCACCAACGCGATGATTCCGTTGAGCACGGTGGTCAAGTCCGAATGGGTCTCGGCACCGCCGTCGCTGAGCCGCTACAACGGCTACTCGGCGATCAACATCGTCGGCTCGCAGGCACCGGGCACCAGCTCGGGTGAAGCGATGCAGACCATGGAAGGCATCGTCAACGACGACCTGCCGGCGGGCTTCGGCTACGACTGGTCCGGCCTGTCCTACCAGGAAATCCTGGCAGGCAACGCCGCGACGCTGCTGCTGGTACTGTCCATCGTGGTGGTGTTCCTGTGCCTGGCCGCGCTGTATGAAAGCTGGTCGATCCCGGTGGCGGTGCTGCTGGTGGTACCGCTTGGCGTTCTGGGCGCACTCGCCCTGTCGATGATGCGTGGCCTGCCGAACGATCTGTTCTTCAAGATCGGCCTGATCACGGTGATCGGCCTGGCCGCGAAGAACGCGATCCTGATCGTGGAGTTCGCGGTGGAGCAGCGTGCGGCGGGCAAGACCCTGCGCGATGCCACCATCGAAGCGGCGCGCCTGCGATTCCGCCCGATCCTGATGACGTCCTTCGCGTTCATCATGGGCGTCATCCCGATGGCGATCTCCACCGGTGCCGGCGCCAACTCGCGCCACGCCATCGGTACCGGCGTGATCGGCGGCATGCTGTTCGCCACCCTGCTCGGCCTGCTGATGATCCCGGTGTTCTTCGTGGTCGTGCGCCGCATGCTGGGCGACAAGCTGGATGAACCGTCGAAGGAATTCCTCGGCCGCCAGCGTGATGCGGAAAGCGCCCACCGCCCGGATCGTTGATCCGGCGGTAAATTGAAACGAGAAAGGCCCCGGAGCGATCCGGGGCCTTTTTCTTTGCTGCTTTTGAATCCATGCCAACCAAGGTTGGCATGGATTCAAAAGCAGCGGCATGCCAGGTAGCCGCCAACCTTGGTTGGCGCTCTCCAAGGCGACGTGTCAGCGCAGCAGCGAGATCATCACGCACACTGCAACGATCACCAATGCGACCCATTGCATGGGCACGAAGAAGAAATGATGGGGCGCGGCCTCCCCCTTCAGCCGCGGCGCACGGTTGAGCCACAGCCCCAGCAGCACGTTCACTGCCGCACCGATGCCACCACCCAGCAGCACCTGCTGCAGCGGGATGTTGCCCTTGGCGCCGTCGTGCGGGAAGAAGTAAGCCAGCAACAGGATGCCTGCAATCGGCGTCACCAGCGTCATGAAGCCCCAGCCGCGGTAGATCATGCGGTATCTCCAGAAAAAACGATCCGCATTGCAGCAGCATGCATCCTGGAAAGCCAGAGGGGCATGCCATCTGGGCACAACGCCATCCACGCATGGCGTGGATCTACTGCCGCGCCGCCATTGCAGCGGCGCGGCACGGGAAAATCAACGCAGCCCGGTTTCGTTGCGGGCAATCACCAGGCGCTGGATTTCCGAAGTGCCTTCGTAGATCTCGGTGATCTTGGCATCACGGAAGTAGCGCTCCAGCGGCATTTCCTTGGAGTAGCCCATGCCACCATGGATCTGTACGGCCTGGTGGGTGATCCACATTGCCGCTTCCGAAGCAGTCAGCTTGGCGATGGCGGCCTCGTTGCTGAAGCGCTTGCCCTCGCCCTTCACCCATGCCGCACGCAGGGTCAGCAGCAGCGCCGCATCCAGCTTGCACTTCATGTCGGCAATTTTCGCCTGGGTCATCTGGAAGGTACCGATGGCCGCACCGAAGGCCTTGCGGTCCTTCACATACTCCAGGGTCGCTTCATAGGCGGCGCGCGCGATGCCGATCGCCTGCGAGGCAATGCCGATGCGGCCGGCGTCAAGCACGCCCATGGCGATCTTGAAGCCCTCCCCTTCCTGCCCCAGCACGTCTTCGGGCTGCGCCACGTAATCGTTGAACTCGATCTCGCAGGTGGCCGAGGCACGGATGCCCAGCTTCGGTTCGGTCTTGCCGCGGCCGAAACCGGCCTTGTCGGTGTCGATCATGAACGCGGTGATGCCACGTGCGCCCTTGTCCGGCTCGCTCATCGCGAACAGCACGATGTACTTGGCCACCGGGCCGGAAGTGATCCAGCTCTTCTTGCCATTGATGACATAGCTGCCGTCGGCCTGCTTGACCGCGCGGCAACGCATGGCAGTGGCGTCCGAGCCCGACTGTGGCTCGGTCAGCGCGAATGCACCGATGGCCTCGCCTTCGGCGATGGCGCGCACGTACTTCTGCTTCTGCGCTTCGCTGCCATGGGTCAGGATGCCATTGCAGAACAGCGAATTGTTGACCGACATGATGGTCGAATGCGCAGCATCACCGGCGGCGACCTCCACCATCGCCAGCACGTACGCGATCGGGTCCATGCCCGCGCCACCGTATTCGGTCGGCACTTCGATGCCCATCAGGCCGTTCTCGCCCAGCAGGCGGATGTTGTCCAGCGGGAACTCACCGGTACGGTCATGGTGCTCCGCGCTCGGGGCGATCTTCTCCTGCGCGATCCGGCGCGCAACGTCCTGCAGCATCAACTGCTCTTCGGTAAAGCTGAAATCCACAACACCCTCCCGGGAAAATGGTTCGCCGATTGTACCGGGGGCGGGGCATTGGCGGCTGACTCGACCCTGGCGGCGGCTTGACCGGGCAGCCCCCCGTCAGCGAATATATCTCTATATCGCGATAGGTAGATGTTTATGGATCTGGAAGACTGGTCGACCCGCCTGAAGGTGTTCGCCGATGCTACCCGCGTGCGCCTGCTGGCGCTGCTGGAGCAGGAAGAGCTGACCGTGGCCGAGCTTTCGGCCATCACCCGGTTGGCGCAACCGCGGGTATCGACTCATCTGGCGCGCCTGAAGGAAGCCGGCCTTGTGCGCGACCGCCGTGCGGGCGTGTCGGCCTACTACCGCTTCGACGAGGCCCAGCTGGACCCGGCGCAGCGTGCATTGTGGCATGCCCTGAGCAACGGAAGCGACGACCCGTTGCTGCGCCAGGATGCTGAACGGGTAGCGGCGGTGCTCGCCCACCGCGCTGCCGACCAGAACTGGGCCGACAGCGTGGCCGGCGACATGGAGCGCCACTACTCCCCGGGCCGCACCTGGGAAGCGCTGGCGCGCACCGCGCTGCCATTGCTGGAAACCGGCGACGTGCTGGATATCGCCTCCGGCGACGGTGTGCTGGCCGAACTGGTCGCCCCGCACGCCAGGCGCTACATCTGCATCGATACCAGTGCGCGCGTGGTGGCCGCCGCCAGCGAACGCCTGCGCCGCCTGCCGAACGTGGAAGTCCGCGAGGGCGACATGCATGCCCTGCCCTTCAAGGACCGCAGCTTCGACCTTGTGGTGCTGATGCACGCCCTGACCTACGCCAGCAAGCCGGCGCAGGCGGTCACCGAAGCCGCGCGCGTGCTGCGCCCGGGCGGTCGCCTGCTGCTGTGCAGCCTGGCCCGCCACGAGCACAAGGCCGCGGTCGATGCTTATGGCCATGTCAACCTCGGCTTCAGCGACAAGGAGCTGAAGAAGTTCGTCGACAAGGCCGGCCTGCAGGTCTCCAACCTGGAAACGGTCACCCGCGAAAAACGCCCGCCGCATTTCGAAGTGATCTCGCTGATCGCCAACAAACCCTGAGGTCGATATGCCCGCATTGCCCTGGCTGCACCCGGAACGCGTGGAATCGCTGCTCGCTGCCCTGCGTGATCGGATCCTGATCATCGACGGCGCGATGGGCACGATGATCCAGCGCCACGGCCTGCAGGAAGAGGATTACCGGGGCGAGCGCTTCGCCGGCGGTTACGACCACGCCCATGGGCCCGGCTGCGACCACGGCGGCACACCCGAAGGCCACGACCTGAAGGGCAACAACGACCTGTTGCTGCTGACCCGGCCGGAGGTCATCGCCGGCATCCACACCGCCTACCTGGAAGCGGGCGCGGACCTGGTGGAAACCAACACCTTCAACGCCACCTCGGTCAGCCAGGCCGACTACCACCTCGAACACCTGGTGTACGAGCTGAACAAGGCAGGTGCGGCCGTCGCACGTGCCTGCTGCGATGCGGTGGCGGCCACCACACCGGACAAGCCGCGCTTCGTCATCGGCGTGCTCGGCCCGACCAGCCGCACCGCTTCGATCAGCCCGGACGTCAACGATCCCGGCTTCCGCAACACCAGTTTCGATGAGCTGCGCGGCACCTACCGCGAAGCCATCGATGGCCTGATCGATGGTGGCGCCGACACGATCATGGTCGAGACCATCTTCGATACGCTCAACGCCAAGGCTGCGCTGTACGCCATCGAGGAGGCCTTCGATGCACGTGGCGCGCGGCTGCCGATCATGATTTCCGGCACCATCACCGATGCTTCCGGGCGCACCCTGTCCGGACAGACCGCCGAGGCGTTCCAGGCGTCACTCGCGCATGCACGGCCGTTGTCGATCGGCCTGAACTGCGCACTCGGCGCCGATGCCATGCGTCCGCACGTGGAAACCCTGTCGCAGGTGTCGGACTGCTACGTCAGTGCCCATCCCAACGCCGGCCTGCCCAATGCATTCGGTGAGTACGACGAAACACCCGAGGAAATGGCCGCCACCCTGCGTGGCTTTGCCGAAGATGGCCTGCTCAACCTGGTCGGCGGCTGCTGTGGCTCCACACCGGACCACATCCGCGCGATCGCGCTGGCGGTGGCCGGGCTGCCGCCCCGCGCCCTGCCTGCCGCCCAGGTGCAGGCGGCATGAACACCTCCGCCCCCTCCCGCACGTCCCCCTGTTGCCGCTGAGTTGCCGCCGATCATGACGCCTGTCCGCCCTACCCGCCTGTCCGGCCTGGAACCGCTGGTCATCACCCCGGATCTGCTGTTCGTCAATGTCGGCGAACGCACCAACGTCACCGGCAGCGCGCAGTTCCGCAAGCTGATCAAGGAAGGCCGTTACGAAGAAGCGGTGGACGTGGCCCGGCAGCAGGTGGCCAGCGGCGCACAGATACTCGACGTCAACATGGACGAGGGCCTGATCGATTCGGAAGCGGCGATGACCCGCTACCTCAACCTGATCATGTCCGAGCCGGACATCGCCCGCATCCCGGTAATGGTCGATTCCTCCAAGTGGAGCGTGATCGAGGCTGGCCTGAAGTGCCTGCAGGGCAAGAGCGTGGTCAATTCGATTTCGCTGAAGGAAGGCGAGGAGCTGTTCCGCGAGCATGCGCGCAAAGTGCTGCGCTACGGTGCGGCGGCAGTGGTGATGGCCTTCGATGAGAGCGGGCAGGCCGACACCTGCGCACGCAAGGTTGAAATCTGCACCCGCGCCTATCGCCTGCTGGTCGATGAAATCGGCTTCCCGCCACAGGACATCATCTTCGACCCGAACATCTTCGCCGTCGCCACCGGCATTGAAGAGCATGACAACTACGCGGTCGACTTCATCGAAGCCACCCGCATCATCAAGCAGACGCTGCCGCACTGCCATGTGTCCGGCGGCGTGTCCAACGTTTCGTTCTCGTTCCGCGGCAACGAAACCGTGCGCCAGGCGATCCACTCGGTGTTCCTGTACCACGCGATCGCCGCGGGCATGGACATGGGCATCGTCAACGCCGGCGCCATGCCGATCTACGACGAGCTGGAGCCGGAACTGCGCGAGCGCGTGGAGGACGTGATCCTCAACCGCCGCTCTGATGCCACCGAGCGCCTGCTTGAAATCGCCGAGCGCTACAAGGGCAGCAAGGGCGCGGCGAAGACCGAAGACCTGGCCTGGCGCGAGAAGCCGGTGGACGCACGGTTGGCGCATGCGCTGGTGCATGGCCTGGATGCCTGGGTCGACGCCGATACCGAAGAAGCCCGGCAACGTTCCAGCCGCCCGCTGGACGTCATTGAAGGCCCGCTGATGGCCGGCATGAACGTGGTCGGAGACCTGTTCGGTGCCGGCAAGATGTTCCTGCCGCAGGTGGTGAAATCGGCACGTGTGATGAAGAAGGCAGTGGCCTACCTGCTGCCCTACATCGAAGCCGAAAAGGCCCGCAGCGGCGACACCGCCAAGAGCAACGGCAAGATCATCATGGCCACGGTGAAGGGCGATGTGCACGACATCGGCAAGAACATCGTGGGCGTGGTGCTGGCCTGCAACAACTTCGAAGTGATCGATCTGGGCGTGATGGTGCCGGCGCAGAAGATCCTCGATGCCGCCCGCGAGCACCAGGCCGACATCATCGGCCTGTCCGGCCTGATCACGCCGTCACTGGAAGAAATGAGCCATGTCGCCCGTGAAATGCAGCGGCAGGGCTTTGACCTGCCACTGATGATCGGCGGCGCGACCACCTCGCGTGCGCACACCGCGCTGAAGATCGACCCGCACTACAAAGCCCCGACGGTCTGGGTGAAGGACGCCTCGCGCGCCGTGGGCGTGGCGCAGTCGCTGATCTCGCGCGAGCTGCGGGATGCGTTCGTCGCCGCCAACGAGGCGGACTACGCTGAGATCCGCACCCGCCACCGCAACCGCGGTGACGCCAAGCGCCTGGTGTCGCTGGAACATGCACGTGGCCAGAAGTTCCAGTGCGACTGGCAGGCGTACACGCCACCCGCACCGAAGCAGCCGGGCCTGCATGTATTCGATGACTACCCACTCGCCGAGCTGGTCCCCTACATCGACTGGACGCCGTTCTTCCAGGCGTGGGAGCTGGCCGGCAAATATCCGGCGATCCTCACCGATGAGATCGTCGGCACCCAGGCCAGCGAGCTGTACCAGGACGCGCGCGCGATGCTCGACCGCATCGTCAACGAGAAGTGGCTGCGGGCCAAGGCCGTGTTCGGCCTGTGGCCTGCCAACAGCATCGGCGACGACGTACGTGTGCAGCATCCTGATGGCGAGGCCACCCTGCACTTCCTGCGGCAACAGGTGGACAAGCCGGCCGAACGCCCGGATTTCTGCCTGGCCGATTTCATCGCCCCGGCCGACAGCGGCAAGCAGGACTGGATCGGCGCCTTCGCAGTGACCGCCGGGATCGGCATCGACGCGCACGTGGCCCGTTTCGAGGCCGACCACGACGACTACAACGCAATCCTGCTGAAGGCCCTCGCCGACCGCTTTGCCGAAGCCCTGGCCGAACGCCTGCACCAGCGGGTACGTACCGGATTCTGGGGGTACGACCACGCCGAAACGCTCGACAACGAAGCGCTGATCGACGAAAAGTACCGCGGCATCCGCCCCGCGCCCGGTTACCCCGCCTGCCCCGAGCACAGCGAAAAACGCCGGTTGTTCGATCTGCTGGGCGCGGAAACCAACGCCGGCATGCAACTGACCGAGAGCTTCGCGATGCTGCCGACCGCGGCGGTGTCGGGCTACTACTTCAGCCACCCGCAGAGCCAGTATTTCGTGGTCGGCCGCCTCGGTCGCGAGCAGGTCGCCGACTACGCTCGCCGCAAGGGCGTGGATCGTGCCCAGGCCGAACGCTGGCTGGCGTCCAACCTCGACTACGATCCGGAATGAAAAAAGGGGACGGAGGGGATTAAGTCGTTCTTGGCACAAACGACTTAATCCCCTCCGTCCCCTTTTTGTCGGTGCTTACCAGACCAGGTCGTCGGGCACCTGGTACTGCGGGTCGGCGTACGGATCGTCCTCGGCCGGTGCATTCGGGTCGACCTTCAACGCCACCGAAGCGGCGAACACCGCCTCAGACTGGGCGAGGACTTCAGCCGTCACCAGCAGGTAGCGACCGTTGAGCTGGACCACGCCCAGTTCACCTGCATTGAGTGCCTTGAGCTGCTCGGCGGTGACGTAGATGCGCTTGATCTTGCCGCCGTACGGGAAGTGGCGCGCGATATCGGCCGCTTCGGCATTCAGGCTCTTGTCCTTCAGCAGTTCTTCCAGCTTCACCTTGGCCTCGCGGCGCTGGCGGGCTTCTTCCTGCTTCAGGCGCTCGGTCTCGATGCGCTCTTCCTTCTCCCGCTGCGCACGGATCGCGTAAGCCTTGGCCAGATCCATTTCCTCGGCGGTACGCGGCTTGCGCGGCCCCTGCCCGTGGCCCTGGCCACGCTGCTGGCCAGGCTTGCCCGGGCCGCCATTGCCATGCGCCCGCCGCTCGCCGGGTTTGTGTTCGCCCTTGCCAGCGTGCTGCGGCTTTCCATTGCCAGCGCCACCCTTGCCCTGCGGGCGGCCATCACGGCGGGGGGCATCATTCTTGCGCTCGGGCTTGGGCGCGGGCTTGAAGCCCAGGCCCATCAGCTGGTCGCGGAGGGTATCGCTCATAGGATATGGATCAGTAGTGCGGCGGCGGCGGTTCGCTCGCCGGATCAGAAGAATTCAATGCATTGCGGACCTTGCCCAGGTCTTCCAGCAGCACGCGCAGGATGCCGGCATTGCGGCTGCCTTCCATGCGCGCGTCTGCAAGTGCATCGCTCAGTTCGGCCAGCGCGTGTTCCTGGAAGGACACGCGCATCTCCAGCTCGACCAGGCGCGCTTCCAGCGCCTGCTCGCGTTCGGTCGGTACTTCAGACATGCAGCGAACGCCCCCGGCCAATGCCGTAATACGCAAGGCCGGCGGCCTCGACTTCAGCCGGCTCGTACAGATTGCGGCCGTCGAACACCACCGCATCCTTCAGCCGCTCGCGCAGCATCTGGAAATCGGGGCTACGGAACTGCTTCCACTCGGTCACCACGACCAGTGCATCGGCGCCCTGCAGCGCATCGTCGGCGCTGTCACAGAACACCAGATCGTCGCGCTCGCCGAAGATCCGCTGCGATTCATGCATCGCCTCCGGATCGTAGGCGCGCACTGTCGCACCGCCTTCCCACAACTGGGCCAGCAGGCGGCGGCTGGAGGCCTCGCGCATGTCATCGGTGTTCGGCTTGAACGCCAGGCCCCACACGGCGAACGTCCTGCCGCGCACGCCTTCGTCTTCGCCCTTGTCGTAGTGGCGCTGGATCAGGGCAAACAGGTGCCCCTTCTGCGATTCATTGACCGCCTCCACCGCGTTCAGCAGCTTCGGCTCCAGGCCGGCCTGCTGCGCGGTGCGCGCCAGTGCCTGCACGTCCTTGGGGAAACACGAACCGCCATAACCGGCACCCGGATAGATGAAGTGCCAGCCAATACGCGGATCCGAACCGATGCCCTGGCGGACCTGCTCGACGTCGGCGCCCACGCGCTCGGCGATGTTGGCGATTTCATTCATGAACGAAATCTTGGTTGCCAGCATTGCATTGGCGGCGTACTTGGTCAGCTCGGCCGAACGCACGTCCATCTCCACCACGCGATCGTGGTTGCGATTGAACGGTGCGTACAGGCGACGCATCACGGCGACCGACTCGGCGCTGGTCGCACCGATGATGATGCGGTCAGGCCGCATGCAGTCGGCAACGGCGTCGCCTTCCTTCAGGAATTCGGGGTTGGACACCACATCGAAGGCGATATCCGCCCCCCGCGCCGCCAGCTCCTCGGCAATGGCCGCACGCACTTTGTCGGCAGTGCCTACCGGCACCGTCGACTTGTTGACCACCACGGTCGGCACCGAAATGTACCGACCGATGGTGCGGGCCACGGCCAGCACGTACTGCAGATCGGCGCTGCCATCCTCGTCCGGCGGCGTGCCCACGGCGATGAACACCACCTGGCCGTGGCCGATGGCGGTCGCCGCGTCGGTGGTGAACACCAACCGCGACGCGGCGTGGTTGGCCTTCACCATCGGCTCCAGGCCGGGCTCGTAGATCGGGATGATGCCCCGGTTGAGGCCATCCACCTTGGCCTGGTCGATATCGACGCAGACCACCTGGTGGCCAACGTCGGCCAGGCAGGTGCCGGTCACCAGACCTACGTAGCCGGTACCAAAAATCGCAACGCGCATATCCGTGCTGACTCCGTGTTGGCTTACGGCAGAACGCCCAGCAGCTCGACGTCGAAGGTCAGGGTGGAGTTCGGACCGATCGGACCACCCGGGGTGCCGTTCTCGCCGTATGCCAGTTCACCCGGGATCCAGAAGCGGTACTTCGAGCCGACCGGCATCAGGGCCACGCCCTCGGTCCAGCCCTTGATGACCTGGTCCAGACCGAATTCGGCCGGGCCACGGCCCGCGGAACTGTCGAACACCGTGCCGTTGAGCAGCTTGCCTTCGTAGTTCACGCGCACCTTGCTGGAGGGCAACGGACGCTCGCCACTGCCCGGACGGATCACCTGGTACTGCAGGCCCGACGGGGTGGTCACCACGCCCGGCTGGGTCTTGTTCTTGGCCAGGAACGCGTTGCCTTCCTGACGGTTGGTCTGCGCTGCCTGTGCGGCCTTTGCCTGCATCTCGGCCTGCTTGGCACCCATGAACGACTGGATGGTGGCAGTGGCATCGGCTTCGCTCATCTTCGGCTGGCCCTTGCTCAGGCCAGTGTTGATTGCGTCAAACAGCGAAGCGGTATCGATATCGTCCTTCAGCTGTGCCAGCGACGGACCCACCGAATAAGCACCGATCATCTGCGCGACCTTGACCCGATCAACCTTCGCCGGCTGCGAGCCCGGCGCGACGCCCGGCACCTGCTGGCCGCTGCGGGCCATCACCACCTGGCGCAGGGCGGCATCGGTCGCCTTGGCCTGTTCCTGGGTGATCTGCGGCTGCAGGCCTTCGAAGGAACGCTCCACGGCAGTGCGCAGCGCGGCTGCATCGATTTCATCGGCGATCGGCGCGAACGACTTGGCCACATCCAGACCAATGGCGTAGCCGAGCTTCTGCTTGGGGGAATTCAAGGGTGCGGTCTCCTTGGCGGCCGAAGGAGCGGCCGGTTGTTGCGACAGGGCGACACCGGAGGTGCCCATCGCCAGAATCAGAACCGACGCCGCGGCGCCGCGCATTCCCATTTTCATTCGCTGCATTCCTGGAAGTGACTGGACGCCGACGTCGGCGCGAAAACACGTATTGTCGCACGCATGCCGTCGATGTCGAGGCATCCGTGCCGGCATTCAATGTGCGGCCGGTGCCGCCAGCGCCTTGTCGATGGCCGCTTTCAGCTGCGGATCATCCGGGGTGACCTTGCTGGCGAACTGGGCAATGACCGTGCCATCGCGTCCGACCAGATACTTGTGGAAATTCCAGGCCGGCGCCACGCCGGTGGCGGCGGTCAAGCGCTGATACAGCGGCGTGGCCTGCGCGCCGGTCACGTGCACCTTTTCGAACATCGGGAACTTCACACCATAGGTAAGCGTGCAGAAATCCTGGATCTGCTTTTCATCACCCGGCTCCTGCCCCTTGAAATCGTTGGACGGGAAGCCGAGCACGGCAAACCCCTTGCCGGCGTACTGCTTCTGCAGCGCTTCCAGACCCTCGTACTGCGGGGTATAGCCGCACTTGCTTGCCGTATTGACCACCAGCAGCACCTGCCCGTGGTAACGCTGCTGCAGGTTGACCTGCTGCTTGCCCGCCAGCGGCCGGTACGACAGATCCAGCAGATCGGCGGCCGAAGCGGCGGCCGACGTGGCCAGGCCTGCGGCCAGCAGGGTCAACAGGGACAGGCCGCGAAGGCGGCGCGAGGAGGCAGTCGACAAAGGCATGGGAGACGGTCCGCGGTAGCCATTCCAGGGGTCCGGCCGTGACCGGCCGGGAATCGGCCGAACTATAGCACCGGGGTCTGCACGTCTCTGGAGCGCATGCGTTGTCGCGCTTTGCACGGCGTGGCGGAAGCAGTCTGCCGCGCGTCCCAGCCCGCTGCTGATGACATAGCATGGACATGGCTGAATGGGAGGCGGACTGAAAACGCGCCTCCGCAGTTTCTCTTTTTCGATGCATATCAAGCGGTTGAACGAACATTGCGGTGCCGTGACCACCCCTGCCATCAGTTGGGTGGGGGCAGGACTTGCACACAGGCGTGCCGGTGTTATAGTTGCATACAACACCAGTCACCTGAGACAGGGGGAACCATGAACAGCCGGATGCGTCGCAGCCTTGCCGCCCCCGCGGTCACCGCGGTATCAACCCTGTTCGTGCTGGTCTGGCTGGCCATGCCGGCACCGCCGGCCGCGTCCTCCCCCACCCTCTCCGAAGACAGTACGCAGGACGCAGCAGCACCCACGGCAGGGAATGCCGCTCCCTCCCCCTCCCCCCCGCGTCGGCTGCACAGCTCCCTGTCCATGCCGTATTTCTCGTTCGCACAGCCGCTGACCCCACGGAGCTGAATATGAGCGACATCCAGTGGAGCGACGGCGCTCCCATCTACCGCCAGCTGAAGGAACGCGTGATCGCCATGATGCTTGACGGAATCCTCAAGCCGGGCGATGCCCTTCCTTCGGTGCGCCAGGTGGCCGCCGATTACCAGCTCAACCCCATCACCGTTTCGCGCGCCTACCAGGAGCTGGCCGATGAAGGCCTGGTCGAGAAGCGCCGCGGGCTGGGCATGTTCATGACCGAACAGGCGGCCACGCAGCTGCGCAGCAGCGAGCGCGAACGCTTCCTCAATGAAGAATGGCCGGCCGTACTGGAACGCATCCAGCGACTGGGCCTGAGTCTCGACGAATTGTTGCCCCAGGGGAAATTCTGATGAATGCCAGTCCCACTACCGCTGTGCCAAGCGACGCTGTCATTACCGCCCGTGGCCTTCGCAAGGCTTACAAGAACACGCTCGCGCTCGACAACGCCAGCTTCTCCATTCCGGCAGGCCGCATCATCGGCCTGATCGGCCCCAATGGTGCCGGCAAGACCACCGCGCTGAAGGCGGTGCTCGGCCTGACCTCGGTGGAAGGCGAGCTGAGCGTGCTCGGCCGCGACCCGCGCGTGCACCGCGACGATCTGATGAACGACATCTGCTTCATCGCCGATGTCGCCGTGCTGCCGCGCTGGCTGAAGGTGCGTGAGGCGATCGACTTCGTCGCCGGCGTGCACCCCCGCTTCGATCGCGCCCGTTGCGAACGCTTCCTGGCCAACACCAAGCTGCAGCCGAAGCAGCGCGTGCGCGAACTGTCCAAGGGCATGATCGTGCAGCTGCACCTGGCCCTGGTGATGGCCATCGACGCCAAGGTGCTGGTGCTGGACGAACCCACGCTCGGCCTGGACATCCTGTACCGCAAGGAGTTCTACCAGCGCCTGCTGGAAGACTACTTCGACGAGCAGAAGACGATCATCGTCACCACCCACCAGGTGGAAGAGATCGAGCACATCCTCACCGACGTGATGTTCATCCGCGATGGTCGCATCGTCCTCAATGCGGAAATGGACGAAGTCGGCGACCGCTATACCGAACTGCTGGTCGGTGCCGACCAGCTTGAAACCGCCCGCGCACTGAAGCCCATCGACGAGCGCAGCCAGGCCTTCGGCAAGACCGTCCTGCTGTTCGACGGGGTGCCACGCAGCCAGCTGGCCAGCCTGGGTGAAACCCGCAACGCCGGCCTTGCCGATCTGTTCGTCGCTGTCATGAAGGGGACCTACGCATGAATGCCGTCAACCATCCTGTCAGTCCCGCAGGCACCCTGCGCTGGCTGCTCAAGCGCGAATACTGGGAAAACCGCGGTGGTTTCCTGTACGCCCCGGTGATCGCCGGCATCGTCTCGCTGCTGATGAGCGGCATCGGCATCGGCCTGGGCCTGTTCGCCCTGCATCGTGCCGCCCGCGACGGCGGCCTGCACATCGACGGCGAGAGCGTGAACATCAACGGCCTGGATCTGGCCGTGCTGACCCGCGACATCAGCGCCAAGGACATGGCCGACCTGGGCAACGGCCTGGACCTGGCGATGGTATTGACCTCGTCCTGGCCACTGATCGTGCTTGCCTTTGTGGTGTTCTTCTATTGCCTGGGCGCCCTGTATGACGATCGCCGCGACCGCAGCATCCTGTTCTGGAAGTCGCTGCCGCTGTCGGACACCCAGACCGTACTGTCCAAGGTGCTCAGTGCACTGATCGTCGCACCGCTCATCGCCATCATCGCTTCCAGCCTGACCCTGCTCGTTTTCATGCTGATACTGTGCCTGGTGGTGGTCTCCCACGGCGGCGATGCGATGCAGTTGATCGTGGGACCTGCCAATCCGATGAGCCTGGTCATGGGCATGTTCGTGTCCATCCCGGTGTACGCCCTGTGGGCGCTGCCCACTGCCGGCTGGCTGCTGCTGTGCTCGGCCTGGGCACGGAGCAAGCCGTTCCTTTGGGCAGTGATGCTGCCGCTGTTCGCCGGCATCATCGTCAGCACCACCAAGCTGATGCACCTGTTCGACCTGACCACCGGCTGGTTCTGGCAACACATCGTCGGCCGTCTGCTGCTGGGTGCGATGCCGGGAATGGATCTGCTGTACCGCGCCGGTGGCGGTGAATCCAGGCAGGATCTGGACTCGATCGTGGCGCTGATGGCGCCCTCTGCCCAGCTCAAGTCGCTGGCGATGCCCGACCTGTGGATCGGCGCGGCCTTCGGCGTGGCCTTCATCTTCATCGCCATCCGCCTGCGCAAGCGCGCTGGCGAAATCTGATCGTCAACCTGGAGGCACCATCCATGCGTTCCTTGATTGCCTGTACTGCACTGTTGCTGTTGCCGCTGTCGGCGCTGGCCGCCGATGCACCGAACTGCAAGTTCTCCGCGCCGCGCGCGTTGAAGATCGACGCGGCCGGTGCCAAAGCGGTGGTGTTCGAGATCAACCAGCATGACCTGAAGGTGGTCGCCAGCACCGGTGGCGGCCAGCTCGAAGGCCGCGCGTGCGCGTCCAACAAGGACTGGCTGGACCAGCTGGTGCTGGACCAGCGCCGCGTGGGCGACAAGCTGGTGGTGAGCCTGCGCCGCGACAGCCGCGACGCGCTGTCGATGGGTAACAGCTACGCCTGGCTGGACATCCGTGGCAGCGTGCCGGACAACCTGCCGCTGCAGTTCAAGATCGGCTCGGGCGATGGCAGCATCGAGAACGCGCAGTCGCTGAGCATGGACGTGGGCTCCGGTGATGGCATCGCCCGCGGCACCCGTGGCAGCGTGCATGCCGCCGTGGGTTCGGGCGACCTGGACGTTGATGGCGCCGCGTCGTTCAACCTGCTCTCGCTGGGTTCGGGCGACGTCAACGCGCGCAACATCGGCGGTGATGCCAGCGTCGGCACCGTCGGCTCCGGTGACCTGAAGGTGACCGACGTGCGTGGCAACGCGCGGCTGGATACCGTCGGTTCGGGCGACATCGGCTTCAAGCAGGTGCAGGGCAACGTCGAGGTCGGCGTGGTCGGCTCCGGCAACGTCGATATCGAGCAGGTCGGCGGCAACGTCCGCGTGCGCAGCCACGGCTCGGGCGACATCGATGTCGACGGCGTGCGCGGCAACCTCACCGTCGAGCACAGCGGCAGCGGCGATGTCCAGCATCGCAACGTGTCCGGCACCATCACCCTGCCGCGCGGCAAGTAACGTCCAACCATCCGATCCGAGGGGAATGCCATGAGTCTGCTGCGCCTGCTGCCTGCTGCCCTGCTGTGCCTGCCGCTGATCGCCTGTGGCGACACGTCCAGCCCCGACAAGACCGCCGGCAAGGCGGTGGCCGAGACCGCGGGCGGCGCCGGCCAGACCGTCAAGGAGGCGATGGATGACGCCCGCAGGGAAATCGCCGAAGGCAACATCAATATCTCGGCCGACAACCAGCCACGCGCGGAGATCACCCCGCAGGGACAGCTGCTGATCGGTGGCAAGCCGGTGGCGCTGGACGATGGCCAGCGTCGCCAGCTGCTTGATTACCGCGGCCACGTGGTGGCGGTGGCGATGGACGGCATGGATGTCGGCCTGGCAGGCGCCAAGCTCGGCGCCAACGCCGCCGGTGAAGCACTGAAGGGCATCTTCAGCGGTGACAGCGAAGGCATCGAGAAACGGATCAACGCCGAGGCCGCCAAGATCGAAGCGCAGGCCAAGCGCATCTGCGACCGCATGCCGGCCATGCTGGCCAGCCAGCAGGCCCTGGCTGCTTCGCTGCCGGCGTTCAAGCCCTACGCCACGATGGACCAGAGCGATGTGGACGACTGCGGCAAGGACACCGTCGTCAACCGCTGACCCCTGTGACAGATCAGCGCACCCGGCCGGCCGCGCACCTGCGTTGCCGGCCGCTGCGCCCCGGCGGGCTTACAATGGCAGCCCCGGATGCACTTCATCGAACCGCCATGAAAAAGCTGTTTCTGCTGTTGGCCGCCCTGCTCTGCCTGGGCCTGGTCGGCTGTGACCAGGACTACCGCAACCACCGCGCCGAGCGTGGCAAACCCAAGATTTCCGTCAGCGAGAGCATCGTGACCGTGCGCCGCCAGCCGGCACCGAACATCATCATCCTGCCCGACGGGCAGATGAAGATCGACGAGATCCTGATCCCGCTCAACGCCGAACAGAAGCAGATGCTGCAGACGATGTTCGGCAAGCTGCAGGTGCTGCGCCAGAACACGCTGGTGGCCGCACCGGCCGACCCCAACATGCAGCCGGTGAAGATCGTGCCGCCGGAGGGCATGCAGGTGATTCCGCCGGACCTGGTGCAGACCATTCCCGAGTTCAAGGATTACACCGAGACCTTCGGCAACATCGTCGCCGACCGTCGCTGAAACGAACAACGCCGCCCTCCCGGGCGGCGTTCTTCTTTCTCGCCTGTAGTGGGTGCGGACCTCGGCCCGCACACCGCTCGATCAGCCGCCGGCACCACCGCCACCGGCCTGGATGCCACCGGCCGTCAACGCGGCCGGATCCAGCAGGCGGCGCAGCTCGGCTTCGGCCAGGCCACTGTCTTCCAGCGCCACGTCCAGCACCGGGCGCTGCTCCTTGTAGGCACGCTTGGCAATCGCTGCGGCCTTCTCGTAACCGATGATCGGGTTCAGCGCGGTCACCAGGATCGGATTGCGCGCCAGCGCCTCGGCCACACGGTCCTCGCGCACCTTCAGGCCGGCAATGGCGCTGTCGGCCAGCAGGGTCGACACATTGGCCAGCAGGCCGATGCCATCGAGCAGGTTCACCGCGATCAGCGGCAGCGTCACGTTGAGCTGGAAGTTGCCGGTCTGGCCGGCCACGGTGATCGCCGTGTGGTGGCCGATCACCTGCGCGCAGGCCATCACCGTCGCCTCCGGGATCACCGGATTGACCTTGCCCGGCATGATCGAGGACCCCGGCTGCAGTGCCGGCAGTTCGATCTCGCCCAGGCCCGCCAGCGGGCCGGCGTTCATCCAGCGCAGGTCGTTGGCGATCTTGATCAGGGCCACCGCCAGTGCATTGAGCTGGCCCGACAGCTCCACTGCATCGTCCTGCGCGGCCAGGCCTTCGAACTTGTTCTCGGCGCTGTCGAACTTGAAGCCGGTCTGCTGCTTCAGCGCCTTGGCAACCTGTGCACCAAAGCGCGGGTCGGCATTGATGCCGGTGCCGATGGCGGTACCGCCGAGCGGCAGGCGGCGCACGCGCTTGAGGCTGTCCTCGATGCGCTCCTGGGCCGAGGCCAGCTGCGCCGACCATGCACCGAATTCCTGTTCGAAGGTCAGCGGCATCGCATCCATCAGATGGGTGCGGCCGGTCTTGACCACCTTGCGCAGGCTGCGGCCCTTCTTGTCCAGCGTCCTGCGCAGGTGCACCAGCGCCGGCAGCAGCTGCTCATGGGTGGCCAGCACGGCCGACACGCGCAGCGCCGTTGGAATCACGTCGTTGGAGCTCTGCCCCTGGTTGACGTGATCGTTCGGGTGCACCGTGGTCTTGCCGGCCTTGCCGGCGCGATTGGCCAGGGTGGCGATGACCTCGTTGGCATTCATGTTCGAGGACGTACCCGAGCCGGTCTGGTAGACGTCGATCGGGAACTGCGCGTCCCACGTGCCGTCCGCCACTTCAGCCGCGGCAGACTGGATGGCCTTGGCCACGGTCTTCGGCAGATGGCCCAGCTCGGCATTGACGCCGGCGGCAGCGCCCTTGACCAGGCCCAGCGCACGGATGAAACCGCGCGGCATGCGCTGGCCCGACACCGGGAAATTCTGTACAGCGCGCTGGGTCTGCGCGCCCCACAGGGCGTCGGCAGGCACCTGCAGCTCGCCCATGCTGTCGTGCTCGATCCGGAATCCCTTGGGGGCACTCTTGCTTGCAGCTTTGCTCATTGCATCAACTCCGCACTACTTCAGTTGGGGAAAGGAAAGCGGCGGCTGGCAGGGTGTCGCTTCCCGGGCTGGCGGCTGCGACAACGATACTCCCTTGTCCGCAGCGTGGGATGGCGAGGACGGGCCAGATCGTTTCATCCGCAGGGCCGATTGAACGGGTAGCGCCGGGCCGCGCCCGGCGAGCGCGCAGCGCGGCCACCATCCGCCGGGCATGGCCCGGCGCTACCGAGCATGCGAAGGCCACGCGTCGTAGAATATCGGCCCCGCCGCTCGTCCCAGCCCTGCCGACATGTCCGAATCCGCCCTGCTCGCCCTGTCCCCGCTCGATGGCCGCTATGCCGGCAAGGTCGACGCCCTGCGCCCGATCTTCTCCGAGTACGGCCTGATCAAGGCCCGTGTCACGGTCGAAGTGGAGTGGCTGTTGGCCCTGGCCGCCGAGCCGGGCATCGTCGAGCTGGCCGCGTTCTCCGACGCTGCCATCGTCCGCCTGCGTGCACTGGCCAACGGCTTCAGCCCGGCCCAGGCCGCGCGCGTGAAGGAGATCGAGCGCACCACCAACCATGACGTCAAGGCGGTGGAGTACTTCATCAAGGAACAGCTGAAGGACGATGCCGAGCTGGCGCCGGCGCTGGAGTTCGTGCATTTCGCCTGCACCAGCGAAGACATCAACAACCTCAGCTACGGCCTGATGCTGGAACAGGCCCGTCGCGAGGTGCTGCTGCCGACCCTGGACGGCATCGCCACTGCACTGCGCACGCTGGCCCATGCCCAGGCCGGCCAGCCGATGCTGTCGCGCACCCACGGCCAGACCGCCTCGCCGACCACGCTGGGCAAGGAGCTGGCCAACGTAGTCGCCCGCCTGGAGCGCCAGCGCCGGCAGATCGCCGCGGTTGAACTGACCGGCAAGATCAACGGCGCCGTCGGCAACTACAACGCGCACATCGCCAGCTACCCGGATGTGGACTGGCCGGCCTTCGCCGAGCGCTTCGTGACCGGGCTGGGGCTGGTGTTCAACCCGTACACCACCCAGATCGAGCCGCACGACAACATCGCCGAGATCGGTGATGCCGCCCGCCGCGCCAACATCATCCTGATCGACCTGGCCCGCGACATCTGGGGCTACGTCTCGCTGGGCTATTTCAAGCAGCGCCTGAAGGAAGGCGAAGTCGGTTCGTCGACGATGCCGCACAAGGTCAACCCGATCGATTTCGAGAACGCCGAAGGCAACTTCGGCATTGCCAACGCGCTATTCGAGCATTTCAGCGCGAAGCTGCCGATCAGCCGCTGGCAGCGTGACCTGACCGATTCCACCGTGCTGCGCGCGCTGGGCACCGCGTTCGGTCACAGCCAGGTGGCGCTGGATTCGCTGGCCAAGGGCCTGGGCAAGCTGGAGGTGAACCCGCAGCGCCTGGACGCCGATCTGGATGCGGCGTGGGAAGTGCTGGCCGAGGCCGTGCAGACGGTGATGCGCCGCCATGGGCTGCCGAACCCGTACGAGCAGCTGAAGGCGCTCACCCGTGGCCAGGGCATCACGGCCGAGTCGATGCGCACCTTCGTGCAGGGGCTGGAGCTGCCGGCCGATGCCAAGCAGCGCCTGCTGGAGATGACCCCGGGCAGCTACACCGGCCTGGCCGAGTCGCTGGCGAAGAAGATTTAAGGGTTTTCCTTGCGGCGGCGGCCGCGGGCGCTGCCTGCGGCAGGCAACAGCAACGGCAACAGCAACGTCAAAAGCGGCTCTGGATTACTGCTAGCTGGGCGGGTCGGGATGGGCCAGCGGGACACGCCGTGAACCCATCCATGGGGGCTCGATGGCGCCATCCATGGCGCCAACGGTCCCGCTGGCCCATCCCGCCCCACCTCTGACAGATTCCCGGTGACGGATCGAAGAGCGTTGGGTTGTCGGGACGGAATTGAGAGAGGGACGCGGCTTCGCCGCGTCCCTCTTTGTTTATGGCGAAGGCAGTTGGAGCAAGCGCAGCGCGCGACCCGCTGTTGCCTTTGATTTTCTTCTTCCATTCCGTGGCGGACCCCGCAGGAAACTGTCAGGGGCCGGGCGGGTGGGCCATGCAGGGGCGTTGGCGCCATGGATGGCGCCATCGAGCTTACAGGGACGTACTTGCAGCGTCCCCTGCATGGCCCACCCGCCCGGCCAAGCTCGGCTTTTGCTTGTGAGCCTGACCGCCACGAGGGGCTCCGCCGTTGGCCGGACACCCCGCGACAAACCAGCACACGTGCGCAATCCCATCGAACGTCGGACAATGGAGCCCTTGGCGGCCCGCCACGCCGCCCCTCCCGCTTTCCGCTGCAAGGAACTCCCCCATGGCCGCCCGCAAGTCCTCCTCCCCCCTGATCGAAGTCACCGCCCGCCGCGGCCAGCCGCTGGGCATGGCACCGGCCACCTTCCTGCGTGACTTCTGGCAGAAACGCCCGCTGCTGATCCGCAATGCCTTCCCGGATTTCCAGACCCCGGTACAGCCGGAAGACCTGGCCGGCCTGGCCTGCGAAGAGGGCGTGCTGGCCCGCCTGATCGAGCATGACAAGGCCCAGGACAGCTGGCGCGTGCGCAGCGGCCCGTTCCAGGAAGACATCTTCCCCGCCCTGCCCGACCACGACTGGACCCTGCTGGTGCAGGACGTGGACAAATGGGACAAGGACGTGCGCGCCCTGATCGAACACTTCAGCTTCCTGCCGCGCTGGCGCATGGACGATGTGATGATCAGCTTCGCCGCTACCGGTGGCTCGGTCGGTGCCCATGTCGACCAGTACGACGTGTTCCTGCTGCAGGCCCACGGCCACCGCCGCTGGCAGATCGATGCCAGTGAATCGATCAAGGGCAAGCGCCCGCCGCTGGGCTTCCGCCCCGACGTGGAACTGAAGCTGCTGGAAGTGTTCAAGCCGACCCACGACTGGGTGCTGGCGCCGGGCGACATGCTGTACCTGCCGCCGAACGTGCCGCATCACGGCGTTGCCGAAGACCCGTGCCTGACGTTCTCGTTCGGCATGCGCGCACCGTCTTCGGCCGAGCTGATCAGTGACTATCTGGACACGTTGATCGCCGACGCCGACGAGAACATCCGCTACCAGGACGCCGACCTGAAGGCACCGGCCGACCCGAACGAGATCGACACCGTGGCGATGGCGCGGGTGATCACCGCGCTCAACGCCATCCGCATGAACGATCCGGACAAGCTGGGTGACTGGTTCGGCCGCTTCATCACCACCTACCGCGCCGCCGGCGAGGTGATGGCCCACCAGGCCGCGCCGCCGCAGGAAGAAGTGCTGGAGGCCCTGCAGTCGGGCCTGCTGCTGCAGCGTCACCCGTGGTCGCGCCTGGCCTGGCGCCGGGCCAAGCGCGGTGCCAGCCTGTATGTCAGTGGCCAGGACTTCGCCCTGCCGGTCAAGGACGCGCAGCGCCTGGCAGGTGCCGAGCAGCTCGACGCCGCCGCCTACCGCGGCCTGTCCGACAAGGGCCGTGCGGTGGTCCAGCAGTTGCTGGTCGGCGGCGTGTTCCAGCTGATCGATCCGAACGAGGTGTACTCCGACGAGGAGGAAGAGGTGCTGGGTGAAGTGATCGAGGGCCACGAGCAGGTCGAGGTGATCGAGGCTGACTCGATGTCCGATGACGTCCATCTGGTGACCGTGCACGACGACGGTATTGAAGTGATCGTCAACTTCGATGACCACGACGAAGACGACAGCGACGCCGGCCGCGGCTGAGCCATGAGCCCGCTGCGGGTCCAGCAGGTCAGTCACGCCGAGGCCCACGTCGCCATCCACGACGTGCGCCAGCGGGTGTTCGTGCAGGAACAGGGCATCGACGCCGCCCTGGAGCGCGATGCCCTGGATCCGGTCTGTGCCCACGTGCTGGCGCTGGATGCCGACGGGCATCCGGTCGGCACCGGGCGGCTGTCGCCGGATGGCCGCATCGGCCGCATGGCGGTGCTGGCGGCGTATCGCGGCCACGGCATTGGCGAGGCCCTGCTTGAGGCACTGGTGCAGGCCGGGCGCCAGCTCGGCCTGGCCGAGCTGCACCTGCATGCGCAGCTGCCGGCACGCGACTTCTACGCCCGCCAGGGCTTCCTTCCGGAAGGCCCCGAATTCGAAGAAGCTGGCATTGGCCACCAGCAGATGCGGCGCCGCCTGCAGGCCGTTTCCGCCATCGACAGCCGCGCTGAAGCGGTGGCGATCACCACGGCGATCATCCACCGCGCCCGCCGTCGATTGTGGCTGCACAGCCGGCAGCTGGACCCCGGCCTGCTGGATGCGCCACCGGTACAGGCGGCCCTGCGCCGCTTCGTCACCGCCCGCCACGACAAGCAGCTGCGGGTGATCGTGCATGACGCCGCAGCCATCGCCAGTGCCGGTGCGCCGCTGCTGGCGCTGTTCCAGCGCCTTCCCAGTGTGATCCAGTTCCGCGAGGTCGCCGATCCGATCGATCGCGCCCTGGCCTCGGCCTGCCTGCTCAACGATGCAGGCGACTTCTACTTTCGTCTCATCGGCCATCGCCTCGACGGCGAATCGGCAATCGCGCTGCCGGCACGTTCGCAGCCGTTCGAGCAGCAATTGCAGCGTGTCTGGGACCGTTCGCGCGAATGCAGCGAATTGCGCGCACTCGGCATCTGACCGCGACGGGGTGCGCTCAACCTGTCTGGGACCGACACCGGGGGACGCCCGATGCCCTCGTCGCTGCCCCTTCGTGTCCGGATGGGGGTACAATTTGGCCGTTTGAACGCGCCCGTGCATGGCTATTCATCTTCGTGCCGGGTCCTTCTGAAGCCATACCCCACAAAGCGAATCAGCACCCTCCATCGTGGACAATCAACTGAAGCAGTTTGCGCAATCTTCGCAACTCGCCGGCGGCAACGCCTCCTATGTCGAGGACCTGTACGAGCAGTACCTGGTCTCCCCGGATAGTGTCGATCCCAAATGGAAAACCTACTTCGACGGCTTCAAGGGCCGCGAAGCGGGCGACATTCCGCACTCGGCCGTCATTTCCCACATCGCGGACGCGGCCAAGGATGCGCTGAAAGCAGGCACCGGCACCGGTGCAGGCGATGAGCGCGAGCGCAATGTCGGTCGTCTGATCACCGCCTACCGTTCGCGTGGTCATCTGGACGCCCGCCTGGACCCGCTGGGCCTGGCCTCTCCGGTCAACACCCCGGACCTCGGCCTGCCCTTCCACAACCTGTCCGATGCTGACCTCAACAGCGAGTTCAGCACCGGCGGCGTGGGTGGCCAGCCGCGCATGAAGCTGCGTGACCTGCTGGCGCGCCTGAAGGCGACCTACACCGGTTCGATCGGTGCGGAGTTCATGCACATCTCCGAGGTCGAGCAGCGCCAGTGGATCTACAAGAAGCTGGAACTGGCCGGTGGCAACTACCAGCTGGACGCTGACACCCAGCGCCGCACGCTGGAGCGCCTGACCGCCGCCGAAGGCCTCGAGCGCTACCTGCACACCAAGTACGTCGGCCAGAAGCGCTTCTCGCTGGAAGGCGGCGACTCGCTGATCCCGATGATGGACACCATCATCCGCAGCGCCGGCAAGGATGGCGTCAAGGACGTGGTGATCGGCATGGCCCACCGCGGCCGCCTGAACGTGCTGGTCAACACCCTCGGCAAGAACCCGCGCAAGCTGTTCGACGAATTCGAAGGCAAGTTCGAGCACGACGAGCACGCTTCGGCCGGCGATGTGAAATACCACATGGGCTTCTCCGCCGACGTGGCCACCGAGGGTGGCCCGGTGCATCTGGCCCTGGCGTTCAACCCGTCGCACCTGGAAATCGCCGACCCGGTGGTTGCCGGCTCGGTGCGTTCGCGCCAGGAGCGCCGCAAGGACACCGCGCGCAAGCAGGTGATGCCGATCCTGATCCACGGCGACGCGGCCTTCTCCGGCCAGGGCGTGGTCATGGAGCTGTTCCAGATGTCGCAGGCCCGCGGCTTCGCCGTTGGCGGCACCGTGCACATCGTGGTCAACAACCAGGTCGGCTTCACCACCTCCAATCCGCAGGACACGCGCTCCACGCGCTATGCCACCGACGTGGCGAAGATGATCGCCGCCCCGGTGCTGCACGTGAACGGCGATGATCCGGAAGCGGTGGTGTTCGCCGCGCAGCTGGCGTTCGAGTTCCGCCAGAAGTTCGCCAAGGACGTGGTCATCGACCTGATGTGCTACCGCCGTTGGGGCCACAACGAGGCCGACGAGCCGGCGATCACCCAGCCGCTGATGTACCAGGTGATCCGCAAGCACGCCACCACCCGCGAGATGTACGCCGAGCAGCTGGAAAAGGCAGGCGTGATCGCCGCCGGCGCCGGCAAGGCGATGGTCGATGCGTACCGCGAGAAGCTCGATGCCGGTGAAGTGACCACCGAGCTGGCCAAGGTCGAAAAGACCCCGCCGACCAGCCCGCTGTTCGTTGATTGGCCGAAGCTGCTGGAAGGCAAGCTGTCCGATCCGGTGTCGACGAAGGTCGACAAGGACAAGCTGGTCGCGCTGGCCAAGCTGATCAACACCGTGCCCGAAGAAGTGCAGCTGCACTCGCGCGTGTCCAAGGTGTACGACGACCGCCGCAAGATGGCTGCCGGCGAGATCCCGGGCGACTGGGGCTTTGCCGAGAACCTGGCCTACGCCACCCTGCTGGATGAAGGCAGTGCGCTGCGCCTGGTCGGCCAGGACGTCGGCCGCGGCACGTTCACCCACCGCCACGCGATCCTGCACGACCAGAAGACCGACAACTACTACCTGCCGCTGCGGCAGCTGGTGGATTCGCCGGAGAAGGCCACCGTCATCGATTCGCTGCTCAGCGAAGAAGCAGTGATGGCCTACGAGTACGGTTTCTCGACCACCGATCCGAACACCCTGTGCATCTGGGAAGGCCAGTTCGGCGACTTCGCCAACGGCGCCCAGGTGGTGATCGATCAGTTCATCGCCGCCGGCGAAGCAAAGTGGGGCCGCATCTCCGGCCTGACCCTGCTGCTGCCGCATGGCTATGAAGGTCAGGGCCCGGAACACAGCTCGGCGCGCCTGGAGCGCTTCCTGCAGCTGTGCGCGCTGGAGAACATGCTGGTGGTGGTGCCGTCGACCCCGGCGCAGGCCTTCCACATGCTGCGTCGCCAGCAGCACCTGACCACCCGCAAGCCGCTGGTGGTGATGTCGCCCAAGTCGCTGCTGCGCCACAAGCTGGCCGTGTCGACCCTGGACGAGCTGGCCAATGGCGAGTTCCAGCACCTGATCGGCGATGCCAACGCAGATGCCAAGAAGGTCAAGCGCGTGGTGCTGTGCTCGGGCAAGGTCTACTACGACCTGCTGGAAGACCAGACCAAGCGTGGCCAGGACGACGTGGCGATCATCCGCGTGGAGCAGCTGTACCCGTTCCCGCGTGCGCTGCTGGCTGCCGAACTGAAGAAGTACGGCAAGGCCACCGACGTGGTGTGGACGCAGGAAGAACCGCAGAACCAGGGCGCGTGGTACCAGATCCGCCACCACCTGCAGTTCTGCCTGGCCGATGGCCAGAGCCTGCACTACGCCGGTCGCGCACGTTCGGCTTCGCCGGCTGCCGGTCACATGGCTGACCACGTCCGCGAACAGCAGCAGCTGGTCGCCGATGCACTGGTCAACCCGTTCAACGACTCGTTCGCTGAATAACTCTCCCCCTATTTAGAAGACAAACCAGGAAGCTCCCGCATGGCCACCGAAGTCAAAGCCCCGGTACTGCCCGAATCCGTCGCCGACGGCACCATCGCCACCTGGCACAAGAAGGTGGGCGACGCCGTCAAGCGCGACGAAAACCTGCTTGACCTGGAAACCGACAAGGTCGTCCTGGAAGTGCCGTCGCCGGTCGATGGCGTGATCAAGGAAATCAAGTTCAAGGAAGGCGACACCGTCACTTCCAGCCAGGTCGTGGCGATCATCGAAGAAGGCGCCGTGGCTGCTGCACCGGCCCCGGCTGCCGAAGAGAAGAAGGCTGAGGCCGCTCCGGCCGCTGCTGCTCCGGCCGCCGCCGCTGCCCCGGCCCCGGCTGCCAAGTCGGCTGCCGACGCGCTGCCGCCGGGCGCCCGCTTCACCGCCATCACCGAAGGCGTGAACCCGGCCGACGTCGACGGCACCGGCCGTCGCGGCGCCGTCACCAAGGAAGACATCGTCAACTTCGCCCGCAACGGCGGCGCCGGCAAGGCCGGTGGCGCACGTCCGGAAGAACGCGTGCCGATGACCCGCATCCGCAAGCGCATCGCCGAGCGCCTGATGGAGTCGAAGAACTCCACCGCCATGCTGACCACCTTCAACGAAGTCGACCTGTCCAAGGTGTCGGCGGCGCGCAAGGAACTGCAGGACGAGTTCGTCAAGGCACACGGCATCAAGCTCGGCTTCATGAGCTTCTTCGTGAAGGCCGCCGCCAACGCGCTGCAGCGCTTCCCGCTGGTCAATGCCTCCATCGACGGCGACGACATCATCTACCACGGCTACTCGGACATCTCGATCGCCGTGTCGACCGAGAAGGGCCTGGTCACGCCGGTGCTGCGCAACGTCGAGCGCATGTCGTTCGCCGACATCGAAAAGACCATCGCCGACTACGCCAAGAAGGCCCGTGACGGCAAGCTGAGCCTGGAAGAACTGCAGGGCGGCACCTTCACCGTGACCAACGGCGGCACCTTCGGTTCGCTGCTGTCGACCCCGATCATCAACCCGCCGCAGAGCGCCATCCTCGGCATGCACGCCATCAAGGAGCGCCCGATCGCCCAGAACGGCCAGGTCGTGATCGCGCCGATGATGTACCTGGCGCTGTCCTACGATCACCGCATCATCGACGGCAAGGACTCGGTGCAGTTCCTGGTGGACATCAAGAACCAGCTGGAAAACCCGGGCCGCATGCTGTTCGGCCTGTAAGAGACCTCCCGCCCCTCCGCGCCTGCGCGGAGGGGTTCTGGTAATGCAACAAGGACTATTTCAATGGCTGAACAATTCGACGTCGTCGTCATCGGTGCCGGCCCGGCCGGTTACCACGCTGCCATCCGCGCGGCCCAGCTTGGCCTGAAGACCGCCTGCATCGACGCAGCGCTGGGCAAGGACGGCAAGCCGGCCCTGGGTGGCACCTGCCTGCGCGTGGGCTGCATCCCGTCCAAGGCGCTGCTGGATTCCTCGCGCCAGTTCTGGAACATGGGCCACATCTTTGGCGACCACGGCATCAGCTTCAAGGATGCCAAGATGGACGTCGAAGCGATGGTTGGCCGCAAGGACAAGATCGTCAAGCAGTTCACCGGCGGCATCGCCATGCTGTTCAAGGCCAACAAGGTCGCCGCCTATTACGGCTTCGGCGAACTGCAGCCGGGCAACGTGGTCAAGGTCACCCAGCATGACGGCTCGGTCGTCGAGCTGAAGGGCACCAACGTCATCATCGCCGCCGGTTCGGATTCGATCGAACTGCCGTTCGCCAAGTTCGACGGCGAAACCATCGTCGACAACGTCGGCGGCCTGGACTTCACCGAAGTGCCGGCGCGCCTGGCCGTGATCGGCGCCGGTGTGATCGGCCTGGAACTGGGCAGCGTGTGGAAGCGCCTGGGTTCGGAAGTGACCATCCTGGAAGCGCTGCCGGACTTCCTGGCTGCGGCCGATACCGAAGTGGCCAAGACCGCCGCCAAGGAATTCAAGAAGCAGGGCCTGGACATCCGCCTGGGTGCCAAGGTCTCCAAGGCCGAAGTGACCGGCAAGGGCAAGAAGAAGGAAGTCGCCCTGACCTACACCGACGCCGAAGGCGAGAAGTCGCTGGTCGTGGACAAGCTGCTGGTGGCTGTCGGCCGTCGCGCCGCCACCAAGGGCCTGCTGGCCGAAGGTACCGGCGTCAAGATCAACGAGCGTGGCCAGATCGAAGTCGACGCGCACTGCCACACCGGCGTCAATGGCGTCTGGGCGGTCGGTGACTGCGTGCGCGGCCCGATGCTGGCGCACAAGGGCTTCGAGGAAGGCATCGCGGTTGCCGAACTGATCGCCGGCCTGCCGGGCCACGTCAACTTCGACACCATTCCGTGGGTCATCTACACCGAGCCGGAGCTGGCCTGGGTCGGCAAGACCGAGCAGCAGCTGAAGGCCGAGGGCATCCCGTACAAGGCCGGCAGCTTCCCGTTCGCCGCCAACGGCCGTGCCGTGGCGATGATCGAGCCGGCAGGCTTCGTGAAGGTTCTGGCCCACGCCGAAACCGATCGCATCCTGGGCATGCACCTGGTGGGCGCCAACGTGTCCGAGCTGGTGCACGAAGGCGTGCTGACCATGGAGTTCAGCGGTTCGGCCGACGACCTGGCGCGGATCTGCCACGCTCACCCGTCGCTGTCGGAAGTGGTGCACGACGCGGCGATGGCCGTGAGCAAGCGCGCGATCCACAAGGCGAACTGAGCCATCGGGTAGTGCCGGCCACTGGCCCGCGTTGCTGGATACGAAAAACCCCGCCTCGGCGGGGTTTTTTGTTGGCCGCTTGACCGCCCGCCTGCAACCCGGCCCAATGCAACCGGCCAGGGAATGCTGTGGCCGCCGCCGATTTCCATGGAGCCGTACGATCATGCACCTGTCCCGCTTCTACCGCCTGCCATTGCTGCTCGGCTTCGCCTTGGCCGGGTGCACTGCCACCCCAGCCAGAACCGACTACCGCGCAGCCGAGGTGCAGCCGGTCGAAGTGATGCCGCAACGCGATGGCGACGTGCTGATCCGCTACCACGTGCCTGCCGAGACGCTCTTCCACTCACCCGGCGCGGATGTGCGCACGGCCAGCGATGGCAGCCTGGAAGTATCCCTGCGGCGCTGTGGGATCAGGCAGCCCTGCACGGTGACCCATCCGGCGGCAGCCACCGCTGGCGCGCCGCTGCAGGTTGAATTCGTAGTGCGCCCGCGTGGCCGCATCATCATGGTCTACCGCGATCTGCGCGAACAGGTGTTCCCGGCACCGCCGGCGGCCGCGGCGCCCTCATCCTGAAACCACCGCCGTACCGGCAGATGGCGGATCAACGCTGCACCGGCCGCGGTGCCGGCTTGGCGGCAGCCCTCTTCGGCGGATCGTCACAGATGCGGTGCTGGACGACCATTTCCCCCGCCTTCCACTCCTTCACCACCCGGCAGGATTCCTTGGGCGCATCCTCTGCAGTCGCGGCGGTGGCGGCCAAAGCAGGATCATGCCCGCGCTCCAGGTAGGCCGACGGCGGCTCCTTGGCGGACGCGGGCGCCGCCACCAGCAGCGCCACCATCGCAATGACGCGCGGCCTCATGCGGTCACTGGGCCGCCGCCCAGCAGGCGTGCCGGCAGCATGAACAGCGCGCGCAGGAAGGCGAACAGTGCCGAGAAGGTGATGCCGAGCAGGCGGAACGGCAGGCTCAGCAGCCACACGAACGGCCAGGCGACCAGCGCCAGGATCGCCAACGGCCAGCACAGCACGAACAGCAGGCACCAGACACCAAGCGCAAACAAGGTCTTCATCAGAGGCTCCCTCGGCGGCACCCCGCCGCCTGCAACCACGTTGCTGCCCCGCCCTGTCGCCCGCAAACGGTTTGCGACGAAACCCGGTTGGGGGGCGATGAAACCTGCCGCTGGGGAGCAGATCCGCCGGGCATGGCCCGGCGCTACCGTAACGCCGTCGGCGCTATTCGAACGAACCGACCGAGTCGTGGGCCAGGTTGTCGAAACGGGTGTATTCGCCGAAGAACTTCAGCTTGCACGAGCCGGTGGGGCCGCCGCGGTGCTTGCCGATGATGATCTCGGCCAGGCCCTTGTCCGGCGAATTTTCCTTGTTGTAGTAATCGTCGCGGTAGATGAAGACGATCATGTCCGCATCCTGCTCGATTGCGCCCGATTCGCGAAGGTCGGCCATCACCGGGCGCTTGTCGGTACGTGTTTCCAGCGAGCGGTTGAGCTGGGACAGTGCAATGACCGGCACGTGCAGTTCCTTGGCCAGGCCCTTCAGCGAACGCGAGATCTCGGAAATTTCGGTCGCGCGGTTCTCGCTGTTGCCCGGCACGCTCATCAGCTGCAGGTAGTCGATCACGATCAGGCCCAGGTCGTGCTCGCGCTTGAGGCGGCGGCACTTGGAACGCAGGATCTCCGGCGACACTCCCGGCGTATCGTCGATGAAGATCTTGGTTTCCTTCAACATCTTGATCGCACCGGTTACCCGGCTCCAGTCCTCGTCCTCCAGCTGGCCGGTACGCAGGCGCTGCGCGTTGATGCGGCCATTGGAAGAGATCAGGCGCATCGCCAGC
This sequence comes from Stenotrophomonas indicatrix, assembly GCF_002750975.1. Taxonomy (NCBI): domain Bacteria; kingdom Pseudomonadati; phylum Pseudomonadota; class Gammaproteobacteria; order Lysobacterales; family Lysobacteraceae; genus Stenotrophomonas; species Stenotrophomonas indicatrix. The sequence continues at coordinate 2,531,958 of NZ_PEJS01000001.1, forward strand.
TGCGATGCGGACATTTCCATCGAGAACACTGCCACGCCCTTCTTCGACTTGATCGCCGCGTACTCGGCGATGTTCAGGGCGAAGGTGGTCTTGCCCATCGCAGGACGCGCAGCAAGGATGATCAGGTCGGTCGGCTGCAGGCCGGCGGTCATCGCATCGAAATCGGTATAGCCGGTCGGCAGGCCGGTGATGTTGCCGCCATTCTCGAAGCGGTTGCGCAGCTCTTCGAATGCGTCCTTCAACGCACCGGGCATGGCCACGAAGTCGGTACGGCCGCGCGCGCCCTGCTCGGCGATGGCAAATACGCTCTTTTCCGCAGCGGACAGCAGCTCGCTGCTGTCGCGGCCCTCGGGCTGGAAACCATCGTTGACGATGTCGGTGCCGACCTGGATCAGCTGCCGCAGCACCGCCTTGTCGCGCACGATCTCGGCATAGGCCACGATGTTGGCCGCCGACGGCGTGGTGCTGGCCAGTTCGATCAGATAGGCGCCATCGCCCACCAGCTCCATCTTGCCCTGCGATTCGAACCACTCGCCCAGGGTCACCGCATCGAAGGGGCGCTCGCGCTCGGACAGCTCGCGGATCGCCCGGTAGACCATCTGGTGGTCGCGGCGGTAGAAGTCGCCCTCGGTCAGCTGATCGTTGACCCGGTCGTAGGCCTCCGGTGCCAGCATCAGGCCGCCCAGCACCGCCTGTTCGGCCTCCACCGAGTGCGGCGGCACGCGCAACTGGTCGATACGCGATTCATCGCGATCGCGATCGAAGCCATCGCCGCGCTCTCTGCGGTTGGAACGGAAGCCGGAACGGGCGGACATGCTGCGGTGTTTCCTGCAAAAGGGGCCAGACGAGTGTAGGCATGCGCCGAGCCCGGCGGCCATGGACAAACCTGTGGATAAGCCGTGGAAGAACGGGGGATATCCGCCTGAGCCTGTCCAGACTGGCGCGAGGGCGTCGCATTGCCTGCGACGGGCGTCGTTGCGACGCCCGAAGCGGACCATTATCGCAGATGGGAACCGCCGCTGCTGGCGTCAATCGCCCTTGGCATGTACCGCGATCAGGGCCAGGAACCGGTCCACATAGCCCTGCAGGAACGTCTGCGTGCCCTCGTTGTGGATCGTGCCGTCGGCATCGATCAGGCCATCCTTGAAGTGGATGAACGCCTCGGGCTGGCCAAGCACGTGCATGTCCAGGAAGGCCAGGCTGTTGCGCAGGTGCTGCTGGGCCACCGCCGTGCCGATCTGGCCGATGGAAGCACCGATCACCGCCGCTGGCTTGCCCGCAAAAGCGCTGTCGCCGTAGGGGCGCGAGCCGATGTCGATGGCATTCTTCAACACGCCCGGCACGGAACGGTTGTACTCGGGGGTCACGAACAGCACGGCGTCAGCCGCGCGTACCTGGCCCTTCAGGCGCGTGCCCTGCGCGGGGTAGCTGGCGTCGAAATCCTGGTCGTACAGCGGCAGGTCGCCGATCTGCACGTACTGGAAGCGCGCCTTGTCACCCGCAAGTTTCTCCAGCGCGCGGGCCAGCTTGCGGTTGCATGAGTCCTTGCGCAGGCTGCCGACGAATACAGCAATGGTGGGGACGGACATCAGGACATACTCCTCACGGTGCGGGAGGGCCAGCCTAGCCGCCGCGCCCTTCCCCGCCGGTGAAGATCAAGCGCGCTTCACGCCTGCACGCACCTGCCGCCAGTGGTTCTGCCAGGCCTGGAACATCAGCACGTTCCACAGGTGCGTGTGCCACTTGCGCTGGCCGCCCAGGAACTGCTGCCACAGTGGCTGCACGGCGGCGGCCGACAGCACGCCTTCGCGTTCCAGTCGCGCCGGCTGCAACAGTTCGTCCGCCCAGGGCTTCAGGTCGCCCTTCAGCCAATCACTGACCGGGGCGCCGAATCCACGCTTGGGCCGGTGCACCATCGACTGCGGCACGTACCGCCCCAGCACGCGCTTGAGCAGCACCTTGCTGGTCGACTCACTGCGCTTGAAGCCCAGCGGCAGTGACCAGGCGAACTCGGCCACGCGCCAGTCCAGCAAGGGCGCACGTGCCTCCAGGCTGACCGCCATCGAGGTGCGGTCGACCTTGCACAGCAGATCGTCGGGCAGATAGCTGACGAAGTCGGCCAGCATCATCGCGTCGGCCGGCGTACCGGCACCATGCAGCGGATCGGCCAGATCGTAGAAGCTGCCCGCCTCGCGTGCACCGATCACCGCGGCCGCCGGATCGCGCCAGCGCGAGATGCGGTTGCGATACACATCGCCGATGCCACGTGCGCCGGTTTCGGCCAGCAACGCGGCCAGCCCGCCGGTGCGCGACGCCTCGCCCTGCTGGTGCGCACGCGCACCCATCCAGCGGCGCAGCGGCGCGGGCACCCGTCCCAGCATCTGCCAGTTGCGCAGCGCACGCACATAGCGGGTATAGCCGAAAAACAGCTCATCGCCGCCATCGCCGGACAGTGCGACGGTCACGCCCTGGCGGGCGAGGCGGGCGACCAGCGCGGTCGGCACCTGCGAGGCATCGGCAAAGGGTTCGTCGAACATCGCCGGCAGCTGCGGCACCACCGCCAGCGCATCGGCGCCACTGACATACAGCTCGGTGTGATCGCAGCCAAGGTGGGTGGCCAGTTCCCTGGCCAACGGTGCCTCGTCGTGGTGGGAGCCGCTGAAGCCGATGCTGAAGCTGTGCACCGGCTGCCCGCTCTGCGCCTGCATCAGCGCCGCCACCAGCGACGAATCGGTGCCGCCGGACAGGAACACGCCCACCGGCACATCGGCAACCATGCGCAGTGCGACGGCATCGCGCAGCAGGCCATCCAGCTGCTCTTCGGCCTCCTCGATGCGGCCCTGGAACGGTGCGGCCAGTGCCGCCTGCATGCGCGCGCGCGCGTCCCAGTACGGACGCTGCGCCTGCTCAGGGCGATGTGCGCTGGCTCCAGCCGCCACCGCCGCCGCATCCAGACGCAGCACGCGCCCGGGCATCAGTTTGTAGCAGCGCTGGTGGATGCTGTGCGGTGCCGGGATGTAATCCAGCCGCAGCAGCAGCGTCAGCGCATCGCGGTCGATGTCGTTGTCGAAATCCGGGTGCTGCCACAGCGCCTTCAGCTCCGAGCCGAACACCAGGGCATCACCGGCCCAGCCGTAGTACAGCGGCTTCTTGCCGACCCGGTCACGGGCCAGCCACAGGCACTGTTCCTGGCGGTCCCACAGGGCGATGGCGAACATGCCGTTGGCGCGCTGCAGGGTGTCCTCGACGCCCCACTGCAGGATCGCGGCCAACAGCACCTCGGTATCGGAATGGCCACGGAACGCATGCCCCAGCGGCTCCAGTTCGGCGCGCAGCGTGGCGAAGTTGTAGACCTCGCCGTTGTAGGCCATCACATAGCGGCCGTCGGCCGAGGCCATCGGCTGGTGGCCCAGCGGTGAAAGATCGAGGATGCTCAGGCGCCGGTGGGCCAGGGCAATGCCAGCGGCGGCATCGACCCAGGTACCGCCGTCATCCGGCCCGCGATGGTGCAGCGCCTGGCCCATGGCCAGCGCCTGCGCCTGCAGGACCTCGGCCGGCGTCTGTGCCGCCGGCAACAACATACCTGCCAATCCACACATGCATCAGGGTTCCTGCGCCAGGTCGAGGGCGGCGCCAATCACCGCATTGTCGCTTGGAAGCCCGAACATTGCTGCCCCCGCCAGCGGCGTATAGGTATCGGCACCGCAGACCCGGCGCACGGGCAGGTGGCCATGGCCGGCCTCGACCAGCGCGGTGATCACGCCCTCGCCGACGCCGCCGCTCTGGCGCCCCTCATCCAGCACCAGCACCCGTTGCGCGGTGGCGGCCTGGGCGCCGATGAAGGCCGCATTCAACGGCACCAGCCAGCGCAGGTCGACCACACGCACCTGCCAGCCCAGCTGCTGCTCGATGGCGACCGCTGCGCGCAGCGCCATCGGCACACCGTTGCCATAGGTGAAGATCACCAGATCGCTGGCGTCCGGCGCATACACCCTGCCCTCGCCCAGCACCAGCGCCTGCCCGGGCGCGGGGTAGTCGAACAACCACTGGCCGTCGCCGGCCGCGTGCAGATCCTTGGTCATGTAGAGGGCGATCGGTTCAAGGAACACCGCTACCCGACCATCCACGCGGGCCAATGCCGCCAATGTGCGCAGCATCATCACCGCATCATCGCCACGCGACGGACAGCCCACCACCAGCCCCGGGATGTCACGCAGCGCCGTGATCGAATTGTCATTGTGGAAATGGCCGCCGAACCCCTTCTGGTAGCCCAGCCCGGCCACCCGTACCAGCATCGGGTTGCGGAACTGGTCGTTGGAGAAGAACTGCAGCGAGCAGGCCTCGCCACGTACCTGGTCGATGGCGTTGTGCAGGTAGGCCAGGTACTGGATTTCCGGGATCGGCAGCATGCCCATGTTGGCCAGCCCCTGGGCCATGCCCAGGATCATGGTTTCGTCCAGCAGCGTGTTGAACACCCGGCGCGGGCCGAAACGGCGCAGCAGGTCGCGCGTCACCGTGTAGACGCCGCCTTTCTGCGCCACGTCCTCGCCAAACAACAGCGCCTGCGGGTACTTGCCCAGCAGCTCCTGCAGCGCATGGTTGATCTGTATCGCCAGATGCCGCGGCGGTTGCCCTTCGGGCAGCGAATCGGCGCCGCCGTACAGCGCCTGCCGGGCCTCGATGGGCGCCACGCGCTCGGCCTCGGCCTGCACCGCTGCGGGCGTATAGGGTGCCAACGGCGTGATCACTTCCTGCAATGTCTGCAGCTTCGGCCGCGTATCAGCATCGATGGCGGCGGCCATGCAGCGCGCGCGCAGGGTTTCATAGGCGGCCTCGACGCCCGCCGCATCCATCCAGCCCGATTCCAGCGCGATCTGCGCCGAGCGCAGCAGCGGGTCCTGCGCCTCGGCCGCGCACAGCTCGGCCAATGCGCGCCATTCCACTTCGAAGTCGGTACCGGCGTGGCCCATCAACCGCGTGGTGCGCAGGTGCAGGAAGGTGGGCCGACGCATGCGCCGGCAATGCTCGACCGCCGCCTGCACCTGCGCGTGTCCGGCCGCCAGGTCCAGGCCATCGGCAAAGAAATAGTCCAGGCCCGGTTGCCGGCTGAAGCGCTCTGCGATCCATCCTTCAGGGGTCTTCACCGAAATACCCAGGCCGTTGTCCTCGCAGACGAACAGGATCGGCACCGGCAGTTTCTGATAGGCCGACCACATCGCGGTATTGAACGCAGTCTGCGCGGTGGCGTGGTTGGCCGAAGCGTCGCCGAAAGAGCACATCACGATGCTGTCGGCGGGAATCGGCAGCGGCTGGCTCAGGCGCCTGCCACTCTCGATCGCCAGCGCGGTACCCACCGCCTTGGGCAGGTGCGAGGCGATGGTCGAGGTCTGCGGCAGCACCCACAGCGGCTTGCTGCCCCACACTTTGTGACGGCCGCCGCTGGCCGGATCCTCGGCACTGGCGGCGAAGGACAGCGCGGCGTCGCGCACCGGATCCATGCCGGGCACCAGCCGCGCACGCTCGGCCATGAACGCGCCGGAACGGTAGTGCAGGAAGGCGGGGTCGGTGTGGCGGCAGGCGCGCGCAAGCAGCGCATTGCCTTCATGACCGGACGAGCCGATGGTGTAGAAGACCTTGTTCTGCACGCGCAGCACGCGCGCCATCAGGTCCAGCTGGCGACTGAGCAGCTGCGATTCGAACAGTTCGCCGAAGGCGGCGGCGGTGAGGGTGCTGCCCGGCAGGATCGGCGCATCCGGCGCCGGGCGCGGACGCGGGATGCCGCGCCAGGCGCGTACGGCCTCGAGGAAATTGACGTCACAGACCTCGGCGCGATTGAGACCGCGCATGCGTGCGGGAATGGGATCAGGAACCACAGCGAACATCGAACACCCTCCGTGCCGTTGTTGCGAACCAAGGCGCCGGGCCTGCGCGACCCTTCCGCTGGTCGAGCACGCCCGACGCTGCAGGGGAATCAATCCGGTGCGTTGAACCGCGCGCGCACCTCGGCGGTCACCGCAGGCATGGGCACGAAGCGAGGCTGCGCTCGCACCCGCTGCAACCAGGCCCGCACCTGCGGGAATGGATCCAGTGCGATGCCACCGTCGGCGGCGACATCGGAATAGGCAAACAAGGCGATATCGGCGATACCGTAGTCATCGCCGGTGAACCACTGCGCCTGGCGCAGATGTTGCTCCATCACCGCCAGCGCGCTGGCAGCGCGCTCATGCAGGCGCGGCAGTTCAGCACGGCGTGGCGAGTCGGCCGGTGTCCAACCGCGGATGAAGCGTGCCACCGCCACGCAGGGTTCATGCGTGTACTGCTCGAAGAACATCCAGCTCAATGCCTGCGCACGCTGCCAACCGTCAGCGGGAAGATACGGCGTCCCCTCGGCCAGCCAGAACAGGATCGCATTGGACTCGGTCAGCACGCGGCCATCGTCGCGCACGATCAACGGCACCTTGGCATTGGGGTTGAGAGCGAGAAATTCCGCGGTATGGGTCTGGCCGTGGGCACTGTCCACCTCCACCCAGCGGTAGCGGCTGCCAAGCTGTTCCAGCAGCAGGCGCACCTTGTGGCAATTGCCCGAGACCGACATGCCATGCACCGTCAACGCAATGCGTTCTTCCACCATTGCCTGCTCCAGGGAGGTCCCGGCCTGCAGCCGGCTGTCCGCAGTCTGGCAAGCAGCTTGGCGATTGCCAAGCGCGGGTGCAGCATGGCGATTCGGTCGTGCCGGCCGCTGGCCGGCAACCTTGATGCAGCTGGATTCGTGCGATTGCCGGCCAGCGGCCGACACTCCCGGGCAGTGCTCAGCGTGCGCGCTGCTGCCACTGCCCGCGCGATTGCCCCCAGATTTCCAGCGGCTTGCCTTCATAGGGCGATGGCAACTGCCCCATGCGCAGCAACGTGCTGCCGAGCTTGCGCGCAACCACTTTCGAGTTCTCGTTGTCTTCGGCGATGGTGTGGATCACCTCGTCCCAGCCCAGCGTATCGAACGCCCAGTCGATGGCCGCGATCGCCGCCTCCGGTGCGTAGCCCTTGCCCCAGCTGGCCCGTCGGATGCTCCAGCCGACCTCGGTGCCGGGCCAGTCCTGCGGCTGCCACGGCCCCATGCGACCGATCCATTCACCGCTGGATTTCTCGATCACGCTGAACATCGAGAAGCCGAACAGCTGCCATGCGCCGGCCAGGCTGCAGAAGCTGCGCCATGCCACCGAGGGTGCCTGCACACCGCCCAGCGTGCGCATCACCTCCTCATCAGCGCAGAACGCCAGATAGGGGGCGTAGTCCTGCCGCTGCGGCGGACGCAGGATCAGGCGTTCGGTTTCGATGCGCAGGTCAAAGATGCTCATGGCGTCATGGTAGAGCCACACCACGCGTGGATGAACCCCACCCATAAAAAAAACAGGCCAGCAGCGGCTGGCCTGTTCGTTACCGATGTTGCCGGAGGATTACTGACGGTTCGCGGTCGCGTCGCCGGCTGCAGCCGTCTGGGTGACCAGCTGCCCATCCACCACCGGCAGGCGATCGCTGGCCGGCTTGTTGTCCATACGCACGGTCTTCTCTGCGCCGTCGTAGCGGTAGGTCACGTTGTAGCCCTTGACCACGTCACTGGTGCCCATGGCAATGCGGTTGCCCGGCTTGCTGCCCATGCGCATGGTGCCGGTGGTGCCGTCTTCATTGCGGTAGGTCACGTTGTAGCCGGTGACACGGCTCGACTCGGAGGTCGCCGTTTCGGTGTGGCACTGGCGCTCGGTGCGGTTGACCACACGGCCACCCACATGGCGCTTGTCGACCTGGTTGCCGATGAAGCCACCGGCCACGGCACCGGCAGCGGTCGCGGCCTTCTTGCCATTGCCGCCGCCCACCTGGTTGCCCAGCAGGCCACCGACCACGGCACCGACCACGGTGCCACCGACGTTGCCGTCACGCTCGGGCAGGCGTTCCTGCACCACCACGTCCTGGCAGACCTCATGCGGGGTCTGGGTGGTGGACGTCTCGCGTACCGGATCGGTGCCGATCACGGTGGCATAGGCCTTCTGCTTCTCGGTGATCGGATCGACCTTCAGCACATCGGCGTATTCCAGGCCACGCGGCGCACTGGCGTCCACTGCGTCGCCACGTGCGCCATCGTCGGTGGCATTGCCATCGACCAGGCGCGATTCACTCGGGTTTCCGGCGCTCAGCTGCTCCGGCGACTTGTCGCCGCTCTTCATGAAGGCGGCGGTGGCGATACCACCGACCAGCAGCGCGCCCGCTGCGACCAGGACAGTTGTAGTTGTGCTTTTCATGACCTGCTCCTTGCGGACCGTCCGCAACGTTCTCAGGCCAGATTGCAGCATGCGGTGCCTGAACGGAATCTCCACATTTCCTGCTCACCGCCGTAACCCATTCAGCATCTGGAAATGCTGGGCCCGTGGTAGCGTTTGCACATTCCCCAGGAGGACCTCCGCCATGGCCAACCCGATGCTGCTGCCGGTCCTGCAATGGGCACGCCGGCTGCGCTACCCCACCCTGTTCAAGCTGACCGCGGGCCTGTTCGCGCTGACCCTGTTCATCCCCGACCCGATTCCGTTCGTCGACGAACTGATGCTGGGCTTGGGCACCCTGCTGCTGGCCAACTGGAAGAATCGCAGCGCGACCACGCCACCGCCCCTGGAGCAGCGTTGAACCTGCTGGTCGACAGCCACTGCCATCTGGATGCCAGCGAATTCGATGGCGACCGCGCGGCGGTCATCGAGCGCGCGCGCGCTGCCGGCGTGCAGATGCAGGTGGTTCCGGCGGTCACTGCGGCCAGCTGGCCAAAGCTGCGCGAGGTCTGCCAGCAGGCGACGGGCCTCTACCCCGCCTATGGCCTGCACCCGATGTTCCTTGACCAGCACCGGCCCGAACACCTGCCGCAGCTGCGTGAATGGATCGACCAGGAGCGGCCCTGCGCGATCGGCGAATGCGGGCTGGATTTCTTCGTCGAGGGCCTGGATGCCGAGGTCCAGCATGAGTATTTCCTCGGCCAGCTGACGCTGGCGCGCGAGTTTGACCTGCCGGTGATCGTGCATGCCCGCCGTGCAGTGGATGCGGTGATCACCGCGATCCGCCACATCGGTGGCCTGCGCGGGGTGGTGCACAGTTTTTCCGGCAGCCCGGAACAGGCCGCACAATTGCACAAGCTGGGATTCCTGCTTGGCCTGGGCGGACCGTTGACCTACGAGCGAGCGCAGCGCCTGCAGCGGCTTGTCCGCACGATGCCACTGGAACAGTTGCTGCTGGAGACCGATGCGCCGGACCAGCCCGACGCGGGTATCCGTGGCCAGCGCAACGAGCCGGCGCGGCTGGCGGTCATCGCCCGCCACATCGCCGCACTGCGCGGAATGGACATTGAAGACGTGGCGCGGGCCACCACGGACAACGCACGGCGGCTGTTCAACCTGCCCGCCTGACCGGTAGCGTCGGGCCATGCCCGGCGGCATTGTGCTGGTCGCGCTGTGCGCTCGCCGGACATGGCCCGGCGCTATCGATCACGCGTCGGCGTGATCCTCGACCACTTCGGCCTTCACCTTCTTCGGCTCCAGCAGCATCTCCAGCGCCTTGCCGACGGCCGCGAACGCAAACGCGCCGGTGATGTGGGTGGCCGCGCCCAGGCCAGCGCCGCAATCGAGCTTCAGGGCCGCATCCGCGCCCAGGTTCGGCCGCAGGCCACAGACGCTGCCGTCGGCCTGCGGATATTTCACGTTTTCCAGCGAATACACCGCCGGCACGCCGAAATAGCGCTTGGCATTCTTCGGGAAGTTGAATTCGCTGCGCAGCTTCTTGCGGATCAGCGCCAGCATCGCGTCATGCTCGGTGCGCGAGACGTCGCGGATGCGCACCAGGGTGGGATCGGTACGACCGCCGGCCGCGCCGACGGTCAGCAACGGCAGCTTGCGGCGGCGGCACCAGGCGATGGTTTCCACCTTCACACGGAAGCTGTCGCAGGCATCGATCACCAGGTCGAAACCGCGGTCCAGCAGTTCGGCCATGTTGGCCGGGGTCAGGAACGCCTGCACGGCGTCGACCTCGATCTGCGGATTGATCGCCCGGCAGCGCTCGGCCATGGCCTCGGCCTTGTTGCGGCCGTAGTTGCCTTCCAGCGCCGGCAGCTGGCGGTTGGTATTGGATACGCAGATGTCATCGGCATCGATCAGGGCCAGATGGCCCACCGCCGAGCGCGCCAGCGCCTCTACCACCCACGAGCCGACGCCGCCCATGCCGACCACGGCAACACGGCTGCCCTGCAGGCGCTCGAGCGCGCCGACGCCATACAGCCGTTCAATACCGGCGAAGCGTTGTTTGACCTGTTCGTTCATCGGGCTATTTTAACGTGCAGGTCCCCTGACTACAGCACGACGACGCCGAACCCACCGTTGCACGCCCGGAGCGCCCGCCATGAGTGCCAGCCCACCCCGCCGCCCGTCCACCGCCTACCGCTATCTGTTCGTGCTCGGCCTGGGCCTGCTGATCGGCCTGATTGCCACGGTGATGGTCGGCCGCGCACTGCAGGCACGCCGCGATCCGTTCCCGGACAGCCTGATGCAGGTGATGCAGCGACAGGCGGATCTGCTGCAGCAGGCTCAGCAGCAGAACCGCTGCAGCCTGGCCGACAGCGTCCCGCGCCTGCAGGTGCTGCGCCTGCTGTCCAACGATCTGGACGAGGCCTTCCCCGGATTGAAGGACAGCCGGCAGTTCCAGCAGCACGCCAGCCAGTACCGGGCCGATCTCAATGCGGCATTGGCCAGCCCGCCCATCGACTGCAACGCGTTGGCGCAGCAGGTCCAGGCACTGCAGGACGATTGCCGGGCCTGTCATCAGGACTTCCGCTGATTCATCTTCGAGTGGGCGAAGGCCGAGGTGGTTGGCGCCTTGTTCACGTTGGAAAGAGGAGGATTCGCTCACCCTGCTGCATGACGCAGTACCACCCAACGCACCCGCCTTCACGGCCAGGAGATGCCCCATGAAGATCCAGCTCATCGCCGCCAGTGTCATTGCAACCGTCGGCCTGGCCGGCTGTGCCACCTCGCCGGGCTACGGCGGTGGTGGTTACAACAACGGTTACAACAACGGTGGCTACGGCAACAACTCCGGTTACAACCAGGGCCGCTGCGCCGACTGCGGCATCGTCACCCGCATCAATGCCGTGCAGTCCGGCCGTACCGCGCCCTCCGCCACCGGCGCGATCCTCGGCGGCATCGTCGGCGCGGTTGCCGGCCATGAGATCTCCGACCACACCGGCGGCAGCCGCGGCAACAAGAACATCGCCGCCGCCGCCGGCGCCGTGGGTGGCGCATTGGCGGGCAACCAGATCCAGAAGAACGTCACCAGCGATACGTATGACATCAGCGTGCGCATGGATGACGGCCGCACCATCGTGGTCAACCAGCGCGACCTCGGCGGCATCCGCGAAAACACCTATGTCCGCGTGGTCAACGGCAAGGTCATCCTGCGCTGAACCGCAGCGGGCCCCGGCCGATCAGAACCGGAGCAACAAAAAAAGGCCCGCTTGCGCGGGCCTTTTTCATGCCGGCAAGCGGCAGGTATTACGCCGGCTGGACCTTGTCAGCCTGCAGGCCCTTCTGGCCCTGCACCACTTCAAAGCTCACAGCCTGGCCTTCCTTGAGGCTCTTGAAGCCCTGGGTCTCGATGGCACGGAAGTGCACGAACACGTCCTCGCCATTCTGCCGGCTGATGAAGCCGAAGCCCTTGGCATCATTGAACCACTTCACGGTACCGTTCTCGCGATCAGCCATCTCACTAACTCCCTTTGACTCTCTACTTGTTGTTGGATACGCCTGTTGGGCGGCTGACAAGCAAGGGGGAAGCGAGGTGCATCGATGCAGCGGATCGGAACGATCTTGCTTCATCAGGCCACGATCCACGGTGACCTTGCCAAGCTCAGCGACTGCAACTTAACCCGACCAAAACGAAAAAGCAACTGGCAAAAACCTTTCACTGTCAACCCCAAAAAGACAACCATACTGGACAGCATGGACCTCTCATTCATCTTGTATCTGCTAGCGGTCATTTTTGTCCTCATCGGCATCGCCGGCATCGTCCTGCCGGCCCTGCCGGGCATCCCGCTGGTCTTCATCGGGCTGGTGCTGGCGGCCTGGGCAGACGGCTTCGTCCATGTCGGCTGGCCCACTCTGCTGATCCTCGGCGTGCTGACCGCGCTGTCGCTGCTGGTCGACGTGCTGGCGACCGTAGTTGGCGCCAAGCGCGTGGGCGCCAGCCGCAAAGCGCTCTGGGGCACCTTCATCGGCAGCATCGTCGGCCTGTTCTTCATGCCGATCGGATTGTTCGCCGGGCCGTTGCTGGGCGCGCTGCTGGGCGAGTACTGGCATACCCGTGAGCTCGGCCGCTCGACCAAGGTCGGGCTGGCCACCTGGCTGGGCATCCTGCTGGGCCTGGCACTGAAGCTGGCGCTGGTGATCGCGATGCTGGGCCTGTTCGCCTTCGCCTGGTTCCTGTGAGGCATGCGGCCTTCACGCAGCGCGCACGCACACGCCGGGCATAAACCCGTGGGGCTGGCCGTTACCGGATGCAGCCGCCACACTGTCCCTCTTTCCGCATTCATTCCGAAGGGCCTGCTGCAATGACCCTCTCTCCGTTGTTTCCCCGCCTTGCACCGCTGGCGTTGGCCCTGGCCAGCGCACCTGTGGCTGCCCAGGAATTCGCGCCCAGCGCCGAGGCCTCGCCGGCCGCCTGCGCGGCCATCACGACCGATGCTGCCCGCCTGGCCTGCTACGACCGCCAGTTCGGGCGCACGCCTCAGGCCACCGCCGAAGCTGACGCCGCCGCCGAAGCCGCCGCACAGGCGCGCCGTGAGCAGCGCGACACCACGCGGGTAAGCCAAGGCGAGGAAAAACTGCGCGAACGTGTCAGCGATCTTTTCCGTTCCAAAGCGCCGGACAGCGCACTTGCCAATGCCGGCCGCGGTTCGCTGCTGGACAGCCGCTGGGAACTGGCCGAGGACTCCAAGCTGGGCCCGTTCCAGCTGCGCGCGTACAAGCCTGTGTACCTGCTGCCGGCCTTCTGGACCAGCGACCGCAACACCATGCCGCACTCGCCGAACCCGGCCAACAGCGTGACCACCCCGCAGGTGCTGGACAGCGCCGAGCTGAAGTTCCAGATCAGCTTCAAGACCAAGATCGCCGAGAGCCTGTTCGGCGACAACGGCGACATCTGGGCGGGCTACACCCAGAGTTCGCGCTGGCAGGCCTACAACGGCGAGGACTCGCGCCCGTTCCGCGAGACCAACTACGAGCCGGAAGTGATGATGATGTTCCGCAACGGCTACTCGATCGGTGGCTGGCGTGGGCGGATGACCGGCATCAGCCTCAACCACCAGTCCAACGGCCGTGCCGATCCGCTGTCGCGCAGCTGGAACCGGGTGATCCTCAACGTCGGCCTCGACCGCGAGAACTGGGCACTGGTGCTGCGTCCCTGGTACCGCATTCCCGAGACCCGCAGCGACGACAACAACCCGGACATCGAGGACTACATGGGCCGCGGCGACGCGACCCTGACCTGGAACCACAAGGGTCACGAGGTCTCGTTGATGGCGCGCCACTCGTTGCGCACCGGTGACCGCTCGCACGGCGCGCTGCAGCTGGACTACGGCTTCCCGATCAGCAACCTGCTGCGCGGCCATGTGCAGATCTTCGACGGCTATGGCGAGAGCCTGATCGATTACAACCACAAGGCGACCTACGTCGGCGTGGGCGTGTCCCTGCTGGAGTGGTTCTGATGGATGTGACGATCTGGCACAACCCCGCGTGCAGCAACTCGCGCGGGGCGCTTAAGCTGATCCGCGACGCCGGCTTCGAGCCGGTGGTGATCGACTATCTCGGCAGCCCGCCCGACGTGGCCACGCTGCGCCAGGTACTGGCCGAATCCGGCCTGGCCGCGACCGGGCTGGTGCGCAGCAAGGAACCCGAGTTTGCCGCACTGGGTCTGCAGGGAAGCGATGACGACGCCCTGCTGGCCGCGATGGCCACCCACCCACGGCTGATCAACCGCCCGGTGGTACGGACCGCGAAGGGCACCCGCCTGTGCCGGCCTCCGGAAACGGTGCTGGAGATCCTGTAACCCGCCCCGCTCTGGTAGAGCCGAGCCATGCCCGGCTCTACAGAACGGGTTACCGCCAGTCGGTGATGCCTTCGCGGCGATAGACCTCGGCGAACGCCGGGCGCGCCTTCAGGCGATCCGCATACGCCTTCAATGCCGCCCAGTGGTCGCTGGGGGTGGGCATGTTGCGTGACCAGCGCATCAACATCACCAGCATGAAATCGACCACGCCCGGCGCATCGCCGAGCAGGTAGGGACCGCCGTCCTGCAGGTGTGCGGCAACGTGCTGCCACGCCGCCTCCAACTGCTGCCGGGCCATCGTACGCACGGCCTCGATGCACTCGCCACCCGCTGCTTCATGCGGATAGAACCAGGCGCGGTATGCCGGCTGCACGGTGTTGGCGCACCAGAACATCCAGCGATAGGCCTCGCCGCGTGCCGGCGTGCCGACGGCAGGCAGCAACCCTGCCTGCGGATGACGGTCTGCCAGATACAGCGCGATCGCGGCCGCCTCGGTCAGTACCTGGTCGTCGATCAACAGGGTCGGCACCCTGCCCGCCGGATTGAGCGCCAGGTAGCCAGCTGATTTGTGCTCGCGCGTTTCGAAATCGAGCAGCACCAGTTCGTGCTCGATGCCGAGCTCGATCAGCAGCCAGTGCACCACCAGCGAGGCGGTGCTGGTGGAACCATACAAGGTGGTGCGCATAGGACCTGTCCTGGGCGGGGAACGGCTGATTATGCGCGCTGTCCCCGGCGTGGTCAGCCGCAGGTGCTCATGCAGGTATCACGACGCTCGCCGCAGCCCATCATCGGTGCGCGCAGCGTGCAGTCGTGCGCCTTCAACTCGCAGGAACGGCGCAGTTCCGGATGCTCGATGTCCTTGCAGCGCTGGTCCGGCGTCGGTGCCACCTGCTGCTCGCAGCTGGACTGGCGGCTGCCGATCCCCTGGCCTTCGGCCATGCAGCTGCGATAGCTGGCCTGGCACTGCATCTGGCACTGGGCACCGGCGCTGAAGCCGCCCCCACCGCCATACGACGAGGACGACGTACTGCAGCCGGCCACGACCAGCAGGGTGACAAGGGAAAGGGTGCGCAACAGGTTCACAGGACGCTCCTTGTTCAATAGACCGGAAGACTGCCGGAAGAACGGATTTCGCTCACCGATCCACCGCAGTCGAGTACACACTGCGCACGGGTCGCATCGCAGGCGCGCGTATTGGATGCGGTGGCACAGTATGCGCCGGCACCACGTGCACCCTCGCAACGATGCCGCATCTTTTCGTCAACGATGTCGCTGCATCTGTCGATGACGCGCTCCTTGCCCGACTGACAGCTCTGCTGCGCCATCTCGGCCATCGAACGCGCCTGATCCGCGCACTGCATGTGCCGCTGCGCACACCCCGCCGCACACACACGGCCGGCCTCGCTGGTGGGTTGCTCGACGTAATACTGCGGCGCGCAGCCCACCATCAAGGCAAGGGCGACTGCGGCGAAAACATTGTGTATTCCTTGACGCACAAACAGCTTCCCTTGCCTGGCAACGCGCACACCCTAGCAAAGCCGCGCGGTTGCAGTCGTTAAACGAAGAACGGCGCCACCCGGGCGCCGTTCTGAAATCGGACGGGCGTGGTCGACGCCGCGCCGATCATTCCACCACGACAGGAATCTTGCCGATGCGGGCCTGCCACTCGCGCGGGCCGGTCTTGTGCACCGACTCGCCGGTGGAATCGACGGCCACGGTCACCGGCATGTCTTCCACGGTGAACTCGTAGATCGCTTCCATGCCCAGGTCCGCAAAGCCGACGACCTTGGCCGCCTTGATCGCCTTGGACACCAGATAGGCCGAACCACCGACGGCCATCAGGTAGGCCGACTTGTGCTTCTTGATGGCCTCGATTGCGGCCGGGCCGCGCTCGGCCTTGCCGACCATGCCCAGCAGGCCGGTCTGTGCCAGCACCTGCTCGGTGAACTTGTCCATGCGGGTGGCGGTGGTCGGACCGGCCGGGCCTACCACTTCGTCGCGCACCGGATCGACCGGGCCGACGTAGTAGATGAAGCGCCCCTTCAGATCGACCGGCAGTTCCTCGCCCTTGTTGAGCATGTCGACCATGCGCTTGTGCGCGGCGTCGCGGCCGGTCAGCAGCTTGCCGTTGAGCAGCAGGGTCTGGCCCGGCTTCCAGCTGGCCACGTCTTCCGGGGTGATCGTGTCCAGGTCCACGCGGGTGCCCTTGGACGCGTCGTAGGTCAGCTTCGGCCAGTCCTCCAGCGACGGCGGGTCCAGCATCACCGGGCCGCTGCCATCCAGGGTGAAGTGCGCATGGCGGGTGGCGGCGCAGTTCGGGATCATCGCCACCGGCAGGTTGGCCGCGTGGGTCGGGTAGTCGTTGATCTTGATGTCGAGCACGGTGGTCAGGCCACCCAGGCCCTGCGCACCGATACCCAGTGCGTTGACCTTCTCGTACAGCTCCAGACGCAGTTCCTCGATGCGGTTGGACGCACCACGGGCCTGCAGCTCGGTGATGTCGATCGGCTCCATCAGCGCTTCCTTGGCCAGCAGCATCGCCTTCTCGGCAGTGCCGCCGATGCCGATGCCGAGCATGCCCGGCGGGCACCAGCCCGCGCCCATGGTCGGCACGGTCTTCAGCACCCAGTCGACGATGGAGTCGGACGGGTTGAGCATGGCGAACTTGGTCTTGGCTTCCGAGCCACCGCCCTTGGCGGCAACGATCACCTCCACGGTGTTGCCCGGCACCACCTTGACGTTGACCACGCCAGGGGTGTTGTCCTTGGTATTGATGCGCTTGCCGGCCGGATCGGCCAGCACCGAAGCGCGCAGCTTGTTGTCCGGGTACAGGTAGGCGCGGCGGATGCCTTCGTTGGCCATGTCCTCCACGCCCATGGTGGCGTCATCCCAGCGCACGTCCATGCCGATTTCCAGGAACACGGTGACGATGCCGGTGTCCTGGCAGATCGGCCGATGGCCTTCGGCGCACATCCGCGAGTTGATCAGGATCTGCGCGATCGCCTCCTTCGCTGCCGGCGACTCCTCGCGCTCATAGGCGGCGGCAAGGTTCTTGATGTAGTCGACCGGGTGGTAGTACGAGATGTACTGCAGCGCGTCGGCGACGGACTGGATGAGGTCTTCCTGCTTGATCGATGTCACGGATTGCTCGCTTGCTGAAGGCTGGCGGGGGTAATCCGCCCATTTTACCCCCTCCCTCGACCGTGGGGTGGTGGTGCCGGCCGCTGGCCGGCAAGATCTGACCTGCCCTCTGTCACGCTGCGCCCCGCTGGCGCGTCCTTGCCCACATGAACGCCGAAACCGCCTTCCAGACCCACCGCCCACGCCTGATGGCGCTGGCCTACCGCCTTCTTGGCAGCCGCAGCGACGCCGAGGACGTGGTCCAGGACGCCTGGCTGCGCTGGGCCGGCAGCGATTCGGCCGCCATCGTCGACCCCGAGGCCTGGCTGGTGACCACCACCACCCGGCTGGGGCTGGACCGGCTGCGGGCAGCCAAGCGTGAGCGCACCCACTATGTCGGGCCGTGGCTGGCCGAACCGCTGGCGATCACCCTCGAACCCGACCCGGCGCCCGGCCCCGCGCAGCTGCACGCGCTGGCCGACGACGTCTCCGTGGCCTTCCTGACCCTGCTCGAACAGCTCGGACCGGAGGAGCGCGCCGCCTTCCTGCTGAAGGAAGCCTTCGACCACGACTACCGCGAGATTGCCGAGCTGATCGGCCACAGCGAGGCCAATTGCCGCCAGCTGGTGCACCGGGCCCGGCAGCGCCTGCAGTCTGGGCGGCCGCGCTTCAATGCCGATGCCAGCCAGCACCGGCAACTGCTGGCGCGTTTCATGGACGCTTCCCAGCGTGGCGACAGCGAGGCCATCCAGGCCCTGCTGCATGCCAACGCGCTGCTGGTTTCCGATGGCGGTGGCGTGGTCACCGCGGCGGTGCGACCACTGCGGGGTGCCGAGCGTATCGGCCGCCTGTACTGGGCCATCGCCCGTCGCGGCGCGGCGCATCCGGCACAGCTCGGCTACGTCAATGGCGAACCGGCGATCCTGCGTTTCGAAGGCGACCACCTGCACTCGATCACCACCATCGAGGTGGTCGATGGCCGCATCGCCAATCTCTACAGCGTGCTCAATCCGAACAAATTGCCGTCGGTTGTCACGCGCGGCGATGCTGCGGCGTCCTTGTAATGAAAGGCGGCCATCGTGGCCGCCGTGGAGCCGAAAATGTCCGACCACGCCTCTCCCCGCGTTCCCTACACCCGCCTGGCCGCCGATGCCTTCAAGGGCCTGCTGGCCACCAGCAAGGCGGTGCATGACAGTTCGATCGATCCGACGTTGATGGAACTGGTGTTCCTGCGCGTTTCGCAGCTCAATGGCTGCGGCTACTGCATGGACATGCACGGCACCGCGCTGCGCAAGGGCGGCATCGAGCCGCGCAAGCTGGATACGCTGCCCGCCTGGCACGAAAGCCGGTTCTTCGACGACCGCGAGCGCGCGGCGCTGGGCTGGGCCGAGGCGCTGACCCGGTTGACCGATGGCGCACCGTCGCAGGCGGCGTTCGATGCGCTGGCACCTCACTTTGATGAGAAAGGCATCAGTGACCTGAGCATGGGCATTGCAGTGATCAATGCCTGGAACCGGCTGGGGGCTGGGCTGCTGCCGCCGCTGCCGTGATTCTCGGCGGGGCCAGTCTCGCGCTGGCCTCGGTAGATCCACGCCATGCGTGGATGCGGGTGGGTCCAGCCCTTCGCATTGCGAAGGGCTCTGACCCGATTCGGGCCGATGGGGTCAGAGCCCTTTGCACAGCAAAGGGATCCGACCCCGTGCGGCCACACGGCTGCCCTGACCCCACCTGCACGTATCAGGCGCGCACAATGGCGGCATGCCCGCCTCTCCCATTGCCGGCGCTGCCGGCGCCAAGAAACCCAGCCTGCGCCAACGCTTCAAGGCGATGCGCAACCTGCCGCCGTTCCTGCGCCAGGTGTGGCAGACCAGCCGCGCACTGACCCTGGCCAGCCTCGGCCTGCGCCTGATCCGTGCGCTGCTGCCGGTGGCGATGTTGTACGTCGGCAAGCTGATCATCGATACCGCCCTGCACCTGAGCCAGCACGGAGCCGGTTTTCCGCCGATGGGCGAGGCGCTGTCCAGCGGCCTGCTCAATCCACTGCTCGGCCTGCTGGCACTGGAATTCGGCCTGGCGATCGCCTCGGACCTGCTCGGTCGGCTGGTCAGCTACGCCGATGCGCTGTTGTCGGAGCTGTTCGCCAACGCCACCAGCGTGCGCCTGATGGAACATGCGGCGACCCTGGACCTGGAGGATTTCGAGGACCCGGACCTGCAGGACAAGCTGGACCGCGCACGGCGCCAGACCATGGGCCGGATGAACCTGATGAGCCAGCTGTTCGGCCAGGTGCAGGATGCGATCACCGTTGCCAGCCTGGCCGTCGGCCTGCTGGTCTACGCACCCTGGCTGATCCTGCTGCTGGCGCTGGCGCTGGTGCCGGCCTTCATCGGCGAGTCGCACTTCAATGCGGCCGGCTACAGCCTCAACTTCCTGTGGACGCCGGAGCGCCGCCAGCTGGACTACCTGCGCCAGCTCGGTGCCAGCGTGGAGACGGCCAAGGAAGTAAAGATCTTCAACCTGCACCGGTTCCTGGTCGACCGCTACCGCAGCCTGTCGGCGGCACTGTTCCTGGCCAACCGCGCGCTTGCCCGGCGGCGGGCGTTCTGGGGCACGTTGCTGGCCGCGCTGGGCACGCTGGGCTACTACACCGCGTATGCGTATATCGCCTGGCGCACGGTGCGTGGCGATTTCTCGATCGGTGACCTGACCTTTCTCGCCGGCAGCTTCCTGCGCCTGCGCCAGTTGCTGGAAGGCCTGCTGATCGGGTTCTCGCAGGTGGCCAGCCAGGCGCTGTACCTGGACGACCTGTATTCGTTCTTCCAGATCGAACCGGAAATCCATTCGCGAAAGGACGCGGTGCGCGTGCCGCAGCCGATCCGCGAGGGCTTCGTGTTCGAGGACGTGGGCTTCCGCTATCCCGATGCCGAGCAATGGGCCGTGCGCCACCTGGATTTCCACTTGCACGCGGGCGAAGTACTGGCGCTGGTCGGCGAGAACGGCGCGGGCAAGACCACCCTGGTCAAGCTGCTGGCACGCCTGTACGAACCGGACGAAGGCCGCATCCTGCTGGATGGGCGCGACCTGCGTGACTACGACCTGGACGACCTGCGCGCCAATCTGGGCGTGATCTTCCAGGATTTCGTGCGCTACAACCTCAGTGCCGGCGAGAACATCGGTGTCGGCCAGGTCGAAGCGATGGACGACCGCGCGCGGATCTCCGATGCCGCCCGCCGCGGCATGGCCGAGGAAGTGATCGCTGCCCTGCCCGGCGGCTACGACCAGCAGATCGGCCGCCGCTTCAAGCAGGGCGTGGACCTGTCCGGCGGCCAGTGGCAGAAGATCGCCATCGCCCGGGCGTGGATGCGCGACGCACAGGTGATGATCCTGGATGAGCCCACCGCAGCACTGGATGCCCGCGCCGAGTTCGAGGTGTTCCAGCGGTTCAGGGAGTTGGCGGATAATCGCACTGCGGTGCTGATTTCCCACCGCTTCTCATCCGTGCGCATGGCCGACCGCATCCTGGTGCTGGCCGATGGCCGGATCGAAGCCAGCGGCACGCACGAGCAGCTGATGGCACAGGGCGGCCGCTATGCCGAGCTGTTCGAACTGCAGGCGGCCGGTTATCGCTGAGAACGCCTCTCGTTCCGCCTAATGAGAACCTGTCTCATTTGAGATAGAATTGTCCCGACGACTTCCGATAGATACGCCCATGTCCTCCGCTTTCGGCGCCGAAACGGTGCTTGAGGTCCGCCACTGGACCGACGCCTACTTCAGCTTCACCCTCACCCGTGACAGCGGGTTCCGCTTCGAGAACGGCCAGTTCGTGATGATCGGCCTGGAGACCGATGCGCGGCCGCTGCTGCGCGCGTACTCCATCGCCAGTGCCAACTGGGAAGAACAGCTGGAATTCTTCAGCATCAAGGTGCAGGACGGTCCGCTGACCTCGCGCCTGCAGCACATCAAGCCAGGCGACAAGGTACTGGTCGGCAAGAAGCCCACCGGCACCCTGCTGATCAGCGACCTGCACCCGGGCAAGCACCTGTACCTGCTGGGCACCGGCACCGGCCTGGCGCCGTGGCTGTCGGTGATCAAGGACCCGGAGACCTACGAGCGCTTCGACAAGGTGATCCTGTGCCACGGTGTGCGCTACGAAAAGGACCTGGCCTATCGCGATTATTTCGAGAAGGAACTGCGCGAGCATGAGTTCCTGGGCGAAATGGTCGGCGACAAGCTGCTGTACTACCCGGCGGTGACCCGCGAGCCGTTCCCGAACCAGGGCCGCCTGACCTCGCTGATGGAAAGCGGCGAGATGCAGCGCACGCTCGGCCTGCCCGAGCTGAGCCCGGAAAACGACCGCGCGATGATCTGCGGCAGCCCGCAGATGCTGGCCGACCTGCGCACCGTGCTGGACAGCCGTGGCTTCCAGACTTCGCCGCGCATCGGTACGCCCGGGCACTACGTGTTCGAGCGCGCGTTCGTCGAGAAATAAGCCGCCTCGTTAGCGCCGGGCCATGCCCGGCGGATATCGGTCGCCGGGCATGGCCCGGCGCTACCGGTCAAAGCAGCGCCTCGATGCCGCCGCGCAGTTGCTCCGGCTTGGTGGTCGGCGCATAGCGATCCACCACCTGGCCCTGGCGATCGACCAGGAACTTGCTGAAGTTCCACTTGATGCGGGCGATGCCCAGCAACCCGCGCTTCTCATGAGACAGCCATGCCCACAGCGGGTCGGCACCCTCGCCATTGACCTCGATCTTCTGCGACAGCGGGAAGCTGACCGGGTAATCGATCGAACAGAACTGGCGGATCTGCGCGGCATCGCCCGGCTCCTGCGCACCGAACTGGTTGCAGGGAAATCCGATCACCACCAGGCCGCGATCACGATAGTCCTGCCACAGCTGTTCCAACCCGGTGTACTGCGGGGTGAAGCCACAGCGGCTGGCCACGTTCACCAGCAGCAGCGGACGGCCCTGGTACTGCGCCAACGCCTGCGGCTGGCCTTCAAGGTCGCGGAAGCTGAAATCGTAGGCAGTGGTCATGGCGGATGGCCGTGGGCGGTGATTGCATGGTACCCGGGCAGCCACCCAGGGGGTGGCCCGGCTGCGGGGCGGCTTTGCCAACATGCCTTTTGACACAAGTGCGGGCGCGCCGGGCCGGGTTACCCTCGGGCCCTTGTTTGCCTTACCGGAGTATCGACCTTGACCACCCGCCTTGCCCTTGCCGTGGCCATGACCCTCGGCCTTGCCCTGCCCGCCTATTCGGCCAGCGCCGCCGCCCCGGCCGCCGCTGCCAATGCCCAGCAGGCCAATCCGTTCTTCGCCGACAGTCCGCTGCCGCTGCATTTCCCGCAGTTCGACAAGATCAAGGACAGCGACTTCGCCCCGGCCTTCGACGCCGGCATGGCACAGCAGCTGAAGGAAGTGGAGGCGATCGCCAACACCAAGGCCAAGCCGACCTTCGACAACACCATCATCGCCCTGGAAAAGAGCGGTGACACCCTGGATCGCGCGACCACCGTGTTCTTCAGCCTGGTCGGCGCCGACACCAACGACACCCGCAAGAAGCTGCAGGCCGACTATTCGGCGAAGTTCGCCGCGCACAGCGATGCGATCGCGCTGAACGGCAAGCTGTTCGCGCGCATCCAGGCGCTGTATGACAGCCGCACCACCCTGGGCCTGGACGCTGAAGGCGTTCGCCTGGTCGAGAAGTACTACGACAACTACGTGCGCGCCGGCGCCAAGCTGTCCGAGGCCGACAAGACCAAGCTGAAGGAAATGAACGCCGAGCTGGCCAACCTCGGCACCAAGTTCAGCCAGAACGTGCAGTCGGAAGTGAACGCTTCGGCGATCACCGTCAACGACGTCAAGGAACTGGACGGCCTGTCCAAGGAGCAGATCGCCGCTGCCGCCGAAGCCGCCAAGGCCCGTGGCCTGGAGGGCAAGTACGTGATCACCCTGCTCAACACCACCGGCCAGCCGCCGCTGACCAACCTGGCCAACCGTGCCCTGCGCCAGAAGATCTACGAAGCGTCCACCACCCGCGGCAGCCGCGGCGGTGAGTTCGACAACACCGCGCTGGTCGCGCGCATCATGCAGCTGCGCGCCGACAAGGCCAAGCTGATGGGCTTTGCCAACTTCGCCGCCTACAACCTGACCAACCAGACCGCCAAGACCCCTGAAGCGGTCAATGCGATGCTCGGCAAGCTGGCCCCGGCAGCGGTGGCCAACGCCAAGCGCGAAGCCGCCGACCTGCAGGCAATGATCGACCAGGAACAGAAGGCCGCCGGCAAGCCGACCTTCAAGCTGGAGCCGTGGGACTGGGCCTTCTACAGCGAGAAGGTGCGCCAGGCCAAGTACAACTTCGACGAATCGCAGCTGAAGCCGTACTTCGAGATGAAGAACGTGCTGGAGAACGGCGTTTTCTTCGCCGCCAACCAGGAATTCGGCCTGACCTTCAAGCAGCGCACCGACCTGCCGGTCTACCACGATGACGTCACCGTCTATGACGTGTTCGATGCCGATGGCAGCCAGCTGGCGATCTTCATCTTCGACCCGTACGCACGCGCCTCCAAGCGCGGCGGTGCGTGGATGAACTCGTACGTCTCGCAGTCCAAGCTGACCGGCTTCAAGCCGGTGGTGGCCAACCACCTGAACATTCCCAAGCCGCCGGCCGGCCAGCCGACCCTGCTGACCTGGGATGAAGTGAGCACCACCTTCCACGAGTTCGGCCATGCCCTGCATGGCATGTTCTCGAATGTGAAGTACCCGTACTTCTCGGGCACCGCGGTGCCGCGCGACTTCGTCGAGTTCCCCTCGCAGGTCAACGAGATGTGGGCCGACAACCCGGTCATCCTGAAGAACTACGCCAAGCACTACCAGAATGGCTCGGTGATGCCGCAGGCACTGCTGGACAAGGTGCTGGCCGCGGCCAAGTTCAACCAGGGCTTTGCCACCACCGAGTACCTCGGTGCCGCCATGCTCGACCAGCGCTGGCACCAGATCGGCCCGGACCAGGTGCCGGCCGCCAAGGACGTGATGGCCTTCGAGCGCGCCGCGCTGGAGAAGGACGGCATCTACTACGCGCCGGTGCCGCCGCGCTACAAGACCCCGTATTTCAGCCACATCATGGGCGGCTACTCGGCCGGCTACTACGCCTACATCTGGTCGGAAGTGCTCGACGCCAACACCCAGAAGTGGTTCCGCGACAACGGCGGCCTGAGCCGCAAGAACGGCGACCACTTCCGCGCGACCCTGCTGTCCAAGGGTGGCAGCGTGGATGCGATGCAGCTGTTCCGCGATTTTGCCGGCCACGAGCCGCAGATCGAACCGCTGCTGGAAAAGCGTGGCCTGACCGGCACCGGCAACTGATCGACGGCACCGCATAGCGTGAAACGAAAACCGCCCGGGAGACCGGGCGGTTTTTTTGTACGCCATCCACGCATGGCGTGGATCTACCGCAGGGTTGCGTGATCCCAGTAGATCCACGCCATGCATGGATATTCCTGGCGATCACCGCGGCGCCACATATCCCCCGGGCACGCCCTCCGGCGACAGCACCAGCTGCCACAGCTGCGCATGCCGGCAGCGGAAGCTGGCCATCGATCCGGCCAGATAGAAGCGCCACATGCGCCGGAAATGCTCGTCATAACGTGCGTCCAGCCGTGGCCACGCCGCTTCCACGTTGCGCCGCCAGGCCTGCAGCGTCAGGTCGTAGTCGGTACCGAAGTTGTGCCAGTCCTCCAGCACGAAGCGCCCTTCGAACGCCCGGCTGATCTGCACCGCCGACGGCAGCATTGAATTGGGGAAGATGTAGCGGGCGATCCACGGATCGGTGCGGTGGCGCGAAATGTTGCTGCCGATGGTATGCAACAGCAACAGTCCACGCGGCGAAAGGCAGCGCCGGGCCACGTCGAAGAAGCTGCGGTAGTTCTTGTCGCCCACGTGTTCGAACATGCCGATCGAGAAGATCGCATCGAAAGGCTCGTCAAGTTCGCGATAGTCCTGCAGCCGGATCTCGATCGGCAGGCCAGCGCACAGCTTGCGGGCGAAGTCGGCCTGCTCCTGCGAGATGGTGATGCCCACGCCACTGACACCGTATCGTTCGGCGGCGAACTTCAGCGCCTCGCCCCAACCGCAGCCGATGTCGAGCACGCGTTGCCCGGGACGCAGCCCCAGCTTGCGGCACACCAGGTCCAGCTTGGCTTCCTGCGCGCCATCCAGATCGTCGGCATTGCGCCAGTAACCACAGCTGTAGACCAGGCGCTGGCCGAGCATCGCCTGGTAAAGGTCATTGCCAAGGTCATAGTGGCGGCGGCCGACTTCGTAGCTGCCCGCCCCGGACTGCAGGTTGAACAGGCGCGCCTTCAAGGCATCGCCCACCTCGCGCCAGCCGTGCACCCGTTCGTCCAGGTGCGCCTGCATCAGGTGGTACAGGAACTCGTCGAGGACGTTGGCATCCCACCAGCCGTCCATGTAGCTCTCGCCCAGGCCGAGTGACCCGTGCGCGATGACCCGCGCGAAGAAGCGCGGGTCATGCACCTGGATATCCTGCGGCCGGGTTCCATCGATCTGGACCCCGGCCTCGTGGAGCAGGCCGGTGACCCGCTCCTGCAACCCTGTATCCACGTCACCTCCTCGTCTACGGTTACCCGCGTGCGAACAGCTCCACGTAGTCCTTGGCCACGTGTGGCAACAACACCGAGGCCGGCACATCGGCGGTCTGGGTGCCGTCCGAGTATGGACCCACCTGGTAGGGCGGGAACACGAAGCGCAGCGCGGTGATCTGTCCCTTGTCGTCGGTCAGCGGCTGGAACTGGCTGAAGTTGTCGGCCTGCGGACCGGTGCCGTCGGCGATCATCCGCGAGGCATTGCGCAGCGATTCCTGCAGCTGCGACGGGTCCATGTCCTCGCCGCTGAGGCGGGTGGCCACACGCTCGCGCAGCTGGTCGGCGACGAAATCGCTGATCGCTTTCCATCCCTTGGCATCGGCCACCAGCTTGTCGGCGCTCAGCATCTGCTGCTGCGCCGGCAGCCACACGAAACGAGCAACCAGCGGTTCGCCATGGGCGCCGCCGGTGTAGCGGCTGCCGTCGGCACTGACCACCACCAGCTGCGGCGTCTCCAGCAGCTTCTCGAAGCTCAGCGACAGCTCATAGGGCATGGTCGGCTTGTCGTTGCCCAGCCCGTCCAGCGCCTGCTGCAGATCGCTGCGGGCGGAGGTGGCATAGGCCTGCAGCGCGCGTGCCAAGCCCGGATAACGATCGATGCCCGCCGGGTAGCTGATGCCGACCACTTCACGTTCGTTGTTCTCGATCACATCGCGCAGATCCAACGGCGCTTCCGCCGCGGGTGCCTCGGCGGTGCCGGTGGCTTCGGCCGCAGGTGCGGCATCGGTGGCCGGAGCCGCCTCGTTCTCGCGCTGGCAACCGGCCAGCAACAGCACGCCCATAGCGCCGGCCAGCACGCTGGCGTGCAGTGGCCGGTTGTTTCCAATCTTCATCGGGATCCCCTGTTCATGTTCATGCATCATCGCCTGCCCTGGCTGAAGGGTGGCCCGCTGGATTCAGCCCACAAGCAGATCGTGGTACTCCTCGTGCCGCTGCAGGAAGGCCTCGGCATAGGCACATGCCGGCACCACCTTGTACTTCTGCTCACGGGCGAAACGCAGTGCGACCCGGGTCAGCTCACCGGCAATGCCGCGGCCGGCGATCGGCTCGGGCACTTCGGTATGGGTGATGACCATCCGCCTGCGCTTGATCTGGTACTCCAACAGTGCCACCTGCCCACGCACACGGGCGGTGAAACGGTGGTTGACCTGATCGTGTTCGACCTCGTAAGCCAGACCGGGGGGCGTGACCGAAGCCATGGGACTGTCTCCTGCGGCGACTGCGTGGATGGTGCGCACGCGGGCGCCATGATCGCGTGAAGTCTGAACAGGGACAAGTCTGCGCCCGTTGCGTCAGTTGTTGCCCTCAAGCTTCAGGCCAACCGGCCGCTAACCCCTCTGCAGGGGTGCGCCAGCCTGGCATGCCCCTTGCGACAGTTGACCAAGCGATCTGCCGTGGAGGCCCGTGATGCACCCCAGCGATTCCCAATCCGATACCGATCACGCCCTGCTGGAGGGCCTGCTGCAACTGGCCGTGGAGGGACAGACCGAAGACCAGGCGTTCCAGAGCATCGGCGAGGAAGTGTTCTCCCGCCTGCTCGATACCTACGGTCAGCAGACCCGGGCCTGACCCGGAGCGGGGCCGCGGCCCCGGGGGTCGGATCCAGTGGATCCGACCCCGGCCACCCTCAGCCGCCGCCGAGGCGGAAGGTCGGGTTGGACAGTTCGCGCAGGAAGTGACTGAAGATGCTCGGCTGCATGGCCAGCATGAAGATCACGCCGAACGCCGCACCGGCCAGGTGCGCGCTGTGGTTGATGCGATCGCCACCGCGCTTGTCCATCCAGATGCTGTAGCCGACGTAGAACGCGGCATAGACGATCGCCGGCGCCGGGATGAAGAACACCAGGATGATCGACCACGGCTTGATCAGGATGAAGGCGAACAGCACCGCCGACACCGCCCCGGACGCACCGAGGCTGAGGTAGTTCGGGTTCTTCTGGTTCTTCAGGTAGCTGGGCAGGATCGAGACCAGCAACGCACCGACGTAGAACGCCGGATAGACCAGGTAGCTGCCGGTCAGCTGCACCATCACGCTCTCGATGAACCCCCCGAAGAAGAACAGGGTGATCATGTTGAAGATCAGGTGCGACCAGTCGGCATGGATGAAGCCGTAGGTGATCAGGCGGTCGTACTGGCGGTGGCGATCCACCGCCGGCGGCCACAGGATCAGGCGGTCGGCCAGCTTGCGGTTGTTGAACGCCATCCACGACAGGATGGCGGTGATGGCGATCAACAGCAGATTGACGGGGGTCATGTCAGGCTCAGGCGGTGCGGTAGTTGTCGACCATACGATAGCGTCGTGCATACCAACCAAAGGCCAACGCCGCGATGAAGGCGAAGCCGGCGAAGAAGAACATCAGGAATGCCGCCTCGCTCAACCCGGTCCCCGCGATCTGGTGGGTCACCGTCTCGTTGCGTACGGCCGCATTGGACAGCAGCACCCACAGGTTGCCGATGGTGGTGGTCAGGTTCCAGAAGCTCATCACCACGCCCTTCATCGCCTGCGGGGCCTGGCTGTAGGCGAACTCCAGGCCGGTGGCCGAGACCAGCACCTCACCGAAGGTCAGCAGCGCATAAGGCAGCATCTGCCAGAAGATCGACATCGCATTGCCGCCATCCATCACCACCTGGATGCCACCCACCACGATCCAGGCCAGGCCGCTGAAAGCGATGCCGGCGGTCATCCGGCGCAGCGCGGTGGGCTCGAAACCGAAGCGGCGCAGGGCCGGGTACAGCACCAGGTTGTTGAACGGAATCAGGATCATCACCAGCAACGGGTTCAGCGCCTGCATCTGCGAGGCGGTGAACCAGCTCGGCATCTGCATCTGCTGGCCCTGCAGCACCCAGGTCGAGGCTTTCTGGTCGAACAGCGAGAAGAACGGCGTGGTCAGGGCGAAGATCACCAGCACGCGCAGCACCGAGCGCACGCCTTCCACGGCTTCGGCCGGATGCTGGCCGCGCGCGCGGTCCAGCTGCAGCCAGGTGCCACCACCGATGCCTGCCAGGATCGAGACCAGCGCCAGGCACAGGCAGATCACGATGCCGAGCGAGCCGACCAGGCCGAACGAGGCCACCGCCAGCACCAGGCCGAGCACGGCGATCACCAGGCCCGGACGGCCCTGGTCGGCCACCCGCGTGGTCAGCGCGGTGCGCACCACATTGGCGAACGAATGCGGGTCCTTCGGCGGCAACGGCACCAGCACGTAGCGCTTGCGGCCCAGCCAGAACACGAAGGTGGCGATGAACATCAGGATGCCCGGAATACCGAACGCCCACTGCGGGCCCCAGTTCTTCAGCACCAGCGGGATCAGCAGCGAGGCGAACAACGAGCCGAAATTGATGATCCAGTAGAAGGCGTCGAAGACGATCTTGGCCAGGTGCTTGTTGCTCTGGTCGAACTGGTCGCCCATGAACGAGGCCACCAGCGGCTTGATGCCACCGGCGCCCAGCGCGATCAGGCCCAGGCCGAGGAAGAAGCCGCCACGGCTGCCCTCGAACAGCGCAAGGCACAGATGGCCCATGCAGTAGACCAGGCTGAACCACAGGATGGTGTGGTACTTGCCGAAGAACTTGTCGGCCAGCCAGCCACCGAGCAGCGGGAAGAAATACACGCCGATCATGAAGCTGTGCATGATGTCCTTGGCTTCACCGGCACGGCCTTCGGCCGTGATTTCCTGCAGCAGCAGGGAGGTGATCAGGAACTGCACCAGGATGTTGCGCATCCCGTAGAAACTGAACCGCTCGCAGGCCTCATTGCCGATGATGTACGGGATCTGGCGCGGCATCTTTCCCTGGCCGGCGATGGGGGCGACTGCGTCGTGGCTCATCCTGTAAGGCATTCCTGCAAAACGAAAGGCGCAAGAGTACCGGAACCTGTGCGTGCGAAGCACGCTGCAGGGCTGCATGACAGGCGCGCCAAAGCATGGCAGGCATGGGCGGCCCTGCCGGAAGTCACGGAACCTGCACGGCAAAAGCGTAAACTTATCGTTATGCGCCCCCTCCCCTTTGCCCGCATCCTGTCCAGCTGCCTTGCCCTCATGCTGGCCGTGCCTGCATTGGCGCGACCGCAGGCGCCGCCGGCCGCCGGCGTTGCCACGGAGGTGCGGCAATTGACCGTCGCCGCGCTGGAACTGCCCAGCCGTGATGAAGGGCAATGGAAGCAGCGCCGCGAACAGGTGCTGCAGCTGCTGACCGATCTGCAGCCGGATGTGATCTCGGTGCAGCAGGTCCTGCAGCAGCAAGGGCGCAACCCGGCCTGCTGGTTGGCCAGCCGGCTGCGATACAGCTGCGATTTCGTCACCGCAGACCCGCCGAGCCAGCCGGTCCGGCATGGCAACGCGATGCTCAGCCGGCTGCCGGTCAGCGAGGACGGCGTCACCCTGCTGCATCCGCCGGGCACCTTCAGTGCCGCCGGCATGATGCGCCTGCGGCTGGGCGACAACGACGTCAACGTCTACGTCGCGCGCCTGCGGCCGGAGCCGGATGAGGCCACGGCCCGACAGCATCAGACCAGCGACCTGATGACCTGGATCGGCGCCACGGCCGAGGGCATGCCAAGCCTGATCGCCGGGGATTTTTCCGCAAGCACCGTCGAGCTGGTGCGCAGCACCCCCGGCTTCCAGCCGGCCCGGCGCAATCCCGGCGCACCGGCGGCCAGCGGCGGCGGCGCCAGTGGCCATGGGCTGGATGTGCTGTTCCAGGTCAAGCATTTCGGCGGCATCCGCCAGCAGGCGATCATGCTGCCCGCCGATGGCGACCTGCCCGGCCTGCGCCTGGGCGTGATGGCGACGCTGCGGCTGCAGGACGTGGCTGCCACCACCGAATGAGAACGATGAGGTTGCCGGCCAGCGGCCGGCATTACCGATGCGCAAAAAAAAAGGCCGGGGTCTCCCCCGGCCTTCTGTTGAAGCCGCCGGGCATGGCCCGGCGCTACCGTTCTCAGGCGATCGCTTCCTGGTAACGGCGCTCGACTTCGTTCCAGTCGATGACGTTGAAGAACGCGCCGATGTATTCCGGACGACGGTTCTGGTACTTCAGGTAGTACGCGTGTTCCCACACGTCCAGGCCGAGGATGGGGGTGTTGCCTTCCATCAGCGGGCTGTCCTGGTTGCCGGTGCTCTCGACCACGACCTTCTTGTCCGGGGTCACGCTCAGCCATGCCCAGCCGCTGCCGAAACGGGTCAGCGCAGCCTTGGTGAAGGCGTCCTTGAACTTGTCGAAGCCGCCCAGGTCCTTGTCGATGGCCTTGGCCACGTCGCCCACCGGGTTGCCGCCAGCATTCGGAGCCATCACGGTCCAGAACAGCGAGTGGTTGGCATGGCCGCCACCGTTGTTGCGCACCGGACCCTGCAGGTTCTCCGGCAGCGACTTCAGCTTCTTCACCAGTTCTTCGACCGGCAGGTCGGCGTACTCGGTGCCTTCCAGCGCCGCGTTGACGTTGTTGATGTAGGTCTGGTGATGCTTGGTGTGATGGATTTCCATCGTCGCCGCATCGATATGCGGTTCCAGCGCGTCGTAGGCGTAGGACAGCTTGGGCAGGGTGTAGGCCATGATGCATCTCCTGATTGCGAGGGCACCCGACGGTGTCGGGCGTTGCGCGGTGAATGATGGGGACAGACCGCCAGATTACCAAGGGGGATGTAAAGGAAATTGCGTCCTGCGGGTGAGCATGCCGGCAATTGTTACGCAGCGGTGACGCGGCGCGCGCCCTCATGCAGGGTGCAGCGCGCAGGCGCTACAGTGGGCGCACCACCCTCGCCTGCTCCTGCCCATGCGCAACCCCCGGCTGTTGATCACTGCCATCGTCCTGCTGCTGCTCGGCCTGGTCGTCAATCATTTCCTGCAACGGCCGCCGCCGCCGCAGTTCGCGCCCGACCTGCAGGGCACTCCGGCGGCCAACGCACCGGCGCTGCGCAGCAACAGCGACAGCGGCCTGCCCGGCTTCCTTCCGGCCGAGGCCCGCCAGACCATCGCGCTGATCCAGCGCGGCGGCCCGTTCCCGCATCGGCAGGACGGCAGCACCTTCGGCAACCGCGAACAACAGCTGCCACAGCGCCCGCGTGGCTACTACCGCGAGTACACCGTCGACACGCCCGGTGCCGGCAACCGCGGCGCGCGGCGCATCGTCACCGGTGGCAACCCGCCCGATGCCTGGTACTACACCGATGATCACTACGAATCGTTCCGCAGCTTCACCGTACCGCCCTCCGGAGAACGCCCATGAGCCACGATGATTTCGGCCTCGGCCTGCATGACATCAACAATGCCGGCGTCTACGCGATCGACAGCTCCGATATCAGCGCGCTGTCGGCAGCGATGCGCGATGCCGACCTGAAGGTGATCCGGATCGACCTGGAGGGCGTGGGCGACAAGCGCACCCTGCTGGCGCGGCTGGCTGCCCAGCTTGATTTCCCTGCCGGCTTCGGCGGCAACTGGGATGCCCTGTCTGACAACCTGCGCGACCTGCAATGGCTGCCGGCCCATGGCTATGCGCTGTTCCTGGCCGACGTCGATGCCCTGCGCGCCGGTGCAGGCAAGGAGTTCGACACGCTGCTGGACATCCTGGACGAAGCCAGCCGTGACTGGGTAGGTCGCGACGTCCCGTTCTGGGTGTTCCTGTCACAGAGCGAATGACCTGGTAGAGGCCGGCCGGTCGGCATGCACGTGAAGCCCATGGATCATCCACGCATGGCGTGGATCTACCCGGCGCAGCTGGATGCACGGTAGATCCACGCCATGCGTGGATGCGGCACCCTACCGGCTGCCGTTATCTTCCTGCAGCTCTTTCTTGAACGGGATATCCGGCGGCGGGCGCGCCACTGCCGGCTGGTCCTGCATGTTCGGATCGGTGAGGCCACAGCCGCCACCGGCCTGCAGGATCGAGATCACGCAGGAAATCTTCGTGCTGGTACCGGGCAACGGAATCTCCATTGCCTTGACACCCTTGCGCACCCATTCGGCGAGCAGCGATTCCTGCGGCACCCAATACTTGTCGAACGAGGTAGGCGTGTAGTCGTACGGCGGCCGCTTCAACCATTTGCCGGACTCGGCGATGCGCTCCTTGCTCCAGCCGTCGTTGGCCCCACCGGGTGCGCCACGCTCGGCCTTGCCGGCCCCGTCCTGGCCGGCCACGCGTACGCTGCCGTCAGCGTTGAACAGACCATCGCCCTTGCCCGCACTGGTTTGCGCGGCGCCTTGGTTGGCACCGTCGCGATTGCGGCTGGAGGCGCCCCAGTCGTCACCGCGGGCGGGCGTTGCCCAGTTGCCCGGGGCCGGTGCCGGACGGGCGCCCGCCTGTGCGGCGGCGGTACTGGTCGTCGCAGGGCGCGCCACGCTGGCGCTGTTCTGGGCCGAACTGCCGGCGGGTGCCGGCGTCGGCGTGGTCGCGTTGCCTGCCGCAGTCGACGCGGCAGGTTGCGGAGCGGCAGCAACCTCCCGTTCGCGCACCTGCACCTCGCGCCCGGCAGGCGCACGCACCGTGGGCTCGCGCCCTGCGACGGTGGCCATGCGCACCTGCGGATCGGTCATCGCCTGCACTTCGCGCTCGCGCACCTGCACGTCGCGCTGCGGCACGCGTACCTGGATGTCGGTGGTGCGCATCGGCTGCGGCGCCACCGGCGCTTCAACCGTGCTGATTTCGCGCTCCTGCACCTGTACATCGCGCACGCGGGGAGCCTGCACTGCCACCTCGGGCGTGCGTACCGGCGTTGCTATCGGCGCAGCCTGTACCGGCTGCACGCTGCGCTCGCGCACGGTCGGAATGGTGTCGCGAGGCACGATGCTGACCTCGGTGCGCGGCAGTGCGACCGGCGGCACCACGAATTCGGCGGTCGCCTCTGCAACTTCGGTGGCCTGTACCGGTGAGGGCGGCGGTGCGGCCACCGGCGCCGGCTCCACCTCGGGCGGCGGCGGCACGCTGGCGGTCGGTGCCGTGGCAGCGGCAGTGGAAGACGGCGTAGGTGCAGACGGTTGCGGCCGGGGCGCTGTCGCCGCTCCGGCATCCTGGCCTGCGGCTACAGCACCGGCCTCCGCAGCGGCAGCCGCCTCGGCACCGGGCTGGTCGCCGCCGCCTTCCTGTGCAGCACGGCCGACGAATTCAATCTGCACGCGCTCACCCTCGCTGCCCTGCTCGTCCGGCGAAGACGTGCGGATCACCGCCACCCAGAGCAGCAGCAGGAAGAACAACAGATGCAGCAACGCGCTGAGCAGTGCCGAGGTCCAGCGCATCCAGCGCTGGTCACGCGGCGCCGGATCCCAGTCCTGCCAGAACAGGCGGCGCAGGGACGCCCATGGCCCCAGCCCCGGCAAGCGCCCCGGAGGCCCGGGCAGCGGCCGCGGCAGCAGCACTGCGATCACCTCGCGCGCGTGGAACGGACGCGGCAGCGGCGTCAGCGTCCGCAGCCAGATCGCCCAGCCGTACGGCAGGCCGGTGCTCTTCTCGAGGATGGGCGGTCGCTGCTGGCGCGCCAGCAGCAGGTCGATGAGTTGCTCGGCTCTGGGCAGAGGCACGCGTTGGCGATCAGGCGGCGTTGCCGCGCGGAATATACGGAGCGTGGCCGCTGTCGTGATCGGTAGCGTCACGCACCGCAGTCACCCCAGGCACACGACCCATCAAGGTCTTCTCGATGCCCTGCTTGAGGGTGACGTCGGCCATGCCGCAGCCCTGGCAGCCACCGCCGAAGCGCAGCAGCACCACGCCGTCGGCCGAGACTTCCTGCACGGCGACCTTGCCACCGTGCGACGCGAGCTGCGGATTGACTTCGTTTTCCACCACCCAATGCACGCGCTCGACCAGCGAGGCGGCATCGCCGGGCGCTTCGCCCTTGATCCGCGGCGCCTTGATCGTCAGCTGCTGGGTACCAGCGGTACCGGGCACGATGTCGATCTCCGCGCCATCGAGCCAGCCAACGCTGGTGGCGTCCACATAGAGGGTGAAGCCATCGCAGTCCACCGCCCACTCGTCGCCGAGCAGATCGGTCGGCTCGGCGAACTCCAGCCGGGCGTCGGCACGCGGGGTGCCAGGATCGACCGCACTCAAGCGCACGCCCATGCCGGGCACGCCCTCGCGTTCGATCAGCTTGCGGAAATGGGTCTGGGCAGTGTCGGAGATCTGGATCATCAGGCTATTCTAGCCAAGTAAGCGTCAGCCGCTCATTCGATTTATACACCGGCCGGCGCATTGTTCAGTCAACACGAGGTGGAGGAACCCATGGCCGACCTGATTCCGCTGGCACAGGCCCGTTGCGTGCCGCGCAAAGGCAGCGACCACAAGCTGGGCGAGGCCCGGCTGGCCGAACTGCTGCCGCAGGTTCCCGGCTGGGAGCTGGCCGAGGCCGGCCAGGCGCTGGTGCGCACGTTCCGCTTCAAGGATTACTACGCCACCATGGCCTTCGTGAACGCGCTGGCCTGGATCGCTCACGGCGAGGACCATCACCCGGACCTCGGCGTCCACTACGACCGTGCCGTCGTCCGCTATTCCACCCACGACGTGGGCGGCCTGAGCGAGAACGACTTCATCTGCGCAGCGAAGACTTCGGCCCTGACGGAGCAACTGAAATGAACGTGCGATTGCTGAGCCTGTCCCTGCTTGCCGTGACCGGCCTGGCCGGCTGCGGCACCTCCGAACCGCCGGCAGCACCGGCTGCCGCACCCACCGAAGTGGCTGCGGTGAAAACCCCGCCGCCGCAATACCCGCTGGAACTGGCCTGCACCGGCGTCGGCGGCACCAGCACATTCAAGGTGGTGATCGGCACCGACGGCAAACCCAGCGAGGTCACCCTGCTGACCGGCGCGGGCAACCCGCAGCTGGACGATCTGGCCAAGACCGCCGTGCAGGGCTGGCAGTTCAAGGCAGCCACCCGCAATGGCGAGGCCGTGCCGGCCACGATCCAGGTGCCGGTCAGCTTCAACCCGCCGCAGCCAAAGCCGGACCAGTGCTTCGCCATCGAAGAAAGCCTGCGCCGCGGCGGCTGATCGCCTGCCGGTGACGAGGCCAGCCGACGCCCGCCTCGCCTTTGCCGCCCCGGCCCGTGCCGGGGCGATTGCTTGATGACAAGGAACGCGTCGGTACATGCTGCAGATTCCCCACGAAAACATCTGGATCGCCCTGGCGGTCACCCTCGCTGCGGGCCTTGCCACCGCCATCGGCAGCCTGCTGGTGCTGTTCTCGCGTCGCCCCAATCCACGCCTGCTGGCCTTCGGCCTGGCCTTTGCCGGCGGCGCGATGGTGTACGTCTCGCTGTCGGAGATCCTCAACAAATCCATCGCCTCGTTCGCGCTGGCCTATGGTGAGCGCACCGGCTTCACCTACGGCACCCTCGCCTTCCTGCTGGGCGTGGTGGTGATCGTGCTGATCGACCACTTCATTCCCAACCCGCATGACAGCCTGGACAAGCAGGACCCGGCCTTCCGCGAGAACAGCCGCGAATACCTGAAGCGGGTCGCCCTGCTGACGTCGGTGGCGATCACCGCGCACAACTTCCCGGAGGGGCTGGCGACGTTCTTCGCGACGCTGGAGAGCCCGTCGGTGGGCATGCCGCTGGCCTTCGCCATCGCCATCCACAACATTCCCGAGGGCATCGCCATTGCGGTGCCGGTGTACTTCGCCACGCAGAACAAGTTCTACGCGTTCGCCGCCAGCCTGCTGTCAGGCCTGGCCGAGCCTGTGGGCGCGGCGATCGGCTATGTACTGCTTTCCGGCTCGCTGTCCCACGCCACGTTCGGCTGGGTGTTCGGCCTGATTGCCGGTGTGATGGTGTTCCTGGCGCTGGACGAGCTGCTGCCGGCGGCCAAGCGCTACGCCAAGGGCCACGAAACCGTGTATGGCCTGGTGGCCGGCATGGGTACGCTGGCGATCAGCCTGGTGCTGTTCAAGTGGTGAGGGATTTCCGGCCAACGGGCTGAGCCCCCTCGCGGCTGGCACCCGAACCTTTCTGAATGGTCCCGGGCGGGGTCAGTTCGCGGGGGACGCCGTTAATCCGTCCCTGGAGGCTTGGCCGCGGCATCCATGCCGCGGACACCCCGCGAACTGACCCCGCCCGTGCCCCTCATTTTTCCGCGCGTGCCAGCCGCGCGATGAAAGGATTAAAAGCGAAGCCCGCGCTGCGCGCGTGAGTCGAGCGTTGCTCGACTCTACAAAGGCTGCGTGCAGCCTGGGGTCTACGCTGCGGCTGTCGGGTCCGCCTTGTAGCGAGCCGAGCACCGCAGGTCCGGCGAGGGCGAAGAGGCGCGGGTGTTTGAGCGCAGCGAGTTCCGCGCCGCCCCTCGGCGGACCGAGGAGCACAGGGCACCGGCGCGCAGCGCTGGCTCGCGGATGGCGGCGTGTTTCTTTGGTTACTTTCTTTGCACGAGCAAAGAAAGTGACAAGCCCACTTATCGCAGGGAAACGACGGCTCCAGCCAAACGCCCGGCGCCGCCGAACCGCCCTTAGCGAAGTCGATCCAGCGCCTCGACCAGCTCATCGGCCAGCGGCGCGTTCAGCACATACGGGCTCTTGCCGTCGTCCAGCGCGAACTCCAGCGACGCGGCATGCAGGAACAGGCGCTTCAGCCCGATCTGCTCACGAAGCCGCTTGTTGACCGCAGGATCGCCGTATTTGTCGTCACCGGCGACCGGATGCCCCAGATGCTGGGCGTGCACGCGGATCTGGTGGGTGCGGCCGGTTTCGATGCGCACCTCGCAATAGGAATGGCCGCCCTTGCGCTCCAGCACCCGGAAATGGCTGATGGATTCCTTGCCGATCGCGTTGACCTGCACATGACGCTCGCCGCCCTGGCGCAGGCCCACGTGCAACGGCGCGTCGACCGTCATCACCCCGTCCGGCATGCGCCCGGCCAACAGGGTCAGGTAGCGCTTGCGGATACCGGCGCCGTGGTCTTCACGCAGCAGTGCCTGCAGCTCGCTCAGTGCCGAACGCTTCTTGGCCACGATCAACAGGCCCGAGGTGTCACGGTCCAGCCGGTGGACCAGTTCGAGGGTCTGCCCGGGGCGCAGAGCGCGCAGGGTCTCGATGGCGCCGAAGCTGATGCCGCTGCCACCATGGCTGGCGACGCCCGTCGGCTTGTTCAGCGCCAGCAGCCGGGCATCTTCGAAGACGATGGCCTGCTCCAGCCGACGCATGAACGCCTCGGGCGGCCCCGCCTTGTCTCCCTCTTCGCTGAGACGAACCGGCGGTATCCGCACTTCGTCGCCGGCCTCCAGCTTGCGCTCGGCCTTGGCGCGGCCGCCATTGACGCGCACCTGGCCGCTGCGGACCAGCTTGTAGACCAGGCTGCGCGGGGCACCCTTGAGCTGGCCGAGCAGGAAATTGTCCAGGCGCTGGCCGGCGCGGTCGGCCGGAACGGTGATCATGCGCACGGAAGGCTTGTCGCCGGCCGGCTTGGTGGGGTCTTGTGCAGTCATCAGCCTGTTTATTCTGTTACACTCGGGGGGCGAGATAAGGGATTGATTTCGTTGGAAGTTACTCAGGGCCAGAAGCCCCGCTTCCGACGAATCCGGCACAGTGCGCGACCACCGCCCGCGGGGCGGCCATGTTAGCGGCTCACCGGCGTTCCCGGCCATCGCCGATTGCCTGACACGCAGTCGCGCTGAACATGTCCCGTGCGGCGCTCCAGCCTGGCTGACAGCTGCCTCCGGCCCTGCAACACCCAAAACCAGAAAATTGAAGCGCTCCCGCGGCCTGCCGTGGTGTCGTAGCGCTGGAAACCCAAGCCGCCCTCCCCGCGCTTGCGCGAATGGGCGGCGAGCCGTGTCCAGAGGCGAAACTCCATGGCGTTCCGCGCGGTAGCCGCTTGCGAGGAACGCAACAATGAAGCGAATGCTGATCAACGCCACGCAGGCTGAAGAGCTGCGTGTTGCCATCGTGGATGGCCAGTCGTTGTATGACATCGACATCGAGCAGCCGTCCAAGGAACAGAAGAAGTCCAACATCTACAAGGGCCGGATCTTCCGCATCGAGCCCTCGCTGGAAGCGGCCTTCGTTGAATACGGTGGTGGCCGCCATGGCTTCCTGCCGCTGAAGGAAATCTCCCGCGATTACTTCCAGGCCGGTGTCGACCACAACAAGGCCGGCATCCGCGAGCTGCTGAGGGAAGGCCAGGAAATCGTCGTCCAGGTGGACAAGGAAGAACGTGGCAACAAGGGCGCCGCCCTGACCACGTTCATCTCCCTGGCCGGCCGTTACATGGTGCTGATGCCCAACTCCCCCAGTGCCGGCGGTGTTTCCCGTCGCATCGAGGGTGAAGACCGGGCGGCCCTGAAGGACGCTCTGGACAAGCTGAACATCCCCGACGAAATGGGCGTCATCATCCGTACCGCCGGCGTCGGCCGCGATGCGGAAGAGCTGCAGTGGGATCTGGATTACCTGCTGAACGTCTGGCGCGCCATCGCCGAAGCCGCCCTGAGCAAGCCGGCCCCGTTCCTGATCTACCAGGAATCGCGCCTGATCGTGCGCGCCCTGCGTGACTACCTGCGCGCCGACATCGGCGAGATCCTGGTGGACACCGAGGAAATGTACGAGCACGCCAAGGAGTTCATGCAGCAGGTGATGCCGCAGACCCTGCGCAAGCTCAAGCATTACAAGGACGACATCCCGCTGTTCAACCGCTTCCAGATCGAATCGCAGATCGAAGGCGCCTACGAGCGCAACGTGCGCCTGCCGTCGGGTGGCTCGATCGTGGTCGACCAGACCGAAGCGCTGACTGCCGTCGACGTCAACTCCTCGCGCGCCACCAAGGGCAGCGACATCGAAGACACCGCGTTCCAGACCAACCTGGAAGCGGCCGAGGAAGTGGCCCGCCAGCTGCGCCTGCGCGACCTCGGTGGCCTGGTGGTGATCGACTTCATCGACATGGCCTCCAACAAGCACCAGCGTGAGGTCGAGAACCGCCTGGCCAACGCACTCAAGTACGACCGTGCGCGCGTGCAGGTTGGCCGCATCTCGCGCTTCGGCCTGCTGGAAATGAGCCGCCAGCGCCTGCGCCCGAGCCTGGGCGAATCCAGCCAGATCGTCTGCCCGCGTTGCGACGGCCATGGCCGCATGCGCAGCGTCGAGTCGCTGTCGCTGTCGATCATCCGCGTCGCCGAAGAGCATGCGATGAAGGAGAACACCGGGCAGGTGCTGGTACAGGCCCCGGTGGAGATCGCCAATTACCTGCTGAATGAAAAGCGCGGCGCGCTGGGCGAAATCGAGAAGCGCCACGAGGCGCCGATCGTGATCGTTGCCGACGAACAGCTGCACACCCCGCATTACACCGTCACCCGCCTGCGCGACAACGAGCTGGGCGAGGAAAGCGGCAAGCCGAGCTACCAGCGCGGTACCCCGCGCAAGCTGCCGGTGCATGCGCTGACCAAGGGCCAGCTGAACATCCCGCCGCCGATGGTGACCCAGGTCAAGCACAACTCCCCCGCCCCGGTGCGCGAGGAAGTGGAACCGGTCGCCGCCCCGGCACCGGCACCGGTGGCCGCAGCGGCCCCGGCAGCCGCCGCCAGTGGTGGCGTCGTCGGCTGGCTCAAGCGCATCTTTGGCGGCGAGCCGGCACCGGCCCCCGCACCGGCACCGACCGCACGCCAGCCGCAGCAGGATGGCGGCCGCCGTGACCGCAACAAGGATCGCAACAAGGACCGCAAGGACCGTCGCGAGGACAGCCGTGGCAACGGCGGCAATGGCAATGCGCAGCAGCAGAAGGACGGCGGCAACCGCAAGGACCGCGGTGAGCAGCGCAAGGATGGCCGCAACGGCGGCAGCCAGGCCAATGGCAATGGCCAGCAGCAGCCGCAGCAGCAGGGCAAGCCGAAGGATGCCCAGCAGCCGCAGCAGCAGAACAAGCCGCGCAACGAACAGGGCCAGGGGCAGCAGCAGCCGAAGCTGAAGCAGCCGAGGCAGCCGCGCCCGCAGGACGGCGACAAGCCGGCCGAGAAGCCGCAGCGTGCCGCTGCCGAAGCCCCGGCCGATGTCGTGACCGCTGCTGCTGCCGTGGCTACCACGACTGCGGTTGCGGCCACGGTTGCGGTGCAGGAAGAAAAGGCACTGGCACCGGCCGTCGCCACTGAAAACGTGGTCGACACCGTCGCGGCCGTGGACACCGCCGCAACGACCGATGCCGAGGTCGTGGTTGCGACCGGGGCTGCCGAGGATGCTGCGGCCGATGCCGCAGGCGATCAGACCGGCGAAGGCGCAACCCGCCGCCGCCGTGGCCGTCGCGGTGGTCGTCGTCGTCGTCGTGGTGGCGCCGAGAACGCTGCAGGTAGTGACGTACTGGGTGATGACCTGGACGACGGCGATGATGCCGAAGGCGAGGACAACGACGGCGATTCGGTCGAGCAGACCGCCCCGGCTTCGGTCGGCGCACCGGCAGCCGCCGTGCAGCCGTCGCGTTCGCAGCCGGAATTTGATTTCGATGACGAAGTCGAGCCGGCCGCCGCTGATGCCGGCAAGCCGGCACGTGCGCCGGCTGCAGTGGCTGCCGCGGTTGCCCCGGTTGCTGCCGTAAGCAGTGCCGTGGTCGAGGCAGCCGCTC
Source organism: Stenotrophomonas indicatrix (assembly GCF_002750975.1). Classification (NCBI taxonomy): domain Bacteria; kingdom Pseudomonadati; phylum Pseudomonadota; class Gammaproteobacteria; order Lysobacterales; family Lysobacteraceae; genus Stenotrophomonas; species Stenotrophomonas indicatrix. The sequence goes on from NZ_PEJS01000001.1 coordinate 2,573,376, forward strand.
CAGTGGCCGCCGCAGTGCAGACTCCGGCTCCGGTGGAAGCAGTCGCCAAGGTCGAACCGGCCCCGTCGCCGGTGCAGACCAGCATGCTGGATGCCATCGATGCAGCGACGCCGGTGCAGCCGGCGCCTGAAGTGGCTCCGGTGATCGAGGCAAAGCCGCCGGTGGTCGAGACCGCTGCTGCGATCGAAGCCGCTCCGGTCGCTGAACCGACCGCGGTGGTCGAAGCCGCACCGGTGGCCGAGCCGAAGCCGATGGTGGCCGATGTTGCGCCGGTGGTTGAAGCTGCTCCGGCAGTCGAACCGAAGGCCGAGGTTGAAGTCGCCCCGGTTGCCGAGCAGCCGGCAGCCCCAGTGGCTGTCGAAGCCGCACCGGTGGACGCCGCTGCGCCGGTCGCCGATGCGGTCGTGCCGGCGCAGGTCGACCCGATCGCCGGTGGCCATGCCGACGCTGCCGCACAGGCCGCTGACGCGCAGGCGTCGGAAGAAGACGAAGACGCCGGCAAGCGCACGCCACCGGTCGCCTGATCGATCCTTGATCGGCAACAACGAAACGGCGGGGATCGATGATCCCCGCCGTTTCTGTTTGTGACGTATCAGATGCCGTAGCGAACGCCTGCCGCGTCGCCACGCGATGCCGTTATCAGGGCTTCGGCGCGAACTGCAGCCGGGTCCACACCCCGTAGTGATCGGAGGCCCAGCGGCCGCCGTCATCAGGCTGGTCGAACAGGATCTTCGCTTCGCGCGCGACCATCTCGTCCTGCTGGAAGAAGATGTGGTCGATCCGCGACGGCGCCTGGTAGTAATGGCGGTTGAGCGTACTCACACCTGCCAGGTCGGTGTTGACATGCACGCTGCCGTAGCTGTCGCCGTAGTGGCTGCGCAGTTCGCTCAGATCGCCGGCATCGACCAGGGCGTTGAAGTCGCCGGCAATCACCACCGGTGCCCCCGCAGAACTGCCGGCGATGAAACGCAGCAGATCCTCGACCTGGCTGCGGCGGATGCGCTGGCCGGCGTCGTCACTGCGCTCGTTGAGATGGGTGGCATAGACATTGACCGGCCTGCCGTCCACGTCGATGCGCAGATGAGCCACGGTGCGGTAGTCATCCAGCGGCAGCAGCAGGTGCTCGCCATGCGCCAGGATCGGGCGCCGGGTCAGCAGCGCATTGCCATAACGCTTGGGTGCACCCACCGGATCGGTGGACACGAATACGTACCGGTAGCCGAGCTGGCTGGCCAGCCACTGCGCCTGGTTGCGCACGCTGCGCTTCTGGATCACCTCCTGCAGCGCGATGGCATCGGGCTGCAGGCGCTTGAGCTCGGCCACGATCGTGCGACGACGGCTGGGCCAGTCCTCGCGGTCGTGGTGCAGGTTGAATGTGACCATGCTCATGCCGGGTTCGCCGACCGCTGTGGCCGCGTCAGCCGCGCTGGCCGGCTCAGCGGCTGGCGCCAGCCCGGGCAGGGCCAGCGCGATCGCCAGCCCCAGCGCGCAGAAACCGCGACCGATTCCGAGCGGACCTCGCATGCTTACTTTTCCTTGCGTTCGGCGCGGCGCACTGCGCTGGGCACATCGATCTCGACGCGTGCCGGCAACTGGTGCACATGCAGCTCGTTGTTGACCCATTCCGCCGCCTCGCCGTTGACCGTCGCCTGGCCCGGCTCGCCTGCATACGGCCATGGCAGCACCACGCCACCGGCCGGCGGCACCAGCCCGGGCTGCACTTCCAGCACCAGCTGCTTGTCGCTGCGCTGCAGGCGATAGTTGAGCTGCCCCTGCGGCGTGCGCAGGCCCTGCACGGCAATGCCCTCGCCCTGCAGCCACGCCACCGGGATACCGGCGGCCAGCACCAGCGCCTCATCCGCATCGCGGTTGTAGCCGAACATGTCCAGGGCCGAGCGGACGAAGTCCGAGGCTACCCAGGCATGCGGCAGGTCTCCCACGAAGAACGGCTTGCGCGGCGTGCGCGAGACGACCTCGGCCCACTGGTTCCAGGCCTGCGGCGCACGATCCTTGAAGAAGAACTCGGTGGCCTGCCAGGCACGATCACGCCATCCCAGGCGCACGAACGCGGCGACGTTGCGCCATTCGTACGGCGTGTAGTCCTTCCATTCGCGCTTGCCATCGCGGCGTGCGACGAATTCGTTCCAGTAACGCTGGAAGGTCGCGTCCAGCGCCTGCTGCGGCAACCGCCCCTGCTCGCCGCCGGGCGCCAACGCAATCGTGGTGGAGGTGGCGTCGAAGTCACCCAGCTCGGCCGAGCCCGGCAGGTAATCAATGCGGTGCTGCTGCATGGCCGCCAGCAGCGAGGCCTGCAGGTCATCACGGAACTGATCGCGCGACTCGCTGATCTGCATCGCCTCGACCTTGCCCAGCTGCGCCGCCAGTTGCGCGGCGTCCTTGTAACCACGCAGCGCCCAGAAGTTGTCCCAGTACGAATGCATCGGCTTGGCCGAATAGCCCTCGTGGCTGATCGAGGCCGGCATCATCCCGTAGAAGGCAGGATTGCGCGCGCGGTTCTCCTCGGTGCGCTCGCTGCCCCGCAGCTGCTCCATGTAGCTGTAGGCGCCCAGCACATGCGGCCACATCTGCTCGAGGAAGGCCGTGTCGCCGGTATAGCGGCCGTACTCGGCGATGTTGTAGATCAGTTCGCCGTGGCTGTCGTTCTCCGGCACCGGGTCGCTGCCACGCGCATCGACGCAGCACGGCACCTTGCCGTTTTCAAACTGATAGGGCGCATACCAGGTCACGTAGTCACGCACGGCATCGCTGCGACCCATCCGCAGCAGGCCTTCGGAGATCATCGCGCCATCGCGGATCCAGCTGCGTGCATAGGAGCGCGTACCCGGCTGCAGGCGCGGGCCGACCCGCGAGATCAGCATGTGCGCCACTGCGGTGCGCAGGGTTTCCACCAGCGGTTGGCCGGCGGCGGGCACCTGCAGGGTCACCACGCCCAGCTTGTCGCGCCACATCGTCGCGACCTGCTGCTGTGCCTTGGCCACGTCCAGCGCCTGCGGCGCCCAGCTGCCGGTCTGCGGCAGCACGATCGCCACCTCGCGGCTCTGCCCGGGTTCGAGCTTGATCGTGTACAGCAGTGCGCCGGACGCCATGCCGGTCGCGTCCTTCACCGCAGTAGTGCCGGGCAGCTTGCCGCTGGCCAGGTGCATCGCATCCAGTTTGCCGTCGAAGCTGCTGGCAAAGCGCGCATCCGGTACCTGCAGGGGATACAGCCGCGGTTCGCCATTGATGCGCACCAGCTGCTCGCCCACGTCCAGGCTGTCGATGCGGCTGAAGCCGCCCACGGTGTTGAGGAACTGGGTGGGTGGATTGACCTGCCACGGGCGGATCGCCAGGGCCAGGGTGTATTCGTGCGCGACCTTGTCCGGATTGCTCAAGCGGTAGCGCCCGATCAGCTGGGCGCGTTCGGGCGTGCCCTGCACGAAGCTGGTCACCGACAGGCCGGCCTTCTCGTGCACCCAGTCGACCGTGGCGATCGGCAGGTAACGATCCTGCAGTGACTGGCTGATGGCAACGTTCGACCAGTCAAGCAGCTTGCCGTCGAGGCGGATGAACGGCTCGATGCTGAAGCTGCCCTTGGCCGGCTCCAGTGCGCCGTCCTCGCTGATCAACGCCTGCTCCTGGCCACCGTCCAGGCCAAGCAGGGTCCAGTACGGCTGCTCGCCAACGTAGGCGCGCGGCAATGCGCCACGCGGCAGGTCGGCCGCCACCGAGGACAGGAAGGCGTTGGGAGTCGCGGCGAACGCCAGCGGCTTCAGGGTGATGTCACGGATGCCGTAGCGCCAGTTCGGCCCGCCCTGCAGATCGAAACGCAGGTAGCGCGCATCGGTGTCGGGCAGTGCCAGCCAGTCCCGGCCTCCGGCGCCTGCGGTCACTTCGCGCACGGTACGCCAGTCACGGCCATCCTCGGAGATACGCACGGTGTAGCGGTTCGCTTCCAGGTCGGGCAGCCAGTCGATCACCGCACCGCCGATCTCGCGGCTCTTGTGCAGGTCCAGGCTGATGGTCTGCTGCTTGACCCCGCCACTGATCCAGAAGGTATCGGACTTGCCGTCGATCATCCGGTCCTGCAGCGCGGTTGCGGTATCGGCGATCACCGAGGGCCGCAGCGCCGAATCATCCTGCGCGGGCAGCCCCTGCAGGGTCAGCTTGTCGAAGCACACGGTACCGCGACCGCCGACCTTGCTGTAGATCGTGAATTCCATCGACGCGCTGCGCGCCATGTCCTTCTCTGGCGATGGCCCCCAGGCCTTGTCGATCTGCCGGCGGCGGTATTCCACCGGCGTCCACGCCTTGGGGAAGGCATAGCCGGGGCGGTTGACCCACCACACGTTGTCGCCGCTGGCGTCGATCAGCTTGAACTGCAGGTCATTTGACGGCGAATCACCGCGCAGCTGGAAGCCGAAACGATAGTTGGCCGGGTACTCGATGTTCAGTGGACGACGGATGCCGACGTAACCGGAGACCTCATGGAAGTCGTAATCCAGGCACAGCGCGCGGCCACCGCCAGCGCCACTGACCGGCCGCAGCGAGCCGCTGACCTGGTCGGACAACACCAGCTTCCAGGCGCTGATGTCGTCGAAATCATCCAGCACCTTCGGCGCGGGCAGCGCCGGTGGTGCGGCGATCGCCAGGGAAGACCACAACAGGCCCAGTCCAACGGCGATCGCACGCATCATCCCTTCACACTCCCCAGCAACAATCCTTGGATGTAGTACCGCTGCAGCACCAGGAACAGCGCCAGCACCGGAACCACGGTGACCACTGCGCCGGCCATCATCATTTCCACGTCCATGATGTGTTCGCGCGAGAGGGTGGCCAAGGCCACCGGCAAAGTGTAGTGCTCCTGGTCGGTCAACACGATCAAGGGCCACATGAAATCGTTCCAGGCGCCCATGAAGGTGAAGATCGCCAGCGTCACCAGCACCGGCTTCAGCATCGGCAGCACGATCTGGAAGAAGATCCGCAGTTCCCCTGCCCCGTCGATGCGCGCCGCTTCCAGCAGCTCATCGGGAATCGAGCGGGCGTACTGGCGCACCAGGAAGATGCCGAACACGCTGGCCAGCGCCGGCACGATCACGCCGCCGAAACTGTTGACCAGGCCCAGCTGCTTCATCAACAGGAACAGCGGCAGCATCGCCACCTGTGCCGGGATCACCAGCGCCGCCATCAGCACCTGGAACAGCCGCTCACGACCGGCGAACTGCAGCTTGGCGAAAGCGTAGCCGGCCATCGTGTTGAGCAGCAGCGAACCGAGGGTGATCGCCAGCGACACCAGCAGGCTGTTGGCGAAGTTGCCGCCCATCCCGGTGCGCGCGAACAGCTCGGTGTAATTGTGCGTGGTGATGCTGGACGGCAGCAGCGGCGGCGGGAAATGGGTGGCCTCGCCCTGCGGCATGAACGACACCGACAGCATCCACAGCAACGGTGCCAGGCTGACCAGGGCCAGCACCAGCAGCGCGCCATTGATCATCCACGGGTGCCAGCGTGACTGGCCGATTTCACGACTCATACCAACTGCCTCTTGCGGCCAAAGCGCAGCATCACGGTGGTCACCGCCAGGATGATCAGGAACAGCAGGAACGCCACAGCCGAGGCGCGTCCCAGGTTCCACCACTTGAAGCCTTCCTCGAACATGAAATACAGCACGCTGACGGTGCTCTGCAGTGGGTCGCCGCGGGTCATCACGTACGGTTCGGCGAACAGCTGGAAGTACCCGGAGACAGTGATCACCCCGACCACCAGCAGCACCGGTCCGAGCATCGGCAGGGTGATGTGCAGGAACTGCTTCCAGCGCGAGGCGCCGTCGATGCGCGCGGCCTCGTACAGGTCATGCGGGATCGCCTGCAGGCCGGCCAGGAAGATCACCATGTTGTAGCCGAAGTTCTTCCACACCGCGAACAGCATGATGGTCGGCATCGCCCAGTTGGGATCGCCCAGCCAGTCGATCGGGCTGATGCCAAGATGGCCCAGGCCGTAGTTCACCAGGCCATAGCTGGTGTGGAACAGGTAGCGCCAGATCACCGCCACCGCCACCAGCGTGGTCACCACCGGGGCGAACAGCGCGGTGCGGAACAGCGCCTTGAAGCGCGCGGCCGGGGCATTGAGCAGCATCGCCGCGCCCAGCGATACACCGATCGACAACGGCACGCCGATCACCACGAAATAGGTGGTGTTCCACAGCGACTTCCAGAACATCGGGGTCTGCAGCAGGTCGATGTAGTTGCCAAGACCCACGAAGCGCAGGTTGCTGCTGTCGGCCAGCGCATACAGGTCGAAGTCGGTCACGCTCAGCGCCAGCGCCGAAGCCACCGGCAGGCCGAAGAACACACCAAGCACGATCAGCGAGGGGCCGGCGAAGATCCAGCCGGCAAGCGAAGTACGTTTCATTGCGGGCTCCCGGCCGCGACTGCACTGGTCGAACCCGAGGGGGGTGCGCTGCGCTGCAGGCGTTGTTGTTCATGCATCCAGCGACGCTTGGCCAGCACCTTGTCCACGCGCTGGTCCAGTTCGGCCACGGCCTTGTCCTGCGGCAGGCCGCCACGCACCACCTGTTCGGTGACGATGCGCATTTCCTGCACGATGCGCTCCCATTCGAGCACCTTCGGGGTCGGCTTGACCCGCTCCAGCTGGTCTCGGAAGGCGGCGGCAAGTGGATCGTTGGCCAGCGACGGCGCATTCCAGGTGCTGCGACGCGGCGGCAGGTCGCCGATGATCGCGTGGAAGCGCGCCTGGATTGCCGGCCGCGACAGGAACTCGATCAGCTTCCAGGACGCTTCCTTCTGCTGCGACTTGCGGAAGATCACCAGGCTGGTACCACCGGCGATGCCGGCGCCCGGACCGTCCGGACCCGGCAGCGCGGCCGTGCCCCACTGCCCTTCCAGTGCCTTCGGTTGCAGCTTCTTGAACTCGCGGATGTTCCAGGGGCCGGAAATGTAGAACACGTTGAAGCCGCGGAAGAATTCATCCCAGACGTTGGAGATCTGCGTCTCGGACATCTTCGGCGCCCAGCCCTGCTCGAACATGTTGGCGTAGAACCCCAGCGTGCGGCGGAAGCCGGGGCTGGAGAAATTGCCACGGGTGTCGTCGTCGCGCAGCAGCGGATCGGGCTGCTGCAGGGCCAGCGACAGCTGCTGCTCGAACTCGTTGATCGGCATCAGCACCGCATAGCGGTTCGGGCCCTGCATGCGCTTGATCGCGGCCATCTGCTCGTCCCATTCGGCCCAGGTACGCGGCGGATGGTCGAAGCCGGCCTTGGCCAGCAGGTCCTTGCGGTAATAGATCAGGCGGGTATCGACGTACCACGGCACCCCGACCAGCTCGTCGTGGATCACGTTGGTATCCCAGATGCCCTGGAAGTAGTCCTTCGGATCGACAACGGTGGAATGCTGCACGAACGGCTGCAGTGGGGTCAGCGCGTTGAGTTCGGCGAACTCGGGCACCCAGGTGTTGCCAAGCTGGCACACGTCGGGCAGGCCATCGGCGGCAAAGGCGGTCAGCAGCTTTTCGTGCGCGGCCGTCCACGGGATGTTCTGCACATCGACCTTGATGCCGGGGTTTTCCGCTTCGAATTCGTGGATCAGCTCGCTGACCACTTCGGCCTCGCGCCCCATCGCCCAGAAGCGCACGGTGGTGGTGCCCTGCTCGGGGCGCGCGCAGCCTGCCATGACCAGCGCGGCCAGTGCAGGCAATGCCCAGCGTCGCAGGCGGTGTTTCCAGTCGTGCACCTTGTTACTTCCCCTGGCCGGTGTTGCGGTTGGCATTGTTTTTCTGTTCCTGCGCGGCGGCCGCACGTGATTCGGCGATACCGACCGCACGTGCTGCGGCGGCCTTCTCATCCTTCTGCAGCTCCAGCGGCTGGAAGGAGCCTTCCGGCGCCAGCCAGCCACCACTGAAGCCCGCCCGTTCCAGGCCCTTGCGGATGTAAGGGTTCTTCTTCATCACATCCCAGACGAAGTCGTTGCGGTAGTTGGCGATCATGGTCAGGATCGGGCCCTGGTCGATGGCGATGTAGTCGCTGGCGACCCAGCCGCGATCAGGCACCACGCGCCCGGTCTTGATCGGGATGTCGTAGTTGAAACTGGGATTGAACGAATCCAGGAAGCCATAGCTGGAGTAGATGTAGTCGCCGTAGCGCTTGTGCATCTCCAACGTGGCCGGGATCACTTCCTCGGGCGCGAACACGACCGAGGAGATCGCTGCGGTTGGCGCGATCGTGCCGTCATCGAAATTCTCGCGCAAGCCTGCGCCGCGCGACGAGTAATGGCGGAACTGGCGCTGCTCACCGCGGTATTCCTGGGTGGTGTTCTGCGGACCATCACTGGCGGTCAGGCCCCACACGTTCTCGCCGTACTCCTTCCAGTTCATCGGATTGGCGATGGCGTACTCACGCTGGGCCAGCGCGGCCGAACGGCTGTTGAGGAAGTAGGTGCTGCCACGCTCGCGCATGTAGGCATCCTGGATGTCGCGGAAATCGATCCAGACGTGGCTGTACTGGTGGCCGAACAGCGGGCCGAAGGACAGGTATTCCTGGCCCTGGTAGACGCCCCAGTCGTTGTCGTAGGTCCGCGTCCACACTGTCCACGCATCCGGGCTGACCGGATGGCTGGGCGAACCCAGGGCGAGGATGTAGACCATCATCGCCTCGTTGTAGCCCATCCAGTCATGGTCGATGAAGCCGTTCTCGGGGAACCAGCCCATCGAGATCAGCGGCGCACGCTGCTGCAGCCACGGCCAGTCGACCTGCTTGTACAGGGTGTCGGCGATCTGCCGGATTTCCTTCTCGCGCGGATCGTCGCCGTCGTAGTACGACTGGGCGAACAGCACGCCCATCATCAGCAGCGCGGTGTCCACCGAGGACAGTTCCACCCAGCTGTCGTAGCGGCGCCCTTCCTGCATGTCCAGGAAGTGGTAATAGAAGCCCTTGTAGCCGGCCTTGCCGGTGCGCTGCGGGCCCATCGGCACGTCGCGGAAGAACTTCAGGGTGGTCAGGGTGCGGTCGATCGCCTGGTTGCGGCTGACCCAGCCGTTCTCGATGCCGATCGGATAAGCGGTCAGGGCGAAGCCGACCGAGGCGATGCTGGCGAACGGCCGCGACGGATAGCGGTCCGGGGTCAGGCCGTTGATCTCGTTGGTGGTATCCCAGAAGAACTGGAAGGTGCGGCGCTCGATGTCATCGAACAGAGGCGGCAGCTCCGGCTTCATCGGCCGCGGCGGTGCGTCGGCCTCGATCAGGATCACCGGCGGGCGCGGCTTGGCAGGCTCCTGCTGGGCCGGTTTGCAGGCGGCGATGGCCAGGGTCATCGCAGCGGCGGTCATCAGGTGGCGTGCCTGCATGGCGCGGTTCCTCCGGTGGGCTGATCGATGAAAGAGCATAACGTCCAATGACCTGAAATCGTTTACAAAGTGCGGTCTTAAAAAACCACGAAAACGTGGTTGATGACACCGCGGTCATTGCCCACGCCATTGCCCCCTGCCCGGCAATGGCGTGGGCAATGGACCGGCCCGGAGGCCGGCCATTGCCGTTGAAACCGGAGCCATCGGCGAACCGATGGCTCCGTACTGCATCAACTTCCCGCGATCAGAAGCGGAAGCCCACTTCGGCCTTGACCTGACGCGGAGTACCGATGATGTCGCCGGTCTCGTTGTAGCTGGCCTGCAGCTTGCCGTTGGTCTTGACGTAGTTGTAGGTGGAGAAGTTGTCGAAGTTGAACACGTTGATGATGTCGATACGCGCGTACAGCTCGGTATCGCCCGCCAGCTTGAACGTCTTCGTCGCCTGCAGGTCGACCGAACGGTAGCCGAAGATCTTGCCACCCACCAGGAACTTGCCATTGGCGTTGGGCACAGCCGCCTGCGGCGTCGGCAGGTTGTAGCCACTGGCCTGCGGCACCGGGTACCAGTCATTGACGGCGGTCGGGGTAGCCAGGGTGATCTTGCCACCGAAGGTGATGCCCCAGAAGCCCGCGTACGAACCGGTGACCACCAGGCGGTGGCGCGGCGCGCCGTTGGAACGGATGGTCGGGTAATCCTCGATCAGGCCGCGGTCGAAGGCGTACTTCTCGTTGATGTCGCGGTTGTGGCGCGCGGTCGTCCAGGTGTAGGCGATCGAGGTACCCCAGCCGCTTTCCTGGGTGAACGGCTTCTGCGCCGACAGCAGGATCTGGGTCGCACGGGTCTTGATGCCCTGCTGGCCGATGATCAGGCTGCCGAAGCCCGGCACGTTGCAGCTCCAGGCCTGGCTCAGGCCCGGCTCGGTGCCACCGCACAGGCGCGGGTCATCGAAGAACTGGCCGGTCGGGTAACGGTTGCCCAGGGTGAAGGCGAAGCCGTCGTAGCTCAGGGTACGGGCGATGGTGGCGTCGGTCAGCCAGTCACCGATCTGGTTGCTCATGCCCAGGCTGAACTGATCGGAGTACGGAGCCTTCAGCTTGTTGTTCAGCAGATCCACTTCCAGGCCGGCATTGCTGGTCGCACCGACCAGGCTCTGCAGGTTGCCGATGCCGTTGAGCAGGTTCGGGTTCCAGTCATAGCAGGCGGCCTGGCCGTTGATGCAGGTGCCGGTGGCCGGGTTGCGGAAGTAGATGGTCGGCTGCGGCAGGGCCAGCTTGGTGGTTTCCAGCTGCAGGTTGTCGAACAGGTCGCGGTCGTACGAACGGCCGGCACCACCGTGGATCACGTGCTGCTCGTCGGCGTTGATGTCATACGAGAAGCCCAGGCGCGGCTGCCATGCATCCTTGAATGCCTTGCGGTTGTGGCCGTTGCTGATGTAGTCGCTGATGTCCAGGCCGCCCAGCGCCAGCGAATCGGCGTAGGTCTGGCCGGCGGCAGCACGCGGATCCTGCGAATAGATCGCGTCGACCACGGCCTGCGGGGTGACGAAGTCCAGGTAGGACGGGGTCTTTTCGTAGTCCCAGCGCAGGCCGAGGTTGATCTGCAGGTGGTCGTTGACCTGCCAGTCGTCCTGGATGAACACGCCGTACTGCTTGGACTTCGAACGCACTTCACCGGACACGCCGTCCACGCCGGTCACCGGCTTGACGAACTGCGCCTTGTACGGAATGGAATCGGGGAAGTCCGGATCGCCCAGGCTGTAGGTGAAGGTCGGGTTGATCTGCGCCGCATCGGAGGCGTACAGGTCGATCGCCTTGTACTTCACGCCCATCTTGATGGTGTGGTCGCCGGCCCACTGGATGCCGTCCAGGGTCAGGTTGTCTTCGATCGACCAGCCCTTCTGGCCCTTCACCTGCGAATCCAGTGCCGATGCGCCACCGATCTTCACCACGGTGCGGTCTTCGGTGCCGTCCGGTGCGGTGTAGGTGATGCCGTTGGCCAAGGTCAGCGGGGTCGGGTTGTTGAACGAATCTTCATGGGTGACCATCATTTCGTTGTAGTAACGCTCGCCGCTGTGGTTCCAGCGCAGGGCGTAACGACGGTCGGTGTTGACCACTTCACGACCGGCTTCCGGCGAGGTCTGGCCACTGAACTGCGACTGGGTTTCGTCGCGGTCCTGGAAGGTCAGCTCGATGCGATCGTTGTCGGTCGGCTCGAAGTCGATCTTGCCGAAGATCAGATCCTGCTGGAACGGCTGGCTGGCCGGGCCCAGGCCGGCGGCGCCTGCGGGCGGCAGCAGGCCGGCAGCACCGGTGACCGCGCCGTCCGGCGCAATGGTGACCGGCAGGTCGAAGCGCTTGGCTTCGTAGGTCACGAAGAAGTGGGCCTTGTCCTGGATGATCGGGCCGCCCAGGGCGAAGCCGTATTCCTTCTCGGCCGAGACCATCTTGTCCTTGCCGCCCTGGCGCTCGGCCGGGGTCTTGGCGCGCATGTCCTCATCGGTGTAGCGGTAGAACGCCTCACCCTTGAATTCATTGGTACCGGACTTGGTGGCAGCGGTCACTGCGGCGCTCGACACCTGGCCGTACTCGGCCTTGTAGTTGCCGCTGATGACCTTGTATTCGCCGATGGCCAACTGCGGGAACGGGTTGCCGGCGCTGCCGGACTGGCCGGCCACGCCGCCGCCCTTGACGTAGCTCTTCTGGCCCACGCCGTCGATGTAGACGTTGGTACCGTCGGAATTGGTGGCACCGCCGCGCAGCGAGGTATTGCCCTTGGCATCACGGGTGAAGATCAGGCCCGGCACCGCGTCGGCGAACTCCAGGAAGTTGCGCGACACCTGCGGGGTGGTCTGGATCTGCTGCAGGCTGACGGTCTTGCCGACTTCGGAGGTACGCACTTCCTGCAGCAGGGTCGGCGCGACGACGTTGACGGTGTCCAGGTTGGTGGCGGCGGTCGAGCCGGTACCACCGGCAGCCGCCTCGCTGAAGTTCAGCGTCGCGGTCGAGGCGACGGTGACGGTAACCTTCTGGGTCTGGCCGTTGGCGACCACGTTGTAGGTGCCCGGATCCAGGCCCATCAGCGAGTAGCTGCCGTCGGCGCGCACGGTGCCGCGACGGACGGTGCCGGTGGCGACGTTGGTGGCGGTGACTTCGGCACCGGCCTGGGCGCCGGACACCTGGCCACGCAGGCTGGCGTTGGCCGACTGCGCCATGACGTTCGGGGCGGCGGCCAGCATCAGGCAGCTGACCAGTGCGGTGCTCAGCAGCCGGCGCGCCGGCGTGCGGATAGTGGAATGCATCATCAACTCAATCTCCGGGTGGCGGTGACCGCTTGCGCGGCACCTGCGATCAATCAAAAAAGAAGGAACGCCTCTGGCTTCAATGGCCGGATGGCGGAGTGGTGGAATCGCGAACAATCAGGCGCGGGACCAGGGTCTGCTTGTCCCCTGCCCCTTCCGTGGAGGTGCCGTCCATCAACTGCAACAAACGCGACATCGCCCGATCGCCCAGTTCGGCAATGCTGACCTGCATGGTGGTCAGCGACGGGTGAACGAAACGCGCAAGCGGAATGTCATCGAAGCCGGCCAGGGCGACATCGGTCGGGACATGGACACCTGCCTGCGCGAAGGCATACAGGCAACCCAGGGCCATCATGTCGTTGGCGGCGAATACGGCATCGGGCAGCGTGCCGGCTGCCAGCAACTCCTGACCGGCGCGATGGCCGGAAGCTTCGTCGAAATCACCGGGCAGCTCGATGCCTTCGGCGCCGCTGCCAAACGCCGCCAGCGCGTCACGGAAGCCGCGCAGGCGCTCGCGCGCGTCGAAGTTGAGGTCCGGGCCAGAAATGAATGCAATGCGCCGATGGCCAGCATCGAGCAGGTGACGGGTCATCGCCATCGCCCCGGCATGGTCATCGATGCTCAACACCGGATGGTCCTGCCCAGGCAGGTAGGTGTTGATGAGTACCGTCGGCAATGCCTGCGGCAGGTTGTCAGTCAGGAACCCGGGGCTCTCGGCATAGGGCGAGAGCACCAGCAGACCGTCGACCCGGCCGCGCATGGCACGCAGGGCTGCACCCTGCTGCTCCTGGTCGCCGTGATAGCTCGACACCAGCAGGTGCTGGCGCCGGCTGCGGGCGACGTTGTCGATGCCACGCATCAACTCGGAAAAGAATTCGCCGTACAGGTCCGGAAGCACCACGCCCACCGTATTGGTGCGGCGGCTGCTCAGGCTGCGGGCGGCGGCGTGCGGGGTGTAACGCAGCCGTGCGGCCACCTCCAGCACAAGCTGGCGGACCGGTTCGGCGACATTTTCATGCCCGTTGAGCGCGCGCGAAACGGTGGCCACAGAGACCTTGGCTTCACGGGCGACGTCTTTGATTGTTATGGCTGCCTTGTTCACGAAGCCGCCCTCCACGGCTTGGACCTACCAGCATTGGCGCGGAATGTAAGCGTTTCCATCTGCGCTTGTAAACAGTCCGTTAGACGAATGTCCCCAAACGGACACGGAAACCTGTCCCTGGCAGGCCCATCAACGGACCTGCCAGGACAGCGCGGGACAAGGCCTCAGCCCTGTTCTGACGGGGTATGCGCGCGGATGGACAACGCGTGGATGTCGGTTTCCATCAACGTGCCCAAGGCCGCGTAGACCGCGCGATGGCGCGCCAGCGGGGCCATTCCCGCGAAGCGCTCACTGACCACGTGCACGTTGAAATGGCCGCGACCATCGCGCGCTCCGGCATGGCCTGCATGGCGATGGCTGTCGTCTTCGATTTCAAGCACGCTGGGGGACAGCGCTTGCTGCAGCGCATCACGAATCTGCTCGATCCGTTCCGCGTTCACGGCAGCACCTTGCGGAACGGTCGCACCTGCACCCGCACATAGACGCCTGCGGCAACATAGGGATCGGCATCGGCCCAGGCCTTGGCCTGCTGCAACGAGTCGAAGCCGGCAATCACCACCGAGCCACTGAACCCTGCCGGGCCCGGGTCTTCGCTGTCGATCGCCGGACACGGCCCGGCCAGAAGCAGGCGGCCTTCATCGCGCAACGCGGTCAGCCGCGCCAGGTGCTCGGGCCGCGCCTGCAGCCGCTGGGCCAGCACATCCTGGCCGTCATATCCTTCAATCACATACCACACCGGCATTTCCTCGCTTGCGTTGCTGGTGGGCCGATTCTAGCCAATCCCGCCGCCTGCCCGGCCTCGGCTGGACACTGGCGAGGCAAAGGCTTACCCTAGGGACCATTGCACGTGGCTGGATGCAGCAGCCCGTCGGTTTTTGCGGCCAAACGCAGCCCCCGACGACCGACCCGCTGCTTCGAACCGGTCCACCCGACCGGGCCACGTAGACGACCTCCCCGTAGTCCTGTCGCTGCCGTGTCCTGCGGAGCGCCCTGTTGTTTGATGTGTGGAACCGCGCCGAGACAGGCGCGCCTGGTGTCCTGGCGGTCCGTGGCAGTTGCCCGGTGTGTCAGCTACCGCGACTGGTCCGTTGCAATCCTGATCTCCATTAGATGACTTCCGAACTCGCGCTCGACGCGAACACGCCAACCCGGCCGCCCGCCCCCCAGCAGCAGGAAATGCCGCTGGCCGTGGTGCATGGGCAACCGGTCCTGCAGATTCCGCAGGATCTGTACATCCCGCCGGATGCGCTGGAAGTCATCCTGGATGCCTTTGAAGGACCGCTGGACCTGCTGCTGTACCTGATCCGCCGACAGAACCTGGACGTACTGGACATTCCCGTGGCCGAGATCACCCGGCAGTACGTGGAATACATCACCGTGATGCGCGAGCTGCGCTTCGAGCTTGCCGCCGAGTACCTGGTGATGGCGGCGATCCTGGCGGAAGTGAAGTCGCGCATGCTGCTGCCCCGCCCCCCCAGCGTGGAGGGAGAGGAAGCCGATCCGCGTGCGGAGCTGGTGCGACGGCTGCAGGAGTACGAACGCTTCAAGCAGGCCGCCGAGGATATCGACGCCCTGCCCCGGCAGGACCGTGACACCACCGTGGCACATGCCTTCATGCCCGAGCGCGCCGCAGTGAAGCTGCCGCCGCCGGTGGACCTGAAGGAAATGCTGATGGCGCTGCACGACGTGCTCAAGCGCGCCGAGCTGTTCACCGGCCACGCCATCAAGCGCGAGGCGCTGAGTGTCCGGCAGCGCATGGGTGAAGTGCTGGGGCGGCTTGAAGACGGCAGGTTCTATCGTTTTGAAAACCTGTTCACCGCCGAAGAAGGCAAGCTGGGCGTGCTGGTCACGTTCCTGGCAGTGCTGGAACTGGCCAAGGAACAGCTGCTGGACCTGGTGCAGGAAGAACCGCTGGCGCCGATCTACGTGAAGTCCCTGGCCGCCGGCAATACCAATGCCCCGCTGCAGTTCAGCAGCGAGTTCGACGACAACGACGCCGCCAATGAAAACGAGTGAGCGCTGACTGCCGATGGATCAAACGCTGATCAACCGCATTGTCGAAGGTGCGCTGCTGGCCTCCAGCCAGCCGCTCACCCTGGCCCAGCTGAAGGACCTGTTCCCGGAAGATGAGCCGGCACCACCGGGCAGCATCGAACGTGCGCTGGAACGGCTGCGCGAGGGCTGCCAGGACCGTGGCGTGGAACTGGTGGAGGTGGCTTCGGGCTTCCGCTACCAGGTGACCGCCGAAGTACATGGCTGGATCAGCCGGCTGTGGACCGAACGCAAGACCCGCTATACCCGCGCCACCCTGGAAACACTGGCCCTGATCGCCTACCGGCAGCCGATCACCCGTGGCGAGATCGAGCAGGTGCGCGGCGTGGCGGTCAGCAGTAACATCATCCAGGCACTGGAAGAGCGCGAGTGGATCCGCGTGGTCGGCCACCGCGACGTGCCTGGCAAGCCCGCCCTGTTCGGCACCACCAAGGGCTTCCTGGACTACTTCGGGCTGAAACGCCTGGACGAACTGCCGCCGCTGTCCGAGCTGAAGGACCTGGGCGACCTGGAACCGCAGCTGGCGCTGGATCGCGACGCACCCCTCGCCGCCAGTGCCGACGGCCCGGACGTGAGCGCCGACCCGGACGCCGCTGCAAATGACGACACCGGCACCACCGCTGGCGACACCCCCGATTCTGCCGACGCATTTCCTGCGGCGGCCGACGATGAGCAAGCACCTTCGCCCTCCGATGATGGGCACCCCGATTCCGCGCCGGGCGAGCGCGCGGTGACAGTGAACGAACGCGAAGACAACGCCGTCGCGAAGACGACCGTGGCTGTTGACCAAGCCGATTCCGAACCAGAGGCCGACCTCGAAACCGTCGGCCGGAGCAAAACTGATGAGTGACACCCCCCGCAAGCCCTCGTTGAACAAGCTTTCGCTCAAGCGCGAAGCCACGTCCGAACAGTTCAAGCTGGAAGAACGCCTGCACAAGGTCCTGGCCCAGGCCGGCCTCGGCTCGCGTCGTGCGCTGGAACAGCGCATTGCCGAAGGCCTGGTCAAGGTCAACGGTGAAGTCGCCCAGACCGGCATGTCGGTCAAGAGCGGCGACAGGATCGAACTCGACGGCCGCGGCTTCGTCGCCACTGCGCTGGCCGAGCCGTCGCGCGTGCTGGTCTACAACAAGCCGGAAGGCGAAGTGACCACGCGTGAAGACCCTGAAGGTCGCCCGACCGTGTTCGAATCCCTGCCGGCGCTGAAGGGTGCCCGCTGGATCGCCGTCGGCCGCCTGGACATCAACACCACCGGCCTGCTGCTGGCGACCACCGACGGTGAGCTGGCCAACGCCATGATGCACCCCTCTTTCGAGGTCGAGCGCGAGTACGTGGTGCGCGTGCGTGCCCCGGAAGGCGAGGACAAGGTGCCCGATGCCGTCGTCGACCGCCTCACCCGTGGTGTCGCGCTGGAAGATGGCCCGGCCAAGTTCGATGAGATCGAACGCATCGGCGGCACCGATTCGCACGACTGGTTCCGCGTCGTGGTGAAGGAAGGCCGCAACCGCGAAGTGCGCCGCCTGTGGGAATCGCAGGGCTGCCAGGTCAGCCGCCTCAAGCGCACCCGCTACGGCAAGGTCAGCCTGCCGCGCGAACTGGCCCGCGGCCAGTCCGTCGAACTGCCGGGCAGCCAGGTCGAAGCGCTGCGCGCCGAACTGAAGCTGGAAGAAGGCGCGCCGTCGGCCCTGACCCTGCAGCCGGTGATCGGCCAGCGTCGCGCTGCCAAGACCACCGTGCGTGTGCGCGAAGGTGGCCGTGGCAACGCTTACGTCAATGGTCACAACACCGCCGATGAAGGTCGCGAACTGCGTCGCTTCGACAACGTGCGCGAAGACCGCGGCCGCGGTCGCGGCGGCAAGGGCGGTGGCGGTTTCAAGGGCGGCCTGACCGTCAGCGGTGAAGCTGCTGCCAAGCAGTCGCAGCGCCCGTTCAAGCAGCGCGCGCCGAAGAACGACCGCTCGCTGCCGGAAGGCAACCCGGCCGCATTCCGCACCTGGTACGTGCCGGATGGCGTGAGCACCGGCCCGAGCGGGCATCGCAATGCCGGTCCAGGCGCTCGTGGCCCGGGTGCCCGTGGTCCGGGCGCAGGTGCAGGCGGCCAGGGCCGTCCGTACGGCAAGCCGAAGGGTCCGGGCGCAGGCGCCGGTGGCGGCCAGGGTCGTGGCGGCTACGGTGGTGAAGGACGCGGTGGCTACGGTGGTGAAGGACGCGGTGGCGCCGGTGGCGCAGGCGGCCAGGGTCGTCCGGCCGGTGCGGGCAACCGCTCGCAGGGCCAGGGCAACAAGCACCCGTACGGCCATCCGGGCAATGCCCCCAGCTTCCCGTCCGACCACGCCAATCCGGGCTTCAGTCCGTACGGCAGCTCGCGTCCGGCCGGCAACGGTCGTCCGGGCGGCAATGCGAATGCACGTCCGGGCGGCAACCGTGGTCCGGGTGGTCCGGGCGGCAATCGCGGCCCGGGTGGCCCCGGCGGCAACCGTGGTCCCGGCGGCCCGGGTGGCAACCGCGGCCCGGGTGGCCCGCGTCGCAGCGGCCCGCGCGGCGGCTGATCTCCACCTTCAATGAAGGACACAGCGATGACACGGATGTTGTCCCTCGGCGCCCGCATCGGCGCCGTGCTGGTGGCTCTGTTGCTGGTCGGCGGCTGCGAACGCGCTGCCGACCGGCTCAAGCAGGAAATCGCCGCCACGCAGAATCCCTGGCCGAAATCTTCGGCCCTGCACGATCCGGCCGACCGCATGCTGCGTCGGCTGATTGTCGATGAGCGCTATCTCACCCGCATCAAGCAGGCCGGCAGCAAGGACAAGGCTGCTGTCGCCGGTGCACAGCTTGCACTGGATGGCATCGGCCGCCTGCCCCGCCCCATGCTGGAGCGGCGTGCGCAGCTGCTGGCCGCAATGCTGCGCGGAATGCCGGTAGAGAAATGCGCACTGATCGCCCGCGCCACCACGGCGTCGGACATTGCGCAGGTAGGCAGGACCTTGTTCAACGAACTGGAGAAGCGACCGTCGCAGGACATCGATTTCTGGTTCGAGATGAGCTACCAGGCCAGCCTCGCCGAGCTCGAACAGCGACCCGCAACCCCTGCCACTGAACAGCAGATTGCCGAGGCGACCGAGGCCCTGCTCGCCTCGATGGCTGACGAAAGCACGCGCGCGCGGGCCATGGCAGTACTGCCGCGGATGGACACCGCACCAGCTGCCGACGTCTGCTGGGCATCGCTGATGCTGCTTGATGCCGCGTCCAGCACCGTGCCCGAACCACATCGCGGTACATTGGCCTGGCTGATGGCCCAGCAATAGACACGGCGACGGAAGCCGGGCCCGTGCGCCCGCTTCCCCGCGTTCGGCCGCGACCACTCCACGCTCACCCTGCCGCTCGAGCGCTTTCGGCGCGCTGGAACGCCGCAGGCGTGGTCGCGACCATGCTGCGGAAGAAGGCGATGAACGGACTCTCTGCCGAGAATCCAAGTTCCAGCGCCACGTGCGCGACACGATGGCCGAGCAGCAGCAGTTCCATGGCCCGCATCAACCGCCATTGCTGGCGCCACGCCTGGTAGCCCATGCCGGTATCGCGTTGCATCAGGCGCCCGATCGTACGCACGCTCAGTCCGCTGCGCTGGGCCAGCTCGCCCAGTTCGGGCGGCAGCTGCTCGGCCACCGGCAGGCAGCGGGCGATGCGCGGGTCGCGCGGCAATGGCAGCTCCATCGGCTCCACCGGCGCAGCGGCAATCTCAAGCACGCACAGCGCCAGTTGATGCCCCGCTCGCGGCGCTTGCCAGTCATGTGCGAACGGCGCCTGCGCGATCGGCTCCAGCAGCGCCTGCAGCAGGGGACCGACACCAATGATTGCTGGCTGCTGCGGCAACTGCGCCGACAGCGTGGCATCGAAGTACAGCGACCGATAGTCCACGGCCTGTCGCATCTGCGCGCGGTGCAGCAGACCACCCGGAATCCACGCCGCGCGCGATGGCGGCAACAGGCTGATGCGATCGCCGAACGTCAGCCGCGTGCAACCGGCGCGCGTGTACAGCAGTTGCGAACGTGCGTGCTGGTGCCAACCGGAGTCATGCTCGGCCAGCGTGGCAGCGATACCGATCACCGGGGCGCTCCAGGCATCGGCATCGAAGCGAGCGTGGGGCTGCAGCCATGCCATGTCCGATTTCATCCATCTACTGTCGTAATCACTAGAGTGCGCCATCAGCACGGCCACGACAATGCGCGCCCCTGTTTCCGGAGCGCGCCGATGTCACCTCGCCTGCTGTCCCTCACCATTGCGCTGCTGATGTTTCCGCAGCTGGCGCAGACCCTGTACAGCCCGGCGCTGGCGGATCTGGCGCAACGCTTCACCCTGCCGGCCAGCGCTGCCAGCCAGGCGATGAGCCTGTACCTGCTGGGGTTCGCGCTGGGCGTCCTGCTGTGGGGAAGGCTGGCCGACCGCGTTGGCCGTCGCCCCGCCCTGCTGGGTGGCCTGTGCGTTTTCGTGCTGGCGGCACTGGGCGGATTGGCGGCCGGCACGTTCGGCCAGGTGCTGGCTGCGCAGATGCTGGCCGCCCTGGGCGCCGCCGCCGCCTCGGTGGTGACGCAGACCGTGCTGCGCGACCACCTTGAAGGGCCCGCGCTGGCGCAGGCGTTCTCCTGGATTGGCATGGCGCTGGCGCTGAGCCCGGCGATCGGGCTGGCACTGGGCTCGCTGCTGGTCGCTGCCGATGGCTATGCCGGCGTGCAGGCCGGCCTGCTGCTGATCGCTGCATTGCTGATGCTGGGCTGCACGACCGGGCTGCGTGAAAGCCAGCCCGCGCAGATCACGCCCGTACCGCTGCGGCCCCTGCTGCGGCAACTGCTGGGCGACCGTTGGATCTGGTCGCACGCGCTGCTGGTCATGGCCTTCAACGTGGCCATGTACAGCTGGTACGCGCTGGGGCCGTTCGTGTTCGCACGCCTGCACTGGCCCGCCAGCTGGTTCGGCGCCAGCGGTGCGGTGCTGGCGCTGGGTTCGGCGTTGGGCGCCTGGGCCAATGGCCGCCTGTTGCGTGCCGGCGTCCCTGCGTTGACGCGCATCCGCATCGCGGCATCGCTGGTACTGGCCGGTGGTGTCCTGGCCGCGCTGCTGCGCGGGCAACCGGTCATGGTGGTGGCGATGCTGCCGGTCGTGGCGGGATTCGGCCTGGCCATCCCCAATGTGCTCGGGCAGGCACTACGCGGCTATGCACACTGCCTGGGCAGTGCCGGCGCCCTGTTCGGCCTGCTCTACTACCTGCTGATCGGCGCGGCGATGGCCGTTGTCGGCGCACTGCAGATGCTGGCGCCATCCATCATCGCCTGTGCACTGCTGGCGCTGTGGTTGCTGCGTCCGCGGAGCGCGCTGGCCTAGGAATTGCTGCAAACGCCCTGCACTGTGCGCCACTGCCGGAAACCGCGCGGCAGCGCTGGCTATGGTGCGTGTACTCCGCAACCACGCAGATGCCGATGATCACCATCACCGCAGAACAGGCCCGCGCAAACGCTGACGCCGCCATTCGACCGATCGAGCAGTACTACAGGGATCTGGACAAATCGATCCAGGTCGGCTCGGAAAACGGCCGCCGTTACATCGTGTTCGGCTTCAACAAGGCGCTGGCCAGCGAGCGCCTCGTCGACGGCGTCGTCGAGCAGCTGCTGCAGAACCGCTTCAGTGTCGAACGGCTGCCCAGCGACGCCGAGCAGCACTACATCCGCATCAGCTGGGAAGCCGGGGAGCCCTCCCGACTCAACGCCGGCTGATGGT
The DNA here is from genome assembly GCF_002750975.1 of Stenotrophomonas indicatrix. Classification (NCBI taxonomy): domain Bacteria; kingdom Pseudomonadati; phylum Pseudomonadota; class Gammaproteobacteria; order Lysobacterales; family Lysobacteraceae; genus Stenotrophomonas; species Stenotrophomonas indicatrix. The sequence goes on from NZ_PEJS01000001.1 coordinate 2,594,942, forward strand.
GAACGCCGCGCCGTCCACACCCAGGTCCCAGCCCTTGCCGGTACCGGACAGGGCCAGCGAGATATCGCCCTTGGTCATCACCTGCGCGTTGCTGGACTTCACCGCACCGGCATGCGCGCCGACCGAGGCGTAGGTGCCCAGCAGCTCGCCGACGCTGCTGGCGCCGGTGAAGCTGCCACGGCCATCGGTGATCTTCGACTTGCCAACGGTCAGGCCGCCGCCCTTCAGCTGGATCCGCACCGGCATGCTGGAACCGTTGGTGCAGTGGATGGTGCCGTTGCCCGAGGCGGTCTTGTAGATCAGTGACCAGCCGGACAGGTTGTAGCGCAGCTGGCAGTCAAGGTTGCCACCGGCCTGCGCGGTCGGGGCCAGGGACGCTGCGGCGAGCGCCAGCAGCAGGGCAAACGGCTTGGTATTCATCGGCAGAACATCCACATCGGTCGGAATGTGGGCGAATCTAGCAGCGCGCGCGTGCACGTTGGATGCAGGCGCGCGCGGTGGGGCGGGAAGCGTTCAGCCGCCGTATCAGGCCTGCACATCCAGATGGAAGGCATCGGCATCGAGCATGGCCGGGAAGCGTGCACGATGCGAGGCCAGTGCTTCGGCGGAGATGGTGGTGGTCACCACCTGCTCGCGCTCGCGGATCTCCACCTGCGGCTGGCCGAGGAAGTCGATGACCGCGCTGTCGCCAGCGTAATGCAGCTGGTTGCCATCCACGCCTACGCGGTTGACCGCAGCGACGAAACACAGGTTCTCGATCGCCCGCGCGCGCAGCAGGGTCTTCCACGCATAGGCGCGCGCAGAAGGCCAGTTGGCGACGAAGATCTGCAGGTCGAAGTCCAGCTGGCCGGCACGCTCGACGTTGTAGCGGTTACGGCAGAACACCGGGAAACGCAGGTCGTAGCAGACCTGCGGATTGATCCGCCAGCCCTTCCATTCCACGCACAACCGGTCGCGGCCGGCGGCATAGCGCTCGTGCTCGCCGCCGTAACGGAACAGGTGGCGCTTGTCGTAGTACTGCAGGCCACCATCGGGGGTGGCGAACAGCAGGCGGTTGTAAACGCCCTCGCCATCGCGCAGCTGTACGCTGCCGATCACTGCCGCATTCAAGGCTTTGGCCTGCGCGCGCACCCACGCCACGGTCGGGCCGTCCATGCCTTCGGCCTGTGCGATGGCTTCGTTTGAAAAGCCACTGGTGAAGGTTTCCGGCAGGATCACCAGATCGGTGGTGCCGGCCAGCGGCGCCAGCAGCGCACCGTAGTAAGCGCGATTGCCGGCCGGGTCGTGCCAGCGGGTGTCGCCCTGGACGAGGGAAATGCGCAGGTCCTGCATGCTGTCTCCTCCGCTCACAGCAGGCGCAGGCGTTCGATCGCCGCGTCCAGGGTGGCCTCGTTCTTGGCGAAGCACAGCCGCACCAGGCGCTGGCCGACCGGCGCGGTTTCGTAGAACGGCGACAGCGGAATGGCGGTGACGCCCTTCTCGATGGTCAGCCACTTCACGAACTCATGGTCCGGCAGGTCACTGATGGCCGAATAGTCGACCAGCTGGAAGTAGCCGCCCGGCACCGGCAGCGCCTTCAGGCGGGTACCGGCCAGCTGCTCGCGGAAACGGTCGCGCTTGGCTTCATAGAACGCGCCCAGTTCCAGATGATGCTGCGGCTCGTCGCGGATCATCGCAGCGAAACCGTACTGCGCCGGGCCGAAGCTGGTGAAGGTGTTGTACTGGTGCACCTTGCGGAACTCGGCGGTCATCGCCGCCGGCGCCACCGCATAGCCGATCTTCCAGCCGGTGCAGTGATAGGTCTTGCCGAAGCTGGAGATGACGAAGGTGCGCTCGCGCAGTTCCGGGTAGCGCAGCGCCGATTCGTGGCGACGGCCGTCGTAGATGATGTGCTCGTACACCTCATCGGAAATCAGGTAGATCTGCGTGCCGCGCAGCACATCGGCCAGCGCCTGCATGTCGGCCTCGTCCAGCATCGCGCCGGACGGGTTGTGCGGGGTGTTGACCATCAGCAGGCGGGTGCGCGGGGTGATCGCCGCGCGCACGCGGTCCCAGTCCACCGCGAAGGTCTGCGGGTCCAGCGGCACGTGCACGGCGGTGGCGCCGGCCAGTTCGATCGCCGGCTCATAGCAGTCGTAGGCCGGGTCGAGCACGATCACTTCCTCGCCGGCACGCACCACGGCGTGGATGGCGTTGAAGATCGCCTCGGTGGCGCCGCTGGTGACGGTGATCTCGGTGTCCGGATCGATCGTCGCGCCGTACAGGTCCAGCGACTTCTGCGCGATGGCCTGGCGCAGCGGTGCCACGCCGGTCATCGGCGGGTACTGGTTCAGGCCCGCGGCCATCGCCTTGCTGGTCTCGTCGATCAGGCGCTGCGGCGCGGAGAAATCCGGGAACCCCTGGCCGAGGTTGACCGCGCCGTGTTCGGCGGCGAGCTGGGACATCACGGTGAAGATCGTGGTACCGACCTTGGGCAGCTTGGTGTTCGGTTGCATCGGCCTGGGCTGTGGGGAAACAAGGGCTGGAAGTGTACGAAATCCCGACCCGGCCTGCGGCGCCGACGGTAGCGCCGGGTCATACCCGGCGGCTCTTTGCACATGCCGCACCGATGGCAAGCCGCGCTGCGCGCTCGCCGGGCATGGCCCGGCGCTACCGGGTCACATTCACCGCTACAATTGCTGCCGCACTCCCGCATGAAGACCCCTGCGCCTTGAACACCCCTGCATTGCTGGCCGCCAGCGGCCTGAGCTTCTCCCGCAATGACGAGCCGGTGTTCGGCCCGCTGGACTTCCACGTGGATGCCGGCGAGGCGCTGCTGGTGCAGGGCGGCAACGGTGCCGGCAAGACCACCCTGCTGCGCGTGCTGTCGGGCCTGGCGCGCCCGGGCGCGGGCCAGGTGCTGATCGACGGCAGGCCGGCCAGCAATGCCGAGCGTGCGCGCTATGTCGCCTACCTCAGCCACCTGCCGGCGCTGAAGCCGGACCTGGACACGCTGGAGAACCTGCATTTCCTCTGCGGCCTGCACGGCCGCCGCGCACGGCAGATGCCGGGCAATGCGCTGGCCATCGTCGGCCTGGCCGGCTACGAGGACACCCTGGTGCGGCACCTGTCGGCCGGACAGAAGCGGCGGCTTGCGCTGGCCCGCATCTGGTTGTCGCCGGCACCGCTGTGGCTGCTCGACGAACCCTATGCCAACCTCGACCTGGAAGGCATCAACCTGGTCAACCGGATGATTTCCGCACACCTGCGCAGTGGCGGCGCCGCCCTGGTCACCACGCATGGCGCCTATGCCGCCCCGCCGGTACGCACCCGCCAGCTCGATCTGGGGGGTGAAGCATGATCGCGCCAGGCACCGAACCGGGCCTGTGGCAGACCGCCCGCGCGCTGATTGCGCGCGACCTGCGCCTGCTCTGGCGGCGTCGCGGCGATGCCCTGCAGCCGGTGCTGTTCGCCCTGCTGGTGGTAGTGCTGTTCGCACTGGCCCAGGGCCGGGACCCGCAGCCGCTGGCCGCCACCGCCGGTGCGGTGCTGTGGTTGGCGGTACTGCTGGCCGGGCAGCTGGCGCTGGATTCGCTGTTCCGCTCCGACGCCGAAGACGGTTCGCTTGAACAATGGCTGCTGGCGCCGGTGCCACTGGCGTGGCTGGTGCTGGTGCGGGTGCTGCTGCATTGGGCGACCACCGCCCTGCCACTGATCCTGCTGAGCCCGTTGCTGGCGGAAATGCTGCATCTGCCGCATGACCAGCTGCCGATGTTGCTGGCATCGTTGCTGCTGGGAACACCGTTGTTGAGCCTGATCGGTGGCGTGGTCGCTGCACTGACCGTCGGCATCCGGCGCTCTGGTATTCTCGTGGCGTTGCTGTCGTTGCCGTTGTACGTTCCGGTGCTTGTCTTCGGTGCCGGCAGCCTGGCGGCAGCCAGCCGCGGGCAGGATCCGGTCGGTGCGCTGCTGATGCTGGGCGCTGGACTGGTGATCGCCCTGGTGCTGGCACCGCTGGCCACCGCTGCTGCGATCCGTATTTCTCTGAGTTGACCGAGCTGAGAGCCAATCCACCCCTGCTGGATAGCCGCCACGCATGAATCCGATCGTCCGCTGGTTCCATCAACTCGGTTCGCCCCCGACCTTCGATCGTTTCGCCGCACGCTGGTCCCGCGTGTTCTACGCCGCGGCGGTTCCGGTGCTGCTGATCGGCCTGTGGCAGGGCCTGTTCGTGGCACCGCCGGAACAGAACCAGCACGACGCCTTCCGCATCATCTACATCCATGTACCCAGTGCGTGGATGAGCCTGTTCGTGTTTGCGCTGATGGCCGCCTACGCCGCCATCGCGCTGATCTGGCGCATCAAGATCTGCGAGATCCTGGCGATGGCCTGTGCGCCGATGGGCGCTGGCTTCACCCTGATCACCCTGCTGACCGGCAGCATCTGGGGCAAGGGCACCTGGGGCACCTGGTGGGACTGGGACCCGCGCATGACCAGCGAGCTGATCCTGCTGTTCCTGTACCTGGGCGTGATCGGCCTGTACCACGCCATCGAAGACCGCCGCAGTGCCGCACGCGCGGCCGGCCTGCTGGCCATCGTCGGCGTGGGCCTGCTGCCGATCATCCGCTACTCGGTGGACTGGTGGGGCGCGCTGCACCAGCGCCAGTCGATCAACGTGTTCGGCGAGAACGCCGTGCGGCCGGAACTGATCGCCCCGCTGTGGTGGATGGTGGTCGCCACCAAGCTGTGGTTCGTCGGCTCGCTGCTGGCCAAGGCGCGTGCCGACAACATCGCGCGCGAGGCCGGCAAGGCCTGGATCGGCGAGCGCTTCGGCACCGCGGATGGGGAGGCACGGCGATGACCCACCTGCCCTACCTCATCGCCGCCTTCGCGGTGTTCCTGCTGGTGCTGGCCTGCGATGCGCTGGGCTCGTGGCTGCGCCTGCGCAGCGCCCGACAGCTGGCGCAACGCCGCCAGCAGCGGCTGCAGGCGCGTGGCAACGCGTCGGCACCGGCGCCGCTTGCCACCGAGCTCAGCCGATGACGCCGGTACAGCGACGCCGCATGATCTGGGTGCTCCTGCTGTTGCTGGCCTCCGGGCTGGCCACCACGCTGGTGGCCTTCGCCCTGCAGCGCAACATCGCCTACCTGTACACGCCTTCGGAAGTGCTGCGCGGGGACGTGGATGCGCAGTCCCGCTTCCGCCTGGGCGGCATGGTGGTGAAGGGGTCCTTCGATCGACCCAGCGGCTCGCTGCAGGCCCACTTCGTGGTCACCGACGGCGATGCGACGCTCCCGGTCAGTACCGACCGCATCCTGCCGGACATGTTCCGCGAGGGGACCGCCGTGGTCGCCAGCGGTCGCCTGCAGGACGGTACCTTCGTCGCCGACGAGGTGCTGGCCAAGCACGATGAGAACTACGTGCCCAAGGAAGTGGCCGACAAGATGGGCGATGCGCATCGCAAGCACGATGTGCCGGTCACGGCGCCCGAGGTGCGCTGAGTGCTTCCCGAATTCGGTCAGATCCTCCTGCTGTGCGCGCTGCTGGCCTCGCTGCTGCAGGCGGTGCTGCCGCTGGTGGGCGCGCAGCGCGGCAATGACGCATGGATGGCCGTTGCCCGCCCGGCGGCCTTTGCCCAGCTGGTGCTGCTGGCCGGCGCCTTCGCCGTACTGACGGCGGCCTTCGTGCAACAGGATTTCTCGGTGCGCTACGTCGCCGAGAATTCCAATTCGCTGCTGCCGTTGATCTACCGCTATTCGGCGGTGTGGGGGGCGCACGAAGGCTCGCTGCTGATGTGGGCGCTGGTGCTGGCGCTGTGGACCGGTGCAGTGGCGCTGTTTTCGCGCCACCTGCCGGCACCGGTACAGGCGCGCGTGCTGGCGGTGATGGGCGTGGTCAGCGTCGGCTTCCTCGCCTTCCTGATCTTCACCTCCAATCCGTTCCTGCGCTTGAACCCGGCGCCACTGGAAGGCCGTGACCTCAACCCGTTGCTGCAGGATCCGGGGCTGATCATCCATCCGCCGATGCTGTACCTGGGCTACGTCGGCTTCGCGGTGCCGTTCGCCTTCGCCGTGGCGGCACTGCTGGAAGGCCGCGTCGATGCACGCTGGCAACGCTGGACGCGGCCCTGGACCAATGTAGCCTGGGGCTTCCTCACGCTGGGCATCGCACTGGGCAGCTGGTGGGCGTACTACGAGCTGGGCTGGGGCGGCTGGTGGTTCTGGGACCCGGTCGAGAACGCAAGCTTCATGCCCTGGCTGGTCGGCGCGGCGCTGATCCATTCGCAGGCGGTCACCGAAAAGCGTGGCACCTTCGGCAGCTGGACGCTGCTACTGGCCATCGCGGCGTTCGCGCTGTCGCTGCTGGGCACCTTCCTGGTCCGCTCCGGCGTGCTGACCAGCGTGCATTCGTTCGCGGCCGATCCCTCGCGTGGGCTGTTCATCCTGATCTTCCTGTCGGTGCTGGTGGGGGGCAGCCTGCTGCTGTATGCGCTGCGTGCGCCACGGCTGGCCGTGGATGCCGGTGATCCGCGCCGTGGCTTCACCGCGACCTCGCGGGAAACCCTGCTGCTGGCCAACAACCTGCTGCTGGCCAGCGCCTGCGCGATGGTCCTGCTCGGCACCCTCTACCCACTGCTGGCCGATGCGCTGTCGCTGGGCAAGATCTCGGTGGGCCCACCGTACTTCGGCAGCCTGTTCCTGCTGCTGATGGCACCGATGGTGATGCTGCTGCCGTTCGGTCCGCTGGTGAAGTGGCAGCGCGACCAACCCTCGCGCGCACTGGCATTGCTGTTGCCATGGGCGGGGCTGGCTGTGCTGCTTGGCGCCTGGGCCTGGTGGCAGGCGCCGCAGAATGGCTGGAAGGCCGGCATCGGCGTTGCGGCTGCGGCCTGGGTTGGGCTGGGCACCGCCCGGTTCGTCTGGCAGCGCCTGCGTGGCAATGGCCGCTTCACTGCCGAAATGCTTGGCATGATCGTCGCCCATGCCGGTGTCGCGGTATTCCTGGCCGGCGCGCTGCTGGTGGAAGCATTGAACGTGCAGCGCGAAGTGGCGCTGTCGCCGGGCCAGCAGGTGGTGGTCGCCGGGCACGAAGTGCGCTTCGAGGGCGTGGACCACCGCGAAGGCCCCAATTTCATCGCTGATCGCGGCCATCTGCGGGTGCTGCGCGACGGTCGCGAGCTGGCCCTGCTGCATCCAGAGAAGCGCCAGTACGCCAGCGGCGGCCAGGTGATGACCGAAGCAGGCATCGATGCACGACTCAGCGGTGATGTCTACGTGGCATTGGGCGAGCCGCTGGGCAACAATGCATGGGCGGTACGGGTGCACATCAAGCCCTTCGTGCGCTGGATCTGGCTGGGCGCGCTGTTGATGGCCCTGGGCGGATTCATCACCGCTGCCGATCGCCGCTTTCGTCGTCCGTAGGAGTCCCCCATGTCCGAGTCACCCGCCCCACGCCCTTCCCGTCCGCTGCCGCCGGTAGCCATCGTGATCGGCGTCCTGTTCTTCTTCGGCCTGCTTGGCCTGATGATCTACGGGGTGATGAAATCGGGCGATCCGCAGCGCGACGTGCTGCCCTCGGCATTGATCGACAAGCCGGCGCCGGCGTTTGCGCTGCCGGTGCTGCATGACCCGCAGATGATCGTGCGCAGCGAGGAGCTGCGTGGCGCGCCGTACCTGCTCAACGTCTGGGGCAGCTGGTGCGCGGCCTGCCGTGAAGAACATCCGGTGCTGACCCGCTTCGCCGAGAGCAAGCGCGTACGCGTGATCGGCTACAACTGGAAGGATGAACCGACCGACGCGCTGCACTGGCTGGAACAGCTGGGCAACCCGTTCATGGTCGTGCTGAGCGACATCGAAGGCCGCACCGCCATCGACTGGGGTGTGACGGCAGCACCGGAGACCTTCCTGGTCGACGGCAGTGGCATCGTGCGCTGGAAGTACAGCGGCGCGATGACCCAGCAGGTGGTCGATGAGAAGTTGATTCCGGCGCTGGAAAAGCTTGAAAAGGCCCAGGGCGATGCTGGCAATACCCTGCACGCCTCGCCGTAAGCGCATGCGCTGGCTGCTGCCGCTGCTGCTGGCGATGACCCTGGCGCTGCCAAACTCCGGCCTCGCCCAACAACCGGTGCATGATGCGCGGCCGCTGATGTTCCGCGATGCAGCCGAGGAGACGCGCTTCCACGACCTGGCTGCGCAGTTGCGCTGCGTGCAGTGCCAGAACCAGTCACTGGCCGATTCCAACGCGCAGATCGCGCAGGACCTGCGCCGTGAAGTGCTGCAGTTGATGCAGCAGGGCCTCGACGATGCGGCCATCAAGCAGTTCCTGGTCGCCCGCTATGGCGAGTTCGTGCTCTATCAACCGCCACTGCAACCGGGCACCTGGCTGCTGTGGGGCGGCCCGCTGCTGGTACTGGGTGGCGGCGCGCTGGTGGTGATGGGCATCGTCCGTCGCCGTAGTCGGCAGATGGATGCATCCGCTGCAGCGGACCCAACCGAGGGAGAGGACTGGTGACGCACTGGTTGCCGATGGTCGCCGCAGTGGCCGCTGCGCTGTTGGCGGCCGTGGTGCTGTGGCCGCTGCGCCAGCATGGCCGTCGCAGCTTCGTGCTGGGGGTGGTGGCACTGGGCGTGGCCGGTGCCTGCCTGTATCTGCTGGTCGGCAATCCCCGCGCCGCACAGGTGCAGCCTGCGCCTTCGGTCGCCACGTTGCGTGATGGTGTAGAGGCGCTGCAGCAGGCGCTGCAGCGTGACCCGCAACGCGCCGATGGCTGGGCGCTGCTGGGTCGTTCGCAGGCCGAGCTTGGCAATGCCGCCGCCGCGGCCGACGCCTTCAACCGCGCCGCAGCACTGGCACCGGACGAACCAGGCGTGCTGGTCGAGGCCGCGCAGGCACGCGCCCAGGCCGATCCTGGCAAGCAGTTCGATGACACCGCGCTGGCATGGCTGCAGCGCGCACGTACCTTGTCGCCCGACGCCGAACGCGCAAGCTGGCTGCTTGGCATTGCCCTGCGCCAGCGGGGCCGCAATGCCGAGGCCGCCGAACTCTGGAGCACGCTGCTGCCACGCCTGGAGCCGGGTGCCGCACAGGCGCTGCAGGCGCAGATCGCCATCGCCCGCGAGGCTGCCGGCCAGCCGTCGCACGCACCGGCCGCCGCCCCCGCGCTGCTGCAGGTACGTGTGCAGCTGCCCGCATCGTTGAAAGCGGGTGACTGGCCTGCCAGCACCCAGGTCTTCGTGCTGGCGCGCGCGGTGGGCGGCCCGCCGATGCCGGTGGCTGCACGCAAGCTGCCGCTGGCCGGCTTCCCTGCAACGGTCGGCCTCGGCGACGGCGACAGCCCGATGCCGACGGCACCGTTGTCGGCACATCGCGAAGTGGAAGTACTGGCGCGCATTTCGCGCAGCGGCAGCGCCAACCGCAGCGAAGACGACCTGCAGACCGCCCCGGTCAAGGTCAGCCTGCCGCATGACGGTGTGGTTGAGCTGCAGTTCCCGTAACGTACACGCACCGCTGCGCTCGCCGGGCATGGCCCGGCGCTACCCACGCGCACCACCGGTAGCGCCGGGCCATGCCCGGCGGATTCACGCTCAGCCCGTTGACGGAAACCAGCGTGTCGTCAGCTGCACACGCCGCCCCGCTAGAATGCCCACATGACCGAATTCATTCCGCCTGGCACCCGCTTCCATGCCCTGCCCTCGCCGTTCCCATGCAAACGCGGCGGCGCGCTGCATGGCGCCCGTGTGGCGTATGAGACCTGGGGTGCGCTGGACGCAGACGCCAGCAACGCGATCCTGATCGTCACCGGCCTGTCGCCGGATGCGCATGCCGCGGCCAACGAAGCCAACCCTGCGCCAGGCTGGTGGGAGGCCATGCTCGGCCCCGGCAAACCGATCGATACCGACCGCTGGTTCGTGGTCTGCGTGAATTCGCTGGGCAGCTGCAAGGGGTCCACCGGCCCGGCCTCGATCAATCCGGCCACCGGCGAGCTGTATCGCCTGGATTTTCCGGAACTGTCGATCGAAGACGGCGCACGCGCAGCAATCGACGTGGTGCGCGCACTGGGCATCGAGCAGCTCGCCTGCGTGATCGGCAATTCGATGGGCGGGATGACGGCGCTGGCGGTGTTGCTGCTGCACCCGGGCATCGCCCGCAGCCATATCAACATTTCCGGCAGCGCGCAGGCCCTGCCTTTCTCGATCGCCATCCGTTCGCTGCAGCGCGAAGCGATCCGCCTGGACCCGCGCTGGAACGGTGGCCACTACGACAATGAGGCATACCCGGAATCGGGCATGCGCATGGCACGCAAGCTGGGCGTGATCACCTACCGCTCGGCGCTGGAATGGGATGGCCGCTTCGGTCGCGTGCGGCTGGATTCAGACCAGACCGACGATGATCCATTCGGCCTGGAATTCCAGGTCGAGAGCTATCTGGAAGGCCATGCACGCCGGTTCGTGCGCTTCTTCGATCCGAACTGCTATCTGTACCTGAGCCGCTCGATGGACTGGTTCGATCTGGCCGAGTATGGCGATGGTGATGTGCTGGCCGGACTGGCCAGCATCCGCGTCGGCAAGGCACTGGCGATCGGCGCCAACACCGACATCCTGTTCCCTGTACAGCAGCAGCAACAGGTCGCCGATGGCCTGCGCGCTGGTGGCGCGGACGCGCGTTTCATCGGCCTGGAATCGCCCCAGGGTCATGACGCGTTCCTGGTCGACTTCGAACGTTTCGGCCCGGCCGTGCGCGGCTTCCTCGACGAACTGTAGTGGCGTGGCGGCGCAACCTCGCACTGGCCGCGCTCGGTTCGTTGATCGGCTTGACCGCAACCGGCGTGTTTCCGCTCTGGCTGGGCGCATGGTGCGTGCTGGTCAGTGCGGTGTCGTTCGGCCTGTATGGGCACGACAAGCGCGCCGCGCAGCGAAAACAGCAGAGGACGCCCGAACGCACGCTGCAGCTGCTGGCCTTTGCCGGCGGCTGGCCCGGCGCGCTGCTCGGCCAGGCGCTGTTCCGCCATAAACATCGCAAGGCGCCGTTCCAGGGGGTGTTCTGGTTATGCGTGCTGGCCAACGTGGCCTCGATCGCGGTGATGCTGCGCGCGTTTTCGCGGTAGCTGCCCTGTAGATCCACGCCACGCGTGTAGATGCCGACCAAGGTCGGCATCTACCGAAGCGGTTCGCGGACCAGCACCCCGTCCACCAACCGGTACTGCACATCCACCACACCCGCGGGCAGGTCATCGTGGGTGATCATCAGCAGGCTGCGCCCTTCCAGCAGTGCTGGCAGGTCCTGCAGCAGCGCGCGCGCGGTATCCACGTCCAGGCCTTCGGTGGGCTCATCCACCAGCAGGATCGGCGCATTGCGCAGCAGCGCGCGGGCCAGCGCCAGGCGACGTGCCTGGCCGGCCGACATCGTTGCGCCGTTCTCGCCCACCCACGCCTGCAGGCCGCCGTTGCGCTCGGCCCATTCACCCAGCCGTACCCGTTGCAGCACCGCCCACAACGCTTCGTCGCTGGCCTCGGGATCGCCCAGCCGCAGGTTCGCGGCCACGCTGCCGGCAAACACCGGCGCGTTCTGCGGCAGCCACGCCAGGTGCCGGTGCCAGTCGGCCTGGGCGACATCGCGCAGGTCCTGGCCACCGTAGGTCAGCCGCCCTTGCTGCGGATCCCACAGACGCAGCAGCAGGCTCGACAAGGTGGTCTTGCCGCTGCCGCTGTCGCCACGGATGGCGATGCGCTCGCCCGGTGCCAGCGTCAGCTGCAGGCCACGCAGCACCGGCCGTGCGACGCCCGGCCACTGGAAGTGCACATCGTCCCAATGCACGGTCGCCGCCGGCGCCAGCGGCTGCGGCGACACCGGCTCCTGCACCGAAGGTGCCTGCTCGACGATGCCCTGCAGGCGCGCGGCCGCAATGCGGCCCGATTGCAGCGACTGCCAGGCCAGGCCCATGCCCGCCCACAGTTCGATCATCGCCACGGTCAGGAACACCAGCCCGGCGGCCATTTCCGGCGCGATGCGCTGTTGTTCGGCCGCATGCAGCGCCAGTGCCAGCATCGCCACCAGGCCGAGCCCGGCCAGCACACCATGCAGCGTTGATGCAGCGATCAGCCGCAGGCGTCGACGACGATCGCGCGAGGCCACCTGCTTGGCCGCCACCCGCACCTTCAACTGCCAGGCATTGCCAGCGTTGAGCGCGGCCAGATCAGCCGCCCCCTCCAGCCCCTCGAATGCCGCCGTGCGCAACGCTGCGCGATGTGCGGCGCGGTCGGCCTCTTCGCTGTCATGGCCCCTCACGCCCAGCCACGGCACGCCAATGCCGATCAGCAACGCCAGTACCGCCAGCAGCACCGCTGCCGATGGCAGGATCAACGCTGCCGAGCCCACGCCCACCAACGTCAACGCGCCCAGCGCCAGCAACGGGCCGATGGCACGCACCAGCAGGCCATCGATTTCGCCGATGTCACCCAGCAGCCGCGCCAGCAGATCGCCGGTGCGGGTTGCACCCAGCCGTGCCGGGGCCAGTGGCAGCGCGCGGCGGAAGAACCATACGCGCAGGTCGCGGGCGATGCGCAGGGTGGCGTCATGCCCCACCAGCTTTTCGAAGTAGCGCGATGCGATGCGCGCCATGGTCAGGCCGCGGATGCCGGCCGACGGAGTGAAGAAATTGAAGCCCTGGCCAAGGCCCGCTGCACCGGCCAGCGCTGCAGCAGTGAGGAAGCCACCAGACAGGCCCAGCAGGGCGGTGCCGGCCAGCATCGTGGTCCACAGCAGCAGCACTGCCAGCAGCAGGCGCGGGCGATGACGCAGGAATACCGTGCGCAGCGAATCGGCAGAGCGGCTCATGCGCGTACCGCCTGCGCCGGCTCAACCAGGCGCCCTTCGGGCAACAGCAGGCAGCGGTCGGCCCAGGCGATCACCGCCGGGCTGTGGGTGGCCACCACCACGCTGCGTCCGCGCGCATAGGCGGCCAGGCTGCGCAGCAGCGCTGCTTCGGTTTCGGCATCGAGAAACGCGGTCGGCTCGTCCAGCAGCAGCACCTGCGGATCGCGCAGCAGCAGGCGCGCCAGGCCGATGCGGCGTGCTTCGCCACCGGACAGGCCAAAGCCGCGCTCGCCGATCAGCGTATCCAGCCCCTGCGGCAGGCGCTGTGCGAACTGCAGCACCTGGGCGGCTTCGGCAACGGCGCGCAGGCGCGCGTCGCTGGCACCGGGATCGGCCAGGCGCAGGTTCTCGGCGATGGTGCCGTGGAACAGATAGGGACGCTGGCTGGCATAGGCCACCTGCAGCCCCGGCCGCAGCTGCACCCGGCCAGCACGCGGCGGCAGCCAACCGGCCAGCGCTTCCAGCAACGTGCTCTTGCCGCTGCCACTGGGGCCGACCAGGGCCAGACGCTGGCCCGGTTCCAGCTGCAGGTCCAGGTTCTGCAGCACATCGTGCGCAGCGCCCAACGGACGCAATACCAGACCGTGCGCCTGCAGTGGCGGCAACGCGGCCTCGGCAGGCTCCGGCGTCAGCGGCACAGTGCCGTCGATTGTGCTGGCCTCCTCTTCCGGCAGCGCCTGCAGCAGGCGCTCCACCTCGGCGGCGGCGGCCAGTGCATTGGCACGGTCGTGATAGTGCGCGGCCAGGCGCCGCAACGGCGCGTAGAACTCCGGTGCCAGCAGCAGGCAGAACAGGCCCGCCCCCAGCGTCGGCACGGTCGCATGCAGCGACATCAGGCCCAGATAGCTCAGGCCCAGATACAACGCGACCATCGCCACGCTGACCGAGGCAAAGAATTCCAGCACGGTGGACGACAGGAAGGCGATGCGCAGCACCTTCATCGTGCGCACGCGCACACCTTCGGCCGCGGCCTCGATGCCGGCCAGTTCGGCTTCCCCACGGCCATACAGGCGCAGCAGGCCCAGGCCCTTGATGCGATCGGCGAAGTGCCCGCTCATCCGCGCCAGCTCGCCCAGCTGCGCGCGCCCGGCGGCTTCGGCGCCCCAGCCCACCAGCATCATGAAAAAAGGCACCAGCGGTGCAGTGAGCAGCAGGATCAGTGCAACCACCCAATCGACCCAGGCCACAGCAGCCAGGATCAACAACGGCACCACCACCACTTCGGTGCGCACCGGCAGGAAACCACTGTAGTAGTTCTCGATCGCATCGCCGTGATGCAGCATCAACTCGCCCAGTTCACCGGTACGGCGCTGCCGCAGCCACAATGGGCCGTGCCCGAGCAGACGCGCGAAGACACGCTCGCGCAGGGACAGGCGTGCGGCATCGGCAACGTCACCGGCCGCAGCCTGGGTGGCACTGCCCAGCAGGGTGCGCACGACAAGGATCACCGCCAACGCGGCCAGCACCGGCAGGCCCTGGGCCAGCGGCACTTGCTCGACCAGCACCTGCTGCACCAGCCAGGCGATGGCGGCAGCTTGAGCGATCAACAGCGCACCGGACACGCTGATGCACAGCGACGCCAGCCGCTGCCGCCCCTTCGCGGCACGGGCCAGATCGGCCAGCCAGGCGGTACGCGCACGCCGCAGGCGGGTCGATTCTTCATCCCGATCAGGGGCGTCAGCGGTCGGTTCGGCAGCGCTCAAGGCTCTTCACAGGCAGCAGGGGGATGGACGGCATTGTAGGCGCAGGCAACAGCCTTCCCCTGCGGCCGGCGGTCGCAGTCTTCATCGGGTTGGCATACGATCCTCCTGAATACCTGTTCATACATTGATCTGGATCAAGGCTGTTTGAAGTAGTCGGTCACATCATTCACCCCGTAGACCACCCTTCCCGCCACCTGCAACGGCACTATCCAACGAGGTAGCCAGGCCATGATTGATCAGACAGTCGTAGAACTGTCGCGGCTGCAATTCGCTCTGACCGCGATGTACCACTTCCTATTCGTACCGCTCACGCTTGGCCTGTCCTTCATGGTGGCCATCATGGAAAGCGTGTACGTCATGACCCGCAAGCAGGTCTGGCGGCAGATGACCCTGTTCTGGGGCACCCTGTTCGGCATCAACTTCGCCATCGGCGTGGCCACCGGCCTGGTGATGGAGTTCCAGTTCGGCATGAACTGGTCGTACTACAGTCACTACGTGGGTGACATCTTCGGGGCGCCGCTGGCCATCGAAGGCCTGATGGCGTTCTTCCTGGAAGCGACCTTCATCGGCCTGTTCTTCTTCGGCTGGAAGCGCCTGAGCCCGGTCAAGCACCTCACCGTGACCTGGCTGATGGCGCTGGGCACCAACCTGTCGGCGGTGTGGATCCTGATCGCCAACGGCTGGATGCAGAACCCGACCGGTGCGGTGTTCAACCCCGAAACCATGCGCATGGAAGTGGTCGACTTCGCCGCGGTGCTGCTGAACCCGGTGGCGCAGGCCAAGTTCGTGCACACCGTCAGTGCCGGTTACGTGACCGGTGCGATCTTCGTGATGTCCATCAGCGCCCTGTACCTGCTGCGCAACAAGCACAGGGACATGGCCCGCCGTTCGTTCGCGGTCGCCGCAGCCTTCGGCCTGCTGTCCTCGCTGTCGGTGGTGGTGCTGGGTGACGAGAGCGGCTATGCCGCCAGCGAGCACCAGAAGATGAAGCTGGCGGCGATCGAAGCGATGTGGGAGACCGAGCGTGCGCCGGCCGACTTCACCGCCTTCGGCATTCCCAACCAGGACACCCACACCAACGACTACGCGATCAAGATCCCGTACCTGATGGGCCTGATCGCCACCCGTTCGCTGGACCAGCCGATTCCGGGCATCCTGGAGCTGGTGGAGCGTGCGGAGCACCGCATCCGCGGTGGCCAGATCGCCTATGGCGCACTGGAACGGGTGAAGAAGGACAAGACCGATCTTGCAGCGCGTGAAATGTTCGATCGCCATTGGCAGGACCTCGGCCATGGCCTGCTGCTGAAGCGTTACCGCGAAGACATCCTCAACGCGACGCCGGAGGAAATCTCCAAGGCGGCGATGGATACCGTGCCGCGCGTGGCGCCGCTGTTCTGGACCTTCCGCATCATGGCCGGGCTGGGCTTCTACCTGATCGCCTTCTTCGCGCTGGCCTTCTATTTCTCGTGCCGCAACAACTTCCAGGACAAGCGCTGGTTCCTGAAGCTGGCGGTGTGGAGCCTGCCGGCGCCGTGGATCGCGATCGAATGCGGTTGGTTCGTGGCCGAGTACGGCCGCCAGCCGTGGGCGGTGGATGGCGTGCTGCCCACGTTCTACGCGGCATCGGGCCTGGCACTGCATGAAATCCTGACCACGCTGGCGGTGTTCACCAGCCTGTACACGGTGCTGCTGATCATCGAAATCAAGCTGATGCTGAAGGCGGTCCGCAAGGGCCCGGACGACATCCTGCCGACGCTGCAGGCCGACATCCGCCCTGTTTCCCCCAATGCCGTTGCCCCCGGCCAGGCCTGAGGCAGGAGAATCCAGATGGAATTCATTGCACTTGATTACACCACGCTCCGCGTGATCTGGTGGCTGCTGCTCGGCATCCTGCTGGTCGGCTGGGCCGTCATGGATGGTTTCGACCTCGGCGTCGGCACGCTGCTGCCGTTCGTGGCAAAGACCGATGAAGAACGCCGGCTGGTGATCAACACCGTCGGCCCGGTCTGGGAAGGCAACCAGGTCTGGTTGGTGCTGGGTGGCGGCGCGATCTTCGCCGCATGGCCGCCGCTGTACGCGGTCAGCTTCTCCGGCTTCTACCTGGCGGTGTTTGCGATGCTGTTCGGGTTGATCCTGCGCCCGGTCGGCTTCAAGTACCGCAGCAAGCTGCCGTCCAAGCGCTGGCGCGACAACTGGGACCGCGTGCTGTTCGTCGGTGGCCTGCTGCCGGGCCTGATTGCCGGCGTCGCGGTGGGCAACGTGCTGCTGGGTGTGCCGTTCCACTTCGATGACACCCTGCGCGTGACCTACACCGGTTCGTTCTTCGGCCTGCTCACGCCGTTCGCGCTCATCGCCGGCCTGATCAGCGTGGCCATGCTGGTGTCGCACGGTGCGGCCATGCTGGTGCTGAAGACCGACGGCCCGGTGGCCGAACGTGCAGCGCGCTATGGCAGCATCGCCGCCATCATCAGCTTCGTGCTGTTCGCCGCTGCCGGCGCCTGGGTGGCCTTCGGCCTGCCGGGCTACCAGATCACTTCGCAGGTGGTGACCGACGGGCCAACCAATCCGCTGCTGAAGACCGCCGAACTGGGGTCCGCCGCAGGTGGCTGGCTGCGCAACTACAGCAGCATGCCGGCAACGCTGGTATTCCCGGTGCTGGGCCTGCTGGGTGCGCTTGCCAGCGCGGTGCTGCTGCGCGCACGTCGTGGCGGCCTGGCCTTCATCGCCTCGGGCGCGTCCATTGCCGGCATCATCCTCACCGTCGGCTTTGCGATCTTCCCGTTCCTGCTGCCGTCCTCCAGCCAGCCCACCTCCAGCCTGACCGTCTGGGACAGTTCGTCCAGCCACCTCACGCTGTGGGTCATGCTGCTGGCCACGGCCATCTTCCTGCCGATCATCCTCGCCTACACCACCTGGGTGTACCGCGTGCTGAAGGGCAAGACGACGGTCGAGGACATGGACGACAACCCCAACGCGTACTGATTGCCCGTGTGCCGGCCCAGGGTCGGCACACCCCTCGCACACAGGAGATTGACCATGTGGTATTTCGCTTGGATTCTCGGCGCCGGCCTGGCTTCGGTCGTGGCCATCCTCAACGGGATGTGGTTCGAAGCGCGCGAAAGCGCCCGCGCCGACAAGGAAGTGCGTTGAAACTGTAAAAAAGGGTTGCCGATACGGCCTTCACACCGTATTCTTGGCGGCTCCTTCGGGGTGTAGCTCAGTCTGGTAGAGCGCTACGTTCGGGACGTAGAGGTCGCAGGTTCGAATCCTGTCTCCCCGACCACTTCGGTGGTCGCATTGAAGCCTGGTGAAGTCTTCCAGGCTTTTTTGTTCCCGCAGGAGTCGCTGCCACGGCAGCGAAGCAGAACGGCCTTCCCCCTTGCCGCCATCGGGGGAAATGGCTAGAATAGGCGGCTCCCTTCGGGGTGTAGCTCAGTCTGGTAGAGCGCTACGTTCGGGACGTAGAGGTCGCAGGTTCGAATCCTGTCTCCCCGACCACTCCGGTGGTCACCAAGAAGCCTGGAAGACATCAGTGTCCTCCGGGTTTTTTTGTACCTGGAATCCGGAACACCCGGCTACGCCGCCATCAGCACATGCCGCCGGGGACCTGACCCGGCCCGGCCACGTACAATGGCCGCCACTCCCCCACCTGCCACACCGGCCGCGCCCGGTGCGGGCGCTGCACGTCATTCTGCATGACGTGCGCCACCTGCAAGGAACACCGCATGACCTCGCCCACCTCCCCTTCGCCACCACTGCTGCACGGGCGCGTGCTGGCGTTCGCCGCGATCCTGCTGGCGGCGGTCAACCTGCGTACCGCCGTCACCTCCATCACCCCGTTGCTGGACGTGCTGGGCCAGCAGTTCGGCTTCGGCACCACCATGACCGGCGTGCTGGGCATGCTGCCGACCGCGTCGTTCGCACTGTTCGGCGTCGCCACCCCGGCGCTGGCACGACGCCTGGGCCTTGAGCGCACCACCCTGCTGGCGATGCTGATGGCTGCCGCCGGCCTGCTGCTGCGCTCCAGCGCCGGCAATGTCGGCACCCTGCTGCTGGGCTCGGTGATCGCACTGGCGGGCATGGGCATCGGCAACGTGGTGGTGCCGCCGCTGGTGAAGCGCTACTTCGCCAACAAGGTCGGCACCATGAGCACGCTGTACATCAGCGTACTGCAGCTGGGCACGATGATGCCGGCGCTGTTGGCGGTGCCGGTGGCCAACGCCGCAGGCTGGCGGGTGTCGCTGGGCATGTGGGCGCTGCTGGCGCTGGCTGCGACCCTGCCATGGATGCTGCTGGCACGCAGTGCGCCCAGGCCGGTGCTGGACAGCAACGACCCCACCGCGCAGCCGCACGGCAAGGTCTGGCGTACGTCGTTGGGCTGGAGCATGACGCTGATGTTCGGCATGACCTCGCTGATGACATATTCGATGTTCACCTGGCTGCCGCGCATCGTGGTCGAAGCCGGCGCCACGCCCGCTTTCGGCGGGGTGATGGTCGCGGTGTTTTCGGCACTGGGCCTGCTGCCATCGCTGGTGATCCCATCGCTGGCGGTGCGCCTGCAGAATCCCTTCCCGCTGGTGCTGATCGGCTTCTCCGCCTTCGTCATCGCCTTCGCCGGCCTGCTGTTCGCCCCGATGAAGGCGCCGTTGCTGTGGGCCTGCCTGCTGGGCGTCGGGCCGTCCACGTTCCCGCTGGCGCTGACCCTGATCAATCTGCGCACGCGCACCCCCACCGGTTCGGCGGCCCTGTCCGGCTTCATGCAGGGCGTGGGCTACAGCTTCAGCTGCCTGGGCCCGTTCCTGGTCGGCTGGCTGCATACCGTCAGCGAGGGCTGGACCCTGCCCTTCGCCTTCCTGTTCGGCTGCGCGCTGCTGATGCTGTGCGCCTCGTGGGTGGCCTGCAAGCCGCGCAAGCTGGAAGATCTGTGGTGACCGGACCGGCGGGCTGACGCCCGCCGCCGTGAAGCTGGACCCACACACCCCACTACCGCGATCTACACACCGCCACCGCAGCGGGTGACGTAGCGTGTCCAAAGCTGACCCGTTTCGTGTCCAGAACCGGCCCTGCCAGCGTGGTACGCCCCCACAGGGCGGCCCCGGGCTGCCCCGCGCCGTTCCACAGTGGACAGCAGAAAAGTGTATGCGCGACAACGCGTTGCGACAGGGCTGGCCGGTCATCCAAGGACTCTCCGTCAACAAGGTACGGATAGGAAGTAGGCGCTTCGGCAAAGCGTCAGCTATAGTTGGCATGTGATGTGCGTCACACTTTTGAGCGCATCGTTCAGCAATGGATGCTTAGGGGGTCTCATGGTTGTTCATCGTCCGCTGGCGCTGTGCGTCGGCCTGGCCTGCGCCACTCTGGCGTGCTGGGCCCACGCGGCCTCGCCGCCCACCGTCATCACGCGCGCCGACCGGCTCGCCGAGATCGGGCACTACCGTGACCAGGCACGCTGGGTCGATGCGCTGGCAGCGATCGAGCGGGCGCAGCTGCGCGAGCCCAACGACGACCTGCTGTACAAGCTGCAGGTCCTGACCCTGGGCGACATCGGCAACGCCCATCGCGCCTGGCGGCTTTACCAGGCCCGGCCCAACCTGTTCGACCAGGACCAGAAAGCGCGGCTGGAGGCCAACTACGTGGCCAAGCTGGTCAACTGGAGCCTGGCCTACGGGGAAAGCGAAGACACCCGGCTTGTCGAGGCCGAGGCTTCGCTGGCGGAAATGGAGCAGTACGTCGAGCGCGATGGCACCGCGCAGGCGCAGGCGCCGCTGCGTATCCGCATGGACCGGCTGATCCTGCTCAACCGCCTGGCCCGCCACGCGCAGGTGCGCGACGAGGCGCGGGCGCTGCAGCGCGAAGGCCATGCCCTGCCCGATTACGTGCTGCCAGCCGTAGGCGACTCGCTGATGGCCACCCAGAACCCGGAGGAGGCCATTCCCTTGCTGGAGGCCGCCGCAAAGAACGATCCCTCACGCTTCGAGACACGCTCGGAGCTGGCCTATGCATATCTGGAAACCGAGCAGGCGGAGAAGGCGGTGGGCTACCTGCAGGCCTGGCAGAAGGACGAACCGGCCTGGCGCTGGGGCGGCGGCAAGACCCCCTTCCAGAACTGGGCGCGTTACGAGGCCGACCTGAACCTGGGGATGGTGCGGGCCTACAGCGGCGACCTGCCCACGGCCCAGCGCGAACTGGAAGCCCTGGTCGAGGTCGGCCCGGGCAATGGCAGCCTGCAGACTTCACTGGGCAGCGTCTACCAGATGCGCGGTTGGCCACGGCGGGCACTTGAGCGCCACCAGATGGCCTATACCCTGGACCCGCGTGACATCGCGCCGCGCCTGGGCATGTACGAATCCTACGTGCAGCTGCAACGCGACGACCTGGCGCGGCCGCTGCATGACGACCTGCTGGCACGCTATCCAAGCCAGCCGGCGGTGCAACGCATGGACCGTGACTGGCGCGCCCATCGCGGCTGGCAGCTGCTGGCCAAGGTCGAGGGTGGCCGCAGTTCCGGCGGTGGCGGCACCTCGCCGCTGGGCAACGACGACCTGCACTACGGCGTGGAAGTGGCCTCGCCGGTTCTCAACGACCGCTGGCGCCTGTTTGCCTTCGCCGACCGCCGTTCGGTCAGCTTCCAGGACCAGGACATCGATCCGCTGTGGATCGGTGCCGGCGTGCGCTACCGCTTCGACCGCCTCGATGCCGAGGCGGCGGTGATGCGCCCCAACGACAGCATCGGCGACACCGGCCTGCGCGGCGGCTTCGGCTGGCAGTTCAATGATCGCTGGCATGCCGGCGTAACCGCTGCCCGCAATGACCCGGAAGCCTCGATGCAGGCACGCGTGGCCGGCATCACCGCTGACAGTGTTGCGGTTGCAGTGGACTACACGCGCAACGAGCGCACCCACTGGAGCTTCGGTGGCAGCCGGTTCCGTTACGACGATGGCAACCGCCGCGATACGCTGAACAGTGCGATCGAACAACGGCTGCTGACCCGCCCGCGCCTGCTGATCGATGGCCTGGGCAGCGTCTACACCAGCCGTGGCAGCCGCGACGATGCGCCCTACTTCAACCCCTCGCGGGATCGCTCGGTGGAAGTGGGCCTGCGCATCGACCAACAGCTGTGGCGCCATTACGAGCGCCACTTCCGCCATCGCCTGACGGTCTCGGTGGGCAACTACTGGCAGGAAGGTTTTGGCAGTTCAATCATTCCGACCGTGGCCTATCGCCACGAATGGCAGTTCGATCAAGGGCGGATCCTCGAGTACGGCGTGAGTTGGTCGCGGCCGGTCTACGACGGCCAACGTGAACGACATATCGGCTTCGATGCCGCGCTGCGCTGGGGAGAATGAGATGGAACGGATGCTTCGTAACCTGACGACCGTACTGCTGCTGGCGCTGCTGGCCCTCGCCCTGCCTGCCGCAGCCCAGCGCGCCAGCTCGGCCGCGGAACTGGACGCGGCCGACAACGGCCTGCTGGTCCTCAGCTACCACGACGTGCGCGATGATGTGCTGGAAAAATCCGACGGCGACGCCTACGCGGTCAGCACGCAGAACTTCGCCGCACACCTGGACTGGCTGTCCGCCCATGGCTATCACCCGGTCTCGCTGTCACAGCTGATCAAGGCCTCGCGCGGTGAGGCAACGCTGCCGCCGCGGCCGGTGCTGCTGACCTTCGACGACGGCCTGCGCAGCGTGTACAGCCGCGTCTATCCGCTGCTGCGCGCGTACAACTATCCGGCGCTGGTGGCGGTGATCACCGACTACGTCGACATGGCACCGGGCCGCACCATCGACTACGGCTACCGTCCCTTCGGCCATGACGACTTCCTGACCTGGGACCAGCTGCGCGAGATGCAGGCCAGCGGCCTGATCGAACTGGCCAGCCATACCGACAACCTGCACCACGGCGTGCAGTCCAACCCACAGGGCAACCAGACCCCGGCGGTGATCACCCGCATCTACGACCCCAAGGCGCAGCGCTATGAAAGCGCGCAGGAGTACGAGAAGCGCCTGCGCGACGATCTCGGCCGCAGCGTGCAGCGCATCGAGAAGGAGCTGGGTGTACGCCCGAAAGCGATCGTCTGGCCGTATGCCGCCTACAACCAGTTGAGCAACGACATCGCCGAGCAGCTGGGCATGCCGGTGTCCTTCGACCTGGAAGGTCGCAGCACGCCGGTGACGGCCGACCTGCATGGCCTGGCACGCCTGCTGGTGACCAGCAATCCGAACATCACCTCGCTGGCTTTCGAGCTGCGCCGCAACGTCAATCTGGACGGCACCCGTGCACTGCAGATCGATATGGACTCGGTCTACGACAGCGACCCTGCACAGCAGGCGCGCAACCTGGATGCGCTGATCGAGCGGGTGAAGCGGATCGGCCCGACCCATGTCTACCTGCAGGCCTTCGCCGATCCGGACGGCAACAACACCGCCGATGCCCTGTACTTCCCGAACCGCCACCTGCCGATGCGCGCGGACCTGTTCAACCGCGTCGCCTGGCAGCTGAAAACCCGTGCCGGGGTGAAGGTGTATGCGTGGTTGCCGGTGCTGGGCTATGAACTGCCCGACGCTGCGCAGCGTGCGGCGCTGGGCATCCAGAGCCCGGAACGCGATGGCATGTACCGCCTGGATTTCACCAGGCCGCAGGCACGGCAGATCATCAAGGACATCTACGAAGACCTGGCGATCAATTCGTATTTCGAAGGCCTGCTGTTCCACGATGACGGCTACGTGCGCGATACCGAACTTGCCCAGCTGCCGCAGGAAGGCAGCGACGGCGGCCGCACCCAGGCGCTGATTGATTTCACCCTGGAACTGCGTGACAGCGCACAACGCTGGCGCCCCAAGCTGGGCACCGTGCGCAACCTGTACGCGCAGCCGGTGCTGGAGCCGCAGAGCGCGGCGTGGTTCGCCCAGCGCCTGGACCTGTTCAACAAGGCCTACGACCGCACCGCGCTGATGGCGATGCCATGGATGGAAGGCAGCCGCCGCCCGCAGCGTTGGCTGGACAAGCTGGTGGTGGCCGTGCGTGCGCACGACCCCGAGCTGAAGCACACGATGTTCGAGCTGCAGACCGTGGACTGGCGCACGCAGCGGCCGATCAGCGGCGAACAGCTGCGCGCGCAGATCCGCCGCCTGCAGGCACAGGGCGTGCGCCATTTCGCGTGGTACCCGGACGATTTCATCGCCGACAAGCCGTCGACCCAGGATGCACGCGCGGCGATGTCCGCGCGCAACTTCCCGTACCCGGAGAAGTGACGTGGACATGAATCCGTGGCTCAACGCCATGTTCCAGTTCGCCTTCTTCTACCCCATGGTGATGGCGTTCTTCTGGATGTCCGGGGGCCTGTACTACTTCTTCCGCCGTGAGCGGAAGTCGCGGCCGCGCAACGACCCACCACCGATGGCGGAGTATCCGTTCGCCAGCCTGCTGATCCCGTGCCACAACGAATCGGCGAACCTGGACGACACCCTCGGCGCGGCATTGGCCCAGCGCTATCCGGACTTTGAGGTGATCGCCATCAACGATGGCAGCACCGACGACACCGGCACCCGCCTGGACGCGCTTGCAGCGCTTCATCCGCGCCTGCGCGTGGTCCACCTGGACCGCAACCTGGGCAAGGCCAACGCGTTGCGCATGGGCGCGCTGGCCGCGAGGTCGGAGTACCTGGTGTGCATCGATGGTGATGCCATGCTGGAAGAGTTCGCCATGCACTGGATGGTCTGGCACCTGACCAGCGGCCCACGCGTGGGTGCGGTGACCGGCAACCCGCGCATCCGCAACCGCTCCACCCTGCTCGGCCGCCTGCAGGTGGCGGAGTTCTCCTCGATCATCGGCATGATCAAGCGCGCCCAACGCGTGTACGGTCGCATCTTCACCGTGTCCGGCGTCATTGCCGCGTTCCGTCGCACCGCCCTGCATCGCATCGGCTACTGGGCCGATGACATGGTCACCGAGGACATCGACATCAGCTGGCGGCTGCAGCTGGATCATTGGGACATCCGTTACGAGCCCAATGCGCTGTGCTTCATCCTGATGCCGGAAACGCTGAAGGGCCTGTGGCGGCAGCGACTGCGCTGGGCACAGGGCGGCGTGGAAGTCCTGCTGCGCCACGGCTCCTCGTTGTTCAGCTGGCGCAAGCGGCGGATGTGGGGCGTGCTGCTGGAATACATCCTCAGCGTGCTGTGGGCCTACACCATGCTGGTGATCATCCTGCTGTGGGCAGTGGGCAAGTTCATCCCGATGCCGCCGTCGCTGTACATCGACACGTTGCTGCCGCAATGGCATGGCGTGATCCTGGCCCTGGTCTGCCTGCTGCAGTTCGCCAGCAGTCTGATCATCGACAGGCGTTACGAAACGCATATCGGCCGCAACTATTTCTGGGTCATCTGGTACCCGATGGCGTACTGGTTGATCAGCCTGTTCACCACGCTGGTGGCGCTGCCGAAGACCCTTCTCCGGCGGCGTGGCAAGCGTGCCACCTGGGTCAGCCCAGACAGAGGTATCCGATGAACGCACATCGCCAGACGACTGCCAGGACGCCGTCCAACCGCTTCGACTCGCGCCTGATCCAGAAACCGCGCAAGCAGCCTCGCCTGCAGCGTACTGCCTGGGGCTTTGTGACCCTGGCATTCTGGGGGTTCTACTTCTACCTGTGGGCACCGCTGGTCACGCTGGTGTCCTGGTTGCTCGGTGGGCAGCTGGCGTGGCTGCAGCTGTACGAGCGCAAGCAGCATCTGGACCCGTTCGTGATCATCGCCCTGCCGGTGATCCTGGCGTGCTGTGCGCTGCTGCTGATCGCCTGGGCCGAGTACAACCGCTACCGCTTCGCCGGCAAGGAACGGCGCGGCCCGCACGAGGACGCAAGTCGTGCGGAGATCGCCCATTCGCTGGGTGCCAGCGATCAGCTTGCCGAACAGATGTTCGGTGCCAAGGCCATCACCCTGCACATGGATGAGCATGCACGGCCGCTGGGCATGACCGCGCAGCTGTTGAGGTAACGGGGGTTCGGCCGGGCGGTGCCCGGCACCCGCAGAGGCAGCGGCCAAGGCAACAGCAACAGCTGGCATTCCGTGGGAGGCGGGGCGGTGTCGGATTGCGGGGACGCCGCAAGTACGTCCTTGTAGGCTTGGCAGCCGCATCCATGCGGCTGACACCCCGCAATCCGACACCGCCCCACCTTCGACAGATTCCCGGTGACGGTGGGTCCATCTCAATCGAAATCGAAATCGAAATCGAATATTCGACAATTGAACGAAAAGCATCCACGCATGGCGTGGATCTACGTGTCGACCAAGGTCGACACCCACCAAGAGCAAGTCATGCCATCCCGACAGATTGCGGAGATCTGTCGAAGGCGGGGTGGGTCCGGTTGCGGGGGTGTCCGCGGCATGGATGCCGCGGCCAAGCCCCCATGGACGGGTTCACGGCGTCCCCCGCAACCGGACCCACCCCGCCATCCCGCAGGAACCCCGCTGTTGCCGTTGCCGTTGCATTTGCGGTTGCTTCCGCTGTTGCCGTGGCCTCTGCGGGTGCCGGGCGCAGCCCGGCTGTGACCCTACCTTCGGACCTGGCCTTCGCCGCGTACCACGAACCGTTCGACTGTCAGCGCTTCCAGCCCCATCGGGCCATAGGCGTGCAGGCGCGTGGTGGAGATGCCGATCTCGCTGCCGAGGCCAAGCTGGCCACCATCGGAAAAACGCGAAGACGCGTTGACCATCACCACCGCCGAGCGCAATGCGCTGACGAAACGCTCGGCACTGGCTACGTCTTCAGTGGCGATCACTTCGGTGTGGTCGGAGGTATAGGTACGGATGTGCGCGATCGCTGCATCAAGATCGTCGACCACGCGGACCGCCAGTACCAGATCAAGGAATTCGGCGGCATAGTCGTCTTCGCTGGCCGCGGTGCTCCCCGGCAGCAATGGCTGCGCGCGCTCGTCTGCGCGCAGCTGCACGCCACGTTCGGCCAGCGCCTGTGCAGCACGCGGCAGGAACGCTGCGGCAATGTCCCGGTGCACCAGCAGGGTTTCCAGTGAATTGCACGCGGACGGGCGACTGCACTTGCCGTCCACCAGCAGATCGACTGACTTGTCGAGATCGGCACTGGCATCGACGAACAGGTGGCAGACGCCCTTGTAGTGCTTGATCACCGGTACCCGTGCGTGCTCGGCGACGAAGCGGATCAGGCCTTCGCCACCGCGCGGGATGGCCAGGTCGATCAGTTCGTGCAGCTGCAGCAGTTCCAGCATTGCTTCGCGACGCAGGTCGGTCAGCACCGTCACAGCGGCAGGGGGCACGCCGTTGGCCTTCAATGCCCCCGCCAACGCCTGGGCGATGGCGGTATTGGAATGGATCGCCTCCGAGCCTCCACGCAGGATCACGCCGTTGCCCGCCTTCAGGCACAGCGCGGCGGCTTCGGCGGTCACGTTCGGGCGAGCTTCGTAGATCATCGCGATCACCCCCAGCGGCACGCGCACCTTCTGTACGCGGATGCCGTTCGGACGCACGTCGTCGCGGGTCACCTGCCCGACCGGGTCCGGCAGGCCGGCCACCTCGCGCACGGCGTCGGCCATCGCCAGCAGGCGCGCGGGGTCAAGTGCCAGGCGGTCGAGCATCGCGCTGCCCACGCCTTTGTCGCGGGCGGCGGCCAGGTCGCGTGCATTGCCTGCAAGAATCTGTCCGGCATTGACCTCCAGCGCCTGCGCCATCGCCTGCAGCAGTGCCCTGCGCGCATCGCTGTCCAGGCCGGCAACCACCTGGGCCGCGTCGCGGCAGGCACGGGCCTGCGATTCGATTTCACTCATCGGCATATCCTGCAGTGGGTTCATGGCAGCACCAGATCGTCGCGATGGACGACGGTACCGCCGTAGTTGTAGCCGAGCACGGTCTGGATGTCGCGGGTGTGGCGGCCGGCAATGCGGCGCACGTCATCGGCGGCGTACTGGCTCACACCACGGGCCACGCACACCCGGCCGGCGTCGGTGTTCCAGCATACCTGCACCATGTCACCGCGCCGGAACGCGCCGTCGGCACCGGTGATGCCACCGGGCAACAGCGAGGCCCCCTTCTCGCGCATCGCCTGGGCGGCGCCGGCATCGATCAGGATCGCGCCTTCGGCGAGCGGAGCGTGGCGCAGCCAGTGCTTGCGGGCCGCCTCACGGCTGCGTGCTGCATGGATACGGGTACCGAACAGGCGATCCTGCGCCAGCGCGCGCACCACCTCGCCGCTGCGGCCATTGAACAGGTAGGTTTCGATGCCGACACGGCCGGCCTTGGCTGCGGCCTCCAGCTTGGTGCGCATGCCGCCGGTACCGGCGACCGAACCGGCGCCGCCAGCCATCGCCAGCACGGCATCGTTCAACTCGGCCACTTCATGCAGTGGCCGCGCATCGGCATGCGTGCGCGGATCGGCACTGTAGAGACCGTCGATGTCGGTGGCGATGAACAGTGCATCGGCATCGACCAGCGCTGCCACCGTCGCGGCCAGGTTGTCGTTGTCACCGAGCTTGAGCTCATCCACCGAAACGGTGTCGTTCTCGTTGACCACCGGCAGCGCGCCAAGCCGCAGCAGCTCGTTGAGGGTTGCCCGCGCATTGAGATAGCGGCGGCGGTTGCGCAGATCGTCATGGGTCAGCAGCACCTGCGCCACCGGGCGCTCGAAGAAGCGCTGCCACAGACCGATCAGCTGCGCCTGGCCCAGGGCCGCCAACGCCTGCCGCGCCGCCATCGCCGCACCGGGTTCATCGGCCCGGGGCAGGATCGCGCGGCCGGCAGCGACCGCGCCGGAGGAGACGATGACGACCTCGCGCCCGGCCAGCACGTTGGCCGAAACGAACTGGGCCAGGCCCAGCGCGTGGCGCGGCGACAGGCCACCACCGTCGGCGGCCAGCAGGCTGCTGCCGACCTTGAGCACGGCGCGCCGCCACGACGGCAGCGCTTGTTCGGGGAACGGCGATGCAACGTGGGCGGCGTGGACAGTCATCAGGGGCGCCTCAGCGGGTATTCCATTCATGGACGCTCAGCGCCGATGCCTGCATCGTCACCAGCGGATCTGTGGCGACGATGGCCTGCGCCTGCGCGAGGCTGTCGAGGTTGCACAGCACATAGGCGCCACCACTGCCGTCGGCAAAGCCGCCGGTCAGCTGCAGCCGGCCCTCGGCCTGCAACGCATCGAGGAAGTCGCGGTGCGGCTGCACCACGGCGTCGTTGAAGCCCGGCAGGCGCATCGCCAGCACCAGGTAGACGGTGCCGGCCATCAGGACAGCGCCTGCCAGCGCGCGCGCAGTTCATCCAGGCGCAGGTCCGACGCCGAACCCGGCGATACGCGCGCCGCCAGGCTGCCTTCCGGCGTGCGCCCCTGCCCTGCACTGTCGGCACCGGCAGCAGCAGCCTTGTAGGCCTCGCGGAACGGTACGCCCGCTACCGCAGCTTCCACCGCGACATCGGTGGCATACATGCCCGAATCGATCGCTGCACGCAGCTTGTCATCGCGCCATTCCAGGTTGGCCAGCAGCGCCGGCAGCAGTTCAAGCGCGGCCAGGCCGCGCCCGAAGCCGTGGAAGATGGCGCCCTTGGACGACTGCAGGTCGCGGTGGTAGCCCGACGGCAGCGACAGCAGCTGCTCGATTTCGGTGCGTGCAGCGGCGACGCTGGCATGGGTCGCGCGCATCAGCTCGATCACGTCCGGATTGCGCTTGTTGGGCATGATCGAACTGCCGGTGGTGTACTGCGCCGGCAACGCGACGAAACCGAATTCGGCGCTGGTGAACAGCGACAGGTCCCAGGCAATGCGGCGCAGGTCCAGGGTGGCACCGCCCAGCGCTTCCAGCGCGGCCAGTTCGAACTTGCCACGCGACAGCTGCGCGTAGATCGGCGAGATCTGCATGCGCGCAAAGCCGAGCGCGGCGGTGGTGTGCTCGCGATCCAGCGGCAGGTTCACGCCGTAACCGGCGGCGGTGCCAAGCGGATTGGCATCGACCAGTGCATGGGTATCGCGGGCACGCACGGCGTTGTCGATGAAGGCTTCGGCCCAACCGGCCCACCACATGCCGGCCGAGGACACCACGGCACGCTGGATGTGGGTGTAACCGGGAATCGGCAGATGCTGCTCGGCCTGCGCACGGTCAAGTGCCACCTTTGCCACTTCGGCGCTGACCTGCGCCACGCGCTGCAGCTTTTCCTTCAACCACAGCCGGGTGGCGACCAGGATCTGGTCGTTGCGGCTGCGGCCGGTGTGGATCTTGCGGCCGGCATCGCCAAGGCGCTCGGTCAACCGTGCCTCGATCGCCGAATGGCCATCCTCATACTGCGTATCCAGCACGAAACGGCCTTCGCGGAAGTCCTGTGCCAGCACCTCAAGTTCACGCAGCAACCCGGCCAGTTCGTCGGCGCTGAGGATGCCGATGTGCTGCAAGCCCTGCGCATGCGCGGCACTGGCAGCAATGTCATGCAGGAAGAACTCGCGATCGAGGATCACGTCGTCGCCAGCGAGGAAGGTCTGGATCTGGGCATCGACAGCGACGCCTGGCTTCTGCCAAAGAAGGTCTGCCATGGGGAGCTCCTGTACGGTTTCAGTGCGGGATCGACGTCAGTTCGTCGATGCCCAGCGCAAGATTGAGGTTCTGCATGGCCTGGGTGGCCGCGCCCTTGAGCAGGTTGTCCAGGGTCGCCACCACCACCACCCGCTTGCCGCCCGGGGCGAGCGTGAAGCCGCCGACCTGGGCACCGTGGCGGCCAGCGATGCGGCTCACCCACGGCGCCTCGTCCACGACCTCGATGAGTGCTTCACCGGCGTAGGCCTGCTGGAAGCGCTCGACGATCTGCTCGCGGGTCTGCACGCGGTTCAACCACAGGTTGGCGGTGAGGGTGATGCCACGGAAATGCGGCGCGACGTGCGGCATGAATTCGACCGCCACGCCCAGCTGCACGGAAACCTCGCGCTCATGCACGTGGTTGGTCAGCGCGTACGGCATCAGGTTGTCGGCCAGCAGTTCAACGTTGTTCTTGTCCGACGGCGAGGTGCCCGCACCCGAGTAGCCGGAAACGCCGAAGCACTGCGGCGGACCAGCCAGCAGATCCAGCAGCGGATGGATCGCCAGCTGCATCGCGGTGGCATAGCAGCCGGGGTTGCTGATGTGCTTCTGTCCGCGGTAACGGCTGCGGGTAAGCTCGGGCAGGCCGTAGTACCAGGTGTTGTCGAAACGGTAGTCGGCCGACAGGTCGACGATCACCGTGTCCGGCTTCGCCGTTTCCAGCGCCGCCACGAACGGCGCGGCCAGGCCGTTGGGCAGGGCCAGGATCACCGCGTCCACGCCCTTGGCGGCAACGGCGTCGGCGTCGAGATTCTCGAACTGCAGTTCGCCCTGCCATTGCGGGTAGTGGTCGGACACGCGCTGCCCGGCCAGTTCGCGCGAGGACACGAAACCCAGCTGCAGGTTCGGATGCGCTGCCACCAGGCGGATCAGCTCGGCGCCGGTATGGCCGCGGGCGCCGACGATGCCGACGGTGAACGAGGAGGAAGTGCTCATGCGTGCGTGCTCATGCGTGCGAATCGAGGCGGTGCTGCAGGTGGCGTTTCACGCCCTGCCATTCCGCATCGATGATGGAGAAGATGACGGTGTCGCGCGGCGTGCCGTCGGGATGCCGGCGGTGATTGCGCAGCACGCCATCCTGCTTGGCGCCCAGGCGTGCGATCGCGGTGCGCGAGGTGAAGTTGAACCAGCTGGTTTCAAACACCACGCTCAGGCATTCCAGCCGCTCGAAGGCATGGCTGAGCAGCATCAGCTTGGTTTCGGAGTTGACCCCGGTGCGCTGCACCGATTCGCCATACCAGGTGTAGCCGATGCTCAGCCGCGGTACGTCCGGTTGCAGATCGTAGTAACGGGTGGTGCCGACGATCTGGTCGTTGGCATCGAACACCACGAACGGCAGCACCTTGCCTTCGGCCTGTGCCTGCAGCGCCGCCTGCACATAGCAGGTCATGGCCTTCGCATCGGGCACCTGGGTGTACCAGAGCCTGGACAGCGCGCCTTCGCCCAACGCGCCGCGCAGGCCATCGATGTGGCTCATCTGCAGCGGTTCCAGCCGCGCATGCGTGCCGGTCAACGTGGGTACCCGGGTCCAGTCTGCGTGGTTCATCGCGCTCAGCCCTCCAGGCTCGGCGCACGCACCGCGCAGTGGTCGACATAGGTCCTGATCCGGTCGATGCCATCGGCACCGTACCAGAACACCTTCCAATGACCCTGCTTGTAGCAGCCATCGGACTCGGCGTAGTAGAAGTGGTTGATCGGGTTGCCGTTGCGCGAGCGCCAGAACAGCTGCGGGGTTTCCTCGCGCATCACGTTCCAGACCGCGCGGCCAAGCCCTTCGCCCTGCGCATCATCGAGCACGGCGAACTTGTCCAGGTACACGCCCTCGGCCTCATCGGTGAGGATCACCGCCGTGCGGTAGTTCTCGCTGACGTACGCGCGCAGCAGCGTGGTCCTCTCGAAATAGTCCGGCACCAGGGTGCGGCCGAAACTGGATTCGATCAGGCCCTTCAGGCGCGGCAGGTCCAGCTCGCTCCAAGCGGTTGCACGCAGCACCTTCTCGCCCTTGCGCACCAGCGTTCCCGAGCCCTTGTGGGTGAACAGTTCCTTGGCCAGGTCGGCCGGCCGGGTGATCGACACCGACGATTCCAGCGGCAACCGGTCCAGCAGGGACTTGATCTGTTCGATCTTCACCTTCATGCCACCGTGGATCCACGGTTGCGCGATCAGGTGGTCGTACTCGGTGGACAGGTTGATCGAATCAATCACGCTGCCCTGCTCGTCCAGCAGGCCGCCGGTACCGGTCAGGAAGATGATCTTGTACGGCTGCAGCTCCTGCACCAGTTCGTTGGCGGCGAAGTCGGCATTGACGTTGAGGATCTGCCCACCGGCGGTCTCGCCCAGGCTGGTGATGACCGGGATCGAGCCGGCACGCAGGCTGGCCTCGATCGGCGCCAGGTTGACCTTCTTCACCTCGCCGACCAGGCCGTAGGTGTCCAGGCCCAGGTACTCCGCCTCGAACACGCCGCCGGTGATGGAGGTGGCGCGCGCGCCGTTCTGCTGCAGCGCTTCGACCAGGCGCAGGTTGGATTGCTGGAACACCCGGCGCACGATCGCCAGCGCTTCCGGCGAGGTCACCCGCAGGCCGTTGACCGTCTGCTTTTCAATGCCGGCGGCCGACAGTTCCGCATCCAGCTGCGGGCCGGCGCCATGCAGCACGATCGGGGTCAGGCCGACTTCCTGCAGGAACGACAGCGAGGAGGTCAGCGCGTCGAGATCGTCGCGCAGCACCGCGCCGCCGACCTTGACCACGGCGAAGCGCTTGGCGTCCAGCTGCGAAAAGCGCTTGAGGTACTGGCTGATCTCCTTCGCGCTGGCCATGCTCGAAAGCAGGCGCACGATGGTCTGGCGGGTCTGGCGGTGGGGCTGGAGGGCAGGAGACATTTCGGTTTCGTCACAGGCGGCGGTCGCCGCGTTGCAGTTCCGCCGCGCAGAAGCGCAGCGGCGTTGTGGGTCGATCAGGCGCCGGCGGCGATGATCCGGTGTACGGCGTCGGTATAGCGCTGCAGCTGCTCCAGCGTCACGAACTCATCGGCGGTGTGGGCCTGGGCGATGTCGCCCGGACCGAACACCATCGTGGTGTAGCCACCGGCCGAGAACAGCGACGCCTCGGTCCAGAAGTCCACCGCGTTGCCGATCGGCAGGTCCAGCGCGTCGGCCACGTCGCGCGCCAGCAGGCGGCGGTGCTCGGCTTCGGCGATATCCCCTGCCGGCAGGCTGGGGCCACGGAAGGTTTCGGTGAACAGCGCCGCTTCCGGTTCGGCAAAGCCGGCAAAGGTCGCCAGCAGCACATCGATATCCATCGACGGCAGCGGCCGGAAACCAAAACGCACTTCCGCCGCCGGTGCGATCATGTTGGCCTTGATGCCACCTTCCACGCGCCCGATGTTGAAGCGCAGGCCGGTCAATCCACCGAAGCGTGCCGAGGCCAGCGATTGGACATGGTCCAGCGCGCGGTTGCCCCAGCGCATCGCCTGGTGCAGCGCACTGGCGGCTGCATCCTGCTTGCCCGACGCATGGCCAGCACGGCCGGCGAACTGCATCAGTACCGAGCTGATGCCACGATGCGCGAGCACCGCCTCGCTCATGGTCGGTTCGGCCACCAGCACCGCTTCGTACGCAATGCCCCGGGCCAGGAACGCCGCGATGCAGCGCGGATCGTTGGCTTCTTCATCGCTGGAGAACAGGAAGGCCGCGTCGCCATCACTGGCATTGGCGGCCGCCACCAGCGCCGCGGCCGCGCCCTTGATGTCACACACGCCAAGGCCGACCACGCGGTCGTCCAGGCGGCGCATCACGTGCGGGTCGGCACTCCAGTGCGGCGAGTCCGGCACGGTGTCCAGATGCACGTTGAACAGGTACTTCGGCGTGCCGCGCACGGCATACAGGCTGACCGCGCCGGCGCCA
Source organism: Stenotrophomonas indicatrix (assembly GCF_002750975.1). NCBI lineage: Bacteria > Pseudomonadati > Pseudomonadota > Gammaproteobacteria > Lysobacterales > Lysobacteraceae > Stenotrophomonas > Stenotrophomonas indicatrix. Next base: position 2,628,990 of record NZ_PEJS01000001.1, read on the forward strand.
TGGTCGATCACCTCCACATTGAACCCGGGCAGGTTGTCGCGCAGGTAATCGAAGATGCCACCGGTGGTGATCGCACGCGGCGGGTTGCGGGTGTCGAAGGACACCAGTGCCTGCAGGTGATCGAGCGTCTGTTCAAGCATGAATCAACAGTTCCTGTGGAATTCCGCCGGGCATGGCCCGGCATGGATATCGTGCTGCCAGCATCCGCCGGGCATGGCCCGGCGCTACCGGAATGCGTGCGCCGCGCCAACGGCGCAGGGTTAAGGTGGAATGCGTGGTCAACCGCTCAGCGGTTGACCTGCGCGTAGAGGGTGGAGCTCATGCCGAACAGCTTGATGAAGCCCTCGGCTTCTTCCACGCCCCAGTCGGCCGACTGCGCATAGGTGGCGCCCTTGGTGTTGAGCAGGTGCGGCGACTTCACCGCAACGGCGTCGACGCGGCCGCCACGGGTTTCCAGCACCACTTCGCCGTTGACCTTGGCCTGCGAAGACTTCAGGAAGGCTTCGATGTCGGTCTTCAGCGGGTCGTGGTAGAAGCCTTCGTACACCAGTTCCACCCACTTGCGCGCCACGTCCGGCTTGAAGCGGTTCTGCTGCTTGGTCAGCACCGCATCTTCCAGCGCGCGGTGCGCGGCCAGCAGCGAGACCAGGCCCGGTGCCTCGAACACGATGCGGCCCTTCAGGCCGATCACGGTGTCGCCGGTGTACACGCCACGGCCGACGCCGTAGGGGGCGAACAGCTTGTTGAGCTGGGCCAGGATCTGCTCGCCCGGCAGTGCCTTGCCATTGAGCTCGACGGCTTCGCCTTCGACGAACTTCAGGGTGACAGTCAGCGCCTGTTCCGGCCACTCGGCGCGCGGTGCGCACCAGCCACGGGCGCCCTCGCCCGGTGCTTCCCAACGATCGATCTCGCCGCCGGACATGGTCAGGCCCAGCAGGTTCTCGTTGATGGTGTAGGCCTGCTGCTTGGCGCGCACGCCGAAGCCACGCTCTTCCAGGTACTTCTGCTCGTAGGCGCGGGTCTGTGTGTGTTCCTTCTGGATCTCGCGGATCGGCGCGATGATCTGGTAGTCGCCCAGGGCCTTCACTGCCAGGTCGAAGCGCACCTGGTCGTTGCCCATGCCGGTGCAGCCGTGGGCGATGATGTTGGTGCCCAGTTCGGCAGCGCGCTTGAGCGCGGCATCGACAATCAGGTAACGGTCCGACACCAGCAGCGGGTACTGGCCCTGGTAGCCCTCGCCGGCCCACACGAACGGCTTGACGAAGCCGGACCAGATGGCCGGACCGCCATCGACGGTCTGGTGGCTGGTGACACCCAGCTCGGCGGCACGCTTCTCGATGAAATCGCGCTCTTCGTCATCCACGCCGCCGGTATCGGCGAACACGGTATGCACGTTGTAGCCGCGCTCCTGCAGGTACGGCACGCAGAAGCTGGTATCAAGGCCGCCGGAGAAGGCGAGAACGACGTCTTTGTTGCTCATGGGGGGTATGTCCTGGTAGCGCCGGGCCATGCCCGGCGGATTGTCTGGAATGCGTGAACGACGTACGAAAATCAGCGGCCGGCAACAGCAGCCATGATCGCCTTCTGCACATGCAGGCGATTCTCGGCTTCGTTGATGGCGATGCACTGCGGCGAATCCATCACGCCGTCGGTCGCCTTGACGTTGCGACGCAGCGGCAGGCAGTGGCTGAACACGCCGTTGTTGGTCAGGGCCATCTTCCGCTCGTCGACGATGAAGTGCTTGAACTGGTCGCGGATCGGCTTCTCCGGCTCCCAGTTGCCGAAGAACGGCAGCGCGCCCCAGCTCTTGGCGTAGACCACGTCGGCACCGACATAGGCACTGTCGATGTCATGGCTGATCTTCAGCGAACCGCCGCTCTCGGCCACGTTCTGCTCGGCCCAGCCCATGTAGCGCTCGTCGAGGATGTAGTCGGCGGTCGGGCACAGCAGCGTCACGTCCATGCCCATGCGGGTGGCGATGGTCAGCGCCGAGTTGGCCACTGCGGTGTTCAGCGGCTTGGGGTGGTAGGTCCAGGTCAGCACGTACTTCTTGCCGCGCAGGTCCTGGGTACCGAAATGCTCCTGCAGGGCCATCACGTGCGCCAGTTCCTGGCACGGATGGGTGATGGTCTCCATGTTGATCACCGGCACCGGCGAGTATCTGGCGAAACTCTCGAGCACGACGTCCTGGCGGTCGTAGGCCCAGTCGACGAACTTCGGGAACGCGCGCACGGCGATGATGTCGCAGTAGCGGCCGAGCACCTTGGCTACTTCAGCGATGTGCTCTTCGGTATCGCCGTCCATCACCGTGCCGAGGTTGAACTCGATCGGCCATGCATCCTTGCCCGGCTGCAGCACCACTGCGTGGGCACCGAGCTGGAACGCGCCCAGCTCGAAACTGGTGCGGGTGCGCATGGACGGATTGAAGAACACCAGCGCGATCGACTTGCCCTTGAGCTGGTCGCCGAGCTTGTTGCGCTTGAACAGCGCAGCCTGGGTCAGCAGCGCGTCAAGTTCGCTGCGGCTCCAGTCCTGGGTGTTCAGGAAGTGCTTGGGGGACATCATCATTCCTTGCATGAGCGGCGCCGAGGGTCGACGCGGTGGAAGGTGGAAGGGAAAACCGGGAACCAGGGTTGTACGAAAAGGTTGCAGATGAAGCTTTCAGAACGCGGAAACGAAAAAACCCAGCCGGCGGGCTGGGTTTTTTTCGGACGAACAGCAGAAAGCTCCGGATTACCCAGCGAGAATGTGGGGTTCCGGTCGACGGGCACGCGACGTCATGCCAGTGGCCTGGCGGGCGGCGCTGCTGTCGTGCTGGAAGTCGGTGAGCTTCATTGGTCGGCAATCTTTACATGCGGCCGGGGCCGGCGCAAGAGGCCGGCGTCGCAGAATCAGGGGGTGCCGGCGGCAGCCTGCTCCGGGCCAACCCAGGGGGTGATCGAAACCCGGATCTTCAGCCGGTTGCCCGGGTCTTCCGGCAGCCGTGAACGGTACTTGGTGCCCTTGTAGACATAGTCCACGTCATAGGCGATGGGGCGGCGGAACTCGCGTCCGACGGGCACGATACGACAGTCCCGGGTCAGCATCGGGCCCGTGTTGGCGGGCGCCGGGGCGGGGGCTTCGGCCGGCAGTTCCTCCAGCACCTCCTCGTCGCTGCGCTTGAACATCGAGCGAACCGAATCCCAGAGGCGGCCGATGCGGCCCTTGTCCTCCACCGGCTCCTCGCCGGTGACGTTGACCGGGGCCAGGGTACGGGTCGAGACCGGCTCGCAGTGCTCCTCGGTGCGGGTGGCACGCAGGGTCTGGAACACCGGCTCCACGTTGAGCACCTGGGCGTAGTCGAACTTCACGTTCTCCACGATCACCACCCGGTTGCGCGGCTCGGCCTCCTGGGCCAGGACCACGGCGGGCAGCGCCGACAGGCAGGCCAGGGTCAGCAACGCGGTGGTTTTCATTGGCGAAGGGAGCAGGGACACGGCAATAGTGTAGGCAGTGGTGACCGCAAGGGGCTGAACATTACCCGTCCGCGCCGTTCCTGCCCACCCCACCCCGGCCGCCGGTGACGTCCACCGGTGGCAACGGTCCCCCCAAAGGGCCCCGACACGTTCTAAAATCACAGGCTTGTCCCCCAGTCACAGACCCATGACCCTGCGCCTGCACAACAACCTGACTCGCCAGCTCGAACCGTTCACCCCGCTCGATCCGGCCTGTCCGACCCTGTATGTGTGCGGCCCGACGGTCTACAACTACGTACACATCGGCAACGCCCGTGGGCCGGTGGTGTTCGGGGTGCTGGCCGACCTGCTGCGTCGGCGCTTCGGTGCCCTGCGCTACGCCCGCAACATCACCGACGTGGACGACAAGATCAACACCGCCGCGCGCGAGCAGGACGTGCCGATCAGCACCATCACCGACCGTTTCGCTGCTGCCTACCGTGAAGACATGGCCGCGCTGGGCGTGGTGCCGCCGGACATCGAGCCGGAAGTGACCGCGCACATGGCGCAGATCATCACCATGATCGAGCAGCTGGTCAGCAGCGGGCATGCCTACGCCGCCGAGGGCCACGTGCTGTTCGCCGTCGGCAGTTTCGAGGGCTACGGCAAGCTGTCGCGCCGCGATCCGGACGAGATGCTGGCCGGCGCCCGGGTCGAGGTCGCTCCCTACAAGCGCGCCCCCGGCGACTTCGTGCTGTGGAAGCCGTCCAGCGACGACCTGCCGGGCTGGGAATCGCCCTGGGGCCGCGGCCGTCCGGGCTGGCACATCGAATGCTCGGCGATGGCCGCCGCGCACCTGGGCGAGACCATCGACATCCATGCCGGCGGCGTCGACCTGCAGTTCCCGCACCACGAAAACGAGATCGCACAGAGCGAGTGCGCGCACGGCGGCAAGGTGTTCGCGCGCTTCTGGCTGCACAACGGCATGCTCAACTTCGGCGGCGCCAAGATGAGCAAGTCGATCGGCAACATCGAGCGCGTCCACGACCTGGTGCGCAGGCATGCCCCCGAGGCGCTGCGCCTGGCGTTGCTGTCGGCCCACTACCGGCAGCCGCTGGACTGGTCCGATGCGCTGATCGAACAGTCCGGCCGCACCCTCGACCGCCTGTACGGCACCCTGCGCGAGCTGGCCGACGTTGCCGCCACCGCGGTGATCCCGGCAGAGATCGAAGCGGCATTGGATGACGATCTCAACACGCCGCAGGCGCTGGCCGAAGTGGCCCGTATCGCCGGTGAAGCGCGCCGCGCCACCGATCCTGGCGAACGCGCACGGTTGAAGAGTGAACTGCTTGGCGCCGGCCTCGCCCTGGGCCTGCTGCAGGCCGATCCGGCGCAATGGTTCGGCAACGCCGCCGGCGACAGCGACGACGATGCGCGTATCCAGGGCCTGATCGACGAACGCGCGGCAGCCAAGCAGGCACGTGACTTCGCCCGTTCCGACGCCATCCGCGACCAGCTGGCCGCCGAAGGCATCGTGCTGGAAGACACCCCGCAGGGCGTGCGCTGGTCGCGCAAGCGCGGCTGACCTGCCCTGCCCCGTGGCCGGTCCGCCGGCCACGCTCCCTACTGTAGAGACTGTTGTGATCGACTCCCCGTTCCCGCTTGAACCCACCGCCGCCGAGGCACAGACGGCCATCGCCGAGGAATTCGGTTTCTTCGGCGACTGGTCCGAGCGCTACCAGTACCTGATCGACCTCGGCCGCAAGCTGCCCGCCTTCCCGGACGCGTGGAAGACCGAAGAGCACCGCCTGCTCGGTTGCCAGTCGATGGTCTGGATCGTGCCGGAAGGCAACGCGCAGTCGCTGCGCTTCCACGCCATCAGCGATTCGGCCATCGTTTCCGGCCTGATCTTCCTGGCGCTGCGCGTGTACTCCGGGCGCAGCGCGCAGGAGATCCTGGCCACCGAACCCAGCTATATCCAGGACATCGGTCTGGCCCGCCACCTGTCGCCGACCCGCAGCAACGGCGTGGCGGCGATGCTGGCGTTCATCCGCGAGACCGCGCAGGCCCAGCTGCAGCGCGATCCGTCGTGAGCGAGCCCGCCACGGCCGAAGACACCGCGCTGGGCCTGCTGTCCCGACCCGGTTTCGCCAGGCTGCTGGCGTATCGCATCTTCGCGATGCTGTCCTACCAGGTGGTCGCGGTCACCGTCGGTTGGCACATCTACGAAGTCACCCGCAATCCGTTCTCGCTGGGCCTGATCGGCCTGGCCGAGGTGCTGCCGTTCTTCTGCGTGGCCCCGTTCGCCGGTTATCTGGTGGATCATCTGCCGCGCCGCAAGCTGGGCATGGTCGCCTGTTCCGGCCTGGTCGCCACTGCGCTGGTGCTGACCAGCGTGGCCAAGGGCTGGCTGCCGGTTGAGGGCGTGTGGCCGATCTATGCGGCGATCGCACTGACCGGCATGGTCCGCGCCTTCCTGTCGCCGATCTACAACGCACTGTTCGCCCGGGTGTTGGCACGCGAGCACTTCGCCCGTGGCGCCGGCCTTGGCGCCGTGGTGTTCCAGGCCGGCATGATCGCCGGCCCGGCACTGGGTGGCGTGCTGGTCGGCTTCGGTGGCAAGGGCCTGTCCTATGCGGTGGCCACGGCCTTCGCGCTGGTGGCGATGGGCTGCCTGGCCACGCTGAAGGTGGAAGAGCCGGTGCATGCCGGCCCAGCCGCCCCGATCTTCAAGAGCATTGCCGAAGGCGCGCGCTTCGTGGTCGGCAACCGGATCATGGTCGGCGCCATGGCGCTGGACATGTTCTCGGTACTGCTGGGCGGTGTGGTGGCGATGCTGCCGGCGTTCCTGCACGAGATCCTGCATCACGGCCCGGAGGGCTTGGGCATCCTGCGCGCGGCGCCGGCACTGGGTTCGGTGTGCGTGGGCCTGTGGCTGGCGCGCCACCCCCTGCACCGCAATGCCGGTCGGGTGCTGCTGTTCGCGGTCGCCGGCTTCGGCCTGTGCGTGATCGGCTTCGGCCTGTCCCAGCACTTCTGGCTGTCGGCGTTGATCCTGCTGTTCTACGGCGCCTTCGACGGCGTGTCGGTGGTGATCCGCTCCACCATCCTGCAGCTGGCCACGCCGGAAGAGATGCGCGGCCGGGTATCGTCTATCAACGGCATCTTCATCAGTTCGTCCAACGAACTGGGCGCGTTCTATGCCGGCACCATGGCCAAGGTGCTGGGGCTGGTACCGGCGGTGGTACTGGGCGGATTCGCGGTGCTGAGCGTGGCCGGGGTCACTGCATGGAAGAACCCGACGCTGCGGAAATTGAATCTGCGCGATCTGCAATAGAGCGGATTTCCGTGCGCACACGCGCCGGTAGCGCCGGGCCATGCCCGGCGGGCGCTTTCCGCGACCGCGGCGGGGTGTCACTTTCTTTGCGCGCGCAAAGAAAGTAACCAAAGAAACGCGCCGCCATCCGCGAGCCGGTGCTGCGCACCGGTGCCCTGCGCTCCTCGGTGAATCAGGGGACGGCACCGAACTCGCTGCGCTCAAACAGCGGCGCCTCTTCGCCCCTGATTCCCCTGCGGTGCTCGGCTCGCTACAAGGCGGACCCAACAGCCGCGAGCATACGCATGGCCGCTCCTGGTAGAGCCAAGCCATGCTTAGCTGCTCTTGCTCTTGCTCTTGTTCTTGTTCTTGCTCTTCCCTACCCGCCGGCTTCGGCCTGAGCCGAGCGTGGGCTCGGCTCTACAGCGGCCGCACTCGGGAACTGTCTGGAGCGGGCGGGTCACCCGGGCCAGGACCGTTCGCGCCATGGATGGCGCGGCCGAGCCCCCAGGGATGGGTTTACGGCGTGTCCTGGCCCGGGTGACCCGCCCGCTCGCTCACGGAACAACCAAGGCGCCGCTCTACGCAGCCAACCATCACCCAACAAAAAACCCGGCCGAAGCCGGGCTTTTTGCATGACATCACAACGAACCGGAATCAGTCGCCCTGCTGCTTCTGCAGGTGCTCCCAACGCTCCTGGGCGTCGATGGTGCGCTCGGCGGTCAAGCGCGCTTCAAGGCGCTCCAGGCCGATCTCTTCACCGGTGTCCACGCAGTACCCGTAATCGCCTGCTTCCAGGCGCTTGAGGGTGCTGTCGATCTTGCCGATCAGCTTGCGGTAACGGTCACGGGTGCGCAGCTCCAGCGAGTTCTCGGTTTCGCGGGTCGCGCGCTCGGCTTCATCGCCGATGTCACGCACTTCCTCACGCAGGTTCTCGATGGTCTGCTTGGACTCTTCCACCAGGTCGGCGCGCCAGTTCTGCAGGCGCTGACGGAAGTACTCCTGCTGCAGCGGGCTCATGTACTCCTCGTCCGAGGCCGGCTTGTAGCCTGCCGGCAGGATCGGGCGGCCAGTGGCCTCGTCGGTCTTGTATTCGACGACCTTGTACTTGCTGCGCGGCGCAGGTGCCGTCGAACGGGCGGCAACGGCCACGGCGACCTTGCCCACGGGGCGGGTCACGGTCTTCGGAGCGGAATCGGATTTCACGGCGGTTTTGGCAGGCGATTTCGAAACGGGCACGGGATTCTTGGATTGCGGGGCGGTCGATGCTGCAGAAGCGGCGGCCGGGGCCGGCTTGGGGGCCGGTTTGGCTGCCGCCACTGCCGCGGTCTTGGCCGGGACAGACTTGGCCGGGGCCGGCTTCGCAGCTGGCTTCGGTGCGGACTTCACTACAGGGGCCGGCGTCGGCTTGGCAGCCGGCGGGGCGACATTCTTGGCAACCTTCTTGGCCGGTGCCGGCTTGGCAGGCGCCACCTTCTTTGCTGCCGGCTTGGCAGCAGGCGCGGCGGCAACCTTCTTCACCACTGCCTTCGGCGTTGGCTTGGCTGCTGCCTTCTTCGGTGCCGGCTTGGCAGCGGCCTTCTTCACCGGCGCAGCCTTGCTGGCAACCTTCTTCACCACCGGCGCCTTCTTGCTGGCAGCGGCAGGTTTGGCCTTGACCGGCGCAGCGGGCTTCTTCGCCACTGCCGGCTTGCCGGATTTCACCGGCGCTTTCTTTGCGGTGGCCTTCCTGGCCGCCGGCTGTGAGGATGCCGCCTTGGTCGCCGGCTTGCTGGCCGGCTTCTTGGCAACGGGCTTGGCCGCCAACTTCTTCACAACAGGCTTGGCGGTTTTCTTGGCGGCCTTGACGGCCTTCTTTGCAGTTTTTTTAGCAGCCACGAAACGCTCTTCCTTGGATTCCCCGGGGCCCGGGAAAGCGGGCCTTTATAGCCTACCCGACCCGCAGCAGCAACCTTGGGGGCCCGCTCCATTCAGTCCAGGAGTCAACGGGTCCAAGGTGCGGTCCGACGAACACGGACCGCCTTGCGCGGTACGGAACCTGTCCGGCACCTGGAGGGGTGCCGCTAGCGGTCGCAGGCCATCTACGACATGCGACCAACGGCCCATCCTGCACAAATGCGGCCTTCATGCCAACTGGCTTAAGATGACTGCGTGATCTCGCGCCTGCTCATCGCCGTGCTGCGCTTCTACAAGCGCTTCATCAGCCCGCTGCTGGGGCCTCGCTGCCGTTTCGTGCCGAGCTGCTCTGAATACGCCATGGATGCCATCTCCCGGCACGGCCCGCTGCGCGGCAGCTGGCTGGCGGCGCGACGGCTGGGCCGCTGCCATCCGTTCCATCCCGGCGGCTTCGATCCAGTGCCCGAATCTCCCAACGCCCCTTCTTGCCGTTGCACAGGAAAACACTGACATGTCCTCCACGCTCATCACCAATGCCCGCCTGGTCAACGAAGGCCGCACCTTCGAAGGCGACCTGCGTATCGAGAACGACCGCATCGCGCAGATCGGCAAGGGTTTGACTCCGCGTGATGGCGAACAGGTGGTGGATGCGGCCGGGCGCTGGCTGCTGCCCGGGATGATCGACGACCAGGTGCACTTCCGCGAACCCGGCCTGACCCACAAGGGTGACATCGCCAGCGAATCGGCCGCGGCCGTGGCCGGTGGCCTGACCAGCTTCATGGACATGCCCAACACCAACCCGCCGACCCTGGATTCGACCATCCTGGAAGCCAAGTACGAGCTGGCGCGCGGCCGTGCCTGGGCCAACTACGGTTTCTACCACGGTGCCAGCAACGACAACCTCGACGCCATCCGTGCGCTCGATCCGAAGAAGGCGCCGGGCGTGAAGGTGTTCATGGGCGCGTCCACCGGCAACATGCTGGTCGACAACCCCGAAACCCTGGACGCGATCTTCCGCGAGTGCCCCACCCCGATCATCACGCACTGCGAAGACACGCCGATGATCGATGCCAACCTGAAAGCATTCCAGGAAAAGTACGGCGACGCACTGACCCCGGAGATGCACCCGGACATCCGTTCGCGCGAAGCCTGCATCAAGTCGACGCGGCTGGCCATGTCGCTGGCGCGCAAGCACGGCACCCGCCTGCACGTGCTGCACATCTCCACCGCCGACGAACTGGCGCTGTTCGAGAAGGGCCCGCTGATCCGCGCCGACGGCAGCCGCAAGCAGATCACCGCCGAGACCTGCGTGCACTTCCTGCACTTCGCCCGTCCGGATTATGCGACCAAGGCCAACCTGATCAAGTGCAATCCGGCGATCAAGGACGTGGCCGATCGCGAGGCGATCACGGCCGCGTTGGCTGACGACGTGCTGGACGTGCTGGCCACCGACCACGCCCCGCATACCTGGGAAGAGAAGCAGAAGCCCTATGCGCAGGCGCCGTCCGGCCTGCCGCTGGTGCAGTACGCGCTGGTCGCCGCACTGGAACGCGTGCACGAAGGCAAGCTGACCCGCGAGCAGGTCGTGCAGAAATTCGCCCATGCCCCAGCCCAGTTGTTCGATGTGGAAGAGCGAGGCTTCCTGCGCGAAGGTTACTTTGCCGACCTGGTGCTGGTGGAAGATGTGCCGTTCACGGTCAAGCGCGAGGACGTGCTGTCCAAGTGCGGCTGGTCGCCGTTCGAGGGCACAACGTTCCGTTCGCGCGTGGCGTCCACCTGGGTCAACGGCCAGCTGGTGTGGGACGGCAGCACGCTGGTGGGCAAGCCCGCCGGCCAGCGCATGACCTACGACCGCTGATGCGTCCGGCACTCATGTTCGCGGCGCTGCTGCTGGCAGCGCCCCTGCTCTCCGCACCCGCAGCCCAGGCACAGGACGGCATCGGCAACCTGATCGACAGCCGCGTGGTGTTCCCGGCCAGCGCGTCGCAGGGCGCGCTGGTGATAGGCAAGGTTCCCGCCGGCAGCAGCGTGCGCTATGCAGGCCGCGACCTGCGCGTGAGCAGCTACGGCAGCGTGGTGTTCGGCATCGGTCGCGATGAGAAGGGCCCGCTGCAGGTGCAGATCCGCCGACCGGATGGCAGCAGCGAGACGGCCGCCATCGCCGTGACCACGCGCGACTGGCCGACCGAGCGGGTGAACGGCGTACCGCCGAAGACGGTCAATCCGCCGCCGGCCATCGCCGAGCGGATCAAGCGCGAACAGGCGCAGGTCACCGCTGCGCGTGCGCGCGACGACAACCGCACCGATTTCACCCAGACCTTCATCTGGCCGGTGCAGGGCCGCATCAGCGGCCGCTTCGGCAACGCCCGCGTGTACAACGGCCAGCCCGGTGCCGGCCACTCCGGCATGGACATCGCCGTGCCGACCGGCACCCCGGTGAAGGCACCGGCGGCCGGTGTGGTGACGTTCGCCGGGCCGGACCTGTACCTGACCGGTGGCACGCTGCTGCTCGACCACGGCTTCGGCGTCAGTTCGAACTTCCTGCACCTGTCGCGCATCGACGTAAAGGTCGGTGATCGCGTCGAACAGGGCCAGGTGATCGCCGCCGTCGGCGCCACCGGCCGCGCTACCGGGCCGCACCTGCACTGGGGCATGAACTGGTTCGACACCCGCATCGATCCGCTGCTGGTGCTGGAGCGGAAATAACGCATGCGGGCTCCCCGCCGGGCATGGCCCGGCGCTACCCGATCATCATGCACGGTAGCGCCGGGCCACGCCCGGCGAGCGCAGCGGCCGATGGTTCAGCCGCGCGCGGCCCACCACACGCGCAGCAACGTGCGCACGGGCGTGGCTTCAATCGGTTTGCCGGCGGCCTGCGCCGCCAGACGTGCACGCGCCAGGCTCGACCACACCCGGCGTGCACGTGGACCGGGCACGCGGGTGCCCCACCCTTTCAGCAACTGCTGCGCCCAACGCTGTGCAGCGTTGCCGGCATCTTCGTCCAGCAGGCTGCGCGGAACCCCGGCCACGCCAGCGTCCTGCAGGCGCTGGGCCAGGGTCTGCAGCAGCACGGCATGGCCAGCCCCCTTGCGCGGCTTGTCGGCAAACACCACGGCCTCGACCGCAGCCACCGCGTCGGCATAGTTGCCCAGTGCGCGTTCGGCACCGGCAGCGTCCAGCGCTACGGTGCGCGCCTCGACCAGATCCGGCAGCGCCTCGGCCAGCTGCACCCACGGTGCCCGCACCGGCTCCAGCACGCGTCCCAGCGGATGCCGCGAACGCTGCGCGGCCCAGCTGCGCAGTTCCTCGCCCCACCACGCCAGCTTGGCGTCCGCCGGCAGCGGGTCGCCAGCGGTGTTGAGCATGTCGTCGAATTCCTGCAGCAGCGCGAACCACGCCAGCGCCACATGGCGCTGCGATTCGGCCACGAACGGCTCGGCCACCGACCATTCCGGCCAACGGCTGCGCCACTTGTCGAGGAAACTATCCAGCGCTGTACTGCTCACTACGTTGTTCCTTACGGCTGGGCCGGGGTCGCCGGCCGGCTCGGCCAGAGACTGGCCAGTTGCAGAAGTCCGGCATTCTCGACCAGCACATCGGCCTGCCAGGCCAACGGGTCATCGCTGTGCAGGCGGTAGCCCCACAGCGCCGCCACCGACGGCATGCCGGCAGCACGCGCGGCGATGATGTCGCGCTCATCGTCGCCGACGTACACGCAGTCTTCCGCTGCGATGCCGATCAGCTGCGCGGCGTGCAGCAGCGGCAACGGATGCGGCTTGCGTTCGGCCAGGGTGTCACCCCCGACCAGCACGGCGCAGCGCTGCTGCCAGCCGTACTGCGGCACGATCAGCCGCGCCAGGTATTCGGGCTTGTTGGTGACGATGCCCCACACGGTGCCGGCTTCGTCCAGCGCACCGAGCATGCCGGCGACGCCGTCGAACAGCACGGCATGCTGGCCGATCGAGGCTTCGTAGCGCTGCAGGAACTCGGGAATCAGTGCATCGCGCTCGGCTGCTTCCAGCTCTGGAAACGCGGCCGACACCATCGCCCGTGAACCCTTGGACACCACTGGCCGCAACTGCGCAGGATCGATCGGTGCGCGACCGCGCTCGGCCAGCATCGCATCAAGGGTGGCGACGAAATCCGGGGCGCTGTCCAGCAGCGTACCGTCCAGGTCGAACAGCACCGCACGCGGGAACACGGCGGTGGTCACGGCGCCTTGACCGCGTGGGCCAGGTAGTTGATGTCGGTGCGGCTGCTCAGGCGGGCGCGGTTGCGCCACGGCTCATAGGCCATGCCGCTGACATCGGCCAGCTGCAGGTCGGCCTCGCGCAGCCAACGCGCCAGCTCGGCCGGCTTGATGAATTCCTGGTAGTGGTGGGTGCCCTTGGGCAGCAGCCGTGCCACGTACTCGGCACCGACGATGGCCACGGCGAATGCGGCTGCGGTGCGGTTGATGGTGGACAGGAACAGATGGCCACCCGGCTTCAGCAGGCGCTTGCAGGCCTCGATGATCGCGCCCGGATCGGGCACGTGCTCGAGCATTTCCATGCAGGTCACCACATCGAAGCTGCCCGGTTGTTCGGCGGCCAGGTCCTCGGCGGCCTGCACCCGGTAGTCGACGCTGACGCCGCTTTCCAGGGCATGCAGGCGCGCAACCTTGACCAGCTCCGGCGCCAGGTCGATGGCGGTCACTTCGGCACCGGCCTGGGCCAGCGCTTCACTCAGCAGCCCGCCACCGCAACCGATGTCGAGCACGCGCGCACCTCGCAGCGGCGCGCGGTCGGCCACGTACTGCAGGCGCACCGGATTCAGTGCGTGCAGCGGCTTCTGCGGGCCGTCGGCGTCCCACCAGCGGTTGGCCAGCGCAGCGAACTTGTCCAGCTCGGCCTGATCGAAATTGGAAGAAGCGTGGGGGGCAGTCATGACGGTTGTCCTTGCGGCGCCTGCACTCAGGCGCGGATATGACGGATGCGCTCGCGCCACTGGCGCGCGTTGGCGATGATGCCCGGCAGGTCCATGCCGACCAGCTCGCGCTGCACCAGCTTGGGCTTGCCGGCGATCCAGACGTCGCTGACCTGCTGGCGGCCGGTGGCGTACACCAGCTGCGACAGCACGTTGTGCAGCGGCTGGGTTTCCAGCGCGGACAGATCAACGCAGACCAGGTCGGCCTGCTTGCCGACCTCGATCGAGCCGATGCGCTCGCCGAAGCCCAGGGCGCGGGCGCCGCCGAGGGTGGAGGCGCGCAACGTGGTCGCCGCGTCCAGCGCGGTGGCATCGTCGGCCACTGCCTTGGCCAGGATCGCCGCCGTGCGGTTCTCGCTGAACATGTCCAGGTCGTTGTTGCTGGCGCAGCCGTCGGTGCCGATGGCCAGGTTCACGCCGGCGCGCTGCAGGGCGCAGGCCGGGCAGAAACCAGAGGCCAGCTTCAGGTTCGATTCCGGGCAATGCACCACGCTGACGCCGCGCTCGGCGCACAGGTGGATCTCGGCCTCGGTCAGCTGGGTCATGTGCACCGCGATCAGGCGGTCGTTGACCAGGCCGAGGCGATCCAGCCGCGCCAGCGGACGCTGGCCGTGCAGCTTGATCGAATCGGTGATTTCCTGCGCGGTTTCATGGGTATGCAGATGCACCTGCATGTCCAGCTGGTCGGACAGCATCCGCACCCGCTCGAAATTGGCATCGTTGACCGTGTACGGCGCATGCGGCGCGAATGCGGTGCCGATCAGCGGGTCGGTGCGCCACTGGTCATGCAGTTCACCGGCCTTGGCGAAGTACTCGTCGTCGGTCTTGGCCCAGGCGGTGGGGAAATCGATGATGACCGCGCCGACCAGCGCGCGGAAACCGTGCTTCTTGTAGACGGCGGCCTGCACGTCACCGAAGAAATAGTTCTCGTTGGCGCAGGTGGTGCCGCCACGCAGCATCTCGGCGATGGCAAGGGTGGTGCCGTCGGCCACGAATTCGGGACCGATCACCGCCGCTTCCACCGGCCAGATGTGCTGCTGCAGCCAGGTCATCAGCGGCAGGTCGTCGGCGACGCCGCGCAGCAGGGTCATCGGGTTGTGCGTATGCGCGTTGACCAGGCCCGGCATCAGCGCCGCCTCTGGGCGGCTGACAACCTGGGTGGCGCGGAACCGCGCACGCGCTTCGGCGCGCGGCAGGATGGCCACGATCTCGCTGCCACGGATGGCCACGGCATGGTCTTCCAGCACCACCGCATGCGGCTCGATCGGAACGACATAACCGGCTTCGATGAGCAGGTCGCAGGCTTCGGGGAGGTGCGGGCTATCGCTCATGCGGGCTCACTGGCTGGGGGGCGGCGAGATGCTGCTGGGGGACACGCCCCTGAGTCAGGGGCTGCCGCGAAGCGGCGGGGTCTGGAGACTCGTAAAGCGGCGCCCATGATCTGCCGAAGCAGATCATGGGAGCGCCAGCGCGAATGCGCCGGCGCCTACCCGGCCAGCGGCCGGCACTACCGTAATCCGGCTGCGCCGGATTACTTGACGCGCGAGGAGTACTCGCCCGAACGGGTGTCGACCTTGATGATTTCATCCTGGTTGACGAACAGCGGCACGCGCACCACGGCGCCGGTTTCCAGGGTGGCCGGCTTGCCGCCGCCGCCCGAGGTGTCACCGCGGACGCCCGGATCGGTCTCGGTGATCTTCAGTTCAACGAAATTCGGCGGCTGCACGAAGATCGGCGAACCGTTGAACAGGGTCACGATGCAGGACTCCTCGCCCTTCAGCCACTTCTCGGCGCCGCCCATGCCGGCCTTGTCGGCCTGCACCTGCTCGAAGGTCTCCGGGTCCATGAAATGCCAGTACTCGCCGTCGCTGTACATGTAGTCCATGTTGGTATCGACCACATCGGCCACTTCCACGTCGTCGGTCGCCTTCATGGTCATTTCGACCGTGCGGCCCGACTTGATGAAGCGATAGCGCACGCGGGTGAAGGCCTGGCCCTTGCCCGGCTTGATGAACTCGGTCTCGGAGATGACGGCCGGTTCATTGTTGACCAGGATCTTCATCCCGTTCTTGACATCGTTCATGCCCGCAGTGGCCATGCTCAAGCTCCTCAAATGGCGAAACCGCCGCGCGTGCGGCGAGCCGGATAGAATGGAAAGCCCACCGGAACCCCGGCGGGCAACTGTTTATGTGTCCATGATAACCGCAGGCCCCCTCTCCATGCAGCTTTCCGCCTTCCCCCGGACCCAGTCGCCAAGCGCGCCCGCGCGCTGGCAGCAGCTGTGGCGGCAGGCCCTGCGCGACCCGCAGACGCTGCTGGCCCGGCTGGATCTGGATGCCGCGGCGCTGGGCGTATCGGAGGCGGCCATCGCCCAGTTCGCGCTGCGCGTGCCGGAGGGTTTCGTCGCCCGCATGCGCCGTGGCGACGCCCACGATCCGCTGCTGCGGCAGGTGTTGCCGATCGACGCCGAGATGCGCCCGGCGCCCGGGTTCAGCTTTGACGCGGTGGGCGACGGCGCGGCCAGAAAGGCCACCGGGGTCATCCAGAAATACCGTGGCCGGGCCCTGCTGGTGGCCACCGGCAGCTGTGCCATCAACTGCCGCTACTGCTTCCGCCGGCATTTCGACTATGGCGCCGAGAACGCCGCCAAGGGGGGCTGGCAGGAGGCCGTGGAGGCCATCGCCGCAGACCCGGACATCGATGAGGTGATCCTGTCCGGCGGCGACCCGCTGTCGCTGGCTACGCACAAGCTGGCCGAGCTGACCGATGCGCTGCGCCAGATCCCGCACATCCGCCGGTTGCGCATCCACACGCGCCTGCCGATCGTGCTGCCCGAGCGCGTGGACGAGGAACTGCTGGCCTGGCTGGGCAGCCTGCCGTGGCCACTGGCGATCGTGGTCCATGCCAACCACGCCAATGAATTCGACGCCAGCGTCGACATGGCGATGGCCCGCCTGCGTGGTATCGGCGCCCAGCTGCTGAACCAGGCGGTGCTGCTGCGCGGGGTCAACGACAGCGTGCAGGCCCTGCAGGACCTGAGCGAACGCAGCTTCGCCGCCGGCGTGCTGCCGTATTACCTGCACCAGTTGGATCGCGTCGAGGGCGTGGCCCACTTCGAAGTGGACGACATCCAGGCCAAGGCCCTGATTGCCGGCCTCACTGCCCGGCTGTCCGGCTACCTGGTGCCCAAGCTGGTCCGCGAACTGCCCGGCGACCCGAGCAAGCGCCCGCTGTAGCGCCTCACGCGCCCGATTCGATCATCCGCACCACTTCGGTGGCGGTGACCGGGTGGCTCAGCCGGTAGCCTTGACCCAGGTCGCAGCCACGCTGGGCCAGCAGCTCGAACTGGGCCTCCTGTTCGATACCCTCGGCCACCACCGTGATGCCCAGTGCGTGGGCCATGGCGATGATCGCCGTGGTCAGGGCCAGGTCGTCCGGGTCGCGCTGCATGTCGGCGACGAAGCTTTTGTCGATCTTGACGCCGTCCACCGGCACCTGCCGCAGGTGGCTGAGACCGGAGAAACCGGTGCCGAAGTCGTCCAGCCACACCTTCACCCCGGCCCGGTGCAGGCGGTCCAACAGCTGCGCGGCCAGCATCTCATCGCCGATCACCGCCGTCTCGGTCAGCTCCAGGTGCAGGCGCGAGGCCGGCAGGCCCGACTCCTGCAGGCACTGCGCAACCAACGCCGGCAGCTCCCCGCCGCGCAACTGCCGTGGCGACACATTGACCGAGACGAACAACTCGTCACCGGCCACGCCCCGCGGCCACTGCACCGCTTCCATGCAGGCAGCACGCAGCACCTTCGGACCGATGATCTCGATCAGGCCACTCTGCTCGGCCACCTCGATGAACACCGATGGCGGAATCGTGCCCAGCGTCGGGTGCTGCCAGCGCAGCAGCACTTCGACACCGACCATGCGGCGGTCACGCATGCGGAAGATCGGCTGGTAGGCCAGCCGCAGCTCGCCGCGCTCCCAGGCGCCACGCAGCTCCTGTTCCATGTGCACGCGCCGCTCGACCGCGTGATCCATGGCCCGGCTGTAATAGCGATAGCAGTTCTTGCCGGCCATCTTTGCCTGGTACATCGCGATGTCGCCGTTCTTCAGCAGCGTCGTCGCATCTGCGGCATCGTCGGGGAACAGGGTCACGCCGATCGAGGTGCCCAGGAACAGTTCCCTTCCCTGCACCACCAGCGGTTTGCCCAGCTCGCGCACCAGCACTTCGGCCAGCAACCGCGCATTGGCCGCAACATCGCCATCACCAACGAGGATCACGAATTCGTCGCCGCCGAACCGCGCCAGCACGGCATCGTCACCGCCGGCCTCGGTCACTGCGCGGCCGATGCGCTGGGCGAACTGCAGCAACGCCTCGTCGCCGGCCTCATGGCCCAGCGTGTCATTGACCCGCTTGAAATCATCGATATCGGCAAACAGCAGACCCAACCGGTGATTGGACGCACGTGCGGCCATCAATCGATGGTCCAGCGCCTCGCGGAACGCCAGGCGGTTGGTGAGCCCGGTCAAGGCGTCGGTGTAGGCCATGCGCCGCACTTCGCGATCGTGGCGGGCGATCGCATCACGCATGCGGGCAAAGCCGCGCACCAGTTCTCCGACTTCGTCGTCGCGGGTGTTTTCGCGCAGCGGCGCCTGGTAGTCGCCCGCTTCGATGCGCCGGGCGGCCGCGGCCAGCTCGCGGATCGGCGCCACCAGCGTGCGCTGTACGTACAGGATCACCACCACGCCGATCACCACCAGCAGGCCAAGCATCAGCAGCAGCCAGCCCAGATGCCGGCTTCCCATCTGCTGCAGCCGCTCACCGAGTGTCGCGTTGGCCGCCTGCTCACGCTGCAGCACTTCATCCAGTGCCATGCCGACGCGGACACCACCGATGCGCTGTTTGCCCATCCTGATCGGCATCGCGTTGTCGAGCACCGTGGGCGACTGCTGCACCACCAGCGACTGCGCGGCAACCGCCCCGGCCGCCAACGGATCGGTCATCGGCCGCCCGGATCCGGGCACTCCGGCCGAGCCGTCGTGGACCAGCCGCCCGCGGTCGTCGAACACCAGTACGTAGCGCACCACCGGCTGCCGCGAAATGCTGCGCACCAGCGCCCCGACCTGGTCCAGGTCGTTGTTGTGGAGCGGACCGGCAAGCGCATCGGACAGCTCGCGCACCATGGCCTCGCCACGGCTGCGCACGCTGCGGTCGAACAGTTCGTGGATGACGCCGTTGCTGAGCGACCTCACCTCGCCCTGCATCGCCGCCTGCCGCCCCAGCAGCACGGCCAGGATCGCCACCACCACCAGCATCGCCCCGCCCATCGCAAGCAGGAATCGGGCCTGCATCCCCGAGCCGAGCAACTTCATTCCACTTCCATCCGCACGCGCGTCGACCCTTGTTTCAAATCATCCCGCCACGGCTGCGCATGCGCATCGACGCGGCGGAAACCGGCAGCCCCCAACAACCCCTGCAACGCACCCTGCACCCGCCGAAGACAGACGACACCCGACAACCCGGCGGACGCCCGGCCTGATACCCCCGGCGCCGGTCCGGCACCCTGCCGGTCCACACTGCAAAGCGCATGATCCTGCGTCATCGCGAGTTGCCCCTCATCGCTGCCCAACGCCCCTTCTGTGAACCGGGCGCAGCATGCGCCGTCCCGGCCAGCAGGGCCAAGGCCAGGCGCAGCAGTTCCCCCTGCATTGCCCTACGCAGACCCGACACAAGCATCATCCCCCCGGGGTATCCGGACAGACTACCCGAAAAAATGAGACCGTCGTCAGCTGTCCTTGCCGTTCTTCTGCGCCAGCCGCGCCATGCGCTGGGTATCGGCCAGGATGCCGCGCAGCAGGCGCACTTCCTGCTCGCTGGGCTCGCTGCGCAGGAACAGGCGGCGCAGCTTGCGCATCGCCGACTCGGGCGCGCGTCCCTTGTGGAAATCGATCTCGTCCAGAGTCTCGCCAAGTTGGGCGAAGAAGCTCTCCATCTGATCGTGGCTGGCAACCTGCTCGCGGTTGTCCGGCTCTGTCGCAGCCACCGGCTGTGCGCCCAGCAGCTGCATGCGCACCTCATAGGCCAGCACCTGCACTGCGGCGGCCAGGTTGAGCGAGCTGAACTCCGGGTCGGACGGAATGTGCACGGCGGCATGGCACAGCTGCAGCTCCTCGTTGGTCAGGCCGGTACGCTCGCGACCGAACACCAGCGCCACCTCGGCACCCTCGCTGGCCTTGGCCACTGCGCGGGCGGCGGCATCTGCCGGCAGGAACTCCTCCAGCTGGACCCGGCGCGCACGTGCGGTGCACCCCAGCACGAAGCGGCAGTCGGCCACGGCTTCGGCCAGCGTGGCCACCACCGGTGCGTCGCCGAGCACGTCCTCGGCACCGGCCGAGCGCCGGAAGGCCTCTTCATCAAGCGGCTTCTCCGGCGCCACCAGCACCAGGCGGGCCAGGCCCATGGTCTTCAGGGCACGGGCGGCGGCCCCCATGTTGCCGGGGTGTTGGGTACCGACAAGGACGAATCGGAGGCGGGTGGCGACAGGAAACTGGGACATGAACAGGGAAAATGTCGAGCTGGACGAAGACCAATGGTAAACTGTGCGGCCGGCCACTGCGCCGGACCCGCTCTTTTCCCCCGCCAGCCCTTCTCTTCTGCCCTTCCGGGAGCCCATGCCATGCAGAAACCCGCCGTCACCGTCATGGTCAAGGCCGCCCGCCTCGCCGGCAACGTCCTCTTGCGCAACATCAACAAGCTCGAGGCACTGAATGTAGTCCAGAAGGGCCGCATGGACTACGCCAGCGAAGTCGATGCGGACGCGGAAAAGGTGATCGTCAAGGAACTCAAGCGCGCTTACCCCGAGTACGGCATCTTCGGTGAAGAAGGTGGCGTGCAGAGCGAGCGTCGCCACATGTGGGTCATCGACCCGCTGGACGGCACCAGCAACTACCTGCGCGGCGTGCCGCACTACTGCGTGTCGATCGCCCTGGTCGAGAACGGCGAGCCGACCGACGCGGTGATCTTCGACCCGCTGCGCAATGAACTGTTCACCGCCAGCCGTGGTGCCGGCGCCGTGCTCAACGACCGCCGCATCCGCGTGGCCGACCGCAAGGATCTGGAAGGCACCATGATCCACACCGGTTTTGCCCCGCGCGAGCGTGCCCGCGCCAGTGCGCAGCTGAAGTCGCTGGACGCCCTGCTGGTGCACGCCGAGGACATCCGCCGCTCGGGTTCGGCCGCGCTGGACCTGGCCTACGTCGCCTGTGGCCGCGCCGACGCCTACTTCGAGGCCGGCGTGAAGGCCTGGGACATCGCTGCCGGCGTGCTGCTGGTGCGCGAAGCCGGTGGCAAGGTCTGCGACTTCAAGGGCGCGACCCCGGCCCGCATGGACAACCGTGGCCCGGACACCCAGCAGATCGTGGCCGGCAACCTGAAGGTGGCCGAGTCGCTGCAGAAGGTGCTGGTCAACACCGGCTACGCTGCCGAGTTCGACGCGAAGTTCTGAGTTCGCGCGTAAAGCGGTTCATGGAGACGGCACCTGCGAAGGTGCCGTTTTCGTATCCGCAGTGATCGTGCTTGTCACTTTCTTTGCTCGTGCAAAGAAAGTAACCAAAGAAACACGCCGCCGGCCGCGAGCCGACGTGCTGCGCACGCCGGTGCCCTGCGCTCCTCGGTCCGCCGAGGGACGGTGCGGGAACTCGCTGCGCTCAGACACCCGCACCTCTTCGCCCTCGCCGGACCTGCGGTGCTCGGCTCGCTATAAGGCGGGCCGAAAGATCAAGATCAACGGCAAGAGCATCCACGCATGGCGTGGTACCGGGTGCAGCTGTGGCGTTTGATCTCGGGTCCGCCTTGCAGCGAGCCGAGCATCGCAGGGGAATCAGGGGCGCAGAGGCGCCGATGTCTGAGCGCAGCGAGTTCGGCGCCGTCCCCTGATTCGCCGAGAAGCGCAGGGCACCGGTGCGCAGCACCGGCTCGCATACTGGCGGCGTGTTTCTTTGGTTACTTTCTTTGCACGAGCAAAGAAAGTGACACCTCCCCGCAGGCGCGGAAACGATCCGCCGGGCATGGCCCGGCGCTACCGACGCGTGGGCGCGCAAACAAAAACGCCCGGCGCGAGGCCAGGCGTTCCTGCACTGCTCTACACGCGGAGGCTTATGCCACCGTCGACGCCCGCAGCGCGGCGATGCGCTCTTCCAGCGGCGGGTGGCTCATGAACAGTTTCTTCGCCGTCGAACCGGCAATACCGAACGCGGCGATCTGCGTCGGCAGGGTGCTCTGGCCGTGGTTGAGCTGCAGCCGCTCCAGCGCCGAGATCATCTTCTGGCGACCGGCCAGCGATGCACCGCCGGCATCGGCACGGAATTCGCGGTGGCGCGAGAACCACATCGAGATCATCGTGGCGAACAGGCCGAACACCATCTCCAGCACGAACACGATGATGTAATACGCAAAGCCACGGCCACCACCTTCGCGGTTGCCCGACAGCGCGCTGTCGATCACCCCGCCGACTACGCGGGCCAGCACGATCACGAAGGTGTTCAGCACACCCTGCAGCAGCGCCATGGTGATCATGTCTCCGTTGGCGACGTGGGCGATCTCGTGGCCGAGCACGGCTTCGGCTTCGTCCTCGCTCATGTTGTGCAGCAGACCGGTGGACACCGCCACCAGCGCGTTGTTGCGGTTGGCACCGGTGGCGAACGCGTTGATCTCCGGGCCGTCATACACCGCCACTTCCGGCATGCC
The DNA here is from genome assembly GCF_002750975.1 of Stenotrophomonas indicatrix. Taxonomy (NCBI): domain Bacteria; kingdom Pseudomonadati; phylum Pseudomonadota; class Gammaproteobacteria; order Lysobacterales; family Lysobacteraceae; genus Stenotrophomonas; species Stenotrophomonas indicatrix. The sequence goes on from NZ_PEJS01000001.1 coordinate 2,651,341, forward strand.
GATACCGGCTGCCTTGGCCTGGCGCTCGACGGTGGCCAGCAGCCAGCGCTCGGTCTGGTTGCGCGGCTCGGTGATCACCACCGCACCGGTGGAGCGCTTGGCCATCCACTTGGACAGCAGCAGCGAGATGAGCGAACCACCAAAACCGAAGATGGCAGCCATGACCAGCAGGCCGCTCATCGAACGGGAGTCCACGCCCAGGATTGACATCACGATGCTCGCGAGGATCAGCACCGCGAGGTTGGTCGCTAGAAAGAGGGCAATACGGGTGAACATGGGAAATTCCGGCTCGGAAGGGGTCGATATCCGTCAATCTGCGGTGCAGTCAGCTTGAATTCAAGCGCCAACCTGACCGACGATTCAGCTGCATGACCTCCTCCCTCTCCTGCGGCCGCTTCGCGCCCTCGCCCACCGGCCTGCTGCATCCCGGCTCGCTGCTTGCCGCCTTCGGCAGCTGGCTGCTTGCGCGCCACCATGGCGGCCTGTGGCGGTTGCGCATCGAAGACGTCGACCCACCCCGCACGGTTGCCGGCGCCGCACAGGCGCAACTGCAGGCGCTGGCCGCCTTCGGCCTGCTTCATGACGGGCCGGTGATCTGGCAGAGCGCGCGTGGCGACGCCTACCAGACCGCGCTGGACCGCCTGTTGGCCGATGGCCACGCGTTCGTCTGCCACTGCAGTCGGAGCGATCTGGCCACCAATGGCGGCATCCACCATCGCTGCGTCGCGCGGCAGGCAAGACCGGACCCGGCCGTCCGCTTCCGCGTGCCGCCCGGCAGCATCGTGCGCTTCGAGGATGGCCTGCGCGGCCCGCAGCAACAGGATGTCCATGCCGAGGTCGGTGACTTCGTACTGCGCCGCGCCGACGGCTGCTGGGCCTACCAGTTGGCGGTGGTCGTCGACGATGCCGCGCAGGGCGTGAACGAAGTCGTGCGCGGCGCCGACCTGCTCGATTCCACCGCCCGGCAGATCCTGCTGCAGCAGGCGCTGGACCTGCCGACGCCGCGCTACTGGCACCTGCCGCTGCTGCTGGATGCACCGGGCCACAAACTGTCCAAGTCACTGGCCGCGCTGCCGGTGGATGCCGGCGAGCCGGTACCGGTGCTGCGCCGGTTGTGGGAACTGCAGGGCCAGCCGGGCACCGCACTGGACGGCATCGACGACCGCGACGCGCTGTTGGCCGCCGCGCAGCGCAGCTTCAACCCCGGCCTGCTGCCGCGCGCGGACATTCTGCTGCCGGCCGGCGCACTTTCCGCGCCGATGTTGCAGAATCCCCCTTCCCCCACCTGACATCCGGACAGCTTTCCATGACATCTCGCGTCGCACTGGTCACCGGCGGAACCGGCGGCATCGGTACCGCCATCTGCCAACGCCTGGCCGACCAGGGCCACCGGGTCGCCACCAACTACCGCGATGAGACCAAGGCCCGCGCCTGGCAGCAGGCGATGACCGAACGCGGCTACCACGTGGCGATCTTCCCGGGCGATGTCTCCGACTCTGCCAGCGCCGAAGGCCTGATCCGCGCGGTCGAGGCCGAACTGGGCCCGGTCGAGATCCTGGTCAACAACGCCGGCATCACCCGCGACACCACCTTCCACCGCATGCGCGCGGAGCAGTGGCACGATGTGATCAACACCAACCTCAATTCGGTGTTCAACGTCACCCGTCCGGTCATCGAGGGCATGCGTCGACGCGGCTGGGGCCGGGTCATCCAGATCAGCTCGATCAACGGCCTGAAGGGCCAGTACGGGCAGGCCAACTACGCCGCCGCCAAGGCCGGCATGCATGGCTTCACCATCTCGCTGGCGCGCGAGAACGCAGGCTTCGGCATCACCGTGAACACGATCTCGCCCGGTTACGTGGCCACCGACATGGTGATGGCGGTGCCCGAGGAAGTGCGCGCCAAGATCATTGCCGACATCCCGACCGGGCGCCTGGGCAAGCCGGAAGAAATCGCCTACGGCGTGTCCTTCCTGGTGGCCGAAGAGGCCTCGTGGATCACCGGCAGCAACCTGGACATCAACGGCGGCCATCACATGGGCTGGTAAACGGCGCCAGGGCCTGAAAGCCCGTGCTGCACCCTGCCGTTGGTCATGCTGCGCAGCACGCAAAGCCTTGCTGCGCAACATTCCGGCAACGGAAAGCCAAGCCTGGCGGGGGCTGGGGCGGTTGCAACCGCTGCTGCACTGCGCCATGCTGCGCGTCTACTGTGACGAGTACCGCTTCATGGCTGCGACCCGCATCATCAAGAAGTATCCGAACCGCCGTCTGTACGACACCGAGATCTCCAGCTACATCACCATTGAGGACGTGCGCCAGCTGATCCTCGACGGCGAAGACTTCGAAGTCCGCGACGCCAAGAGCGGCGACGACCTGACCCGATCGGTCCTGCTGCAGATCATCGCCGACCAGGAGCAGGACGGTGAACCGATGCTCTCCACCCAGCTGCTGAGCCAGCTGATCCGCTTCTACGGCGATTCCCTGCAGGGCTTCATGGGCAACTACCTGGAGCGCAGCATGCAGGTCTTCCTCGACCAGCAGCAGCAGTTCCGCCAGCAGATGGGCAACCTTCTGGGGCAGACGCCGTGGGCGATGATGAACCAGCTGACCGAGCGCAACCTGGAACTGTGGCAGGAATTCCAGCGCAACATGGGCAGCGGTTTCGGTGGCCCGCGTCCGGGTGGCACCGGAACGGGCACCGGCGCCGGTACGGCCGGCAAGCCGAACGATCCGACCGGCGGCACCGGCACCGGCGGCAAGACCCGCCGCTGAGCCCCCGCCCCGGCGGATACGAAAACGGCGCGCCATCGGCGCGCCGTTCTGTTTTGAACGCCTCCACGCGGGGCGTGGTTCTACTTCCTGCAGCCCTTGCAGACCCGCTCGACCTTGTACCCCTTCGCCCGCAGCTTCTCGACCACGCCGTCGTTGCCCAGCAGGTGCAGGCCGCCCACCACCACCAGCGTGCCGCCCTGCCCGGCCTGCAGGTACGGCAGCAGCTTGGGCACCCACGCATCGTTGCGGTCGGTATTGATGCGCTGGTACAGCTGCGGATACTTCTGGCGCATCTCCACGCCCATCCGGCTCCACAGCAGGCGATCGTCGCCGCGGCGCCAGGCCTCATGCAGCATCTGCGCCTGGGCATCACCCTTGCCCGCTTCGTCCAGCGCCTCGGACAGCATCTGCCGCTGCTCCTGCACGCTCATGCCATCAAGCAGGTTGATCTGGCTGGACATGTCTTCCAGGCCTGCGGTCTTCTTGCCGGCCTTCTGCGCCCGCTGCATGAAGTGCCGGTCCAGCCCCAGCTCGGGGTCCAGGCCCAGTTTCTGCATCTGCCCGACGGTGATGGTCAGGCCGACGAACCACGCTTTCATGCCCTGCAACTGCGCCAATGGCAATTGGTTCTGCGTCGCATAGGCCTGCAGCTTCTGCCAGGTCGGCGCATCCAGGTCACGCTTGAGTTCGCTGCCGTCCTTGCGGGTAGCCACCTGCACCATCTGGCTGGCCATCTGCGGCGACTGCAGTTCCTCAGGGGTCACTTCGAACAGCACACGCTGCGAGGCTTCGAATGCCTGCTCGACCTCGGTCGACAGTGGATAGTCCTGCGGCTTCAACAGATGGAAGGAACCCAGCAGGTACAGGCGTGCATCTCCCTGCCCGGTGACCTTCCACAGCAGCGGCACCGGCGGCTTGCCGGCCGTGGCTTCGGCTGGCGCATCGCGCGCGACGGCCAACGGACCGACGGCGCAGGCAGCGAGAAAAACGGCACTGCGCAGCAACAGTTTCATCAACATGTTCAACCCTCTCCTTCAGGCAGGTGATACGTCTTTTCACCCGCTTCCACGCGCAGGTCCAGGCGGTTTTCCGGCGGCGCCAACGGACAGGTCGCATAGGCGGTGAACGCGCACGGTGGGTTGTGGGCGTGGTTGAAGTCGATCGTCACGTGGCCGTCGGCCGTGGGCGCATCGGTATCCAGATAGCGGCCGGCAGGGTAGCTGCCGTGGCCACTGGTACGGTCGGCAAAGATCAGGAACAGCGGCTGCCCCGGTTCGCCGATCGCTTCCAGCCGCCAGCTGCGGCCGTCGTGATCGAATTCCACGGCACCGGCGTTGGGCATCTCTGTGGTCAGGCCGGTGATGTCCACGATCGGCAGGGTCTTGCCTGGCGGATGCGCGATGAAGCGCGCCTGCACCTGCCATTGCGTGCCACCGGGCCAGTACTGCAGGCCAGCGAAATCGCGGCGCGCCGGTGCATCGGCATGCTTGACCCGCAGTGCGTCACGCGGGCCGCGACGGATCAGGCTGAGCTGGCCCTTGCCACCATCGAAGGCCAGCAGGGTCGGCTGCGGATCCTTGTCGGTATCCATGCGCACACGCCCGCGCACGGGCTGTCCGTCAAGAGTGACATCCGTGCCGGACTCCGGCGTGAACCACCACTGGTCGCCGTCACGGCGCAGCAGGCCCAGCTTGGCCGGCCCCACCGCCAGGCGGATGCCGCTGGTGTCGCCGCTGCCGACGAAGTGCGATCGGTTCTGCAACCAGTGCAGGCCGACCAGCGCGGTCCAGCCATCGGGCCGGGTCAGGTCCTGGTAGCGCCGCACCCGCCATTGCTGTTGCTGTGCGGCGAAGGCCGGATCCTCAACGACGGCCGGTGCCGGCGTGGATGCCGGGCTGCAGGCCACCAACAGCAGGGCCGCCAGCAGGCTGCCCATTCGGCAAAATCGCATCGGTGCTCCCCTCAACGTCCGCGCAGGAACCAGCGGTCGATCTCCGCCAGCGAAAAACGGGCCCAGGTCGGTCGGCCGTGGTTGCACTGGCCGGACCGCTCGGTGATTTCCATGTCGCGCAGCAGCGCGTTCATTTCCGGCACGGTCAGGCGCCGGTTCGCACGCACCGCGCCATGGCAGGCCATGGTCGACAGCAGCTCATCGCGCGCTGTGGCGATGCGACGGCTCTGGCCGTGCTCGCGCAGGTCGGTCAGCACATCGCGCAGCAGGCCTTCGGGTTCGGCATGGGCCAGCAGCGCCGGGATGCTGCGCACGTGCAGCGCGCCCGGTCCGGCACGGGTGATCTCGAACCCGAGCGCAGCCAGCGTATCGGCCTCCGCCTCGGCGGTATCGGCCTCGCGCTCGCCCACCGCCAGGGTGATCGGCACCAGCAACGGCTGCGACTGCAGGCCGATGCCATCGTGCGCATTCTTCAACCGCTCGTAGCCGATGCGTTCGTGCGCCGCATGCATGTCGACCACGATCAGGCCTTCGGCGTTCTCGGCCAGGATGTAGATGCCGTGCAGCTGGGCAACGGCGTAACCCAGCGGGGGTACGCCGGCGTCGGCACTGGTGACCGGCAGTCCGTTCTCCATCGGCATCGGCGGCAGTGCCGCACCACGCTCGGCACCCGCTGGCGACGCATACAACGCAGCATAGGCGGCGGGTGCATCGGCCACCTGCAGGCCCAGCGGCTGCTGCGGGCGCCAACCGGAAAAGCCACCACCGCCCTGTCCCGCACCCGGTGCCGGACCGCGCACGTAGCCGAAGCTGGAGGCCGTGGCCCCCGGCATCGCAGACGCGCTGGCGCCTTCGGCCGGATGCCCCGCGCCGGCACCGATCTCCTGCGCGGTCATGCCGGCACGGGTGTCGGCCAGTGCATCCTTCAGGGTGCGGTAGACGAAGTCATGCACCAGCCGCGAATCGCGGAAGCGCACCTCGTGCTTGGCCGGATGCACGTTCACATCAACGCGCGTCGGGTCCAGCTCCAGGAACAGCACATACGCTGGCTGGCGGCCGTGGTACAGCACGTCGCCGTAGGCCATCTTCACTGCATGGGCGACACTGCGGTCACGTACGGAACGGCCGTTGACGTACAGGTACTGCTGGTCGGTGCTGGCGCGCGAATAATGCGGCTGCGCGATCCAGCCATGCAGGCGCAGGCCGGCACTGCTGTGGTCCACGCGCACGGCCTGGTTGGCGAAGTCCTCGCCCAAGGTCTCGGCCAGGCGCACGTCCGAATACAGGTCGCCCGGCTTGTAGCGACGCGAGGCCTTGCCGTTGTGCGAGACGCGCAGCTCGACATCGGGACGGGCCAGCGCCAACGAACGCAGCCACTCTTCGATATGCCCCAGTTCGGTGCGCTCGGCGCGCAGGAACTTGCGCCGCGCCGGCACGTTGTAGAACAGCTCGCGCACTTCCACCGTGGTGCCGGGCGCATGCGCGCGCGGGGTCACCTCGCCGATCTTGCCGCCTTCGATCTGCAGTGCCGAACCGTGCTCATCATGGGCACGGCGCGAGGCCAGGGTGAAACGACTGACCGAGGCGATCGACGGCAGCGCTTCGCCACGGAAACCCAGCGTGGCCACTGCTTCCAGCTCATCCAGGTTGGCGATCTTGCTGGTGGCGTGCCGCGAAACCGCCAGCGGCAACTGTTCTGCGGCAATGCCGCTGCCGTTGTCGCGAATGCGGATCAGGCGCACACCGCCTTCTTCCAACTCGATATCGACGCGGCTGGCGCCGGCATCGATCGCGTTCTCAACCAGTTCCTTGACCACCGATGCGGGTCGTTCGACCACTTCACCGGCGGCAATCTGGTTGATCAGGATTTCCGGCAGCGGCCGGATCGGACGCGGATCGGGCGCGTTCATGGGCAGGCAAGGCAGGCAGACGTCATGCCACGATGATAGCGGAGCGGCGCCAGGTAGAGTCGAGATGCAGTGTACGCGGCGCCAGCCAGCCAAGCGTGGCCTGGCTCCAGCGGACGCGGGCGATCCAGCGGGTTACTTGCTGCCGCCCGCCACGGTGCTTGCAGCGTCGATCTCGGCCTGCGCGCGCGCGGCGTACAACGTGCCCGGCGGCGGTTGGCGGCTGAAGAAGGTGTGCACGCCATCCAGCACCGCACCGGCGACCTTGCGCTGGTAGGCCGGGTCGATCAGGCGGCGCTCTTCATCCGGGTTGGAGATGAACGCGGTTTCCACCAGCATCGCCGGCATGTCCGAAGTGCGCAGCACGGCGAAGTTGGCGCGCTCGATGTTCGGCTTGTGGTTGTTGCCGATACGCTTCAGGCCGCCCAGCACGTGCCCGGCTGCGTCCTCGGAGGATTTCATGTAACCGCTCTGGGCCAGGTCCAGCAGAACGTTGGCCAGCGTGCCTTCGGTCTGCTGCAGGCGCACGCCACCGACCAGATCGGCGGCGTTTTCCTTGTCCGCCAGCCAGCGGGCACGCTGCGAGGACGCACCCTTGGTCGACAGCACATACACCGACGAACCAGTGGCCGAGCGGTTTTCGGCAGCGTCGGCATGAATCGAAATGAAGATGTCGGCCTTGTTCGCACGCGCCTTCTGCGCACGCATCGGCAGCGGGATGAACACATCGCTGTCGCGGGTGAGGAAGGCTTTCAGGCCAGGCGTAGCGTTGACCTGGCGAGCCAGTTCACGCGCCACCGCCAGGGTGACATCCTTCTCGCGCTTGCCGGTCGGGCCGATGGCGCCCGGATCCTGACCGCCATGGCCCGGATCGATCGCCACCACCAGGTGACGCATGCCCGGCTGCATGCGGATGCGCGAGGCATCGCTGGGCATGGTCGGACGCGGCGACTCGGTCGGCGCAACAGGTGTCGGCACCGGTTTCGGCTGGGTGGCCACAACTGCAGTGGTGGCCTGTCCAGCCAGGATGGCTGCCGGCGACGACGTCGGGGTGCTGCTGGCGGTGGTGCCTGCTGCCGCCATCTGCACCGGGGTGGTGCTGGGTGCCGGCGTCGGCGCGGCGGGTGCCGCAGCGCTGGCACTGGCCTGCTGCTGGACCTGCGCGGTCAACAGCGCAGTGGCTCGCGCGGCATCACCACGGGACTGTGCGGTTTGTGCCGGGGTCGGGCCCGGGACCGGAGCCGGACTCACCGAAGACGGCGCTGGCGGCTGCGGCTGCGCAGGCGTCGGCGCGGGGCGACTGGCGGCCACGGCCGGGCCATCGCCCGGCCACTCGATCACCAGCTTGGATTCATTGCCTTCGCGCTGCATCTGCGGGCGGAAGGGGGCGACCGTCTCGGCCAGGTCGAATACGACACGGAAAGTGCCCGGCACCGGCTGCCCGGTGCGCACCGCAGTCACCACGCCCTGCGGCGACGGCATCTTCAGGTTGCGCACCGCGCTGGAATCAGGGAAATCAACCACCAGCCGGTTCGGGCCGGCCAGCGACAGGGTCTTGTAGCCACCACTGCCGACCAGGGCGATTTCCGCGCGGGTTCCGGTCGCACCGGTATTGAGCAGTACCTGGCGGACCTCACCGGCCCACGCACTGACGCTCGCCAGACCAAGTCCGACGGCGGCACAGATGGCAATGAGTCGATTCCCCGGGCGCATGACTCAGGATTCAATCACCGCACTGAACGGAATGCAACACCTTTTTCCTTAATAATCCGTAACCTGCCGGTGTTTGTTCTCGTCAGCCGACAGAAAGGGCCTGCAAGTCGCCACCTTCGGGAAGCCGCTGCAGCCATTCACGTCCCGTGTCGCTGATGCCAGTGAGACGCACGCGACGCCCCTGACCTTCAATCTCCAGTGCGACCACCAGATCGGTTGGCGGCAGCGCACCGGCACCGCGCTCCGGCCATTCGACCAGCCACAGCACGGCACTGCCCTCGTCCAGCCCGAGGAAATCCAGCTCGCCGGCCTGGCCGATGCGATACAGGTCCATGTGCCAGGCCTCGCCGCCACTGGACAACGGATAGCGCTCGACCAGGGTATAGGTGGGGCTGCGGATCGCCCCCTGCACGCCCAGCGCTCGCAACAGCGCGCGCGCCGTGGTCGATTTGCCGGCGCCAAGATCACCGCGCAGCTCGACCAGCGCCTGCGGCGGACGGGTGGCTGCCAGCCATTGCCCCAGCAGTTCGGTGGCGTTGCTGTCAGCAAGGAAGAATTCGGTCATCGGGAACGTTCCGGGTTGGCCAGCCGCCGCAGGGGCGCCAGCAGATCAGTGGGAAGCAGGCCGCGGGCACCGTCGGCGGCGGCGACATCGCCGGCCAGGGCATGCAGCAGCGCACCGCCTGCCGCCGCATCGAACGCAGGCAGGCCCTGCGCGCGCAGGCTGGCGATGATGCCGGTCAACAGGTCGCCCATGCCACCCACCGCCATTCCCGGGTTGCCGGCCGCAATCAGTCGCGGTGCATGGCCGGGCGCGGCGACGATGCTGCCTGCCCCTTTCAGCACCACCACCGCGTGATAGCGCTCGGCCAGCGCCTGCGCGCTGGCATAGCGATCAGCCTGGACTGCCGCCGTGGTGGTTTCCAGCAGGCGCGCGGCTTCGCCGGGGTGCGGGGTCAGGATCGCATCGGGCAGCGCATGTGCATCCTGCGCCAGCAGGTTCAACGCATCGGCGTCGATCACAAGCGGCAGGCCTGACTGCAGCACACGCGCATACAGCGCGCGCGCCCATTCGTCCTGGCCCAGGCCCGGGCCGATCGCCACCACCCTGGCTTTTGCCAGCAACGCCGGCAGCGCTGAGCCATCTTCCAGCGCGTGCGTCATCGCTTCAGGCAACCTCGCCAGCAGCGGGCCGACATGGTCGCGGCGGGTGCCGATGCTCAGCAGGCCCGCGCCAGCGCGCAGCGCAGCTTCGGCGGCCATCGCGATGGCACCGCCGCTGCCATGGTTGCCGCCCACGCACAGCACGTGGCCGGATTCACCCTTGTGGCTGTTGGCACGGCGCGGCGGCAGCAGATCAGGCAGGCGCGACTGCGTCCAGCACTCTGCAGCAGCGACGACACCCTGCCAGGCCGCATCGGCCAGCGCCAGTGGTGCCAGGTGCCTGCGCCCGGTGTATTCCAGTGCATCGCCGGTGTACAGGCCGCGGTGGGCGACGATGAACTGCACTGTCAGGGCCGCGCGTACGGCTGCGCCCGGCACGCAGCCATGGTCGGCGTCGACACCGCTGGGTACGTCCAACGCCAACACCGGCGCCTGCTGCGCGTTCAGCGCCTCGATCAAGGCCAGTGCCGCGCCCTCTGGTGCCTTGGAGAAGCCAAGGCCGAACAGGGCATCGACCCATATATCGGCCTGGGCCAGTTCGCCGTTGGAATCAGTGACGGTGCCGCCCGCGGACCTGAAATCCGCTGCGGCGCGCTGCGCCAACGCCGTGGAAGGTGGGCTGCCCGGCAGCGCGATCAGCTGCACCTGCCGCCCGGCCTGCAGCGCATGACAGGCCAGCACATAGCCATCGCCGCCATTGTTGCCGCTGCCAACCACCACGCCGATCCGCCGCGCCTGCGGCCAGTGCTGCAGCAGGCTCTGCCAGGCCGCCTGGCCCGCCTGGGCCATCAGGCCCCAGCCACCATCGCCATCCAGCGCGGAGGCCTGGGCATCGAGTGTGCGTGCGGCACGGGAATCGAACAGATCGGCGAGGTTGGCCATGCGGGGATTTTATACTGGTGCACATGTCCCCCGTCCCTGCCCCCCTCGATCCGGCCCTGGCCGTACAGCGCATCCGCGATCTGGCGCGCGCGCATGGCTTCCAGCGCTGCGGTATCGCCGGCATCGAACTGGGCGAGGACGAGGCGCACCTGGCCGACTGGCTGGGCCAGGGCCTGTACGGCACGATGGACTGGATGGCACGCCACGGCACCCTGCGGGCGCGCCCGGCAGAACTGCTTCCCGGCACCGTGCGGGTGATCTCGGTGGGCATGGACTACAGCCACAGGGACGACACCGAAGCGTGGGCGACCCTGGCCGATCCGGGGCGCGCCTACGTCGCCCGCTACGCGCTAGGCCGCGATTACCACAAGCTGATGCGCAACCGCCTGCAGAAGCTGGCCACGCAGATCAACGATGAAGTGGCGCCGCTGGGCTACCGCGTCTTCGTCGATTCGGCGCCAGTGCTGGAACGCGCGCTGGCACGCAACGCGGGGCTGGGCTGGATCGGCAAGCACACCTGCCTGATCGACCGCCACGGCGGCTCGTGGTTCTTCATCGGCGAGATCTACATCGACCTGCCGCTGCCGATCGACACGCCGGCCAGCGCGCACTGCGGCACCTGTACGCGCTGCATCGACGTCTGCCCGACCCAGGCCATCACCGCCCCGCAGCGGCTGGATGCGCGCCGCTGCATCTCCTACCTGACCATCGAGCATGACGGTGCGATTCCAGTGGAGATGCGACCGCTGATCGGCAACCGCATCTATGGCTGCGACGACTGCCAGCTGGTCTGCCCCTGGAACAAGTTCGCCAAGCGCACCGACGAAGCTGACTTCCGCGCCCGCAACAACCTGGACACCGCACGCCTGGACCAGTTGTTCGCCTGGGACGAAGCTGAATTCCTGCGCCGTACCGAAGGCAGCCCGATCCGCCGCAGTGGCCATGAGCGCTGGCTGCGCAACATCGCCGTGGCACTGGGCAATGCGCCAACCACGGCTGAGACGCTGTCGGCGCTGCAGACGCGCGCCGAGGCTGCTTCACCCGTAGTCCGCGAACACGTGCAATGGGCACTGGCCCAGCACGGCCAGCGCTGACGTGCGATCCTGAGCCCCCTGCTCCATCTGCCCCACGCCGTCACCATGCAGCCACGCAACAACGACGTCTTCACCCCCAGCCAGCTCAACACCCTGGCGCGCGACCTGCTGGAAGGCAGCTTCCCGGCGATCTGGGTGGAAGCCGAACTGGGCAGCGTGGCGCGGCCGGCGTCCGGCCATCTGTATTTCACCCTGAAGGACGCGCGTGCACAGTTGCGCGCTGCGATGTTCAGGATGAAGGCGCAGTACCTGAAGTTCGTTCCGCGCGAGGGCATGCGCGTGCTGGTGCGCGGCAAGGTGACCCTGTACGACGCCCGTGGCGAGTACCAGATGGTGCTGGACCACATGGAGGAAGCCGGCGAAGGCGCGCTGCGTCGCGCGTTCGAGGAACTGAAGGCGCGGCTGGAAGCCGAGGGACTGTTCGACCCAGCCCGCAAGCGGCAGATGCCGGCCCACGTGCAGCGCCTGGCGGTGATCACCTCGCCCACCGGTGCCGCCGTGCGCGATGTGCTGAGCGTGCTCGGCCGCCGCTTCCCGTTGCTGGAAGTGGATCTGCTGCCGACCCTGGTGCAGGGCGCAACCGCTGCCGCGCAGATCACCCGCCTGCTGCAGGCCGCCGATGCCAGCGGCCGCTATGACGTGATCCTGCTGACCCGTGGTGGTGGCTCGCTGGAAGACCTGTGGGCGTTCAACGATGAAGCGCTGGCCCGCGCAATCGCCGCCAGCGGCACGCCGGTGGTCTCGGCGGTGGGTCACGAAACCGACTTCAGTCTCAGCGATTTCGCTGCTGACCTGCGCGCGCCTACGCCATCGGTGGCCGCGGAACTGCTGGTACCCGATCAGCGCGACCTGGCCCTGCGCCTGCGCCGCAACGCGGCTCGCATGGTGCAGCTGCAACGCCACGCCATGCAGCAGGCCATGCAGCGCGCTGATCGCGCCCTGCTGCGCTTGAACGCACAGAGTCCGCAGGCACGACTGGATCTGCTGCGCCGTCGTCAGCTGGACCTCGGACGTCGCTTGCATGCGGCGCACAACCAGCAGCAGGAGCGTCGCGCAGCCCGTTTGCGCCACGCTGCCGCAGTGTTGCGGGGCCATCACCCGCAGCGGCAGATGGAGGCGCTGCGACGTCGCCTTGCCGCGTTGGGCGGGCGCCCACAAGCGGCGCTGCAGCGCCTGCTGCAGCGTGATGCGCTGCGCCTGCGTGGCCTTGCACGTTCGCTGGAAGCGGTCAGTCCGCTGGCGACCGTCGCGCGTGGCTACAGCATCGTGACCCGTGCAGAGGATGGCGCACTCGTGCGCCGGATCGAGCAGGTGCAACCGGGTGACGCACTGCAGGCCCGGGTCGGCGACGGCGTGATCGACGTCCAAGTGACTGCAGTCAAGTAAGGGGGGTTCGGCAGGGCTGCGCCCTGCACCCGCAGAAGCAACGGCAGCAGCCGAAGCAACGGCAGAAGCGGGTTTACTGAGGGATGGCGGGGTGGGCCCGGTTGCGGGGGACGCTGCAAGTACGTCCATGTAAGCTCGGTCGCGCCATCCATGGCGCTCACGCCCCCGCAACCGGACCCACCCCGCCTTCGAGAGTTTCCCGGTGGCGGTTGGTACATCCATGCCATGCGTGAATGAATCTCCATCGAGATCGAATATTTCGACAATTGATCGAAATGCATCCACGCATGGCGTGGATCTACCGTGTCGACCAAGGTCGACACCCACCAAGGGCAGGCCATGCCGTTCCGACAGATCGCGAAATCTGTCGAAGGCGGGGTGGGTCCGGTTGCGGGGGTGTCAGCCGCATGGATGCGGCTGCCAAGCCCCCATGGACGGGTTCACGGCGTCCCCCGCAACCGGACCCACCCCGCCATCCCACAGGAAGCCAGCTTTTGCTGTTGAGGTTGCCGGCCAGCGGCCGGCACTACCGCTTCGGCGGGTGCAGGGCGCAGCCCTGCCGAACCACCCTTTACCTTGCCTGCTCGCAGAACTTCTGCCGATACTCCAGTGCCTTCGGCATCAACGCCTGCAGGTTCTGGATACGGGTACCCGGATTGGGGTGGGTCGAGGCGAACTCCGGCGGCGACTGGCCACCACCGGCCTGGCCCATGCGCTGCCACAGCGGCACCGCCTCGCGCGGGTCGAAGCACGCCGCGGCCGCCAGCATCAGGCCCACTTCATCGGCCTGCGTCTCGTGGCTGCGTGCATACGGCAACAGATACCCATAGCCCATCGCCGACATCATCATCTGTTGCTGCTGCGCATCCATGCCACTGGCGGCGCCGGCTACCTGGCCGATCTGGGTCAGCTTCTGCTGGGCCATGCGCTGTGCACCATGGCGCAGCAATGCGTGGGCGATCTCATGGCCCATCACCACCGCCATCGCATCGCGGGTGCGCGCCACCGGGATCAGCCCCGTGTAGACCGCCATCTTGCCACCGGGCAGGCAGAAAGCATTGGCCTGCTCGGACGGAATCACGTTCACTTCCCACTCGAAGTCGCGTGCGAAGTGTGCCGGCTGCAGCCCGTGTTCCTGCGCCAGCGCGGTTTCGACAACATCCACTTTGGCGATCAGTCGCTCGGCAATCGCCCGGACATCCCGCGAGACCTGTTCATTCGGGCCCAAAGGGCGCTCCTGCGACAGGATCTGCTGGTAGGCCTGCAGGCCCAGCGCCTTCTCCTGGCTGGCGTCCAGGCTGCTGTCGATCAGCACCTTTTCGCCGGTATAGGGGTCGACCGCACGGTTGGAGAACCAGTAGAACGCCGCGTAGCCGGCGGCCAGCAGCAGCACCCACCAGCGGATGTTGCCGAACAGGCCACGCCGCTGCTGCGGCGAGCGGGAAAAAGGATCGTTGCGCATCGGCTGGTCTTCCGGCTGACCCCGCCGGCCGGCGGGTACGGCGCAATCTTAGTGCGGCGCTGCCTGCGGCGGGTGAAACCGGCGCCGATCCAGTCGTGCCCGTCAGATCCCTCGCACCAGTCGGAAGCCGATGCGCGCGTTGGTGGTATCCGAATCCTGCGATTGCCGCCACGCCGCCCGGGTCTGCTCCGGCGCATTGGCCCAGTTGCCACCCCGGATCACCCGTGAACGGCAGCCCGGGTTGAACCACGCCACACCATCAGCCGGCGCGCGCCGATAGCTGGCATGCCAGCAATCGGCCACCCACTCGCTCAGATTGCCGCCCATGTCATGCAGCCCGAAGGCGTTGGCCTGGAAGCTGGCGACCGGGGCCGGTCCCCACCAACCATCGCCATAGCCGACGAAGGCGTTGTGCCAATGCCTGCCCGAAGGCGAAACATCCTTGCTGCCGGTGTAATTACCACTGCCTTCCGGCGGCAGCCCGGCATCGCCCCACGGGTAGCGGCCACTGCTGCCGGCACGCATCGCGTACTCGAACTCGGCCTCGCTGGGCAGGCGGTAGCTGCGGCCGGTCTGTTCGGACAGCCAGTTCGCGTAGTTCTCGGCATCACGAACGCTCACGTGCATCACCGGCGAATTGCCCAGTGCCCGCCCGCCGTCATAGTCGGACCGCCAGTCCACGCCGCTGCGACGGATGAAATTGCCGCTGCGCTCGTCATAGACCACCGAATGTCCACGCCGGGTCGCACGTGGGCGGGCATTGGTCGCCTTCACATAGCGCTCGAAGTCACCCACGGTGATCTCGGTGATCGCCATCGCGTACCCTCGCTCGAAACGCACATAGTGGGATGGCCGCTCTGCGTCGGTTGCGCCCGGTTCGGTATCACTGGCGCCCATCTGGAATCCGCCATGCGGCACCACGATCATCTGCGGTCCACGGCCGCCATCACGCAGCGCATCGCTGAACACCTGCCCCGGCCGGAAGCTGCCGTAATGGGTGGCCAGTTCGATGCGTTCGCGCAGCTGCGCCACCACCGCGTCGCCCGGCAAGGCAATGCGCAGCGCTTCGGCCAACTTCTCGCGCGCAGGCTTCAGCCCCTGCGGGGTGGTCAGATCATGCAGGCCGCCATCGCGCAGCTGGACCAGTGCCGCTGCACGGATCTGCTCGATGCGCTCGAACGCATCGGCGATGGTCGGTGACGAGTCCCGCACCTTGCTGGCTTCTGCCAACCACGCGCCGGCACTGGCGAAATCGCGGATACGCGCGGCATCCTCGGCACGCCGGATCAGCCCACTTTCCGCAGCTGCCAGGCCCTGCCGCGCGCGACGATTCGCCGGGTCCAGCGCAAGTGCCTCACGGAAGTTGCCAATCGCACCATCCCCCGCTTCGCCGATACGGTCGGCACGCAGATCGTCTTCGCCCGCGCGGTTGTAGGCGACCACACGCTGCGCGGTCTCGACCCGCCCCTGCAGCGCGCGCACCTTCTCGTCCTTCGGCGCCAGGGTCAGCAGCACCAGCGCCTGGCGCCCGGCTTCAGCCAGCGCTTCACGCTGATGCAATGGCTGCTGCAGCAACGCATCGGCCTGCTGCTGCAGCTTCTGTTTCGCGCGTTGCAGGCCCAGGCGCGCCTGCCGATCGTCGGGTTCCTCCTCCTGCACTGCCAGCCACAGGGGCACGGCCGCATCGCCATCTTCATACAGATGCCCCCGCGCGAATGCCTGGTCGGCAGCCCGGCGCAGCTGTGCCAGCGTACGTCCCTGGCGATCAACCCGCGGCGGCGTCCACTGCTGGATGTCCTCGGCCGCGTCGTCACCGGCAATGGTCACCGTGCCCCGCCCGGTACCACGCGCCGGACCGGCCTCTGGTGCGGCATCGGCCGGCTGGGCTGCGGTGGCACCGGCGGTCTGCGCAGGGGGCGACGGCGTGCAACCGGCCAGGCTCACGGCCAAGGCGGTAAACAGCGCGGGCGACAGCAGAAAACGCAAGCAGGGCCTCCTTCGGCACGGATGCGGACCGACGTTAGGCTATTCTCCCCTGCCTGAGCAAACCCGAGTAGTAGGCCCTGACACGTGGCAACCTGGATCACCACCCCCGCCGAGCTGGACACATACCGCCAGCAGCGGCCGACCCGCATCGGCCTGGATACCGAATTCATCCGTGAACGCACCTTCTGGCCACAGCTGGCGCTGGTGCAGATGGCCGTCGGCCAGGACATCCTGCTGATCGACCCGTTGATTCCCGGAATGCCCGAGGCCTTGGCGCCGTGGCTGGCCGATGAATCCATCACCAAGGTGATGCACAGCGCAAGCGAAGACCTGGTGGCGTTCAAGTGGACCTGTGGCGTGCTGCCGCGTCCGTTGTTCGACACCCAGATCGGCGCCGCGCTGGCTGGCATCGGTGCTGGCATGGGCTACCAGAAGCTGGTGCAGGAGATCACCGGCGTGGCACTGGAAAAGGGCGAAACCCGCTCTGACTGGATGCGCAGGCCGTTGTCGGACTCCCAGCTGAAGTACGCCGCCGACGACGTCGAGCATCTGTTCGCGATGCACGACGCCATCTCCGCCAAGCTGGAAGCGCTGGGGCGCCAGCAGTGGCTGCACGACGATGGCGAGCGCCTGCTGGCCAGCGTGGCAAATGACGAAGACCGCTGGCCCCACCTGGGCATGCGCTCGGCGCAGTTCCTGGACGCGCCCGCGCAGCGCCGCCTGCTGCGCCTGCTGCGTTGGCGCGACGTGCAGGCGCGCGCCAGCGACCGCCCGCGCAGCTGGATCCTGGACAACGAACTGGCCGCCACCCTGGCACGCACCCCGCCAGCCGATGCCGCTGCAGTGAGCAAGCTGTTCGAACAGTTCCCGAAGGCGCCGCGCAAGCTGGCCGCTGCGGTATGGCAGGCGCTGGACACGCCGCTGGCCGACGAAGCCGATGCGCCGTTGGCGATGCAGGCCAGCGATGCCAGCAAGCATCTGCTGAAGAAGCTGCAGGATGCGGTGGCCGAACGCAGCCGCGAGCTCGGCCTGGCCGACGGCGTGCTGGCTTCACGCAAGCATCTGGAAAGCTATCTGGAGCGTCAGCAGTGGCCGGCTGCACTGGCCGGCTGGCGCCAGCAGGAACTGGAGCCGCGGTTGCAGGCGTTGTTGCCCGCAGTCTGAGGAACCTGGCGGACAACGAAAAACGGCGCTCGATGAGCGCCGTTTTCGATACTCCAACCGGTAGTGCTTACCAGTTCATGTTCAGCGAAACACCCACGGTGCGCGGTTCGTTGTAGACCGCGGCCATGTAGTTCTCGATCACACCCTTGAGGTTCTTCTCGTTGGTGATGTTGCGCGCGAACAGCGCCACTTCGTAGGCACCGTAGTTGCCCGAATAGCCGATCTTCAGGCCACCCTCGAAATCACCCTTGGAGTTGAACTCCCTGCTGTCGTACAGCACGAAGCTGGTGTAGCCCTGCTTGTTCCAGTCGGTGGACACGAACATCGTGGCCGCGTCGCTGACCGGGAAGTCGTAACGCGCTGCCAGGTTGATGTTGTACTTCGGCGCGTTCGGCAGCGGGTTGCCATCGATCTGCGCGAAGGTGTTGGCACCGACCTTGATGGTCGGATCGTTCACCGTGCACACCACCTGGCCGTTCAGGCCGCAGACCTGCGCGTAGACGCGCTTGTCCTTGATCTCGCTGTGCAGCAGGCTCAGGCCGGCGCTCAGGGTCAGGTTCTGGATCGGGCGCAGCTCCATGTCCGCTTCGAAGCCGTAGGCCTTGGCCTTGTCTGCGTTGAACAGCACGCCGTTGCCGTCCGAATCGTTGCCGTTGAGCTGGATGTCGTTGACGGCGTAGGTGAACGCGGTGGCGTTCAGGCGCAGGCGGTTGTCCCACAGGCTGCTCTTCACGCCCGCTTCCCACGACAGGATCGTCTCCGAATCGGCGGTGGTGAAGTCGGCATTGAACACCGCCGAACGGCCCTGGATGGTCGGGCCACGGAAGCCGCGGGCGACCTTCGCATAGACGCTCACGTCCGGGGTGATCTGATACATCGCGCTCAGATCCCAGCTCGGGGTGGTGTCGGTCATCTTGACGTCGGTGCGGCCCTTGTAGGTGACCAGGCCGGCAGCGGTATCGGCCGTCTTCAGCAGGCGGGTGTGCTTCTCATCGCGGGTCTGGCGCAGGCCGGCGGTGACGGTGAACTTGTCGGTGAAGGCGTAGCTGAGCTGGCCGAAACCGGCCCAGGAGGTGTTCTTGTTGCGCAGGCGCACCCAGTTGTTCGGGTTGCGCGCAGCGCCCTTCAGGAACCAGGCGCGCTGGTAGAAGTCGGTGGTGTCGCTGCCGTTGAAGTAGAACGCACCGGCCTGCCACTGCAGGGCGCTGTCGTCATGGCTGGCCAGGCGGAACTCCTGGGTCCACTGGTCCAGGTCACGGATCTGACCCATCGACTGGCCGTAGCCGTTCGGCACGCCATTGACCGGGAAGTTGACCGCAGCGCCGCCGTCGGTGTCACCGCGGCTGTAGCCGGAAGTGGTCTCGTAAGCGGTGATCGAGGTGAAGTCGATCGCGCCGAAGTCATAACGCGCCTTCACCGAACCGCCGTAGGTCTTGTACGCCTGCGGGTTGTTGTCGGCCTCGTCGTAGGCGACCTGGTCACGCGGCACGTCGGTCTTGTTCGAGCCCTTGGTCAGTGCGTTGCGCAGGAACAGGGTCGAGGTGCCTTCGTAGTCGCGGGCGTGGGCCGAAGCAAGGATCGAGAACTCGTCGCTGGGGGTCAGCAGCAGCTGCGCACGCACGTTGCGGTCGTCGAAGCCGCCCATGGCGTTCTTTTTGGGGCTGACCGTGCCATCGGCGCTGGGGCCGGTGTAGGTGTTGTCGACGTAGTCGTCGCGGTGCTGGTACAGCGCCGACACGCGGAACGATGCGATGTCGTTGATCGGGCCGCCGAAGCCACCGTCGATCGACACGCTGTTGTAGGAGGCATAGCTGGCGCTGACGCGACCGCTGTAGTCCTGGGTCGGCTTGAGGGTGTCGAACTTGACGATGCCGGCGGTGGTGTTGCGGCCGAACAGCGAGCCCTGCGGACCGCGCAGCACTTCCACCTGGTCCACGTCATAGACCGGGTTGGACTTCAGCACCACGTGCTCCAGCACGACGTCGTCCTGGATGATCGACACCGGCTGCGAGGCACCGAGGTAGAAATCGATGTTGCCCAGGCCGCGGATGTAGAAGCGCGGGAAGATGCGGCCGGTGGTGGTTTCCGCATACAGGCTCGGCACGCGGCCGGACAGCGCCAGCAGGGTGTCGTCGCCGCCGGCGGTGAAGTCGCGCATGCGCTCGCCCTGCACCACGCCTACCGACACCGGCACTTCCTGCAGGTTCTGCTCGCGGTGCTCGGCGGTCACGGTGATGGTGTCCAGCCCGGTCGGGGTCGGTGCACTGTCCTGCGCGGCAGCACCGAAGCTGGCAGCCAGCGCCAGGCCTGCACAGGCCAGGGCCAGCGGATGGCGACGGAAGGAAACGAAGGAGGACGACATGCCCGACGAACGGCGGGAATCGGAATGGGAAGGCATCGAAAGCTCTGAGGAGGCGTCCGTGCGGCCTGCGCTGACCGGGCGGCAAATAGGAGGAAAACTGCGCAAGCGGCCATTATCCTCCAAATTGTTACAATTTCGTTGCGCCGCTGGGCAGCAGGGGGATCAGGCCGCTTTCGGCACAGTCCCCGCCTCAGCCGTGCTGCGGTAACGGCGCCAGCGCAACCTCGACCATCGCCAGCAGGCGTTCGCGGCTGATGCCGTCTCGCGCCTGCACCGAAATTCCATGCAGCACCGTGGCGAAATGATCGCCCAGCGCCTGCACCGACAGATCGGCGGCCAGCTCGCCAGCCGCCTGCGCCTGCTGCAGCCGCGCGATGATCGCTGCCGTGCGCTGGCGGCGGTGGCCGGCCAGCCAGTCGCGCACGCCCTCGCCATCCGGTGACACGCTGCTGGCCGAGGACACCACCAGGCAGCCATGCGGACGACCGCGACGAGTGTAGGTCAACACGGCATCCCGCAGCATGCTGCCGATCGCATCGCGCAGTGACGCCTGCTCCAGCGCGCGCGGCGCGAAGCCGCCCTCGCCTTCCTCGTACAGCGCCACCGCTTCGCGGAACAGCTGCTCCTTGCTGCCGAACGCGGCGTAGATGCGCGCCGAGGCAATGCCAAGCGCTTCGACCAGGGCCGACATCGAGGTGCCCTCATAGCCGTGCTGCCAGAACAGCAGCATCGCCTTGCGCAATGCCTGGTCCCTGTCGAATTCGCGCGGTCGCCCTGCCATCTGCCTGCCTGCCGTTCTGAGGCGCGCAGTGTAACGCGGGTGTTGACCATCCCGATGCACGCGCCTATTCTTTGGCGACCGACAAACAATTGGAGCAACACATGCAAACCCTCAAAGGCCCCAGCCTGCATCTGGCGCAGTTCGCTGGCGACCAGGCGCCGTTCGACAGCCTGTCCGGCATCGCCGCCTGGGCGGCCGGTCATGGTTTCAAGGCCCTGCAGATTCCGGCATGGGAAGCGCGCCTGTTCGACCTGGCCACCGCCGCCGACAGCCAGGACTACTGCGATGACCTGCGTGGCACCCTGGCCGAGCACGGCCTGCAGGTCAGCGAGCTGACCACCCACATCCTGGGCCAGCTGGTGGCGGTGCATCCGGCCTACGATGAGCTGTGCGATGGTTTTGCACCGGAAGCACTGCGCGGCAACCCGCAGGCACGCAGCGAATGGGCACAGCAGCAGCTGCATCTGGCCGCCCGCGCCTCGCGCCGGCTCGGGCTGCAGGACATGGGCACCTTCTCCGGCTCATTCGCCTGGCCCTACCTGTTCCCCTTCCCGCAGCGTCCGCCGGGCCTGATCGATGCCGCATTCGATGAGCTGGCACGCCGCTGGCGGCCGATCCTCGATACCTGCGGGGACAACGGCATCAACCTCTGCTACGAAATCCATCCCAGCGAAGACCTGCACGATGGCACCAGCTTCGAACGCTTCTTCGAGCGTGTGGGCCAGCACGAGCGCTGCCGCATCCTGTTCGATCCCAGCCACTTCGTCCTGCAGCAGCTGGATTACCTGCAGTTCCTGGACATCTACCATCCGCTGATCCGCATGTTCCACGTCAAGGATGCGGAGTTCCGTCCCAATGGTCGCCAGGGCATCTACGGTGGCTACGCCGACTGGACCGAACGCGCGGGCCGCTTCCGCTCGCTGGGCGATGGCCAGGTCGATTTCAAGTCGATCTTCTCCAAGCTGGCGCAGTACGACTACGCCGGCTGGGCAACGCTGGAATGGGAGTGCTGCCTGAAGGACCAGGAAGCCGGTGCGCGCGAAGGTGCCGCCTTCATCCGCGACCACATCATCCCGGTCACCGACAAGATCTTCGACGACTTCGCCGGCGCGCCGATCAGCAGCGCCCAGCTGCAGCACATGCTCGGCATCGCCTGAGCCCCCACAGGAACATCCCCATGACGAATTTTTCCACCGCTGGTACCCCCGGCGACGACACCGTGCGCCACCACTACCTGCGCATCGACGGCCAGCGCGTGCATTGCGTTTCCGCCGGCAGCGGTCAACCGGTGCTGTTGATTCCCGGCTGGCCGCAGACCTGGTACGCCTGGCGCCACGTGCTGCATGCCCTGGCCGAGGCCGGCTTCGAAGCGATCGCGGTCGACCCGCCCGGCATCGGCGAATCCGATCGCCCTGCGCACGGCTACGACACCGGCAGCGCCGCCGCAGTACTGCACCAGACCATGCAGGCGCTGGGCCACGAGCGCTATCAGGTGGTCGGCCATGACATCGGCATGTGGATCGCCTATGCATTGGCCAGCGACCAGCCGCAGGCGGTGCAGCGCCTGGCCGTGACCGAAGCGGTGATTCCCGGGTTGGCGCCTGAGCCGGGCATCTTCGCCACGCCGGCCGACAACATCTTCCTGTGGCACTTCATGTTCAACCAGGTGGCCGATCTTCCCGAGGCCCTCATCACCGGTCGCGAACGTGCCTACCTGGACTTCATGTTCGACCGCTGGTCGTACCGGCGCGACGCGGTGGCCAGCGAAACCTACATCGCCGCCTACAGCCGCCCCGGCGCGTTGCGTGCAGGGTTTGCCTGGTACCGCGCGATTCCGGAAACCATCCGCCAGAACCAGCTCCGCGCACAACGCCGGCTGACGATGCCGGTGCTGGCCATCGGCGCCGAGCACGCCACCGGCAACGCCCCCATGCTGACCCTGCAGCCGCACGCCGATGACCTGCGCGGCAGCGTCGTGCCGGGGTGTGGCCACTTCATCATGGAAGAAGCACCGCACGCCTTCCTCGCCCAGCTGCTGCCGTTCCTGCAGGAGGCTGACCATGCCGCTTGAACCCGCGTTGCAATCGTTCGTGGATGCGGTGGCGGCGCAACCACTGCCAGACGATCTGCTGGAACTGCGTGCACTCAGCGAACAGGCGCTGCCCACGCTGCAGGGTGCCACCGAGGCGGTATCGCATGTCGTGGAGCACGTCATCAGCGCACGCGACGGCCATGCGCTCGTCGTGCGCCTGTATACGCCCGCAGCCAACGGCACCGAGCTGCGCCCTGCCCTGTTGTTCGCCCACGGCGGTGGTTGGTTCCAGTGCTCGCTGGCGGTCTATGACGGCCCCTGCCGGGCCCTGGCCAATGCCAGCGGCCATGTCGTCGCTGCCGTCGGCTATCGCCTGGCGCCGGAGCATCCGTTCCCGACGCCGCTGCACGACGTCGCCGATGCGTGGCTGTGGCTGCAGGCCCATGCCGCCGCGCTGGGTCTTGATCCGGCACGGCTGGTCATCGGCGGCGACAGCGCCGGCGGCAATCTCGCCGCCGCGTGCTGCCTGCTGCTGCGCGATCAGGGACTGCCGTTGCCATCGCATCAACTGCTGCTGTACCCGGCACTGGATGCCGCCATGGCCAGCGGCTCCTACCGCGAGTTCGCCGACGGCTACTACCTCAGCGCCGAACTGATGCAGCGCTGCTGGCAGGCCTACCTCGGCGACAGTGACCGCCGACAGGCGCTGGCTTCGCCCCTGCACGCCCGCGATCTGCGCGGCCTGCCGGCGGCCACGGTGCTGAGCTGTGAGTTCGATCCGCTGCGCGACGAAGCTGAACAGTACGCCGCCAACCTCCGGGAAGCGGGTGTGGACTGCACGCTGGAGCGCCTGCCGGGGATGATCCACGCCTGCATCCACCTGCATGGTGTGTCGGCGGCGACCGACATCGCGATCCAGCGCGCGGCGGCCCTGCTGCCCTGAGCCAGGCCTGCAGCGGCGCAGAGCACCTGCGCCGCTGTGTCCGGCCCGCCCCTTTGCAGCCGGCACCGGCCAGCGCTATGCTAGGGTCGTCACGTGGCGCCAGCTCCGCTGCCCACGGGATGCAACACCCCCATGGGGCCATAGCTCAGCTGGGAGAGCGCGTCGTTCGCAATGACGAGGTCAGGAGTTCGATCCTCCTTGGCTCCACCATATGAAAAACAGAAAGCCCCGGCACTGCCGGGGCTTTCTGTTTTGCGCAGGGCGCAGAATAATGATGAAGATAGCGATCACGCCGTCGACCATCACTCATCACTGCGGAGAATTCCATGAAGGGAATCATTGCAACTGTTGCCGTTTCGCTTCTGCTTGCTGGATGCTCGGCCACCCGCCCCATCTCGGCGGACGCGGCCAAGCCTGTACCAGCCAATCAGATCTTCGCCTACAACCAACCTGATGCGCGCGCCGGCACCGTGGTCGTCACCCGGGACATCGGTCTGTCAGGATCAAAGTGCCCCGTCGCCTTCTATGTCGATGGCAAGGTCGCGGCTCATGTGGACAACGGTCAGACGATGACGCTGCATGTCCCCTCCGGCAGCCACATCTTCGGTTCCGGCCCGGCAGGCAGCGGAGTATGTGGCGTGGTCAGCAGGACCGCGCACCTGCGGGAAGCGAGCTTTGACATCGTTGCCGGTGGCACCCTCAAGCTTCGCTTGGGCTTTACCCGGGATGGCACCTACCAGATTACCCCAACGGCGTTCTGAGCGGTCATCGCCAACGCGGCGTCAGCTTGACAGCCGCTCAGGCCGGGTCCTGCCCGCCGTCCTTGCGCATGGGCGCGCGCGAATGTGCATCGCGCACCTTCTGGTCCTGCTGGCCGGGACGCTGCTTGGCCACTTCATCCTGCTGCCGGTCCTGCCGACTCTCCTGCACACCTTCGCGTGCGTGGGAGGGCTTCTTGTCATGTTCGCTCATGCATCGCTCCGACGGCGCCGGCAACAGGCCAGCGTGACGCAGACACGCTAGCGGCGACTGCGTGATGTGACGGTCAGCTGCCTGCGAACAGCGCGTGCAGCCATCACACCCCGGCAATTACCGCCACCCGCTCAACATCTACCAGATCCAGATACGCGCCGCCAATCAGCTGCGTTTCGCCCAGTAGGCCAACGAACGGCGTGCGTTAGAAGAAGGGAGGCACCGGAATGTTCCGGTGCCTTCAATGAAGCGATCGCTCAATCCAGCTTCACCACCAGCTTGCCGAAGTTGCGCCCCTGCAGCAGGCCGAAGAAGGCTTCGGGTGCATTCTCCAGACCCTGCACGACGTCTTCGCGGTACTTGATGCGCCCATCGCGCAGCCACTGCGGCATGTCGCGCTCGAATTCCGGCCACAGATGCTTGAAGTCATGCACGATGAAGCCACGCACGGTCAGGCGCTGGCGCAGGATCTGGCTGAACAGCGCTGGCAGCCGGTCCGGTCCAGGCTGCGCGACGCCGCGGGCGTTGTAGGTGGCGATGGTGCCGCACACCGGAATGCGCGCGAAATCATTGAGCAGCGGCAGCACGGCATCGAGCACATGCCCACCCACGTTCTCGAAGTACACGTCGATGCCATCCGGCACGGCAGCGCTCAGCTGTTCGGCAAAACCAGAGGCGCGATGGTCCAGCGCCACGTCCACGCCCAGTGTTTCCAGATAGGCACGCTTGGCCTCACCGCCGGCGATAGCAACCACCCGCGCGCCCTGCAGCTTTGCCAACTGGGCCACGGTGGCGCCGACCGGTCCACTGGCAGCGGCCACCACCAGGGTCTCGCCGGGTTGCAGCTTGCCGATTTCGATCAGGCTGGAGTACGCGGTGAACCCCGGCATGCCGTACACGCCCAACGCTGTGCTCAGCGGCAGCCCGGCCGGATCCAGGTGCCGGCTGATCGCATCACCCGCCACCACGGCATGCGTCTGCCAGCCACCGGGGGCCAGCACCAGCTCGCCCACCGCCAGGCCGGGCGCCTGCGACTGCAGCACCTCGGCCACGGTCTGGCCCTCCATCACCGCATCCACTGCCACCGGCGGTGCGTACGACGGGCCATCGTCCATGCGTCCGCGCATGTACGGATCCAACGACAGGTAGCGGTTGCGCAGCAGCACCTGGCCCGGGGCCAATGCCGGCAGCGGCACCTGTTCGAGGAGGAAATTGGCGGCGACCGGCGCACCTTGGGGGCGCGAGGCAAGCACGATGCGGGTGGTTGAATCGGACATGTCCAATGGCTCTGCTGCGGGCAGCGTCGGGAGAGGAACCGCGACAGTACGCCGCGCCCTGCCCTCGTGGGTGCCATGAAAACAGCGTTCCATCGGTGCCTTCCCCACTCCGCCGCTGCATCGCTTGCCCCGTCGCCTTTGGCGCCAGCGACGGGCCGCTGTTTTCCGCGTCCGGCATTCCCGGTCAGGCCGGCTCAACGCAGGATCAACCACTTGCAGGTACTTCCGCTGGCCGCAGACACCAATGTGAAGGTTTTTTTCCAAAACGCTTGCCGAACCTGTCCTACGTCCGTAATATGCGCGTCCTCGGCAGCGACATCGCTGCAACGAAACAAGTGGCCGAGTAGCTCAGTTGGTAGAGCAGGGGATTGAAAATCCCCGTGTCGGCGGTTCGATTCCGTCCTCGGCCACCACTTTCGAAGACCTGCAGAAATGCGGGTCTTTTTTTTCTACATGGCCGAGTAGCTCAGTTGGTAGAGCAGGGGATTGAAAATCCCCGTGTCGGCGGTTCGATTCCGTCCTCGGCCACCATGTTCAAAGACCTGCAGAAATGCAGGTCTTTTTTTGTCCGTGACGTTCCGTCCACGCACGACATGGATCGCGCCGCACCGATCCTGCACGGATGCGGCACGAGGGTTGACGAAACATTCACACCTCCGCGTGCTTCGCAACCTACGCTCCAGACTCCTGCCCGGAGCCGACCAATGCGCTTGCACCCTGCCCTGCTCGCCTGCCTGCTGCTTTTCGCCGCACCGGCACTCGCTGCCGAGCCCGTGCGCGCGGTCAGCGAACTGGACATCGATCGCTATGCCGGCCAGTGGCACGAGATCGCACATCTGCCGGTGTCGTTCCAGAAGCAGTGCGTGGGCGAGATCACTGCCAACTACGGGCTGCGCCGCGATGGCCGGATCAGCGTCACCAACGCCTGCCGCAAGGCCGATGGCGAGCGGATTGTCGCCGAGGGTGTGGCGCGGCCCGTTGCGGGGCAGCCCGGCCAGCTGCAGGTACGCTTCGTTCCCGACTGGCTGAGCTGGGTGCCTCTGGTCTGGGCCGACTACTGGGTGATCGCGCTGGACCCGGACTACCAGTGGGCAATGGTCGGTGAGCCCGGCCGCAGGTATCTGTGGATCCTCGCGCGCCTGCCGGAGATGGACCGCGCCCTGTTCGACCAGCTCAAGGCGAAGGCGCAAGCGATGGGCTACGACCTGGCGCCGCTGCGTCTGATGGCGCCCGTGCGCGACGCGCCCGCCGACTGAGCCGCCGCCCAACCGGCGCACGCAACGTCCGCAATCCAGCATCGCGCACGCCTCCCGTGCATCTTCACACGCTACCCTCTGTGGCCGGTCGCCGCGGGCGACCCTTTCCACCATACGCCGTAGTATGCTTATCCCACGCACCGCCTTCAGAGGACCTGCGCCCATGTTCCACCGCTTCCGTACCGTCTTGATCGTCCTGTGCACCCTGGCCCTGGTCGCTTGCGGCGATGGCATCGTCAAGCGTGTTTCGGAACCGGCCGCGAGCCTGCAGCAGCTGACCGTGCAGGCCAATGGTGACTGGACTGTCGCTCTGCGCCTGCAGAACTACAGTTCGATGCCGATGAGTTTCGACGACGTCGCACTGACCCTGACCATCGGCGACACCGAGGCCGGCCCGCTGTCGGCCAAGCCGGGTATCTCCATCGGCGGCGTCTCTGCCGATGTCATCAACGTCAACTTCAAGCCCAGCCCGGCCGCGCGCCTGGTGATCGCCGACGCACTGGCCAGCAACCGCACCCTCGCCTACAGCCTGAAGGGCACGGTGTCGGCCACGCCGCAGGAAAAGAAGCAGCGCACCTTCGATATCAACAGCCGCAGCACGCTCAACCAGGCCCCGGGCCTGCCCGGCGTGCTGCGCTGATCTCCGCTTTCCGCCGCGACGCATCGCGCCGCTCCCCCTGTTACTGATCAAATCGAGACGCACCGATGAGCAGCTACACCGCCCCGCTTTCCGACCTTCGTTTCGGCCTGCACGATGTGCTGAAGGTCGAGCCGCTGTTCGCCCGTCTTGGCTTCACCGACGCCACCGCCGATGTCGTCGATGCCGTGCTGGAAGAAGCCGGCCGCTTCAGCGCCAGCGTGCTGGCCCCGCTCAACAGCGTGGGCGACGAGATCGGCTGCGTGCTCGACCAGGCCAGCGGCGAAGTGACCACGCCACCCGGCTTCAAGCAGGCCTACGACCAGTTCGTCGACGGCGGCTGGACCGGCCTGACCGCATCGCCGGAACTGGGCGGCCAGGGCCTGCCGCACACGCTGGGCGTGCCGCTCAATGAAATGATCAACGCCGCCAACCTGGCCTGGGGCAACTTCCCGCTGCTGTCGCACGGCGCCATCGAAGCACTGAAGCAGCATGGCGAAGCCTGGCAGCACGAGGCCTTCCTGAAGCCGCTGATCGAGGGCCGCTGGACCGGCACCATGTGCCTGACCGAGCCGCATTGCGGCACCGACCTGGGCCTGCTCAAGACCAAGGCCGAGCCGAACGCCGATGGCAGCTATTCGATCACCGGCACCAAGATCTTCATCACCGCCGGCGAGCACGACCTGACCGGCAACATCGTGCACCTGGTGCTGGCCAAGCTGCCCGATGCTCCCCCGGGCGCCAAGGGCATCTCGCTGTTCGTCACCCCGAAGTTCAAGGTCGACCGCGACGGCAACGTCGGTGAGCGCAACGCGCTGCGCTGCGGCTCGATCGAGCACAAGATGGGCATCAAGGGCTCGGTCACCTGCGTGATGAATTTCGATGGCGCCCAGGGCTACCTGGTCGGCCAGCCGCACAAGGGCCTGCAGGCGATGTTCACCATGATGAACACTGCTCGCCTGGGTGTCGGCCTGCAGGGCATCGGCCTGTCCGAGCGCGCCTACCAGAACGCGCTGAAGTACAGCCGTGAGCGCCTGCAGTCGCGTTCGCTCAGCGGCGCCAAGTTCCCGGACAAGCCGGCCGACCCGATCCTGGTGCATCCGGACGTGCGCCGCATGTTGCTGACCATCAAGTCGCTGGTGGAAGGCAGCCGCCTGCTGGCCCTGCATGCGGCCACCCTGATCGACGTCGCCCACCATGCGGAAGATGCCGGTGAACGCGAGCGCTCTGACACCCTGGTGAGCTTCCTGACCCCGATCTCCAAGGCCTGCCAGACCGAATGGGGCATCGAGAACACCTACAACGCCCTGCAGTGCTTCGGCGGCCACGGCTACATCCGCGAGCACGGCATGGAACAGCTGGCCCGCGATGCCCGCATCACCACCTTGTATGAAGGCACCACCGGCATCCAGGCGCTGGACCTGATCGGCCGCAAGACCGCGTCCAGCCAGGGCGCTGGCCTGAAGCTGATGCTGGCCGAGATCGAGGCGTTCGCCAAGGCGAATGAAGGCAACGAGAGCCTGGCCGAGTTCATCGGCCCGCTGCGCGCCAAGGCCGCCGAATGGGGCAAGCTGACGATGGACGTGCTGCAGCGTTCGGCCGCCAATCCGGACGAACTGGGCGCAGCGAGCTACGACTACCTGTTCTATTCGGGTTATGTGGTGCTGGCCTACTGGTGGGCCCGCAGCGTTGCCGCCGCCGATGCCAGCGCACACGGTGCGGCGTTTGCCCAAGGCAAGCGCGAGACCGCGCGCTTCTACTTCGCCCGCGTGCTGCCGCGCACCCTCAGCCACGCCGCCGCCATCCAGGCGGGCGCCGCACCGCTGATGGCAATGGACGACGAACGCTTCGGCGCCTGAGCCGGGCCGCAGCCGGCACCCGGCACCCGGCACCCGGCACCCGGCACCCACGGTAGTGCCGGCCGCTGGCCGGCAACCGCAACAGCTGGAGCAACAGCAACAGCTGGTTTCCTGCGGGATGGCGGGGTGGGTCCAATTGCGGGGGACGCTGCAAGTACGTCCATGTAAGCTCGGTCGCCGCATCCATGCGGCTCACGCCCCCGCAACCGGCCCCACCCCGCCTTCGACAATTTCCCGGTAGATCCACACCAAGCGTGGATGGAAACCACCCGTAATGCCTCTGGAGAAAAGCCCCCTTTTGTTAAAGGGGGCGCGCCGACAGGCGCGGGGAATAGGAAGAATGCGCGGACCTGAATCATTGCGATTTGGGTATCGCCCTCCGGGCGATACCCAAATCGCAATGATTCAGGTATAAGCTGTTTTCCCGATGGAGACAGACACTACACGCTTGGGTCTGATCGAAGCCGGAGCTCCGTTTTCTGCTCCGGGCGCCGAAGCATCGCCCAACGCCACGACGCTGCATCGCCCCGGCACGGTCCGGTTGCTCTCACTGGATGGTCATGGCCGGGTCCTGGATTGGATCACCTGGCAGGACGCCGCCTGCCTCTACGCCCGCGATGCCGTCGCCTGGACCCTCGGCGATCCCTGCCTGCACATCCACGGTGGGACCAATCGTCGCAGTGGCATGCAGAGCGGAATGGACCTGCACCCGATCATCGCCGCGCGCGGCCATGCCCGCTCGCGTGCATTGGACCCGACACCGAACCTGACCAACCCGGCCCTGTTCGCCCGCGATGCCCATCTCTGTCTTTACTGTGGACAGCAGTTCGGACGCCCGACTCTGACCCGCGACCACGTCATGCCCTTGTCCAAAGGCGGCCTGGATACCTGGGAAAACGTAGTCACCGCCTGCTTCCACTGCAATTCGCGCAAGAGCGACCGCACCCCGCAACAGGCCGGCATGCCGCTGCTGGCGGTGCCGTACCGGCCGAGCTGGATCGAGCACCTGATCCTGTCCAACCGCAACATCCTGGCCGACCAGATGGCGTTCCTGAGGGCCCAGCTGCCCAAGCGTTCCAAGCTCTGCACCTGAACATCGGGGAATGCAACCCTCACCGTCCTGTCACGGGCGGCGGCGTTTGCTTGCCCCACCCCCGTTTGAGGGCGAAAATGGGCGTTCAGAACAAGTGCGAACATGATGATCGACTCTGCCCGCTATCCCCGCCTCGCGCGCATCCAGACACCGGATGACCTGCGCACGTTCGACGAATCCGAACTGACGGCGGTCGCCGATGAACTGCGTGCCTACCTGATCGAATCGGTCGGCAAAAGCGGTGGCCATTTC
The DNA here is from genome assembly GCF_002750975.1 of Stenotrophomonas indicatrix. Lineage (NCBI taxonomy): Bacteria > Pseudomonadati > Pseudomonadota > Gammaproteobacteria > Lysobacterales > Lysobacteraceae > Stenotrophomonas > Stenotrophomonas indicatrix. The sequence goes on from NZ_PEJS01000001.1 coordinate 2,682,285, forward strand.
GCCGCCGGCCTGGGCGTGATCGAGCTCACCGTGGCCCTGCACTACCTGTACCAGACCCCGGTCGACCAGCTGGTCTGGGACGTCGGCCACCAGACCTATCCGCACAAGATCCTCACCGGTCGCCGCGACGAGATCCATACCGTCAAGCAGAAGGATGGCGTCGCGCCGTTCCCCAAGCGCGAGGAAAGCGAGTACGACACCTTCGGTGTCGGCCACTCCTCGACCTCGATCTCGGCGGCACTGGGCATGGCCATCGCGCGCCAGACCGAAGGTGATGATCGCAAGGTCGTGGCCGTGATCGGCGACGGTGCGATGACCGCCGGCATGGCGTTCGAAGCGCTGATGCACGCCGGCGGCATGGAACCGGAACCGAACCTGCTGGTGATCCTCAACGACAACAACATGTCGATCTCCGAGGCAGTGGGCGGGCTGACCAAGATGCTCGGCCGCGCCACCGGCAGCCGCACGCTCAATGCGCTGCGCGAAGGCGGCAAGAAGATCCTTGGCGACAAGAAGAACAATCCCGCGCGTTTCGTGAAGCGCTGGGAAGAACACTGGAAGGGCATGTTCGTGCCGTCCACGATGTTCGAGGAAATGGGCTTCCATTACACCGGCCCGATCGATGGCCATGACCTGCCGGCGCTGCTGTCCGCGCTGAAGACGCTGCGTGCCTCCAAGGGCCCGAAGCTGCTGCATGTGATGACCACCAAGGGCAAGGGTTACGAGCCGGCTGAAGGCGACCAGATCGGTTACCACGCGGTGGGCCCGTTCGATCCGGACAAGGGCCTGGTGGCCAAGACCGGCGCGAAGAAGCCCACCTATACCGATGTGTTTGGCGACTGGTTGTGTGACGCCGCCGCGGCCGAGCCGCGTCTGTATGGCATCACTCCGGCAATGCGCGAAGGCTCGGGCCTGGTGCGCTTCAGCAGGGAATATCCGCAGCGCTACTTCGACGTAGCCATCGCAGAGCAGCACGCGGTGACCCTGGCCGCAGGCATGGCCACCCAGGGCGGCAAGCCGGTGGTGGCGATCTATTCCACCTTCCTGCAGCGCGCGTACGACCAGTTGGTGCATGACGTGGCCATCCAGGACCTGGATGTGCTGTTCGCGATCGATCGCGCCGGCGTCGTCGGCCCGGATGGTGCAACCCACGCCGGCAACCTCGACCTCAGCTTCCTGCGCTGCGTGCCGAACATGGTGGTGATGGCACCCTCCAACGAGGCCGAGTGCCGGCAGATGCTCAGCACCGGCCTGCAGCACCCCGGCCCGGCTGCGGTGCGCTACCCGCGCGGCAGCGGTACCGGCGTGGATGCCGGCAGCGATCTGTCGACCCTGCCGATCGGCAAGGGCGAGCTGCGCCTGCAAGGCAACCGCGTCGCCCTGCTCGCGTTCGGCAGCACCGTCGCCGCCGCCGAACAGGTGGGTCGCGAACTGGGTTTGAGCGTGGTCAACATGCGTTTCATCAAGCCACTCGATCGCGAGCTGGTGCTGGCCATGGCCAACCAGCACGACGCCCTGGTGACGATCGAAGACAACGTGGTGGCGGGCGGCGCAGGTTCGGCCGTGGCCGAACTGCTCAATGCCGAGGACGTGCTGCGTCCGATCCTGCACCTGGGCCTGCCCGATGCCTTCCAGCATCACGCCAGCCGCGAGGACCTGCTGGCCGAGGCCGGCATCGATGCGGCCGGCATCCGTGCGGCCCTGCTCAAGCGCTGGCCGCAGCTGGCCGCCGGCAACCCGCCGTTGAGCGCGGCGGGCTGAGAGCGTTGCAGGGGTCTGGTGGGGCCAGGCCATGCGTGGCTCCCCAGGTTCCTCATCCACGCATGGCGTGGATCTACCAGATTGCTGGTGGCGCAAAAGCAGATCCACGCCATGCGTGGATGGCGCGGACCGTGCGGACACGCGGCGTGCTCAGCCGTAGCTGATCGCCTCGACAAACGCACCGCTGGACTCCACCCGCACCGAGGCGCGCTGGCCGGTATCGGTGAAATGCAGGCGGGCCAGGGTTTCGGCGAAATCGAAGGCACGGACGCCATCGCGGAACTCGATCGGCTCCGGCTTGTCCGGGTGCAGCACGCGCCATTGGCGCTGCTCACATTGCAGTCGGATCAACATGCGTTGCTCACTCCTTGAACAGCGTATCGACGACGAGAGAATGACCGCACCAGGCGCGACAGGAATGGCCAGTGCGAACCGGGACGCGCAAGGCGTCCCGGGAGTCGACAATACGAGGAAAGAAGTGTGATCGCTATCAGATTTTTCTGATCTTGAGCCGATTGCGACAGCCGCTCAATTCACCTGGAACTGGGCCCTGCAGCCATTGCTGACCCAGATGCCACGGCGGTCCCAGCCCCAGGACTGGCCTTCGATGCAGGCACTGCGCGATTCCTGTCGTACCAGACGCACGCCGCGACGAACCTGCGCATCGCAGTACTGCTGGCGCCGGTCATTGGAATGGCAGGCAATCACCTGGCCACCACCACCCCACTGGCTTCCGCCCCAGCCGTTGCCACCACCGCCACCCCAACCACCGCCGCCACCGCCCGGCCGCCGGTATTCACCGACGAATTCGGCACGGCAGCCCTGGGTAACCCAGACACCGTAACGGGACTGGCCCCAGGTCTCACCTTCCACACAGGGGGAGCCGGATAACTGGCGGATCATGCGCGCACGCCCTTCCAGCCGGCACTCGTTGCTGCGGTTCTTGATCGATTCGCAGCGCACGATGCCATTGCCACCACGATCATCGTAGCGATCGTCGTAGCCATAGTTCTGCGCCTGCACGCCGCCAGCAGCAGCCATCATCGGCAACAGGGTGCACGCCACGGTGCGCCAAGTGAGTCCCTTGCCCATCCCTTGTCTCCAGGTGAATACGGTGGAGGCAAGCATCAGGGATTCCCGGCGTGCCGCACAGAGGGAGCCGCGACGGCGGTTTTTCCCCCATTCAACCAACCCAACCGCAACTGACTGCGGCTGCGGTGGCTCAGCGGCCGAAGTGCAGCGCGTCGACCGCGGTGCCCAGCGCTTCCACGCGTACGGTGCTGTGCTGGCCGGTACGGCAGTGATGCTCGCTGGCCCGCGAGGCAGCGGCATCGAAGGCGGCCGCACCGGTGCTGAACACTTCGGTCGCGCGTGTCTGCGGATCCAGGACGGACCAGCGCTGGGCGGTGCATTGGACAGTGATGACCATGGTGGGCTCCTGCGTTTCTGGGAAATCGGGGGACCGGCGCAAGGCCGATCTCCGATGCCCGACCAGCCTAGCCAGCGCCCCGGAGAAGACCTATCGGATTTATCCGAAAACTCCCCACCATCGCCTCAGAACGCGCCCCCCATCACATCCCTGAGGCCATTTAGGAAACTCGTTCCGTGACCCTTGTCACGAAGTCAGCCGCGCTTCACACTATCGTCATCAACAGGGGCCCCTTCCACATGCGCACCTCGCTTCCACTGCAGCGTTCGACGCTGCTGAAGTTCTATTTCGCCGCCAGCTACGTGGTATTGATCGAGGAACTGGTCCGCGCATCGCTGAGTTGAGGATCGGCCAGCGATGCTTGCCGCGGCTGCCGGGACCGAACAGACTGTCGGTTTACGGCACGGAGCCGCGCCCATGAAAGTCCTGATGCTGATCCCGCTGCTGGCTCTGGCCGCGTGTGCCAGCCCGGAAAAACCAGTCACCCATGACGCCGCCACACCCGTGGTCGGTGGCGATCGCGATGCGCACGGTTGCATCGGTTCGGCCGGCTATCAGTGGTGCGAACGCAGCCAGCGCTGCGAGCGCCCGTGGGAACTGGCACAGGCGCAGGGCCTGGCCAACACCGCCGAAGCCATCGATGCCTACTGCGCCACTCCGGCGTCGCCGGCACGCAGGTAACGGGCCCACCAATGACCGACCTGACCCCGCTGCCCGCGCTGGCACCTGGCCGCTACCGCCACTTCAAGGGTGGCGAGTACGAAGTGATCGACATCGTCCGCAGCAGTGAGACGCTGCAGCCGATGGTTCTCTACCGCGCTCTGTATGGCGAGGGCGGCCTGTGGGTGCGGCCCTATACGATGTTCATTGAGCAGGTGCCCGGCGAGCACGGCCCGCAGGCGCGTTTCGCCCGCATCAGCGACTGAGCGGTGCGGCTCACGCCGCGCGCACGGTATCGCCGGGCATGCTGAAGACCCCCTGCGAGACGGAACCCGCATGCGCCACACCCTGTTGATCGCCCTGTCGCTGGCCAGCACCCCGGTGCTGGGCGCGGAACCTCCCAGCTTCGATCGTCCCGGCATCGGCTTCGGCACCGACACGGTGCCGCGTGGCGGCCTTGCCGTCGAACTGGGCCTGCCCAGCTATCAACGCGAGCGTGATCGCGACGGCCTGCGCACGACGACGCTGTCCAGCGACCTGCTGCTGCGCACGGGCCTGGCGCCGGGCTGGGAACTGCAGTTGGCGTCCTCGCCATGGCAGCGTCAGCGAGAACGTGGCCCCGACATGCCGCGCACGCAGCAGCGCGGCGCCGGCGACAGCACCGTCGGACTGAAATGGGCAGGTCCCGGCAGTACCGAGCGCACGGCGTGGGCGCTGCTGGCCAGCGGGGTGATCGCGCGTGGCGATGCAGCCTTCAGCGACGGCCGCCAGTACGCGCTGGCCGCCAGCGTCGAGCACAGCTTCAACGACCGCTGGAGCGGCGCGCTGTATGGCAGTCATCAGCGTGGCGCCGGCCAGCGCAGCACCACCTGGTCGCCCAGCCTCTCGTTGAGCGTGACCGAGCGGCTTGGCACCTATCTCGAAGCCGGTTTCACCCACGCCAACCAGCAACCTGACCAGGCCATCGCCGGCGCAGGGCTGACCTGGATGCTGCGGCCGAACGTGCAGCTGGACGCCTCGTTCGACCTGGGCCTCAATCGTAACAGCCCCGACCTGCAGCTCGGCACCGGCATCGCGTTCTATCTGCAGTGAGCTCAAGACCTGCTCGTGCGCCCCGGGCGCATCGCCCTCGCGCTACAATCATACCGTCCAGTCGGTTTCGTCCCCCCATGACAGAATCCCCTCCTCGCTCCCGCCGCAAGGCGCCCGACAGCGTGCGCCAGGCACTGCTGCACGCAACCGCCCATACCCTCGGCCAGAATGGGCTGGCGGCCCTCACCGTGCAGGACGTCGCCGACGCCGCCGGTGTCAGCAAGGGCGCGCTGTTCCATCACTTCAGCAGCAAGCAGGACCTGGTCGAGGCGACGCTGACCTCGCTCATCGCCGACTTCGAGGACAGAGTGCGTGCGGTGCTGCGACAGTCCCCGAGCCGACATGGCGGCTTCAGCCGTGCCTATGTGCAGGTGAATTTCGAACATCTGCTGCAGCAGGAGCAGATCAACGACATCGGGCTCACCATGGGCAACATGCTGGAGCCGGCACTTCTGGTGTACTGGCGCACGTGGCTGCGCGGCATGCTCGCCGAGTTCCCGGATGAAGCCAGCGATCCGCGCCTGTACGCCGCGCGTTGCGTTGCCGATGGTTACTGGGCCACCGTCTATGGGCGGCCGCTGGACGAAGACGAGCGGCAGAGCGCCCAGGCGATGGCCCTGGAGGCACTGAAGCTGTGCGAACCGGCATGAGCAGGAGGATTCGATGAACCCATATGTCTACCTGGCCGGTGCGATCGTGCTGGAGGTGATCGCCACGTCCCTGCTCAAGGCATCCGAAGGCATGACCCGGCTCGGTCCCAGGCTGGGCGCGCTTGCCGGTTACGGTGTGTGCTTCTACCTGCTGTCGCTGTCGCTGACGATGAAGTCGATCCCCACCGGCATCGCCTATGCGATCTGGTCCGGCGTCGGCATCGTGCTGATTTCGCTGATCGGGCTGCTGGTGTTCAAGCAGCGCCTGGACGCTCCGGCGCTGATCGGTATCGGCCTGATCTGTGCCGGCGTGCTGGTCATCAACCTGTTCTCGCACAGCAGCGCGCATTGAACGCGCTGCTGCACGAACACCCGGGCTAGGCGACCTTCTTGGCGACGGTCATGCCAAGCACGAAAAGTACGACGGCAATGATGATGCCGGCCCAGAACAGGAACTTGGCGATGCCCACGGCAGCGCCGGCGACGCCGCCGAAACCCAGCGCACCGGCGATCAGGCCGATGATGGCGAAAATGATGGCCCACTTGATCATGTCGATCCTCTCCCTGGCGGGAATGCTGAAGGTGGGATCAGGTTAGGTACGCCGCGATGCCACACGCGTGAACAGGTCGCAGGCGCGGCGTGAAACGAACCCGCTCAGCGCGGCCGGAAGCGCAGCAGCGCCACTGCGAAAGCGAGGAACACGCTGCCGACCAGGCGTTCGAACCAGCGTTGCGCAAATGGCTTTGCCAGCCAACGGCGCAGCCCATGTCCGCCTGCGGCATACATCACGTACCAGAACAGTTCGCAGGTGGCGAAGGTCGCCACCAGCACCGTGTACTGCACGGCCTGGCCACGCGCGGGGTCGACGAACTGCGGCAGGAACGCGGCGGCGAACAGCAGCAGCTTGGGATTGCTCAACCCCACCAGCAGGCCACCACGGAACACTGCCCAGGCACCGTGCACCGGCGCCAGCGCTGCTGCATCGACGTCTGTCGCCACCGGCGCCTGCCGGTAGCTGTCCCGCCACGCCTTGATGCCCAGCCAGGCCAGGTAGGCCACACCCAGGTAACGCAGCACATCGAACAGCATCGGCGATGATCGCAGCACCGCGCTCAGGCCGGCCGCGGACGCCGCAAGCACCAGCAGCATCGCCAGCAGGCAACCGGCCATGGCCGGCACGCTGCGACGGAAGCCCAGGCCGACGCTGCGCCCCAGGATGTGCAGCATGTTCGGGCCCGGCGTGCCACACAGCACGAAGACTGTCGCCAGGAACCACCACCAGGTATGCAGGGCCATCACTTCATCCACCGTAATAATCCCTGCAAGGATAGTGCGCAGCGGCTGTCACCACCATGTACAGTCCGGGGTCGATTCGACGGTTACAGCTGCTGCGGCTCAGCTGCTGGCAATGCGCGATGCGCGCAGCTCGGTCATCGCGATGCGCAGCACCCGCAGCGCCGAGCGCAGGAACACGACCAGCAGCGCGATGGCGACCAGCAGGTCCGGCCAACCGGCACCGAACAGCGCCACCAGCCCCGCCGCCAGCACCACCGAAACGCCCTCGAAGATATCGTTGCGTGCGCATTCCCAGGCCGATGCCAGGTTCACGTCATCATTGCGATACGGCGTCAGCAGCCACAGGCAGAAACCGTTGGCAGCAAGGTTCAACAGCGCGGCCAGGCCCATGCTTTCAAACAGGGGGACCTGCGGATGCGCCAGCCGCCATCCAATCTGCACGGCCACTGCCACGGCCGCAGCCAGGATCAGCACGCCCTTGAACAACGCAACCCGCGCCTTGGCCGCCACGCCGGCCCCCACCACCAGCAGGCTCAGCAGATAGGTCGCCGCATCGCCCAGGTTGTCCAGCGCACCGGAGAGCAACGAGGACGAATGGCTGTACCAGGACGCGCCGACCATCATCAGGAAGGTCGCCAGGTTGATCAGCAGGACGACCCACAGCACGCGCCGGTGGCGCGCCTGCATGGCTGCCACATCCAGCGTCTTGCCGCAGCCACAGCACTCGCCCATCGCCCTGCCCTCTGCCTGTCGTACCCCATTATCACGCCGATCAGGCCCGTCGGCTGCTGCTGCGACGGCTCCACCCACAATTGCACGCCCCGGCCCATGTTGTGCTGCAATGGCGCTTCCCCGGCACGGAGACACGCATGAAGACGCTTGGCCTGATCGGTGGCATGAGCTGGGAAAGTTCGGCGCAGTACTACCGCCTCATCAATGAAGAGGTACGCGCGCGGTTGGGCGGCGCGCATTCGGCGCAGTTGCTGATGTGGTCGCTGGATTTCGCCCGCATCAAGCAACTGCAGCACGACGGCGACTGGAATGCCCTGGGCAACGAAATGGTCGATGCCGCACGGCGGCTGCAGGCCGGTGGCGCCGACCTGCTGCTGATCTGCACCAACACCATGCACAAACTCGTTGCTGAGATCGAGGCGGCCTGCCCGCTGCCCTTGCTGCATATCGCCGACCCGACCGCCACGGCGATCGTGCAGGCCGGTCTGCAGCGCGTCGGCCTGCTCGGCACCGCCTTCACCATGGAGGAAGACTTCTACCGTGGCCGCCTGAGCGAGCGCTTCGGCCTGGACGTACTGGTTCCGGAGGCCGATGACCGCCGCGAGGTACACGCGATCATCTACGAGGAGTTGATCGCCGGGGTGGTCAACGAGCGATCACGGCAGGTGTACGTCGAAGTGATTGAACGCCTCGTTGCCCGCGGTGCCGAGGCGATCATCCTCGGCTGTACCGAGATCATGCTGCTGGTACGCGCCGAAGACAGCCCGGTGCCGCTGTTCGACACCACGACCCTGCATGCGCGCGCGGCAGTGGACGCAGCGTTGGCGTAACCCACGGCGGGATGCAGTCGAGCAGGCTCGACTGCACGGTCAGGCGTCCGGTCACGCAGGCGATTCGGGTTGCACTTCCAGCGAAGTAACCAGCCATTCCACCACCGGTGGCGAATCGCACAGGAAGAACACGGCGTCACCGCTGCGGGCTTCGGTCAGCATCCGGTAGACACTGATGGCCACGCCCGATTGGCTGGCAATGAAAATCTCGCTGCTGCGCGGCCCGTCGGCCTGGCGGGAAACCCGCCGCAAGGCATCGCGGGCCGCAACCGTATCTTCCGGCTCGGCTTCGCGGGTCAGTTCCAGGCCACGCAGGCCCCACGCAACAAAAACACGCTTGCCCTTGAACGTCGTGTCCAGGACCTGCACGTCGGCCGTGCCTGTGCCGGCCGACCGATGAATGACGATACTGCTGATCAACGCAACCCCCTGTGGTCGTCGTGGTCCGCACATCCTTGTCCGCACCCGCGCCAGCGGCCACGGGCGATGCCCGAAGGCCGCGTCCGAAAGCGCTGGAACGTGTAAAAAACTGTAAACCGATGCAATCGGATGTGCCCGGGATGATACGGGATGTAACGCCCTGCATGCGCCGTCGCACACTTATAAATCCGTCCTGAGCCAGCGCAGCCCGCAGTCGTCGCAGCGCGCCATACGTGCGCCATTCTTGCGTCCCATCCCCAAACCGAGGTTTCAATGAGCCTTCGCCTGCTACTGCCCTTGGGCGGCTCTGCACTTGCCCTGCTGCTGGCCGCAACGACTGTCTCGGCCCAGGATTACGACAGCGAATCGTCGCCGCGCACGACCTGCGAATCGCACTTCAACAAGACCCAGCAGTGCCCGTTCGAAGGACGCGCGCGACTGGCGCGGCAGCTGTCGGTGACGCGATGCGTTGAAGATGACAACTGGGGACAGCGCCGCGGCATGCTGTGGGTTACCGACGGCTGCCGCGCCGAATTCGTCGCCGAAGAACGCGGGCGTGGCCGCTGGCCTGGGCGTGGGCGGGGGCGTGACCGTGATCGCGATGGCGAGCGCCTGGTCTGCGAATCCTACGAAAACAAGGAGAAACAGTGCCGCATCCGCGTCCGTCATGACGTGCGGCTGGTCAAGCAGAAATCGGTCACCCCCTGCACCGAGGACCGCAACTGGGGCTGGGACCGACGCGGTGTATGGGTCAGCGACGGCTGCCGCGCCGAATTCCGCGTCTACTGAGTGCGATGGCTGCGGGCCCATCATCGCTAGAATGAAGCTCCCGCAGCAGGAAACACCGCATGGAACGCTGGTACCTGGCAACGATGATGTCCTTGCTGCTGCATCAGATCGATGCCGCGTTCTGGCAGGAGTGGCGGATGTTCCAGGTGCCCGGCGGCATCCAGGGATTCCTGCTTTTCAATCTGCTTGCCATCGGCGTACTGCTGCACGGTTACCGTCAGGTCGTGCTCGGCCTGGGCTCTGCGCGCCGCTACGCACTGCTGTGCGGCGCGCTGGGTATCGGCACAGCCCTCATCCATGCAGGCTTCGCTGCGGCCGGTCGTGGTGAATTCCACCTGCCGCTGTCGCTGCTCACGCTTCTGGCCTGCCTGGTCAGCGGCAGCGGTTTGATGCTGCGCAGCCGTCGGCGATGAACGTGCGGGCTCCAGCAGTTCGGATACGCGCGGCCGTGTGCACGGATCTTCCGGCACTGATCTCCCTGGACAGCGTTGCGGCCGATGACCCACGGCGTGCCGTGCAGATCGGCCAATGGCTGGCGGATGGCCACATGCACGTCGCCGAACTCGACGACACGCTGGCCGGCTACCGGGTCCAGCACCGGCACTTCTTCGGTGAAGCCTTCATCGAGATGCTGATGGTCGCCTCGCCACTGCGCGGACACGGCGTCGGCAGCGCGCTGCTTCTGCATGCCACGTCGTGCAGCGCAGGTGCCAGGCTTTTCACCTCCACCAACCAATCCAACGCCAACATGCAGCGGCTGCTGGCAGCCGCTGGTTTCCAGCAGTGCGGCATCGTGCACGGCCTCGACGAAGGCGATCCGGAGTTGATCTACCGCTTCGCTACTGACGATGTGAGGTAAGGCGCGACCTTCGCTTCAAGCAGCGCCATCAGCGCCGGATCCATGCAGCGATAGTCGTCGGGGATATCCAGGCAGTGCAGCGGCGTGTGTTCAAGCAGGCGGGCAAATTTCGCCTGCAGCCGATGCTGGTGCTTGGGCTCCATCACGAAGATGACATCAGCCCAGCGGATATCCGCTGGGCTGATGGGCCGGCGCGCATGCGGGCTGGTGCCTGCCGAGCGCGCACTGATACTTGGCCGGCGCTGCCACATCGCTTCAGCGGTGGGGCTGCGCAGCTGGTTGCGACTGCAGACAAACAACAGGTTCAACATTCCTGGTCCAGCAGTTGCCGCGGGCTGAGGACTGGATAGGTGAAACCCAGCTGGCGCGCCCGCAGCAGCTTGTCGCCGCGCGTATACATCAGCTTCCAGTTCTTTTCCGGCTTGAAGATCGACGGTGCTGCCGTGTGGTCGCCAGCGTGGTGGCGCGACTGCGAGCGCCTCCAGGCGCGGTTCCTTTGCGTTTCCATGATCGTGTTCTCGTGAGTACCGGGTTCAGCAGCCGCGGTAGTACGAGTGCGCGCAGGATACAACGCCGCAACAAAAAAGCCCACGCATCGCTGCGCAGGCTTGTCTGTTACATCACAGTGGTCGGGACGGCCGGATTCGAACCGACGACCCTCTGCCCCCCAGGCAGATGCGCTACCAGGCTGCGCTACGCCCCGACTGATGCTGCGATGTGCCCGCCAGTGCGGCGGGCCGTGAAGTATAGCGGATTACGGCGGAAATGGGTCAGCGACGCAGCAGTTGCAGCACTTCTTCCAGTTCCATCCGCACCTGCTTGATGATCTGGTTGCTCAAGGCCGATTCCTCGCGCGCATCCGGACCATCCAGGCGCAGGCGCGCGCCACCGATGGTGTAGCCCTGTTCGTACAGCAGGCTGCGGATCTGCCGCACCATCAGCACGTCGTGGCGCTGGTAGTAACGACGGTTGCCACGGCGCTTGGCCGGCTCGAGACTGGGAAACTCGGTTTCCCAGTAGCGCAGCACGTGCGGCTTGACGTCGCACAGTTCGCTGACTTCACCAATGGTGAAGTAGCGCTTGGCCGGAATCGGCGGAAGTTCGCGGTTACTGCCCGGATCCAGCATAAGCTTCCACCCTCTCCTTGAGCTTCTGGCCCGGACGGAAGGTAACCACCGTACGGGCGGAAATCGGAATTTCCTCGCCGGTCTTGGGGTTGCGACCCGGGCGCTGGTTCTTGCGCCGCAGGTCGAAATTGCCAAAGCCCGACAGCTTCACCTGACGTCCCTGTTCCAATGCTTCACGCAGCACATCGAAGAACGCGTCGACGAATTCCTTGGCTTCCCGCTTGTTCAGACCGACTTCGTCGAACAGCTTTTCCGCCATCTCCGCCTTGGTCAATGCCATTGCCTGCTACCCCCGAGTGCTGCCCGCTCAGCCGCGGATCCGGGCGTGGTGTTCACGCTCGATGGCAGTGACCGCCTCGGCCACTACCGCTTCCACGTCGCGGTCCGTCAGAGTGCGCGACTTGTCCTGCAAAATCAAGCCCATAGCGAGACTCTTGAATCCCGGCTCGACGCCCTGGCCGACATAGCGGTCGAACAGGTTCAGCTCGCGCAGCAACGGGCCGGCAGCCTGGCGGATGGTCGCGGCCAGGTCACTCCAGGCCACCTGTTCAGGCACCAGGAAGGCCAGGTCGCGGCGCACCGCCGGATAGCGCGACAGTTCACCGGCGCGCGGCAGCGCACGGGCGGACAGCGCTTCAAGATCCAGCTCGAAGGCGTACACGTCCACGTCGATGTCCATCGCCTTGGCCAGGCGCGGGTGGATCTGGCCGATCCAGCCGATGGCCAGGCCGTCGCGGAACACCTCGGCCGAACGCACCGGATGGCCGTAGGCACGCGAGGATGGGCGGAACTCCAGGACCGCGCCACTGGCCGCGGCCAGCGATTCCAGGTCGCCCTTCAGGTCATGGAAATCGACCTTGCGGGTCGGCAGGCCCCACTGCACCGCCTGCGCTTCACCGCAGACCGCAGCGGCCACGCGCGGGGTTTCCAGCGGCGCCGGCTGGCCGTCTCCGGCCTGCTGCGCGAACACCCGGCCGAGCTCGAACAGGCGCACCCGGCCGAGCTGGCGGGCGGCGTTGCGGCCCAGCGTGGCAACCAGGCCCGGCAGCAGAGACGGGCGCATCACCGCCAGTTCGGCCGACAGCGGGTTGGCCAGCGGCACCAGATCCTCGCGCAGCTGCCACTGGCCCAGCAGGCCATCGTCGACGAAGGCGAAATTGACGGTTTCCTGAAGATCGCGTGCGATCAGCTGGCGGCGCACGCTCAGCGCGTCCAGCTGGGTCTCGGACGGCATCGCGACACGCGATGCGCCACCCGGCAGCGTGGTCGGGATCTGCTCATAACCGTGGATCCGGGCCAGCTCCTCGATCAGGTCTTCTTCGATGGCGATGTCGAAGCGGCGGCTCGGCGCGGTGACCTGCCAGCCTTCGCCAGCGTCCACCACCTGCATGCCCAGCGCGCGCAGGATGCGCTCGACTTCGGCGTCTTCGATGGTGATGCCCAGCACGCGGGTGATGCGCGCGCGGCGCAGCAGGATCGTCGCCGGCTGCGGCAGGTCGGCCTCTCGTACCGCTTCGGTAACCGGTGCGGGGGTACCGCCGGCCAGGTCCAGCACCAGGCGGGTGGCGTATTCGATGGCAGTACGCGGCAGCGCCGGGTCGACGCCACGCTCGAAGCGGTGGCCGGCATCGGTGTGCAGGCCCAGCTTGCGGCCGCGGCCCATGATCGCGGCCGGCGCGAAGTGCGCCGCTTCCAGGAACACGGCGGTGGTCGCATCGGTGACGCGCGTATCGAAGCCGCCCATCAGGCCGGCCAGGCCGACCGCGCGATCAGCGTCGGTGACCACCAGGAAGCTGTCGTCCAGCGCAGCATCACGGCCATCCAGCAGCTTCAGGCTTTCGCCTGCGCGCGAACGGCGCACACCGATCGTGCCCTGCAGGGTGCCGAGATCGTAGGCATGCATCGGCTGGCCCAGCTCGAGCATGACGTACTGGGTGATGTCGACCAGCAGCGATACCGGGCGCACGCCACTGCGGCGCAGGCGCTCGGCCATCCACAACGGGGTCTTCGCCGCGGCGTTGACATCTTCGATGACACGACCCAGATAGCGCGGCGCTTCGGCACCTGCATCGAGCTGGATTGCCAGCTCGCGGCTGCTCTGGGCAGCGATCGGCGCTGCGATGAAATCCAGTACCTCGCTGCGCGTCGCTGCGGCGACGTCATAGGCGATGCCGCGGATGCTGAAGCAGTCGGCGCGGTTGGGGGTCAGCTTGATCTCGATGCTGGCATCCGGCAGGCCGAGGTACTCCACCAGGGACTGGCCGACCGGCGCGTCGTCCGGCAGTTCCAGCAAACCGGAGGCATCGTTGTCCAGGCCCAGCTCCTTGGCCGAGCACAGCATGCCGTTGGATTCGACGCCGCGGAGCTTGGCCGGCTTGATCTTCAACTCACCGATCTGCGCACCGACCATCGCCAGCGGCGCGACCAGGCCCGGTCGTGCATTCGGCGCACCACAGACGATCTGCAGCAACTCAGCCTGCCCCGCATCAACCTTGCACACCTGCAGGCGGTCGGCTTCGGGATGGCGCTCGGCTTCGACGATACGCGCGACGACCACGTGCTGCAGGCCATCGCCAAGCGCGGTCACGTCTTCCACTTCCAGGCCGATGGCGGTCAGCACCGCGCTGAGCTCATCGCGCGAGGCAGTGGTCGGGACGTGGCTGCGCAGCCAGTTTTCGGAGAATTTCATGGGTTCACCCTGGTGGGCCCGGCGCATGCGCCTGGGCCTGCGTTGTTGAGTCCGCCGGGCATGGCCCGGCGCTACCTGATGCGTTACGCGAACTGCTTGAGGAAGCGCACGTCATTTTCGAAGAACGCGCGCAGGTCGTTGACGCCGTAGCGCAGCATCGCGAAACGCTCCACGCCCATGCCGAAGGCAAAGCCGGTGTAGCGTTCCGGATCGATGCCGACGTTGCGCAGCACGTTCGGATGCACCATGCCGCAGCCGAGCACTTCCAGCCAGCGGGTGCTGCCATCGGGCTGCTGCCAGGCGATGTCCACTTCCGCGCCGGGTTCAACGAACGGGAAGTAGCTGGGGCGGAAGCGCATCTCGAAATCGCGCTCGAAGAACGCACGCACGAACTCGGACAGCGTGCCCTTCAGGTCGGCGAAGGTCGAATGCTCGTCAACCAGCAGGCCTTCGACCTGGTGGAACATCGGCGAATGGGTCTGGTCGCTGTCGCTGCGGTAGACCTTGCCGGCGGCGATCATGCGCAGCGGCGGCTGGTGTTCGCCCATGTAGCGCACCTGCACACCGGAGGTATGCGTGCGCAGCAGCCGGCCGTCACCGAAGTAGAAGGTGTCATGCATGGCGCGCGCCGGATGGTGCGGCGGGAAGTTCAGCGCCTCGAAGTTGTGCCAGTCGTCCTCGATCTCCGGCCCTTCGGACAACTCGTAGCCCAGCCGGCCGAAGATGCCGGTGATGCGCTCGAGGGTGCGGGTGATCGGGTGCAGGCCGGCGCGTTCGCCACTGCGGCCCGGCAGCGTGATGTCGATCGCCTCGGCCGCCAGCCGCGCATCAAGCGCAGCATCTTCCAGCACCGCCTTGCGCTCGCCCAGCGCGCTGCTCAGCGCGTCGCGGGCCCGGTTGATGGCCTCACCGGCCGCCTTGCGCTCGTCGGCCGGCAGCGCACCGAGCTGCTTGAGCTGCGAGGTGATGCTGCCGCTCTTGCCAAGCAGGGCCACGCGCAGCTGCTCCAGCGCGTCCGGGCTCTGCGCGGCGGCCACATCGGCCAGCGCCTGGGAAGTGAGGGATTGGATGTCGCTCATGGGTAGCCGGAACTCCAGTCGGTCTGCCATCGCGATGCGCGAAGGGCCGCGCCGTCGCAACCGCTTGCCGGTCGCCCGCCATCTGCACGGCTGCGCCCGGCACAAAAAAGAATGGGGAAGGACTTGCGCCCTTCCCCATGCATTGCCTCTACCTGACACCGTTCTCCGTGAACGGCAACGGCATCGGGAAGGACTTATGCCGCCAGTGCGCCCTTGGCCTTTTCGGCCAGTGCAGCAAAGCCAGCTGCGTCGTGCACGGCGATGTCAGCCAGAACCTTGCGGTCCAGGGTGATGCCAGCCTTCAGCAGGCCGTTCATGAAACGGCTGTAGCTCAGGCCGTTGATGCGGGCAGCCGCGTTGATGCGGGTGATCCACAGCGAACGGAAGTTGCGCTTCTTCTGCTTACGGCCGATGTAGGCGTACTGCTGTGCCTTGATGACCGCCTGCTTGGCGACGCGGAAGACCTTGCGACGGGCATTGTAGTAGCCCTTCGCCAGATCAAGGATTTTCTTGTGGCGGCGACGCGCCTGTACGCCACGCTTTACTCGTGCCATGTATCAGTCCTCAGAGGTAGGGAAGCATGCGGTCCAGACGGCCTGCGTCTTCTGCGCGGACGTGATTCGTCTGACGCAGGTTACGCTTACGCTTGGTCGCTTTCTTCGTGAGGATGTGGCTACGGTTGGCGTGGCCGCACTTGTACTTGCCCGAGGCGGTCTTGCGGAAACGCTTGGCCGCTGCCCGGTTGGTCTTGATCTTGGGCATTGCAATGTCCTTGATGGGATATGACCCTGGTTTCTGACTGATCTGGCGGCGGCCTGGGCCGCTCTTTCCGTCCTGCCATGATCGGCGTACGACCCGTCCTGGGTGGGTCGAGCCGGGCATGATACAGGCAAATCCGCCCTGTAACCAGCCCCCACACCGTTTTCACACCGAGACCGGCCCTGCCCGCCCCGGAAAAGCAAAAGGACGCCAGCGGCGTCCCTTCACCTTCATCCATTCAGCCGCCAGGCGCCCCGCGAGGCAGCCCGTCAGGCGTCAGGTCTTCTTCTTCGGCGCGATCATCATCACCATCTGACGCCCTTCCAGGCGCGGACGGGATTCGATGACGATGTCTTCGCCCAGATCGGCTTCGATCCGGCCAGCCATCTCGCGGCCCAGTTCCTGGTGGCTCATTTCACGGCCACGGAAACGGATGTTGACCTTGATCTTGTCGCCTTCTTCAAGGAAACCGCGCATCTTGCGCAGCTTGATCTGGTAGTCGCCCTCGTCCGTGACCGGACGGAACTTCACTTCCTTGATCTCGACCTGCTTGGTCTTCTTCTTGGCCTCGCTGGCCTTCTTCTGGGCTTCGAACTTGAACTTGCCGAAGTCCATGATCTTGCACACCGGCGGGTCGGCCTGCGGCTGGATCTCGACCAGGTCCAGGCCTTCATCTTCGGCCATGGACAACGCTTCGTCTCGCGTCAACACGCCGATCATTTCTCCGTCACTGCCGATCACGCGGACGCGCGGCACACGGATTTCCTGATTCTTGCGGTTCTGTTTGTTGTCAGGGGTACTGATATTGCGATCTCCCAAGGGTGTCGAACCCGGCCCGGGCGCCATTGCGCACGGGCCGGACCTTTGTTTACGCGCCCTCGGCCTGGAGCCGCTCGGTGAAAGCCTGGAGGCTCATGCTGCCGAGATCTTCGCCAGAACGCGTACGCACCGCCACAGCGCCGTTTTCCTTCTCGCGGTCACCAATGACCAGCAGGTACGGCACGCGCTGCAGCGTGTGCTCGCGAATCTTATAGCCGATCTTCTCGTTACGCAAATCGGCGCTGACGCGGAAGCCTTGATCCGCAAGGCTTTTGGTCACCGCAGAGACGTATTCAGCCTGCGCATCGGTGATATTGGCCACCACCACCTGGGTCGGCGCCAGCCAGGCCGGGAACTGGCCGGCATGGTGCTCGATCAGGATGCCCAGGAAACGCTCCATCGAGCCGACGATGGCCCGGTGCAGCATCACCGGATGCTTCTTCTGGCTGTTTTCGTCCACGTATTCAGCGCCCAGACGGCCAGGCATCATGAAATCGACCTGCATGGTGCCCAGCTGCCAGGTGCGACCGATGGCGTCCTTCAGGTGGTACTCGATCTTCGGGCCATAGAAGGCGCCCTCGCCCGGCAGCTCCTGCCATTCCACCCCGCAGCTGGACAGCGCCGAGCGCAGCGCGCCCTCTGCCTTGTCCCAGGTGGCGTCATCGCCCAGGCGCGATTCGGGGCGCAGCGCGATCTTGACCTGGATCTCCTCGAAGCCGAAGTGCTGGTACACCGCCAGCGCCTGCTGGTGGAACGCGGTCACTTCCGCCTCGACCTGGTCTTCGGTGCAGAACACGTGACCGTCGTCCTGGGTGAAGCCACGCACGCGCAGGATGCCGTGCAGCGCGCCGGAGGGCTCGTTGCGGTGGCAGGCGCCAAACTCACCGTAGCGGATCGGCAGATCGCGGTAGCTGTGCAGCCCCTGGTTGAACACCTGCACGTGACCCGGGCAGTTCATCGGCTTGAGCGCGTAGGTACGCTTCTCCGACTCGGTGAAGAACATCGCGTCCTGGTAGTTGTCCCAGTGGCCCGATTTCTGCCACAGCGACACGTCCAGGATCTGCGGGCAGCGCACTTCGCCGTAGCCGGTGCTGCGGTACACCTTGCGCATGTACTGCTCGACCACCTGCCACAGCGCCCAGCCCTTCGGGTGCCAGAACACCAGGCCCGGGGCCTCTTCCTGCAGGTGGAACAGGTCCTGCTGCTTGCCGATGCGACGGTGGTCGCGCATCTCCGCTTCTTCGATGCGCTTGATGTACGCATCGAGCTGCTTCTTGTCGGCCCAGGCGGTGCCGTAGACGCGCTGCAGCTGCTCGTTCTGCGCGTCGCCGCGCCAATAGGCGCCGGAAATGCGGGTCAGCTTGAAGGCCTTCAGGAAGCGCGTGTTCGGCACGTGCGGGCCGCGGCACATGTCCACGTATTCCTGGTGGTAGTACATGCCCATCGCCTGGATGTCAGGCGACATGTCCTCGATCAGGCGCAGCTTGTAGTCCTCGCCACGGGCCTTGAAGATCTCGATGACTTCCGCGCGCGGCGTCACTTTCTTGATGACGTCGTAGTCCTGCGCGATCAGCTCGCCCATGCGCTTTTCGATCGCCGCCATGTCTTCGGGGGTGAACGGGCGCTCGGAGTAGATGTCGTAGTAGAAGCCCTCGGCGATCACCGGGCCGATCACCATCTTCACGTCCGGATAGAGCTGCTTGACCGCGTGGCCGACCAGGTGGGCACTGGAGTGGCGGATGATTTCCACGCCCTCCTCGTCCTTGGCGGTGATGATGCGCAGGGACGCATCGTGGTCGATGACGTCACTGGCATCGACCAGCACGCCATCCACCGAACCGGCGATGGTGGCCTTGGCCAGGCCGGCGCCGATCGACTGGGCGACGTCCATGACGCTGACGGGGTTTTCGAATTCGCGGCGGCTGCCGTCGGGAAGGGTAATCGTGATCATTGCAATGGCTTCATGCGGGGCCCGCCGTGGCGGGCTGGAAAGCGCTCCCGGGCTGTCGTCCGGGCAATAAAAAAGCGCCGCGAGGGCGCCTGGAATGCAGGGCCTTCGGGGCAGGTCAACAGTGGGCGGTGGTAGTGCTCATGTCGCACGCTCGGCCGGCGCAGTGCGCGGGCCACCTTGGTTCCAGGATGTGGTTGCCCGTGATCTTAAACCAGCGGCGGACAAAGCCCAAGCGGTGCCTGAATGGCGCTGGCTGGCGGCGTGAAAACGCAATGATTACCATGTCCGCGCAGCCCGCCCCGTGCCGGCCTGCCCGCTTCCCCCCAGGATCCTGCAATGCGCCACCCGCCCCGACCGGCGCCTGCCGGTCCCGCCCGTGCCCCGCGTTCACCGGCCCTATGCCGGGCCCGGAGCCGCCGATGATCACCGTTGGCCTGTCGACCCTGGGCTTCTGCAGCCTCGGCATGCTGTCGGCGATGTTCTCCGCGCTGGCCTTCTATGCCGCCTCCCCGCACTGCCGCTGGCCACGCCTGCGCCGTGCCGGGCGCCTGGGCCGGCAGATCGGCCTGGTCGCTGCAGTCGCTGCGCTGTGGCTGTGGATGGCCGAACTGGGCTTTGCCGCCGGCCTGGTGGCGATGCTGTGCACCTGGATGCTGGCCGCCATGCTGCTGCCGGCACTGGCCGCGTGGCACCGTCCCGATGTGGAGCCGCGCTGATGTGGTCGCGCGCACTGGCCGGCATCTTCGCCGGCTTCTTCCTTGCCGCTGCGGCGACCGGCCTGGTCGCATGGCTGCCGCCGGGGCCCTGGCAGAAAGCCCTGGTGCCGAGCCTGATCGCGTTCGTCCCGTTGTGGATGCTGGCCGCGCTGTGGGCCTTCAGTTTCCGCAGCCCGTTGCGCGCCTGGCTGACCCTGACCGGTTGCGCGGCCCTGGGCTTCGCCTTACTCGGCCTGCTGCGCCTGGCCGGCGCAGTGCAATGAGATCGACTGCATGAAATTCAGTTCACAGACCCTGCGCACGTTCACCACCCTGCACACCTGGGTCGGCCTGGTCGCCGGCTTCGGGCTGTTCGTGGCGTTCTATGCCGGCGCACTGACCCTGTTCCACCATGACCTCCCGCTGTGGCAGACGCCTGGCGCGGCAACCGCATTGCCGGCCGGCCTGGATGACGCCCAGTACCTGCTCGACGACGTGCTGGCCACGCATGCGGAAGCGCGTCGCCACGTCGGCATGACCTTCCCGGGCGCCGATCATCCGCAGCCGTTGGCCTACTGGCAGGCCGAAGACGGCAGCTGGCGCTATGCATGGCCGGGACAGATCAGCGGCAGTCCGACGCCACCGCAGACCGGGCTGGCCGAACTGGTCAACGAACTGCATTACAGCTTGGGCCTGCCGGTGGCCGGGATCTACGTGATGGGCATCGTCAGCTTGCTGTACGGCATGGCCCTGCTCAGCGGGCTGGTGATCCATCTGCCCAAGCTGCTGGGCGATCTGTTCGCGCTGCGCCCGGGCCGCAATCTCAAGCAGCAGTGGCAGGACGCGCACAACGTGATCGGCGTGCTCAGCCTGCCGTTCCACCTGATGTTCGCGGTGACCGGCGCCCTGCTCTGCCTGGTGTTCATGCAGATGGCGGTACTCGATCCCCTGATCTACGACGGCAAGGCGCTGCAGGCGGTACCGACGGCGATGGATACCGCGCCGCTGCGCGAAGCCAGTGGCATCCCTGCCGCACCGGGCAGCCTGCGCGAACTGCACGCGCGGGCGCTGGAAGTGGCCCGCGCGCAGGGCGTGGCCAACTTCGAACCGGCCTACCTGAAACTGGCCAATGGCGGTGATGCCAACGCGACCATCGAAATCACCGGCGAGGCCAGCGGTACGCTTGGCCCGCTCGGCGCTGTCGCGCTGGATGTCGAAAGCGGCCGCGTGCTGGCCAGCCAGCTGCCCGGCCAGCGCGATGCCAATCACGCCACGCTCAGTGCCGCCTACGCCCTGCATTTCGGCGAGTTCGGCAACGGCGTGGTGGTCTGGCTGTACTTCCTGCTCGGCCTCGGCGGCGCCTTCCTGTTCTATTCGGGCAACCTGCTGTGGATCGAATCGCGCCGCAAGCGCCGTCAGCCGCAGCAGTCACGCGCAGCCATCAACATGGCGCGGGCCACGGTGGGCGTCTGCATCGGCCTGTGTGTGGCGATCTCGGTGGCCTTCGTGGCCGCGCTGGTGCTGGAGCGGGTAGCGCCTGCCCAGGTCGACCACGGCATCCGCTGGGCCTGCTTCGTGACCTGGGCGGCGTGTGCGCTGTGGGCAGCCCTGCGCCGCCCGGCACAGGCGGCGCGCGAGCTGCTGTGGGCTGCGGCGATCAGCACCGCGCTGGTGCCGGTGGCGCACGGCGCCCTCAACGGTGACTGGCTGTGGCTGGCCGCCGCACGCGGCCACTGGCCGTTGTTCTGGATCGATGCGATGGCACTGGCGATGGCCTTTGGCTTTGCCCGTCTGGCGTATGCGAGCCAGCGGCGGGCCCGCAACGATGACCCCAACAGCGTGTGGGCGAACTGACCGGGCCAGCTCGAAGCACGCGGGTTTACATGGCTTCCACGTAGCGGGCCACTTCGATCAGGTTCCCATCCGGATCACGGAAGTACACCGACTCGATCGGCCCAAGCGCTCCGGTACGCGGCACCGGCCCTTCTTCAATCGTTACCTGCTGGGCCTGCAGGTGGGCCAGCACCGCCTGTACGCCCAGCGGGGTGATCAGGCACAGATCGGCACTGCCACGGGTCGGCAGCAGCGCGTGGGGCTGCAACGGCGCGCTGGCCGGGTGCAGGTTGATCTTCTGCTGGCCGAACTGCAGGGCGACGCGGCCGGCGCCGAAGCGCACGACCTGCATGCCCAGCACGCGCTGGTAGAAGTCGCAGCTGCGCTCGATGTCGGCAACGGTAAGCACCAGATGGTCCAGGCGGTCGATGATGATCATGCACGCAGCTTAGCGCTGCGTGCATGGCGCCGATGTGCGGTTTCAGGCCACAGCGTTTGCCCGTCACCGCCGTACCAGCCCCGGTCCGGAGATGTCGAACCGGTCAGTCGCCGACGCGGGCCTTCTGCCACGGAGCGAGCATGGCGTTGAGCAGGCTGGCCTGCTCGTCGTCACCGGTCAGCTCCCACATGAAGACACCGGCCAGGCCCTGCTCGCGCGCGAACTGCGCACGCAGGCCGATGGAGCGCGGATCCTCGTAACTGATGAAGATCTTCTGCGCCGGGTTGTACAGCCACGGACTCTGCGCCTGCGGTTGCCAATGCTTCGTCCAACCCGGCTGGTCGAGATAGCGCGCCTTGATCACCCGCCAGTCACCGGCGTCGGCCGGCGCGCTGTAGGCCTGGTACAGGCCGTCCGCCGACTCGCCGGTGACCTTGAAGCCGCGCCCGTAGAACGGCACGCCCAGCACCAGCTTGGCCGCCGGCACGCCATGCTCGCGGTAGTACTGCACGGCACCGGCCACGTTGTTCCAGCGCCGCAGCTCCGGCGCCAGCGGGTCGGCTGGCACTTCATGCAGGGGGGCATTGAAGGTCGATACCGATGAGAAGCCGGTGCCCATGTCGTAGCTCATCAGGTTGATGAAATCGAACACCTTGGCCAACGCCGGCAGATCGTAGCTGGCGGCGGGGTTGTATGGTCCATCGGTCTGCAGACGGCCAGCGGCCAGCGCGGCGGTCAGCAGCATCGGCTGCCCCGCCTTTCTGCCGCGGGCATCCAGCGCCAGCCGGAAGGCCTGCGCAAGCTTGGTCAGGTTGGCACGGTCCTGCGGGCGGTGCGCCAGTTCCTTCGGGCCACCGCTGACGGGGAACTCCCAGTCGATGTCCACGCCATCGAAACTGCCGGCATGGCGCTCGAAGAACAACGCCATGCACGAATCGACCAGGCGCCTGCGGCTGGTCTCGGTCAGCGCCGCATCGGAGAATCCGCCCGCGCCCCAGCCCCCGATCGAAATCAACGTGCGCAGATGCGGATGCCTGCGCTTGAGCTCGGCCAATGCGGCGAAGTTGGCTGGCGCCTCGGCACCGATCGCACAGCGTCCGTCCTCGATGGTGGAAAACGCATAGAACAGATGGGTGAGTCGTTCGGCCGGGATGCTCGATACCGGATAGCGCTCGGCGGAACCGCCGGGATAGTACGCACCGAAGATCGGCGGTTGCGCCGGTTGCGCCTGCGCGGCAATGGGCAGGGTGCCGGCGATCAGCACTGCAAGTACGGCCAAGGTCTGGCGGAA
Organism: Stenotrophomonas indicatrix; assembly: GCF_002750975.1. NCBI lineage: Bacteria > Pseudomonadati > Pseudomonadota > Gammaproteobacteria > Lysobacterales > Lysobacteraceae > Stenotrophomonas > Stenotrophomonas indicatrix. Next base: position 2,705,486 of record NZ_PEJS01000001.1, read on the forward strand.
CATGGAAACTCCCGGGTCAAAGGCGCCGCCACGTTAGCAAACAGATCGGCCCGTGGTGCGGATGTCCGTGCATGTCGTCCGCTGGACAGTGGCGTGCCGCTGGAAGCTGACACGGTCGTGGCTGCACAACGTCGAAAGCACTTCGCTGCAGGACAACACACGACCTGCCTGAGCTAAGGTGGCGCTGGATCTTCACTGGCACACGGACATGACCGCAGACCACGACGCAGACGGCGAACTGCTGGACGACGAAACCCTCGAAAAGCTGCAGGCGCTGGAGGCCCGCGCCTATGCGGCCTTTGATGCGGGCGACCTGGCTGACGCAGCAATGCTGTTCGGCCAGCTCGTCGAATGGACACCCGACATCCCCCACCTGCACTACATGCGCGGGCTGGCACACAAGTACCTGCGCGAGTGGGCGTTGTCGCTGCAGGACAATCTCCGCTCCGAGCAGCTGCGCGATGAAGTCGATGAGGCGACCGCGTGGAATGCGGGAATTGCCGCCACCGGCGCCGGCGACTGGGCCGAGGCGCGCCGGCAATGGACCCGCTGCGGCATCACCCTCCCCGAGGGCGAAGGCCCGATCAACGGCAATTTCGGCGTTGCCTGTGTTCGCCTGAATCCGTGGTCCAGCGGCGAGACCGTGTACATGCGCCGGCTCGATCCGGTACGCGCGCGGCTGGAAAACGTGCCGCTTGCGGAGAGCGGGTTCCGCTTCGGCGACATCGTGCTGCACGACGGCGCCTCCACCGGGCGCCGGACCTACGGCGAGCGCGAAGTACCGGTGTTCAATGCCATGCAGCGCCTGCAGCAGTCGGACATGGCGACCTACGCCGTGTTCGTGCAATGCGGTTCGCCGGACGACATCGCCGCGCTGCGCGCAATGACGTTGCCCGGCATCGGCCTGGTCGAAGACTGGACCCATTCGGTACGTCACCTGTGCCTGCGTTGCAGCTATGGCGCACCGCACCAGCACGATGACGACAGCCACGAGGATGACGGCGGCTGGGTGCGCGAGCGCAATCTCGGTATTGCCGCACAAGGCCGCGCTGCGGTCGAAAAACTGATGTCGGCCTGGGCCGCGGCAGGCACCGGGCGCACGCTCGATGCGATCGAACACCGTGAGCACCCGCAGCAGGGTCCGCAGCCGGGCCAGGTGTGGTGGCTGGGTCACGAACAAGCGGACGCATGACGGCAGGGCGCTGCAGGCCTTGCGGCACAAGGCTTTCAGAATTCTTCAGGCGTCCTTCCAGCACTTCAGCCAGCCCTCTGGCCGAATCGGCACTCCTTTCGATGGAGTCCGATCATGCGTTCGCCCCTGCCTGTGTCCGCCCTGCTGCTGTGCCTGTACGCCCTCCCCTGCATCGCCGGCCCTGCCCACCCTGATCCTGGCCGCATGCGCGCGCTGGAGCAGGCCATCGCCAGCGATGAGCTGAAACAGATCCGCAGCGTGCTGCTGCAGGTTGATGGACAGGTCGTGTACGAGGGCTATTTCAACGGTGCCGATGCGCAGACCCTGCACGACGTGCGCTCGGCCAGTAAAAGCGTGACCGCCCTGCTGGTCGGCGCAGCGATCGGCGACGGCCGGCTGCCGGGCGTTCGCGCGAAGGTGTACGACTACTTCCCGGCCTTCGTCGCCCAGCACGACGTGGATCCCCGCCTGCGTGGCACCACGGTGGAGGACCTGCTGGCGATGAGCACGCTGTGGGAGTGCGACGACGAGAACCCGTTCTCGGCCGGCCACGAGGAGCGCATGTACGTCGGCGAGCGCTGGCTCGATTTTGCCCTGGCGCTGCCGGTGAAGGGCTTCGCGCCCTGGATGGCGCGCCCGGAGGACAGTCCTCACGGTCGCGCGTTTGCCTACTGCACCGCCAACTCCTTCGTGCTCGGCGCGGTACTGGAACGTGCGACCGGACAACCGCTGGCCGATTACGCAGCCCATGCACTGGAACGACCACTGGGCATCACCCACAGCCTGTGGAACCGTTCCCCCGAGGGCATCGGCATGGGCGGAGGCGGCACACGCTACCGCAGCCGGGACCTGGCCCGCCTTGGCCAGCTCGTGCTTGATGGCGGTCGTTGGCAGGGGCGCCAGCTGGTTCCACGCGACTACGTCGCCGCGATGCTGTCACCGCAGGCAACGGCCGGCGACGGCAGCGATTACGGCTATCAATGGTGGGGCCTGAAACTGACTGTCGGTGGCCAGCCACAGACCGTATGGGCGATGTCCGGCAACGGCGGCAACTACGTGTTCCTGCTGCCGCAACAGCGCGCTGTCGCGGTGGTGACCAGCCAGGCCTACAACCGCAGCATCGCTCACCCGCAGTCGCGCCGCATCCTCACCGAATTCCTGCTGCCGGCGCTGCGCTGAGGTCGGCCAGCCCGGCGGGACGCCAGTCGGCCGCCAGCACCTGCGCACGCTGGCGGCCGATATCGGCATCGATGCGCGCCAGCAGCGGCGCCCAGCCGCGCGCCTCGTGCAGGGACGCAAACAGCGGCGTGGAACGCAACCACGCCGCATCGCGGAAGCCATCATCGACCGCCTGTTGCAGCGCGGTGACGGCAGCCTCCAGGTCGCCTTGCGCCTGCAGCAGCAGGGCCCGCTCAAGCGCGGCATCGGACCAACCGTCGCCGCGCTGCGCCTGTAACGTTGCAAGACGCGAAGCCACCCACTCCGGCGATGCCGCGGGCTGCGCGTACAAGGCCGCCAGCGATTGACCGAGCGATTGCTGTGGACGCAGCTGCCGCCCGCGCTCGAAGGCATCGGCAGCAGCGGCGTGATCGCCCGCCAGCAGCGCCAGTTCGCCCTGCAGCCGCAGCAACTGCGGATGTGGCGTGCCGCGTGCCAGCGCCTCGGTCAACGCCTGCCTCGCCCGGCCCGGGTCACCTGCCGCGAACAGACTGCGCGGCCAGGCGATGTTGGCGAAGACGTTGTCCGGATACAGCTGGAAATTTCGCGCGTGGCGCTGCGCGGCCGCGTGAGTGAAACCGAGCAGCTCCAGTTCGCGCGCCACCTGCACATCACGGAAGCGCAGGCGCTCGGGCGCCGTCAATGCAAGATTGGCACGCAGGGCCAGGGCAAGGTGGCCGCGCTCCTGGTGCAGGTAGGCGAGCGAGGCACGGGTGCGCTCGTCGTCCGGATCCAGCGCGATCGCCCGCTCGTATTCGGAAATGGCCTGCGGCATCTGCCCGAGGCAGTCGTAGGCATAACCTCGAAGCGCGTACACAGCACCCTCCTGCGGCGCGAGTTCACGTTCGATGTTGGCCAGCGCCAGCCCTTCCTGGACCTGCTCGGGCGATCCATTGAACAGACAGCCCTGCGCGGACAACGCTCGTGACAGGCCGCGGCGCGCCGGACTTGAATCAGGGTCCACCTGCAATGCCTGCCGGTACAGGGCGATGGCGCGCTCGTTGTTGCTGGCCTGGCCGATGCTGGCGTAATAGTCGGCGCGCTGCAGCAACGGCAGCGGGCCACCGGCCGCCGGCGTGCGCGGCCAGAACGAGGCGGCAGCGGCAAGAACGACGACACCGGCACCTGCAAGCCATGGCCATTTCTTCCGGTGCCCGGTAATGGGCACCGCCGCTGCCGGCGGTGCGATGGTCGGCACTGCACACAACTGATAGCCGCGCCCGCGTACCGAACGGATGTAGCGCGGGCGTCGGCTGTCATCACCCAGCGCCTGCCGCAACAGCTTGACCCGCTGGCTGACCGCATCCTCCCCAACCACTGCAGGTGCCCACACCTGTGCAGCCAGCGTGTCGAAGTCGACAACGTCGTTGCCGTGTGCCAGCAGCACGTCGAACAGGCGCCAGCTCAGCCCCTGGATCGGCAGCACGTCGCCGGCGCGGCTGACCCGCTGCGCGGGGCGGTCGATCTGCAGGTCAAGCAGGCGCAGGGTGTCCATGGGTGAAGCATAGCGCCGCGGCACGACGCCGGCAGCGCCGGACGACAGGCAAAGAAAAAGCGGGCCGAAGCCCGCTTTTTCATTCTGGCGTGTCAACCAAGGTTGACACCTACCGTCATCGACCTACGGTCGATTACTCGGCGGTGGCGCCTTCGCCTTCCTCGACGGCCTTCATCGACAGGCGGATACGGCCCTGCTTGTCGACTTCCAACACCTTGACCTTGACCACATCGCCTTCCTTCAGCACGTCGCCGACCTTCTCGACGCGGTCGCTGGAGATCTGCGACACGTGGACCAGGCCGTCCTTGCCCGGCAGGATGGTGACGAATGCACCGAAGTCCATGATCTTGGCGACCTTGCCTTCGTAGATGCGGCCCGGCTCGACGTCCGAGGTGATCTGCTCGATGCGGGCCTTGGCGGCCTGGGCAGCGATGGCATTGACCGAAGCGATGACGATGGTGCCGTCATCCTGGATGTCGATCTGGGTGCCGGTTTCCTTGGTGATGGCCTGGATGGTCGAACCACCCTTGCCGATCACTTCGCGGATCTTGTCCGGGTGGATCTTGATGGTCAGCAGGCGCGGCGCGTAGTCCGACAGCTCCTCACGCGGGGCGGTCAGGCCGTGGGCCATTTCGCCCAGGATGTGCAGACGGCCAGCCTTGGCCTGCTGCAGAGCCTGCTTCATGATCTCTTCGGTGATGCCTTCGATCTTGATGTCCATCTGCAGGGCGGAGATGCCCTCAGCGGTACCGGCAACCTTGAAGTCCATGTCGCCCAGGTGATCTTCGTCACCCAGGATGTCGGACAGGACGACGAAGCGATCGCCTTCCTTGACCAGGCCCATGGCAATGCCGGCCACCGGAGCCTTCACCGGCACGCCGGCGTCCATCAGGGCCAGCGACGAGCCGCAGACCGACGCCATCGACGAGGAACCGTTCGACTCGGTGATTTCCGAGACGACGCGGATGGTGTACGGGAAGGATTCCAGCGACGGCATCACTGCCAGCACGCCGCGCTTGGCCAGACGGCCGTGGCCGATCTCGCGACGCTTCGGGCCCATCATGCGGCCGGTTTCACCCACCGAGTAGGGGGGGAAGTTGTAATGGAACAGGAAGTTCTCTTTGTACTCACCGGAGACGGCATCGATGACCTGGCCATCACGGGCGGTGCCCAGGGTGATGGTCACGATGGCCTGCGTTTCACCGCGGGTGAACAGCGAGGAGCCGTGGGTACGCGGCAGGATGCCGGTCTTCACTGCGATCGGGCGGACGGTGTCCAGCGCACGGCCGTCGATGCGTACCTTGGTGTCCAGCACCGAGTTGCGCATGGTGCTGTATTCCAGCTCGCCGAATTCCTTCGACAGCTCGGCCGGGTTCCAGCCTTCAGCGGCAACGCGGCCGGCCAGCGACTCGACCACGTCCTTCTTGATCGCCGAGATGGCGTCGCGGCGCTGCAGCTTGTCGCGCACCTGGAAGGCCTCGCCCAGACGCGGGCCGATGGCTTCCTGCAGGGCGCTGATCAGCACGTCGTTCTTGGCCGGGGCCACCCAGGTCGACGGCTTGGTGCCGGCTTCCACGGTCAGTTCGTTGATCGCGTTGATGACCTTCTGCATTTCGCGGTGACCGAAGGTCACGGCGCCCAGCATCACGTCTTCGGACAGCAGCGCGGCTTCGGATTCCACCATCAGCACGGCGTTGGCGGTACCGGCAACGACCAGCTCCAGCTCCGAATCCTTCAGTTCGGTCACGGTCGGGTTGAGGATGTACTCACCGTTCTTGTAACCCACCTTGGCGGCGGCGATCGGACCCTTGAACGGGGTGCCGGCCAGCGACAGCGCAGCCGAGGCACCGATCAGGGCCGGGATGTCACCGTCGATGTCCGGGTTCAGCGACATCACGGTGGCGATGATCTGGACTTCGTTCTTGTAGTCTTCCGGGAACAGCGGACGGATCGGACGATCGATCAGACGCGAGATCAGGGTTTCCTTCTCGGTCGCGCGGCCTTCGCGCTTGAAGAAGCCACCCGGGATACGGCCACCGGCGTAGAACTTCTCCTGGTAGTCACAGGTCAGGGGGAAGAAGTCCTGGCCCTCACGCGCGCTCTTGGCGGCAACGGCGGAGACCAGCAGCACGGTGTCGTCGAACTTGACGATGACGGCGCCACCGGCCTGGCGGGCGATTTCGCCGGTCTCAAGCGTGACGGTGTGCTTGCCGTACTGGAAGGTTTTGGTGATTTTTGCCACGGAGGGTGTCCTTGGGGATGCTGTCTGCGAATGGACCGTGGGCGACCCTTGCCGCCAACGGATGACCGGTCATTCCGATCTGAAAAAGGTATTGCGGTGCTACAAAACAAAACCGCGGCGCATCGCTGCGCCGCGGGGGATTCGTTGCTTAGCGACGCAGGCCAAGCTTCTCGATCAGGGCCTTGTAACGCTCGACGTCCTTCTTCTTCAGGTAGTCGAGCAGGCTGCGGCGGCGGTTGACCATCTGCAGCAGACCACGGCGGCTGTGGTGATCCTTCTTGTGGGTCTTGAAGTGGCCGGTCAGCAGTTCGATGCGGGCGGTCAGCAGTGCAACCTGGACTTCCGGGGAGCCGGTATCAGCCGAGCTGCGCTTGTTGTCTTCAATGACCTTCTGGGTGTCGATCGACATGTCTTTTTTTCTCTGTGATGCGTGGCCGGCAGGAACGCGCTTTCGCGCACCGCCTGGCTCGCCGTGAACCAACAAATGGATGAAACCCGCCTTCGGCAGGCTGCCGTAAAACGGCCGCGGAATTGTAACGGCCAGGGGGCTCTGGAACAAGGTCCGGGGCTGAACCGGGCCTCCCCGTTCAGAGGTTGAAGCGGCGCTGCGGGGCCAGCAGACCGCTGTCGTCGACCTGGCCCAGGCCCTGCACCACCGATCCAGGGCCAAACACCGCCACCAGGCCGCGCGGCCAGGAGAGGTCGCGCTGGCGCTGGCCCACGCAGAAGCGCTGGGTCTGCTCGGCGTCCAGGTCAACCCGGGGGTATTCGGACAGGCCCGCCGCCAGCGGCAGCAGCAGCGCGTCCATGGCGGCCTCATCCTGCGCTTCCACCAGAGCCCTCAGCTGCTCCAGGGTGACCATCGCCGGTTCGTGGAACGGTTCCACCCACAGGCGCCGCAGGGCGCTGATGTGCGCGCCACAGCCCAGCGTTTCACCCAGGTCACGGGCCAGACTGCGGATATAGGTGCCCGAGCCGCAGGTGACCCGCAGCCGCAGCCGCTCGGGGTGCTGCTCCAGAATCTCGATGGCGTGGACCTTGACCTGGCGCTCGGGCGCCTCGACGGCGTCGCCACGGCGGGCCTTCACATACAGCGGCTCCCCGCCCTGCTTGAGCGCGGAATAGATCGGCGCACGCTGCAGGATGTCGCCAAGCAGCGGCGCGATCGCCGCCTGCAGGGCCTCGGCGCTGATCACGGGCACCGACCGCTCGAGCAGCACCTGGCCCTCGGCGTCGTCGGTATCGGTGGTCTGGCCCAGCACGATCTCGGCGTCGTAGGCCTTGGCCGAGCCCAGCAGCAGGCCGGCGATCTTGGTGGCCTCGCCGAAGCACAGCGGCAACAGGCCAGTGGCCAACGGGTCAAGGCTGCCGGTGTGGCCACCCTTCTCCGCACGGAACAGGCGACGGGCGACCTGCAGCGCGGCGTTGGAGCTCATGCCGGTCGGCTTGTCGAGCAGCAGGATGCCATCCAGGCGGCGGAACTGAATTCGGGTCATGACAGGTATGGGTAGCGCCGGGCCATGCCCAGCGAGCGCGCAGCGCGGTCTGCATCAGACATCGCGCAGCCGGAATGCAACAACGCCGGGCATGCCCGGCGTCGCGCGGTTATTCTTCGTCGCCTTCGCGACGCTTTTCGGCGGCCACGGTATCGGGCAGGTCGCGCAACAGGTTGTCGATGCGCTCGCCACGATCGACCGAGTCGTCGTAGTGGAAATGCAGCTCCGGCACGTGCCGCAGCTTCATCGCGCGCGCCAGCTCCATGCGCAGGCCCCAGGCCAGTTCCTTCAGGCCCTTCACGGCTTCAACCGAACGTTCCGGTATCAGCGCGGTGACGAACACCTTGGCGTGGGCCATGTCGCGGGTGATTTCCACGTCGGACACGCTCACCGAGGGCAACCCGTGCTCACGCACGGCGTTGTGCACCAGGGTGCCGAGTTCACGGCGCAGCTGGGCGGAGACACGGTCGGTTCGATGGAAAGTCTTGGGCACGCGGCAGGCTCTTGATTCGATTGTGGCCCGACCAAGGTCAGGCCCTACAGTTTACGGGATGAAACGAGACCGGCCCGTGAGGGCCGGTCCGTTGCAGCATTACAGGGTGCGCGGCACTTCGATACGCTCGAAGCACTCGATCTGGTCACCCGGCTTGACGTCGTTGTAGGCCTTCACCGCGATACCGCATTCGGTACCGTTGCGGACTTCCTCGACGTTTTCCTTGAAGCGGCGCAGCGATTCCAGCTCGCCTTCGAAGATCACCACGCTGTCGCGCAGGACGCGGATCGGCTTGTTGCGCTTGACCACGCCCTCGATGACCATGCTGCCGGCGACGGCACCCAGCTTGGAGCTGCGGAAGACGTCGCGGACCTCGGCGATACCGATGATCTCTTCGCGGATCTCCACGCCCAGCAGACCGGAGGCCACCTGCTTCACCTGATCGATCACGTCATAGATGATCGAGAAGTAACGCAGGTCCACGCCGTTGGATTCGATGATGCGACGGGCCGAAGCATCCGCACGCACGTTGAAGCCGATGACGGTGGCCTTCGAAGCGGCAGCCGAATTGGCATCCGACTCGGTGATGCCGCCCACGCCGGAGTGGATCACGTTGATGCGGATGTCGTCGTTGGACAGCGCCACCAGGGCCTGGCTCAACGCCTGCACCGAACCCTGCACGTCGGCCTTGATGACCAGGTTGAGGACCTGCTGGCCCTCGCCCTTGCCCAGGGTCGCCATGATGTCTTCCATGCGGCTGCCAGCGGTGGCGACCAGGCGCGATTCGCGGCGCTTGGTCTCACGCTGCTGGGCAACGTCCTTGGCCAGACGCTCGTCGTCGACGACGACGAAGTCGTCACCGGCTTCCGGCACGCCGGACAGGCCCAGGACCTGTACCGGAATGGACGGTCCAGCGAACTCCGGCTGCTTGCCGGTTTCGTCGAACAGCGCACGCACGCGGCCGTACTGGATGCCGCACACCAGGTAATCGCCCTTCTTCAGGCGGCCCTGCTGCACCAGCACCGTCGCGATCGGGCCACGGCCCTTGTCCAGCGAAGATTCGATGACCACGCCGTTGGCACGACCGTCGTCGACCGCCTTCAGTTCCAGCAGTTCAGCCTGGACCGAAACAGCTTCCAGCAGATCGTCGATGCCCAGGCCGGTCTTGGCCGAGATCTCCACCATCTGGGTGTCGCCACCGAAGTCTTCGGCCACGACCTGCTCGGAGAGCAGCTCGTTCTTGACCCGCATCGGGTCGGCACCGGACTTGTCGATCTTGTTGATCGCCACGATCAGCGGCACACCCGCCGAACGGGCGTGCTGGATCGCTTCCTTGGTCTGCGGCATGACGCCGTCATCGGCAGCCACGACCAGCACCACGATATCGGTCAGCTTGGCACCGCGGGCACGCATCGAGGTGAACGCGGCGTGGCCCGGGGTATCCAGGAAGCTGATGACGCCCTTCGGCGTTTCAACGTGGTACGCACCGATGTGCTGGGTGATGCCGCCGGCTTCGCCGGTGGCGACCTTGGTGCGACGGATGTAATCCAGCAGCGAGGTCTTGCCGTGATCGACGTGGCCCATGATGGTGACCACCGGCGGGCGCTGCACGGCCTCGCCCTGGTTCTCGCCGGCCGATGCCAACAGCGCGTCTTCGGCGTCGTTGTCGCTGGCGCGGATCGCCTTGTGACCCAGCTCTTCGGTGACCAGTGCCGCAGTGTCGTGGTCGATGGACTGGGTGATGGTGGCCATCACGCCCATCTTGAACAGCGCCTTCACCACCTCGCCGCCCTTCAGCGCGAGCTTCTGCGCCAGGTCGGCCACGGTGATGGTGTCGCCGATCGCCACTTCACGCACGACCGGTGCGGTCGGACGTTCGAAGGCGTGCGGGCCGGAGTTGCCACCGCCGCGCGACATGTCGCGGCGGCCGGACGTCGGACGGCTGCCCGGGCGACCACGGTTGTTGCTGTTGTTGCTGTTGCCACGGCGCGCACGATCGGCGGCGGACAAGTGCATCTGACCGGCAAAGCGATCACCCGGGCCACGCTCGTTGCGCGGCGCGTTGCGATTGTTGCGGTCGTCGCTGCGCGGCGGCGCACTACGCGGAGCAGCCGGGGCTGCAGCCGGAGCGCGCGGCGGGCGCGGCGCGGTTTCGTCGATCGGTGCGCGCACCTTCGGCTGGCTGGCAGCCAATGCCTCGGCAGCCTTGGCGGCGACCGCAGCTTCCTCGGCCGCCTTCTTCTCGGCCTCGGCACGCTCCTTGGCAGCGACCTCTTCCTCGCGCTTGCGGACGATTTCCTCGTCACGCAGGCGGTCCTTCTCGGCCAGTGCCTGCTGCTCGGCGAGGTTGCGTGCGCGCGACTCTTCCAGCTTGCGCAGGATATCGGCACGCTCTTCGTCCGGGGTCATCGCGCGACCACCATCGGCCTTGACGTAGGTGCGCTTCTGGCGCACTTCCACGTTCACGGTTGTCTTGCTGCGACCGGAATTGACCGTCACTTCCTGCTGCTTGCGACGGTTGAGGGTGATCTTCTTGGCAGACTGATCAGTCTCTTCCGGGGCCTGCTCGGGCTTGCCATGCGAGCGACGAAGGAAGCCCAGGAGCTTCACTTTCTCGGAGCTGGTCACGACCTGGTCGGGACCGCTGAACTTCATGCCGGCACCAGCCAGCTGTTCCAGCAGTTTTTCGACCGGTGTATTGACCAGTTCAGCAAGCTTGCGGATGGTGGTTTGCTGCGACATTCGGATCCTATGATCTTGTGGGCGCCCCCCCGCATCTGGAGGTGGCGCGGATTCTACGCCCTGATCGGCTCAGGGCCCTGTTCATTGCCGGCTCATTCGCCGCGTTCCAGTCGGGCGATTTCCTCGGCACGCGCGGCCAGGATCAGCGCCGCGGCGCGCTCCTGGTCCAGCCCTTCGATGCCGAAGTCCATGACCTCGTCGGCGGCCAGGTCGGACAAGTCCTCGCTGGTACGCACGCCGTGGCCGGCCAACGCATATGCGGTGGCTTCGTCCATGCCCTTCAGGGACAGCAGGTCCTGCGCCGGCTGGCCGTCCTCCAGGCCTTCCTCGACTGCCAGGGCCTCATTGAGCAGCGCATCGCGGGCACGTGCGCGCAGCTCTTCGACGATGTCTTCGTCGAAACCTTCCACGGCCAGCAGTTCGCCGACCGGTACATATGCGATTTCCTCGACCGTGCCGAAGCCTTCGCTGACCAGGATGCCAGCGATTTCCTCGTCCACTTCCAGCTTGTCCATGAACAGCTGGCGAGCCGAAGCCTGCTCGGCTTCCGACTTGGCGGTCACCTGGTCCTGGGTCATCACGTTCAGCTGCCAACCGGTCAGGCGGCTGGCCAGGCGCACGTTCTGGCCGCCCTTGCCGATCGCCTGGGCCAGGCGGTCTTCAGCAACGGCCAGGTCCATCGAATGCTTGTCTTCATCGACGATGATCGACTGCACTTCGGCCGGCGCCATCGCGTTGATGACGAAGTTGGCCGGGTTCTCGTTCCACAGGACGATGTCCACGCGCTCGCCATTGAGCTCGTTGGACACGGCCTGCACGCGCGAACCACGCATGCCGATGCAGGCGCCGATCGGATCGGTGCGGGCATCGTGGGCGAGCACGGCGATCTTGGCGCGGTCGCCCGGATCGCGGGCGCAGGCCTTGATTTCCACCAGGCCCTGGCCGACTTCCGGCACTTCCAGCTTGAACAGCTCGATCATGAATTCCGGCGCTGCGCGGCTGATGAACAGCTGCGGGCCACGCGGCTCCGAACGCACTTCGGCCAGGTAGCCGCGGACGCGGTCGCCGGCACGCAGGACATCACGCGGAATGCCCTTGTCCTTCGGAATGAAGCCTTCGGCGTTGCCGCCCAGGTCGACATAGATGTTGCCGCGCTCAGCGCGCTTGACCACGCCGGTGATCAGCTCACCGACGCGATCGGCCCAGGCATCGACCACCTGCTGGCGCTCGGCTTCGCGCACGCGCTGCACGATCACCTGCTTGGCGGCCTGGGCGGCGATGCGACCGAAGTCGGGGTTCTCGATCTGCTCTTCGATGTAATCGCCGACATCCACGCCTTCGGCTTCGTCGATGGCGTCCATCAGGCGGATCTGGCGATCCGGCGATTCCATCACTACGTCGTCGGCCACCACTTCCCAGCGGCGGAAGGTTTCGTAGTTGCCATCCTTGTGGTCGATGACCACGCGGGTCAGCACTTCCTCGTCGGGATAGCGCTTCTTCGCTGCCGAGGCCAGGGCGGCCTCGATGGCATCGAAGATCACTTCACGCGGCACGCCCTTCTCGTTGGCGACCGCGTCCACTACCAGCAACAGTTCCTTGCTCATTGGCTCACTCCGCGCGCGGCTTCTTTGCCGCCGGCTCGTTGGAAGAAGAATTCTTGTTCGGCTTCGGACGCTTCGGTGCCGGACCGGTCGGCTTGCTCGGGGCCAGCCCCAGCGCCACCCAGTCAGGCATGATCCGCGCCTTGTCGATGTTGTCGGCCGACACCACCAGTGCGGCGTTGTCGACGATGAAGGTGATGCTGCCCTGCGCCTCATCGATCGCTTCGATGCGACCCTGCAGGCGACGACGGTTTTCCTGCGGCAGCTTCAGGGTGACCTTGGCCGATTCGCCAAGGTGACGACCGAACTGCTCCAGGTTGAACAGCGGGCGATCCACGCCCGGCGAAGACACTTCCAGCGTGTAATTGCCGCTGATCGGGTCTTCGACGTCCATCTGTGCGGACACTTCGCGGCTTACCCGCTCACAGTCGTCCACATTGATGATGCGCTCCGGCTGTTCCGCCAGCGGCACGTCGATGTAAAGGCGAAGGGTCGCACCGCCGGGGGCCGGCAGATACTCAACGCCCAGCAGCTCCAGGCCCAGCGACACAACGGTCGGGGCGAGCAGATTCGCGATGTCGGTTGCCTTGTCGCTCACAGCCTGCCTTGATCTCTTGGTTGGGTGCCGGCCTTGGCCAGCATGGAAACATGACGCCCCGAAAACGACGAAGGGCCCGCTGGGCCCCTTTTCCGGAAAGACTCCGGTGACTGGATTCCGGTTGCAACGCGCTGAACAAGCGTGCTGCGGCCCTCCTTCCGGGTGGATCTCCGATGGGGAGTGCCGCCGTCAGGGGTACTTCTAGGCCGCTGATGATAGCCCCTGCACCGCTCTGGTGCAAGGCTGCGGCCGTCCTGAAACCCTCCGCTGCACTCGCCGGGCATGGCCCGGCGCTACCGGGTGACCGCGCGATGGTAGCGCCGGACCATGCCCGGCGGATCGGCGGAAGCCGCAAAGAAAAACGCCCTCGAAGCAGAGCTTCGAAGGCGCATCCTTTACTTGGTAGCGGGGGCAGGATTTGAACCTGCGACCTTCGGGTTATGAGCCCGACGAGCTGCCAGACTGCTCCACCCCGCATCAGAAGCGGAATTATGAGGGATAACTTCAAAACCTGCAAGCTTTTCCTCATTCATCGAATTGGTTGGCGCCGATTCGATGTGTTGGTAGCGGGGGCAGGATTTGAACCTGCGACCTTCGGGTTATGAGCCCGACGAGCTGCCAGACTGCTCCACCCCGCACCGGAAGTGTTTGAACCGCTGCCCCACTCTGGCGAGGGAGGCGCTCCGCAACGATGTTCTGGCTGAACCGCTGCAGTGACAACTCAAGCTGCGTATATTACACGAATCGCGCAGCTTTGTGTCAACTTTTATGCAAGATGCGCAAATGCCTGCTGGCACCAGACCATGATCGGGTTCCAGGCCAGGCCGAGCGCCAGCAATGCCAGTGCGTTCACCCCCAGCACGACACCCAGCACGCGATCCTTGCTGCGCGGCATGGCCTCGCCCACCGGCTCATCGAAGTACATGACCTTGATGACACGCAGGTAGTAGAAGCAGCCGACCACGGCACACAGCACGCCCAGGATCGCCAGCCACAGCAGGCCGCCATTGATGGCAGCGCCGAGTACGGCCAGCTTGGTCCAGAAACCGAGGAACGGCGGAATGCCTGCCAGCGACGCCATGATGCACAGCACCAGGCCGGCCATCCACGGGTTGCGGGCGTTCAGGCCCTTGAAGTCCTCGATGTTCTCGGCCTCGAAACCGGCGCGCGACAGCGCGATGATCGCGCCGAAAGCAGCAGTCGACATGATCGCGTAGGCCAGGGCGTAGAACAGCGCGGCCGCATAGCCCTGCGAACCGCCGCCGGCGATGCCCATCAGCAGGAAGCCGATATGCGAGACCGTGGAGAACGCCAGCATGCGCTTGAGGTTGCTCTGCGCAATGGCCATCAGGTTGCCGATCACCAGCGAGACCGCGGCCAGGCCAGCGATCAGCAGCTGCAGTTCGGTGGACAGCGGGCCCACGCCCATTTCCAGCAGGCGGTAGGCCATGCCGAAGGCGGCCAGCTTCGGCGCCGAGCTGATGAACAGCGCGACCGGCGCCGGGGCACCCTGGTACACGTCGGGCAGCCACATGTGGAACGGTGCGGCACCCAGCTTGAAGGCAACGCCGGCAATCATGAACACCGCGCCGGTGACCAGCAGCACGCGCTCTTCCGAGTGCGGGATGGCGGCCTGGATGGCGTCCAGGTGCAGGCTGCCGGTGGCACCGTAGATCAGCGACATGCCGTACAGCAGCAGGCCCGAGGCCAGCGAACCGAGCACGATGTACTTCATCGCCGCTTCCGAGGCCAAGCCGTTGTCACGGTTGCTGGCAACCAGTGCGTAGGAGCACAGGGCCAGCAGTTCCAGGCCCAGGTACACCATCAGCAGGCTGCCGGCGGACACCAGGATCATCATGCCGGCGGTGCCGAACAGGATCAGCACCGGAATCTCGCCCTGGAACAGCTTGCGCTCGCGCAGGTAGCCCCAGCCGTAGATCAGGGTCAGGCCGCTGAGCAGCACGATCCCGGTCTTCATCACGTCCGCGGCGGTATCGCGCACGAACATGCCATGGAAGACCTCCCCCTGCCCGCCCACGCCGGTGGCCAGCATGAACAGCACCACGGCCAGTGCGGCGACCGAGAACAGGTGGGTGACGATCTTGTTCCGTTCGCTGACGAACAGGTCGAGGATCATCAGGGCGAAGGCACTGCCGATCAGCACCAGCTCGGGAGCGAGCGGTGGCAGGTCAGCAGCGGTCAGTGGCAGCAGCGGCGAGGTGGTCATCATCAAATCCTGGAATTACAGCAACTTGCTGGATGCGATCTGCATCGCCAGCTTTGCGATCGAGGGCTCCATCAGGTCGGTCAGCGGCTTGGGGTAGATGCCCAGGGCCAGTACGCCAATGGCGAACACGCCCAGCACCAGCCATTCGCGGCCGTTGATGTCCTTCAGTTCGGCGACGTGGCTGTTGGCCACCTCACCGAAGAAGATGCGCTTGTACAGCCACAGGGTGTAGGCCGCACCGATGATCAGGGTGGTGGCTGCGCCCAGGGCGATCCACGGGTTCCGCTGGAACGCCGACAGGATGACCATGAATTCACCGACGAAACCGCTGGTGCCCGGCAGGCCGGCGTTGGCCATGAAGAACAGCATGGCGAACGTGGCGAACCACGGCATCACGTTGACCACGCCGCCGTAATCGGCGATGCGGCGGCTGTGCATGCGGTCGTACAGCACCCCGACGCAGGAGAACATCGCGCCGGACACGAAGCCGTGCGAGATCATCTGCACCATGGCGCCCTGCAGGCCCAGGCGGGCCGCATCGACGTTGCCGGCTTCACGCACCAGCCACAGGGCGATGAAGGTACCCAGGGTGACAAAGCCCATGTGCGCGATCGACGAATAGGCGATCAGCTTCTTCATGTCGTCCTGCACCAGGGCGACCAGGCCGACGTAGATCACTGCGATCAGCGACAGCGCGATGACCAGCCATGCCCATTCCTGCGAGGCATCGGGAACGATCGGCAGGTTGAAGCGCAGGAAGCCGTAGCCACCGATCTTCAGCGCGATGGCGGCCAGGATCACCGAACCGGCGGTCGGCGCTTCCACGTGCGCGTCCGGCAGCCAGGTATGCACCGGGAACATCGGCACCTTGACCGCGAACGCGATCAGGAAGGCGAAGAAGATCCAGGTCTGTTCCTTGCCCGACAGCTGCAGTGCGTAGAGGTCGGCCAGCTGGAAGCTGCCGCCCTTCATGTACAGGTAGATCAGCGCCACCAGCATCAGCACCGAGCCGAGGAAGGTGTACAGGAAGAACTTCAGTGCGGCGTAGATGCGACGCGGGCCACCCCAGACACCGATGATCAGGAACATCGGGATCAGCATCGCCTCGAAGAACACGTAGAACAGCATCGCGTCCGTGGCGGCGAAGATGCCGACGGTGACACCTTCCAGGATCAGGAAAGCGGCCACGTACTGGTTCACGCGCTTGTCGATCGCGCTCCAGGCGCCGATCAGGGCGAGCACGCTGACCAGCGTGGTGAGCAGGATCAGCGCTACGGCGATGCCGTCCACGCCCAGGTTGTAGCCGATGTTGTAGGTCGGGATCCAGGCGTGGGTCTCGACGAACTGCAGCGCGTCGATGCCCGGGTTGTAGCCGCCCAGCAGCGACAGACTCGCCACGAAGGTCAGCACCGCGACGCCCAGCGACGCCCAGCGGGCGGTCTGCGCATCACGGATCGCAAGGATCAGGGCACCGCCGAGGATCGGCAGCCAGATGAGGACACTGAGTAGAGGCCAGTTCGACACGTCTTCTTATTCCGTACAGGTCATCAACGCAGGTAATGCATCAGCACGCCCAGGAGGGCAATCAGGCCGATGATCATCGCGAAGGCGTAGTGATAGAGGAAACCGGATTGGGTACGGCGCAGCACGCTGGCTGCGACGTCCACAACACGTGCCGAGAGATTGACCACACCGTCGACGATGTTGCTGTCGATCCAGCGCGAGACCTTGCCCAGCTTGACGCTGCCACCGGCAAAGCCATCGATCCACAGCTTGTCGAAGCCGTACTTGTTTTCCAGCACGGACACCACCGGGGCGAAGGTCTTGCGTGCCTTGCCCGACAGGTCCGGCTTCCACAGGTAGAACAACGCAGCCAGCAGGAAGCCTGCCAGGGTCAGCCAGAACGGCGGCAGCATCATGCCGTGCAGCGCGAACGCCACCGGACCATGGAACTCCTCGCCCAGGAAGGCCACGGTGTTCTTGGCCGGATCGTAGAAATCGACGATGCCGGTGAAGAACGTGTTGACCTGGCCCTTGATCGCCGCATGGGCGTGGTGACCGGCCCAGTCGGTGCCATGCAGCATCGGACCGATGCTGAAGAAACCGATGGCGATCGACGGGATGGCCAGCAGGATCAGCGGCAGCGTCACCACCCACGGCGTTTCATGCGGCTCATGCGGACCGTGGCCATGGCCGTGGTCGTCATGCGCGTCGGCATGATGTGCATCGGCAGCATGGTGGTCGTCATGACCATGGCCATGATCGTCATGCGCGTCGCGGAAGCGTTCCTTGCCGTGGAAGGTCAGGAACAGCAGGCGGAAGCTGTAGAAGCTGGTCACCAGCACGCCACCCAGCACCGCCCAGTAACCATAGGTGGCCACCCAGCTGTTCTGCATGTGGGCGTGGATCTCGGCGGCCTCGATGATGGTGTCCTTCGAGTAGAAGCCGGAGAAGAACGGCGTACCGACCAGGGCCAGGGTACCGATCCACATGGTGATGAAGGTGATCGGCATGTACTTGCGCAGGCCGCCCATCTTGCGCATGTCCTGCTCGTGGTGCATCGCGATGATGACCGAGCCGGCACCCAGGAACAGCAGCGCCTTGAAGAAGGCATGGGTCATCAGGTGGAACACGGCAGCGGAGTACGCCGACACGCCCAGCGCCACGGTCATGTAACCCAGCTGGGACAGCGTGGAGTACGCGACGACGCGCTTGATGTCGTTCTGCACGATGCCGATCAGGCCGGTGAAGAACGCGGTGGTGGCACCGATGAACAGGATGAAGTTCAACGCGGTCTGCGACAGCTCGAACAGCGGCGACATGCGGGTGACCATGAAGATACCGGCGGTCACCATCGTCGCGGCGTGGATCAGTGCCGAGATCGGGGTCGGGCCTTCCATCGAATCAGGCAGCCAGACGTGCAGCGGAACCTGGGCCGACTTGCCCATCGCACCGATGAACAGGCCGATGCAGATGACGGTGGCGATCGACCAGATCACCGGCTCGTTCAGCAGCTGCATGCCGAACATGGTGCCGTCCCAGATCTGCAGCTGGGCGCGCGGGTCGGCGAGCATGCCGGCCTGCGAGAACACCTGCGAATAGTCCAGGGTACCGAACACCCACAACACGCCAGCGATGCCCAGCAGGAAGCCGAAGTCGCCGACGCGGTTGACCAGGAACGCCTTCATGTTGGCGAAGATCGCGGTCGGGCGCTTGAACCAGAAACCGATCAGCAGGTACGACACCAGGCCCACTGCTTCCCAGCCGAAGAACAGCTGCAGGAAGTTGTTGCTCATCACCAGGGTGAGCATCGAGAAGGTGAACAGCGAGATGTAGCTGAAGAACCGCTGGTAACCCGGATCATCCTGCATGTAGCCGATCGTGTAGATGTGGACCAGCAGCGACACGAAGGTCACCACCACCATCATCATCGCGGTCAGCTTGTCGACCATGAAGCCGACGTGGGCCGAGTACTGGCCGACGTCGAAGAACGTGTACAGGTTCTGGTTGAACGGCTGCGCCCCGCCCCACAGCAGCTGGTAGAGCGTGTGCATCGACAGGCCGCAGGCAACCGCGACACCGAGGATCGTGATGGTCTGCGCGCCGAAGCGCTTGACCTGGCGACCGAACAGGCCGGCGATGATGCTGCCGAACAGCGGTGCAAGCACCACTGCGATCAACAGACTCTTGGAGAGAGTGATTTCCATCTGTGGATCAGCCCTTCAACGAATCGACTTCGCCGACATTGATCGTGCGGCGTGTACGGAACAGGGTCACCAGGATCGCCAGGCCAATGGCGGCCTCGGCAGCAGCCACGGTCAGGATGAAGAACACGAACAGCTGGCCGGCCGTGTCCCCCAGTTCCCGGGAGAACCCGACGAAATTGATGTTGACCGACAGCAGCATCAACTCGATGGACATCAGCAGGACGATGATGTTCTTTCGGTTGAGGAAGATGCCGGCGAGGCTGATGCAGAACAGCACCGCGCCCAGCGCCAGGATGTGGCCCAGAGTGATCGAGATCATGCCTTGGTCTCCTCGTCGCCCGCGGCCGGCGTGGTGTTGCTGTGGATCTGCGGCTGTTCGGCGTCCATCTTGACCATGCGCAGGCGGTCGTGTGCCTTGACCATGGTCTGCTGCGACGGGTTCTGCGTCTTCAGGCCTTCACGACGGCGCAGGGTCAGCATCACCGCGGCGACCACGGCCACGGTCAGGATGACGGCGGCGAACTCGAACGGCAGCAGGTACTCGGTGAACAGGCTGCGTGCCAGCCAGGTGACGTTGGAACTGTCGGCGGCGAGCGCGGCGGCGTTGTCGGCCGGGAACGGGTTGACCGTCCTGCCCTTCACGCCGATCAGGATCAGCATCTGCACCAGCATCGCCACGGCCACGATCAGGCCGACCGGCAGGTAGCGCACCCAGCCTTCACGCAGCTTGTCCGGATCGATGTCGAGCATCATCACCACGAACAGGAACAACACCATCACCGCACCAACGTAGACCAGCACCAGTGCCACGCCGAGGAACTCGGCGCCGACCAGCAGCCACACGCAGGCGATGGAGAAGAAGGTCAGCACCAGGCACAGGACGGCGTGCACGGGGTTGCGCACGCTGATCACCGCACCGGCCGAAACCGTTGCCGCGATGGCGAAGACCCAGAAAGCGATATTTACCCAATCCATCTCTCGACCTCAGCGGTAAGCGGCATCGGCGGCACGACGCTCGGCGATCTCGGATTCGAGACGGTCGCCCAGGGCCAGCAGCTGCGGCTTGGTAACGATGTTTTCGCCACGATTCTCGAAGTGGTACTCGAGGATGTGGGTCTCGACGATCGAGTCCACCGGGCAGCTTTCCTCACAGAAGCCGCAGAAGATGCACTTGAACAGATCGATGTCGTAACGCGTGGTACGGCGGGTGCCGTCCTCGCGCTTGGCCGAATCGATGGTGATGGCCAATGCCGGGCACACCGCTTCGCACAGCTTGCAGGCGATGCAGCGCTCTTCACCGTTGGGATAACGGCGCAGGGCATGCAGGCCACGGAAGCGCGGCGACTGCGGGAACTTCTCCATCGGGTACATCATCGTGTACTTCGGCTTGAAGCTGTACTTCAGCGTCAGCCAGAGACCGGCCAGCAGTTCGAGCAGCAGCAGGCTCTTGAAGTAATGGGTAATCCTGTTCATCACTTAGACGCCCTTTTGAATCACGCCGAAGAACACCATGACGGCGGTAACCGCGATCCAGAAAATGGTCAGCGGGATGAAGACCTTCCAGCCCAGGCGCATGATCTGGTCATAGCGGAAGCGCGGGAAGCTTGCTCGGAACCAGATGTAGGCGCTGGCGAAGAAGAAGACCTTGACGAACAGCCACGGCCAGCCGCCCTTCCAGATCCAGTCGATGAACGGCGAGATCTCGCCCGGGTTGACCCAGCCCTGGATCGGGCTCAGCCAGCCGCCGAGGAAGAAGATCGAGATCAGGAAGCTGATCAGGATCATGTTCGCGTATTCGGCCAGGAAGAACAGGGCGAACGCACCGCCGGAGTACTCGACCATGTGGCCGGCGACGATTTCCGACTCGCCTTCCACCACGTCGAACGGCGCGCGGTTGGTTTCGGCGACGCCGGACACCCAGTACACGACGAACAGCGGGAACAGCGGGATCAGGAACCAGTCGAAGAAGCCGGAGCTGCCGGCCTGGGCCATCACGATGTTGCTGAGATTGAGGCTGCCCGAAGCGATCATCACGCCGACCAGGGCGAAGCCCATCGCGATTTCGTAGCTGATCATCTGCGCCGAGGCGCGCATGGCACCCAGGAACGCGTACTTCGAGTTGGAGGCCCAACCGGCAAGGATGATGCCGTAGATGCCCAGCGAGGTCATCGCCAGCAGGTACAGCAGGCCGGCATTGGCGTTGGACAGCACCAGCTGATGGTCGAACGGCACCACCGACCACGCGGCGAAGGCCGGGGCCAGGGTGATCAGCGGCGCCAGCAGGAAGATCGCCTTGTTGGCGCTGCTGGGCTGCAGGACTTCCTTGAACAGCAGCTTGAAGACGTCGGCGAAGGCCTGGAAGATGCCCATGCCCACGTACATCGGGCCGTGGCGGACGTGCATCCAGCCGATCAGCTTGCGTTCCCAGACCACGTAGAAGGCCACCGAGACGATCACCGGGACGGTGATCACCAGGATCTTCAGGATGATCCAGATCAGCGCGCCGATGTCACCCAGGCCAAGCAGCCACTGGTGCAGCGGATCGACCGCGTTAATCAGCAATTCGTTCATGCAGCCACCACCGAAACACGAGCGGCACCCAGCGGCGCGGTTGCGCCGTGGCCCGATTCAATCCAGACCGAACCCGCAGCGACGCGGGCGTCGACCACCACCGGCAGGGTGGCCTTGCCGGCATCGGTGCCGACCTTGGCCATCTGCCCTTCCTGCAGCTGCAGGCGGGCGGCATCGTCAGCGTTGAGCACGATGCGCGGGGCGTTGTTGAGCGGATGCGACTGCAGCGCCGGGGCGCGACGGACCACCGCATCGGTGCGGTAGATCGCAGCGGTCGAGGCCACTTCCATGCCCTCGCCCGCCAGCACCGGCTGTGCCGAAGCGGACACCTGCACGTTCACCGGTGCCAGGCTGGCGCGCAGGCCGGCCAGGTCGATGAACTCGAAACCGGCCACGGCCAGCTCACCGCCGAGTGCACGCAGCACGCGCCAGCCCTCGCGGGCCTCGCCCGGCAGCTTGCCGCCGGCACGCGCCGACTGCTCGCGACCATCGAGGTTGGTCAGGGTGGCATCGATTTCCGGCAGCGCACCGATCGGCAGGATCACGTCGGCAACGTCGCGGGTCGAGGCGCAGGCGAACTGGCTGAAGGCCACCACCTGTGCGCCGACCAGCGCCTTGCGCGCGGCCGGAGCATCGGCGAAGTCCAGGCCCGGTTCCAAGCCGTAGACCACGTAGGCCTTGCGCGGATCGGCCAGCATCGCAGCGACGTCCTTGCCGGCCGGCAGTACGCCGGCGCGGGTCAGGCCGATCGCATTGGCGCCCTGCGGGATGCGGCACAGCTTGGCACCGGTGGCGGCGGCGAAATCACGCGCAGCGGCGCGGATCGCGGCAGCCTGCGGATGGTTCTCGGCGATGCCACCGACGATCAGCACCGTATTGGTACCGCCCTGCACCGCCGAACGCAGCTCGGCGTTGGCCAGCGCATCGGCGAACTTCGACGGAGCCACGATCTGCTTGCCGGCAACGCTGAACGCGAAGTCGAAGTCGACCGGGTTGACCACGTGGATCTTCGCGCCGTTCTGGGTCTGCGCCTTGCGCAGGCGGGCGTGCAGCAGCGGCAGCTCGTGGCGGATGTTGCTGCCGAGCACGACGATGCGGTCCGCGCCTTCGATCTCGGCCAGCGGCAGGCCGAACACTTCGGCAGTAGCGGCGTCGGAGAAGTCGCGGTTGTTGATGCGGTGGTCGATGTTGGCCGAACCCAGGCCGGTGGCCAGGCGGGCCAGCAGTGCGCCCTCTTCGTTCGACGTCGACGGGTGCACCAGCACGCCCAGGTTGTCGCCCTGGTTGGCCTTGAGGATCTCGGCGGCCGCGGCCAGGCCTTCAGCCCAGCTCACTTCCTTCCACTCGCCGTTGACCTTGCGCAGCGGCTTGACCGCACGGTCTTCGCTGTACAGGCCCTGGTGCGAATAACGGTCACGATCGGACAGCCAGCACTCGTTGACCGCCTCGTTGTCGCGCGGCACGGTACGCAGCACTTCGCCGCGACGTACGTGCAGGAACAGGTTCGAGCCCATCGCATCGTGGTAGCCCAGCGATTCGCGCGCGGTCAGTTCCCACGGACGGGCGCGGAACTGGAACACCTTGTTGGTCAGCGCGCCGACCGGGCACACGTCGACGACGTTGCCCGAAAGCTCGGTGGTCAGCGGCTTGCCGTCGTAGGTGCCGATCTGCAGGTTTTCACCGCGGTACATGCCACCCAGTTCATAGGTACCGGCAACGTCAGCGGTGAAGCGCACGCAGCGGGTGCACTGGATGCAGCGGGTCATCTCGGTGGCGACCAGCGGGCCCATGTCCTCGTCGGCCACCACGCGCTTGCGCTCGTTGAAGCGGCTGACCGAACGGCCGTAGCCCAGCGACACGTCCTGCAGTTCGCACTCGCCGCCCTGATCGCAGATCGGGCAATCCAGCGGGTGGTTGATCAGCAGGAACTCCATCACCGAGCGCTGGAACTTCAGCGCCTTTTCACTGCGGGTGGCGACCTTCATGCCTTCCATCACCGGCGTGGCGCAGGCCGGTGCCGGCTTCGGCGACTTTTCCACATCCACCAGGCACATGCGGCAGTTGGCAGCGATCGGCAGCTTCTCGTGGTAGCAGAAGCGCGGAATCGAAATGCCCGCCTTGTCGGCGGCCTGGATGATCATCGAACCCTTGGGCACGACCAGCGACTTGCCATCGATCTCGATGGTGACGTGGTCCGGTGGCACGCTGGGATTTATGGGTTGCGCGCTCATGCAGCGGCTGCCTCCACCTTCTTGCCGTCAACCATCGAATGACCGTTGACGATGTAGTACTCGAATTCGTCCCAGAACTGGCGCAGGAAGCCCTGGATGGGCCATGCCGCCGCTTCGCCGAACGCACAGATGGTATGGCCTTCGATCTGGCCGGCCACGGTCTTCAACTGGTGCAGGTCTTCCATCGTGGCCTTGCCGGCGACGATGCGCTCCAGCACGCGGTGCATCCAGCCGGTACCTTCGCGGCACGGGGTGCACTGGCCACAGGATTCCTTGTGGAAGAACTGGCTGATGCGGCAGGCGAACTTGACGCAGCAGACGCTGTCATCCAGCACCACGACCGCACCGGAGCCCAGGCCGGAGCCCAGCGCACGGATGGTGTCGTAGTCCATCGGCAGGCCCTTCAGCTCGGCCGCGGTCAGCACCGGCATGGACACGCCGCCCGGGATCGCGCCCTTGAGCTTGCGACCCGGCTTGAGGCCGCCGGCCATTTCCAGCAGGTCGTCGAAGGTGGTGCCCAGCGGCACTTCGAAATTGCCGCCCTTCTGCACGCAGCCGGACACCGAGAAGCACTTCGGGCCGCCATTGGCGGTCAGGCTCAGGCCCTTGAACCACTCCGGACCATTGCGGATGATCGCCGGCACCGAACCGTAGGTTTCGGTGTTGTTGATCGTCGACGGCTTGCCATACAGGCCGAAATTGGCCGGGAACGGCGGCTTGTAGCGCGGCTGGCCCTTCTTGCCTTCCAGCGATTCCATCAGCGCGGTTTCTTCGCCGCAGATGTAGGCGCCGGCACCCAAGGCGCCGTAGATGTCGATATCCACGCCCGAGCCCAGCACGTTCTTGCCCAGCCAGCCGTTTGCATAGGCATCGGCCAGGGCCTGCTCGAAGTGCTCGAACGGCTCGTGGTGGAATTCACCGCGCAGGTAGTTGTAGCCCACGGTCGAACCGGTGGCGTAGCAGGCAATCGCCATGCCTTCGACCACCGAATGCGGGTTGTAGCGCAGGATGTCGCGATCCTTGCAGGTGCCCGGCTCGGATTCATCCGAGTTGCAGAGGATGTACTTCTGCACGTTGCCCTTGGGCATGAAGGACCACTTCAGGCCGGTCGGGAAACCGGCGCCGCCGCGGCCGCGCAGGCCCGAGGCCTTGACCATCTCGATGACCTGCTCCGGCGGGATCTTCTCTTCGAGGATCTTGCGCAGGGCAGCGTAGCCACCGGTCTTCAGATAGCTTTCGTACGACCACGGGGTGTCGTAATGCAGGGTGGTGTAGACCACCTGGTGCGGCAGCGGCGCGGGGCCGACCGGACCCTTGGATTCGTGGTGATGTGCCATGCCCTTACTCCAGCCCGTCCAGAAGCTCGTCGACCTTTTCCAGGGTCAGACGCTCATGGTAGTGACCATTGATGACCATCATCGGTGCACCCGCGCAGCCGGCCAGGCACTCTTCCTCGCGCTTGAGGTAGACGCGGCCGTCAGCGGTCGACTGACCGTTCTTGATGCCCAGCTTCTTCTCGCAATGGCGCACGATGTCTTCGGCGCCATTGAGCCAGCAGCTGATGTTCGTGCAGATGGCCACGTTGTTGCGACCCACCTTCTCGGTCTCGAACATCGAGTAGAAGCTGGCAACCTCGTAGGCCCACACCGGCGGCAGGTCCAGGTACTTGGCCACGCCGGCGATCAGCTCGTCGGTCAGCCAGCCCTGGTTCTGCTCCTGGGCAGCATGCAGACCCTGCAGCACGGCAGAGCGCTTGCGGTCCGGCGGGAACTTGGACAGCCAGTGATCGATGTGAGCGCGGGTTTTGTCGCTCAACACCACCATCGGGTCGACGTCGCGCGCCGCCTCGAAATTACCTGTCGCCTTCATCGGCCGACCTCAGCGAAATGCATAACGTGAAATTGCAGAAACTGCGGCGCCGGCTTGCGCCGGCTGCCTGCAGCGGGCGTTGGCGTGGCGGACGGCATTACCGGTCAACCTCGCCGAACACCAGATCGTAGGTACCGATCATCGCCACCACGTCGGCCAGCATGTGGCCGCGCACGATCGAATCGATCGAGGACAGGTGGGCAAAGCCCGGCGCACGAAGGTGTACGCGGAACGGCTTGTTGGCGCCGTCGGAAACCAGGTAGCAGCCGAATTCGCCCTTGGGCGCTTCAACCGCAGCGTAGGTCTCGCCGGCCGGCACGCAATAGCCTTCACTGAACAGCTTGAAGTGATGGATCAGCGCTTCCATGTCGTCCTTCATGTCCTCGCGCTTGGGCGGAGCGACCTTGAAGTTCTTGACCATGACCGGGCCGGGGTTGGCCTTCAGCCATGCCACGCACTGCTTGATGATGCGGTTGGACTCGCGCATTTCGGCAACGCGGCACAGGTAGCGATCGTAGCAATCGCCTTCCTTGCCCAGCGGGATGTCGAAATCGACGGCATCGTACTTCGCATAGGGGCGCTTCTTGCGCAGATCCCAGGCGACGCCCGAGCCACGCAGCATCACGCCGGTCATGCCCCACTGGTGGGCCAGCTCCGGGGTGACCACGCCGATGCCGACGGTACGCTGCTTCCAGATACGGTTGTCGGTCAGCAGGGTCTCGTATTCGTCGACACGGCCCGGGAACTCATTGGTGAAGTTCTCCAGGAAGTCCAGCAGCGAACCTTCGCGCGAGGCGTTGAGGTTCTTCAGGGCCTTGCCCTTGTGCCAGCGCGATTCCTTGTACTTCGGCATGTGGTCCGGCAGGTCGCGGTAGACACCGCCCGGACGGTAGTACGCCGCGTGCATGCGCGCGCCGGAGACCGCTTCGTAGCAGTCCATCAGCTCTTCGCGCTCGCGGAAGGCGTACAGCATCACCGCCATCGCACCCAGGTCGAGCGCGTTGGAACCCAGCCACATCAAGTGGTTCAGGATGCGGGTGATCTCGTCGAACATCGTGCGGATGTACTGCGCGCGCTCCGGCGCCTCGATGCCCATCAGGGTCTCGATCGAGCGCACGTAGGCGTGCTCGTTGCACATCATCGACACGTAATCCAGGCGATCCATGTAGCCGATCGACTGGTTGAAGGGCTTGGATTCGGCCAGCTTCTCGGTACCCCGGTGCAGCAGACCCACGTGCGGGTCGGCACGCATGATGGTCTCGCCGTCCATCTCCAGGATCAGGCGCAGCACACCGTGCGCGGCCGGATGCTGCGGGCCGAAGTTCATGGTGTAGTTGCGGATTTCCTGCCGGCTTTCGGCAGCGTTGCTGGCGAATGCTTCGCCGGCCTGGTGTACGTGACTCACTTCACTGCCTCCTGCGAGCGCTCGCCGGCAGCGGTCTGCAGGCGGGCGTCGTCGCGGATCACGCGCGGCACGCCGACGCGCGGCTCCACCGAGGTGACCGGTTCGTAGATGACACGCTTCTTTTCTTCGTCGTAGCGGACTTCGACGTTGCCGATCAGCGGGAAGTCCTTGCGGAACGGATGGCCGACGAAACCGTAGTCGGTCAGGATCCGACGCAGGTCCGGGTGACCTTCGAAGATCACGCCATACAGATCGAACGCCTCGCGCTCGAACCAGTTCAGGCCCGGCCAGATGCTGGTCAGCGAGGACACCACCGGCAGCGCTTCGTCAGGCGCGAAGCAGCGCAGGTGCATCATCAGGTTGTGCTGGTACGAACGCAGCTGTGCGACCACGGCAAAGCGCTGGGTCGGCATGTGCTGCGGACGGGCACCGTCGGCGCTCTCTTCGCTGGGGAACTCGCCCCAGGCGAAGCGGCCCTGGGCCTTGCCCTCGACACCGCGGCTGAAGCCCTGCGAGGACACGTCGGCGGTGTCCCACTCATCGGAGCCATAACCGAGGTAATCGACGCCGCAGAGGTCCACGGCCTGCTCGAAACCAAACTCGTCACGCAGCGCGAGGGCGGTGGCGTGCCACTCAGCGGCAGGCACTTCCAGCGTCACTTCGCCGCGGGGTTCGACCACGATGACCTTCGCACCAGCGAAACGTGCGGAGAGTCGGTCGATGAAGGATGCTTGCTCTGCCATGGGGGCTTGGCGCGCTCTTGTCAGGTGAAGGGGTCAGCGGGCGATGGTCTGTGTACGCCAGATCTTCTTCTGCAGCTGCAGGATCCCGTACACCAGCGCCTCGGCGGTCGGCGGGCAGCCCGGGACGTAGACGTCCACCGGCACCACGCGATCACAGCCGCGCACCACAGAATAGGAATAGTGGTAGTAACCACCGCCATTGGCGCAGCTGCCCATGGAGATCACCCACTTGGGGTCGGGCATCTGGTCATAGACCTTGCGCAGCGCCGGGGCCATCTTGTTGACCAGGGTGCCGGCGACGATCATCACGTCGGACTGGCGCGGCGACGGGCGGAACACCACACCGTAGCGGTCAAGGTCCAGGCGCGCTGCACCTGCGTGCATCATTTCGACCGCACAGCAGGCCAGACCGAAGGTCATGGGCCACATCGAGCCGGTGCGTGCCCAGTTCAGCAGCGCATCGACGCTGGTGGTGACAAAGCCCTTTTCCAGGAGCGGGTTGTCGCCTTCCGGCCGCAGGATGTCGTCAACCCGCCCTTCCGGGACAGGATTGGTCATCAGGCCATCGAGAGTCTGAATCACTCCCATTCCAGCGCTCCCTTCTTCCAGACATAGATGAAACCGAGGAACAGCATGCCGACGAACAGACCCATGGTGACGAGCGAACGCGCGCCAAGCTCCATGAAGACCTGCGTCCACGGCACGATGAAGATGATTTCCAGGTCGAAGACGATGAACTGGATCGCGATCAGGTAGTAGCGCACGTCGAACTTCATACGCGCGTCTTCGAAGGCTTCGAAGCCGCACTCGTACGGCGACAGCTTTTCCAGATCGGGGCGGCGGGGACCGAGGAATCGACCAACCAGCATCAGCGTAATGCCGATACCGGTGGCAACGATCAGAAACAGCAGAGACGGCAAATATTCGGCCAGCACAGCGATTCTCTCTTGCCTCTGCCGCTGCGCCTGCAGGCGCTTTGGCATGGGGGAGTGGACGGGAAGCTGCCTGGCGCCTTGCGCGCCAGACCAACCCGCTTTACTTACTAAATGGTGCCCAAGAGGGGACTCGAACCCCTACGACCTAAGTCGCTACCACCTCAAGGTAGTGCGTCTACCAATTCCGCCACCTGGGCAAACGATCACATCAGACTATCTTCCCGATGCGCCGCGTATTGTAACCGGCTTCAGTCTTTCTGGGAGCCTTCCGAAGGCTTTTCTTCACCAGAAACCGAAGATTCCGCCTGAGCCGGCACAGTTGCGGCCGGAACCGGGGCGGCCGGGACCGCATCGGCCTTCGGAACGGCCGGCAATTCGCCCGCCGGAGCGGCCGGAGCGCTGGCCGCCGGGGCGGACATCAGACCCAGATCCTGATCGGCGGCCGGGCGGTTGCCATGGCCGGCGTACCAGGCCATGAAGAGGCTGATGCCGAAGAACACCACGGCCAGCCACTTGGTCGACTTGGACAGGAAGTTGGACGCGCCACGCGCACCGAACACGGTCCCCGAGGCGCCAGCGCCAAAGCCCGAACCTGCCGCCGCACCCGAGCCACGCTGCATCAGGATCAGCGCGACCATGGCCACGGCAACCAGCACGTAGACGACATTGAGGATCAACATCAGCATTGGAAATCCGCCCTCGGACTAGAGTGCCGGCGGCTAGCCGGCAACCGTAACTAATTGTTTGCCGCCGCCTCTGCGATGGCCAGGAAGTCGGCGGCCACCAGGGAGGCACCACCAACCAGCCCACCATCGACATCCGGCTGCGCGAACAGTTCCCCGGCATTGTCGGGCTTCACGCTACCGCCGTAAACAATGGGCAGTGAATCAGCAATTCTAGCATCGATGCGCGCGACTTCGCCACGAATGAACGCGTGCACCTGCTGCGCCTGCTCCTTGGTTGCGGTACGGCCGGTTCCGATCGCCCAGACCGGCTCGTAGGCGACCACGGCATTGGCGAAGCCTGCGGCCCCGACAAGCTCGAGCACCGGGGCCAGCTGGCTGGCGATGACCGCCTCGGTCTGCCCGGCCTCGCGCTGCTCAAGGGTTTCACCGACGCACAGCACCGGCACCAGGCCAGCATGCAGGGCGGCAGCGAACTTGCGCGCGACCAGTTCGCTGCTCTCGTTGTGGTACTGGCGGCGCTCGGAGTGGCCGACCAGACCATAGCGGGCACCCACCTCGTGCAGCATGGCCGCACAGACCTCACCGGTGTAGGCGCCCTTCTCGTTGCTGCTGACGTCCTGTGCACCAAAGGCCAGGCCGGTCTCGCCGAAGTCTTCGACCAGCTCACCCAGATAGGGCATCGGCGGCAGGATGACCACCTCCACCCCGCTCTTGGGCAGCCCGGCAGCGACCTGCCCCAGCAGTTCGGTGGCGAATTGACGGCTGCCGTGCAGCTTCCAGTTTCCAGCGACGATCTTGCGGCGCATGAGCGGGTGGCTCCTGTGTGAACTCAGCCGCCCATGATACCTGCTGCGGCAAAAAACCGTTTCCGTGTAAGCGGTTACATGGATTTTCAGCCAACGGCGCAGCCCCTCGTGGCGGGGGTTGGGGTTGGTTGGTCGCGGAGAGCGCGGTGGGGATCTGGAGGCTGGCCGGTCGGGTGGGCTGCGCAGGGGACGCTGCAAGTACGTCCTTGTAAGCTCGTAGGCGCCATCCATGCCGCCTGTGCCCCTGCGCAGCCCACCCGGCCGGCCCCTGACACATTCCGGCGATTCCGCCCTCCACGGAAGGAAAAAAGAAGATCAAGAGCAAAAGCGAAAGCGAAAGCGAAAGCGAAAGCAGAGCTTCAACCCCTCCCTGCTTCGAGACCTGACAGATCTCATCCACGCATGGCGTGGATAAATAGATAGATCGTGTCGACCAAGGTCGACACCTACCAACAGCCGCGGGAAATTGTCGGGGGCGGGGCGGTGTGGGTTGGCAGGACCGTTGGCGCCATGGGCCCGAGGCATGCCTCGGGCGGGTTGGGCAGGACGCCCAACCCCGGTCTTGCCGTGCGCGCAGGACAGCGCACACGAGCAAGGCGCCATCGAGCCCCCAGGGATGGGTTTACGGCGTGTCCTGCCAGGCCACACCGCCCCGCCCAACCCACAGAAGCCCAGAGCCGCTTTGGCTTTGGCTTTGGCTTTGGCTTTGGCATTGGCTTTGGCTCTGGCCTCTGCGGGTGCAGGGTGCAACCCTGCCGAACCCCCTCCGCTGCGCTCGCCGGGCATGGCCCGGCGCTACCCGTAACAAGAAGGCCGCCTTTCGGCGGCCTTCTTGTTACTTCAGCTTGATCTCGCGCAGACGCTCTTCGAGGAAGCCGTGCGCGGTGATCGGTTCCGGGTACCGGCTCGGGTTCTCCTCGGTGATGCACGAAGGCAGCACGTCGATCAGGAAATCCGGGTTCGGGTGCAGGAAGAACGGCACCGAATAGCGCGGCTGGCGGGCCAGCTCACCCGGGGGATTGACCACCCGGTGGATGGTCGACGGATACACGTGGTTGGTCAGGCGCTGCAGCATGTCGCCGATGTTGACCACGATGGTGTCCGCGTCCGAGGTGAACGGCACCCAGTCCCCGTCATGCGACTGCACTTCCAGGCCTGCCGCGCTGGCACCGACCAGCAGCGTGATGAAGTTGATGTCGCCATGCGCACCAGCGCGCACGTTGGGAATGTCGTCGGTGGTGATCGGCGGGTAGTGGATCGGGCGCAGGATCGAATTGCCGAAATTGGTCTTGTCGGCGAAGAAGTGCTCCGGCAGGCCGATGTGCAGGGCCAGGGCCGAAAGCACGCGCGAACCCAGGTTGTCCAACGCCTGGTACAGGCCGTAACCACGCTCACGGAAGCCCTCGACCTCGGACGGCCACAGGTTCGGCGCCATCACGTCCCGATACTTGGAGTCGTCGGCGATCTCGCGGCCGATGTGCCAGAACTCCTTCAGGTCGAAGTGCTTGGAGCCCTTGGCGGTCTCCACACCGAACGGGGTATAGCCACGGGCGCCGCCGCTGCCAGCCACGTGGTACTTCCGCTTCGTCTCATCCGGCAGTGCGAAGAAGGCCTTGAAGACGTCGTAGGCCGCATCGATGTCGGCCTGCGGGATGCCGTGGTTGCGGATGCCAGCAAACCCCCATTGGCGATATGCCGCCCCCAGCTCGGCCACGAAGGCGTCGCGGTCACTGTCGAAACGGGTGATGTCGAGGGTGGGGATCTGGCTCACAGCGGTTCCTGGCTTGTCGTTGAGTCGGTACGGGCCCGCCATGCAATGGCGACCGATCTGAACATTGTGACAGATAGATCGGAACACGCCACCGACACGCTGAAACAAACCGATACAATGCGCCACCCGCGCGCGGTTTAACGACTTCGTCACGCCGGGAATCGCCCCGTTGCCCACCTGAACCCGCCCCGCCATGGATGCCGCCCTGCCCGACGCCACCGCCGCTGTTATTTCCGGCCCTGCCCGACGCTGGCGCCGGCTGGCCTGGTGGTCCTTGTTCGTGGCCGCCAACGCCGTGCTGGCCGCGCTCATCGCGCTGGGCAACGTGCCGCTACGCGATAACCCCGGCGGCACGCTCGGCCTGGCCTACCTGGCGTTCGCCCTGCCCGGCCACCTGCTCGCGTTCGGTGCCTTGGCTGGCCTGCTGCCGCTGGCCATCGGCCTGTGGCCGCGCAGCGCGCGCGCATTGAGCGTCTCGGCGGTGATCTGCCAGGGCCTGTGGCTGTGCCTGCTGCTGGTGGATGCCAAGGTCTTCGCGCTGTATCGCTTCCACCTCAACGCGATGGTTGCCAACATGGTGTTCGGCGGCGCCCTGCAGGATCAGGTCAGCCTGTCCTGGAAGACCTGGCTGCAGGCGGCGGCTCTGGTATCGGCGATTTTCGCCGCGCAGGGCCTGCTGGCCTGGGCGTGCTGGAAGCTGCTGCCCGCAGCGCCACGGCGGCGGCGGGTACTGCAGGCCTGGGCGGTGGTTGCCCTGCTGATGGGCGGCGGCCAGGTCGCCACTGCCTACTACGACGCGCTCGGCGAACGCGCAGTGATCAGCCAATGGAACTACCTGCCATGGGCGCAGCCGATCACCGCCAAGAGCGCGATGCGCCGCTTCGGCGTGGTCAGCCAGCACCAGGTCGGCCTGCCCGATCCGCGCCATGCCCAGCTCAACTATCCGTTGCAGCCCCTGCGCTGCCAGAGCCACCAGCGGCCGAACGTGCTGATGGTGGTACTGGAGTCGTTGCGCCATGACGTGCTCACCCCGCAGTTCATGCCCAACGTGTCGCAACTGGCCCGGTCCTCGCGGGTATACGAACATCATTTCAGCACTGGCAACGCCACCCGTTATGGTCTGTTCGGGCTGCTGTACGGCCTGCCGGGTGGCTACTGGCCCAGCATGCTCGACGAGCAGCGCGGCTCGCAGTTGTTCAAGGTGCTGGGACAGCAGGGCTATGACCTGCATCTGTATGGCAGCGCGCCGCTGTACAGCCCGGAGTTCGATCGCACAGCGTTCGCCGATGTCCGCGACCAGTTGCACCAGGGGCCGTCCGAACTGACCTCCGACGGCCGTGATGCCGCCATCGTCGCTGGACTGCAGAAGGACATCCGCGCCAGCCAGGCTGCGCAGCGCCCGTGGTTTGGTTTCGTGTTCCTCGATTCCACCCACGCGCCCTACCACATGCCGGCCGGCTATCCGCCGCTCGCTACGCCGATGGCCGATGCCATCGATTTTCTCAAGTTCGGCCCCGAGCACGATCCAACGCCGGAATTGAACCGTTATCACACCGCGGTGCATTACGCCGACAGCCTGATTGGATCGCTGCTGGATGACCTGCGTGCACAGGGACTGGACCAGGACACGATCGTGCTGGTGACCGGTGACCACGCCGAGGAATTCAACGACCTCAAACTCAACTACTGGGGCCACAACGGCAACTTCTCCAACCACCAGCTGCAGGTGCCTTTCGTGCTGCATTGGCCCGGCCAGGGTGGCGGCCGCGACGCGCGGGTCAGTTCGCATGAAGACTGGGTGCCGACGCTGATGCGCCACGGCCTGGGCTGCGAGAACGCATTGACCGACTACAGCACCGGCCACGACCTGCTGGCTGCACCGACCGGCAAGCGTGCGCTGGTGGTGGAAAGCTGGTCGCAGCGTGCGGTGCGCAATGGCGAGGCGATCTACGTGTTCGACAAATTCGGCAACGCCACCGCGCTCGATGCGCGCTACCGCCCCCTGCCGCAACAGACCCCCGACGCCGCCAGCATCCGCGCGGCATGGGAAGCGCTGACGCGCTTCCGCAACCGCTGAATCCAAGGACCGATCCACCATGAACCGTCCGCTGCGCATCCTGCATACCGAAGCCGCCAAAGGCATGGGTGGGCAGGAGATCTACATTTTCCGCCACATGCAGGTGATGCGCGCGCGCGGCCATGACGTCGCCCTGCTGTGCCAGCCGGACGCGCGCCTGGCAAAGCGCGCGCGCGATGATGGCTTCACCGTGCATACGCTGCGCATGGGCGGCCTGGCCCGGCTGCTGCGCGGCATCTGGTCGGTGTCACGGCTGGTCCGCCGCGAGCGCTACGACGTGGTCAACACCACCAGCCGTCGCGATGCATTGATTGCCGCCGCGGGCGCACGCCTGGGCGGCACACCGCTGGTAGTGCGCTCGCGCCACCTGATGAGCCCGGTGAATTCGCTGCTGACCTACACCGGCCTGCCGCACCGGGTCATCACGGTGAGCAATTTCGTCAAGCAACTGCTGGCCGACCGTGGCATTCCCGCCGATCACATCGGCATCGTGCCGCCGATGGCGGTTGCGCCAACCGACGCCATGCATGAGCCCTCCTGGCAGGCGTTGCAGGAGGCGCGCGCACGCGTGCGCGCCGAGCTCGGATTCGACGAACAGGACATCGTAGTGGGCTGCGTGGCCGTGCTGCGCGAACCCAAGGGCCACGCCGAACTGCTGCAGGCCATGGTGCCGCTGTGCAAGGCCAATCCCCGCCTGCATCTGGTGGTGGTCGGCGATGGCCAGGCAGTGATGCAGCGCCTGCAGGCCACGTGCGCCGAGCACGACCTGCAGCACCAGGTCCATCTGCTGGGCTTCCGCAGCGATGCCAGCCAGCTGATGCCCGGCTTTGACATCTTCGCCCTGGCCACACACAAGGAAGCATCGGGCACGGTGTTCCTGGAAGCGGCCCAGGCCGGCCTGCCGATCGTGTCGCATCGGGTCGGCGGCGTGCCTGAAATGCTGGTGGAAGGCAGCAATGCCATCCTCACTCGACTGGGTGACAGCGGCGCCCTCACCGGCGCGTTGCGGCTGCTGGTGGACGATCCCGAGCGTCGCCGGCAGATGGGACGTTCCGGCTGGGACTGGATCCGCAGCGCCAAGCGTTTCAGCCCCGAAGGCCACGCTGAAGCCACCGAACACTATTACCACCAATGGATGAAGGAGCTGGGTCATGGCTAATGCCAGAACCGTACCGGTGCTGATGCATCACCACGTCAGCAACTCGCCCGGCATGATCACGGTGTCGCCGGAGAATTTCGAAAGCCAGATCGCCTGGCTGGCGCGCACCGGCTGGACCTCGTTG
Source organism: Stenotrophomonas indicatrix (assembly GCF_002750975.1). NCBI lineage: Bacteria > Pseudomonadati > Pseudomonadota > Gammaproteobacteria > Lysobacterales > Lysobacteraceae > Stenotrophomonas > Stenotrophomonas indicatrix. The sequence goes on from NZ_PEJS01000001.1 coordinate 2,740,874, forward strand.
ACGCTGGACCAGTACGCCGGCTTCCTGGCCGGCAAGCCGGTGCCGCGCAAATCGATCGTGATCACCTTCGATGATGGCTACCTGGATAACTGGGTCTACGCCCATCCGATCCTGCAGAAGTACGGCATGCACGCGGTAGTGTTCGTGGTGACCGGCTGGATGCACGAGGGGCCGATGCGCCCGCATGCCGGCATCGCCGGCGCCACGCTGCCGGAAACGCCCGAACATCGCGCCTGCGAAGACCTGATCTACAAGCAGGGCCGCAGTGACGAGGTGATGATGCGCTGGAGCGAAGCACGTGCAGCCATCGAGGCGGGCACGTTCGAGATCCATTGCCACACCCACACCCATACGCGCTGGCTGCGCCGCCAGGACCTGGATCGCGCCCAGCGCCGCGCCGGCATCAGTGGCGACCTGTCGATGGCCAGGGAAGTGCTGCTGGAGAAGCTGGGCGAAGTGTCGGACACCCTGTGCTGGCCGTACGGCGATTTCGACCAGGACTACATCGAAGTGGCACGTGAGCAGGGGTTCCGCTACCTGCATACCACCCATCCCTTCGGCCGCAACGTGGTCGGCGGCGATCCCGAGCGCATCTACCGCTTCGCCATCCGCAACCGGCCGGCAAGCTGGCTGCGCAAGCGCATCGCGTGGAGCTACAACCCGTTGATCGCACCGCTGTTCAACGGCTTCAAGGCGCGGCAGAAGAAGATGGTGCCGGGGCCGTGATGGCGCTGCCAGCACTGGGCTGGCACAGCTTCGGCAAGGAAGCTCCAACAGAGTGGAAGGACTACAGGAAATGAACGTTCTGGTTACCGGCGGCGCTGGATTCATCGGCTCCCACACGTGCGTGGAACTGCAGCAGCAGGGCCATGCGGTGGTCGTCGTCGATTCACTGTGCAACAGCGACGCAGGGGTGATCGGCCGGATCGGCGACATCACCGGCATCGCGCCGCTGTTCGTACAGGCCGACGTGCGTGACCGTGCGCGGATCACCGCGGTGCTGCGCGAGCATTCGATCGATGCGGTACTGCATTTTGCCGCGCTGAAATCGGTTGGCGAATCGCGGCAGATGCCGTTGGACTACTTCGACAACAACATCAGCGGCACCCTCGCCCTGCTCGGCGCCATGCGCGATGCCGGCGTGGGCACGTTCGTGTTCAGCTCGTCGGCAACCGTGTACGGCGACCAGGACCATTGCCCGGTGGCCGAAACGGCCTCGACCTGCGCGATGACGCCCTATGGCCGTTCGAAGCTGGTGGTGGAGCAGCTGCTGTCCGACCTGGTCGGCGCCGATACGTCGCTGCATGTGGCAACGCTGCGCTACTTCAACCCGGTGGGGGCGCATTCAAGCGCGCTGATCGGCGAGCTGCCGCACGGAACGCCCAGCAACCTGATGCCCTACATCGCCCAGGTGGCCGCCGGCCTGCTGCCCGAAGTGCAGGTATTCGGCGATGACTATCCGACCTGTGACGGCACCGGCGTACGCGACTACATCCATGTGCAGGACGTGGCGCGGGCCCATGTGCTGGCGCTGCAGTACCTGCGCGACAAGCGCCGCAGCATCACACTGAACCTGGGCACCGGCCAGGGCCACAGCGTGCTGGAACTGATCAAGGCCTTCGAGCAGACCGTCGGCCGGCCGATTCCGTTCCGGATCACCGGTCGCCGTACCGGCGACATCGCGGTGAGTTTTGCCGACCCGTCCCTGGCCCTGCGCGAGCTGGGCTGGACCGCGCGCCATGGCCTGGAGGACATGTGCCGCGACACCTGGAAATGGCAGACGGAGATGCCGCGCAGCGTCTGATGCCTTGCTTGCGGCAGACAGCAACATGGCCGCACAAGCGGCCATGTTGTCGGTTCGATCCAGCGACAGGGTTCAGGCCGCAGCCGCTGTCCTGACCGCCGCCGAAAGCCGGTCCAGGGTGTCCTGCATCAGCGTCGCGTCATCGGCCTCGACCGTGACCCGCACCACCGGTTCGGTGCCGGAAGGACGCAGGAAGGCACGCCCGCGACCGGATACCGCCTGCTGCGCTTCGAGCAGCGCAGCCTGCACGCTCTCGGCCTGCACGGTGGCCTTGGCCGAGACATCGCCAAGGCGCACGTTGACCGTCTTCTGCGGCACCTTGGACAACGGCTGCAGCGCTTCGCGCAGGTTCTTTCCCTGCTGCTTCAGCGCCACCAGCACCTGCAGGGCACTGACGATGCCGTCGCCGGTGGTGGCCCGGTCCAGGCACAGCAGATGGCCGGACGCTTCGCCGCCGAGCACGCCGCCTCCCTCCACCAGTGCCTGATGCACGTAGCGGTCGCCGACGTTGCTGCGCTGGAACGGAATCTGCAGCTCGGCCAGGGCCTTTTCCAGACCGAAGTTGCTCATCAGGGTACCGACCACCGGACCGCGCAGGCGCCCTTCGGCCTGCCATGCGCGCGCCAGGATGTACACCAGGTCATCGCCGTCGACCGGGTTGCCGCGGTCATCGGCCATCAATACCCGGTCACCATCGCCGTCGAAGGCGATGCCCAGGTCGGCGCGGGTCTCACGCACCTTGGCAGCGAGGTTGTCGATGTGGGTCGACCCGACGCCGTCGTTGATGTTGACGCCATTGGGTTCGGCACCGATGCCGATGACCTCCGCGCCCAGTTCGCGGAACAGCAGCGGCGCGATCTGGTAGGTGGCGCCATGCGCGCAGTCGAGCACCAGGCGCACACCGCGAAGATCGAACGCGCGCGGCACGCTGGACTTGCAGAACTCGATGTAGCGGCCGACGGCCTCGCGTGCACGCGAGGCCTTGCCGAGTTTTTCCGAAACAGCCGTGGTGAACGGCACGTCCAATGCGGCTTCCAGCGCCAGCTCGGTGGCATCGTCGAGCTTCTCGCCCTGGGCGGAGAAGAACTTGATGCCGTTGTCGTAATGCGGGTTGTGCGACGCACTGATGACGATGCCCGCGTCCACGCCCAAGGTACGGGTCAGGAAAGCAACGGCCGGGGTCGGCATCGGGCCGAGCAGCTGCACGTCAGCGCCCGCAGCGACCAGCCCGGCTTCCAGCGCGGCTTCGAACATGTAGCCGGAGATCCGCGTGTCCTTGCCGATCACTACGATCGGACGGCGCCCCTCCTGGCCGCGCTGGGCGACCAGCACGCGGCCAAGGGCGTTGCCCAGGCGCAGCACGAAATCAGCCGAGATCGCCCCTTGGCCGACTCGACCGCGGATGCCGTCGGTACCGAAGTACTTGCGGCTCCCCATCAAGCTTCCTCCGGTGCCGGTTCGCGACGCAGCATCGCCAGCAGGTCGGCCAGGCGGTCGCGCAGTTCACGACGGTCACAGATCTGGTCGATGGCGCCGTGCTCGAGCAGGAACTCCGAACGCTGGAACCCTTCCGGCAGCTTCTCGCGCACGGTCTGCTCGATCACGCGCGGGCCGGCGAAGCCGATCAGTGCACGCGGTTCGGCGATGTTGATGTCGCCCAGCATGGCGAACGATGCCGACACACCGCCGGTGGTCGGGTGGGTCAGCACCGAAATGTACGGCTGTCCGGCTTCACGCAGTTTGCCCAGCGCGGCCGAGGTCTTGGCCATCTGCATCAGCGAGAACAGGCCCTCCTGCATGCGCGCGCCGCCACTGGCGGAGAAGCACACGTACGGTGCGCCGATCTCGGCGGCGGTCTCGGCGGCAAGGGCGAAGCGCTCGCCGACCACCGAGCCCATCGAGCCCCCCATGAAGGCGAAATCGAAGGACGAGGCCACCAGGGGACGGCCCTTGAGCAGGCCGCGCATGGCGATCAGCGCGTCGTACTCACCGGTGTTCTTCTGCGCGATCTTGATGCGCTCGCTGTACTTCTTCTGGTCCTTGAACTTCAGCAGGTCGGTCGGCCCCAGGCGGGCAGCGATCTCGGTGGTGCTGTCGGCGTCGAACAGCGCAGCCAGACGGGCGCGCGCGCGGATGGCCATATGGTGGCCGCACTTCGGGCAGACCTCCAGATTCTCTTCCAGCTCCGGACGGTACAACGCACTGCCGCAGTTGCTGCACTTTTCCCACAGGCCCTCGGGGACGCTGCGCTTCTTGCTGGGGGTGTTGTCGGTGCGGATGCCAGACGGCATCAACTTGCTGAGCCAACTCATGCGGGAGGACACTTCCGTTCAGGGCGGCCCGGGGGCCGCAAAGGCGGACAGTCTAGCTCCGCTTTCCCTGCCCGTGCACCCCCTGCCCGGCCTTGGGCCCGCTGGAAAAAACCATGCTGGGACGTACGTTTAGGTGCTGGGTAGCGCCGGGCCATGCCCGGCGGATATTCTTCCGCGCCCCACCGCCGGGCATGGCCCGGCGCTACCATTACTGATCCAACGCCTGCCGCAGCGGAGCCAGGAACGCTGCGGCGCGCTGCGCCGCATCCTCGGTCGAGGTCGCTTCGGCCAGCACCGCCACCAGTGCGCTGCCGACCACCACGCCGTCGGCCTGGCGCGCCATGGCCGCCGCACTGGCTGCGTCCTTGATGCCGAAGCCGGCCACCACCGGCACGCTGGCCCTGGCCCGCAGCGCCTGCAGGCGTGCGCTGGCCGCGTCGCTGTCCAATCGTTCGGAGGCGCCGGTGACCCCGGCAAAGCTGACGTAGTACAGATAACCACGGGCCAGCGCCAGCAGCTTGTCGGCGCGTGCCTCGCTGGTGGTCGGCGATGCCAGCAGAACCAGCGCAAGGCCTGCAGCGTCGAAGGCCTGCTGGGCTTCGCCGGCCTCTTCCGGCGGCAGGTCGACCAGCAGCACGCCGTCCACGCCAGCCGCCACCGCCGCTTCGGCGAACGCCACGTAACCTTGGATCTCCACCGGGTTGAGATAGCCCATCAGCACCACCGGCGTCTGCGTGTCCTGTTGCCGGAACTGCGCCACCGCCTGCAGCACGTAACGGTTGCCGGCACCGCGCGCCAGCGCTCGCTCGGAGCTGCGCTGGATGGTCGGGCCGTCGGCCATCGGATCGGAGAACGGCACGCCCAGTTCGATCACATCGGCACCGGCCTGGACCAGCGCGTGCATCACCGGCACCGTGGCTTCCAGCGAGGGATCACCGGCGGTGATGAAGGGGATCAGGGCCTTGCGCTGCTGCTGGCGCAGGCGCTGGAAACAGTCATCGAGTCGGGAAACAGGCATCTCAGGCACATCCTTCAATCAGTTCAATCGCTTCGCTGGTCCCCCAGTACATCAGGATGACCTTCCCTTCAAACACTTCCAGGCGGATGCCCAGGTCGGAACCCGGATCCTGCCAGGTCAGGTACTCGCCCTGATCGCCGTCGTAGGCATGCGGGCTGGAGACCGGCGCACCGGGGAACTGCGCCACCGCCTGCGTCCGCGTCATGCCGATGCGCAGTCCGAACGGACCCGGCTGGTCGACCGGCGCCTTGGCGTCCTCGCCCGGACCAAGATCGAAACGGACCACGCGGTCTTCGTCGGTCATCATCGACACGCCGGGCGGCAGCCCCTTCCCGTCGTAGTACGCGCAGCTGCCGCCGATGGCTTCGACCGCGCCCATTGCCTTCCACGGCCCGAAGGCCTTCAGGTCGCTCATGTGCTGACCAATCAGCACCTCGCCGGCATGATCCAGCGCCACCGACGCCACGGCGGGCGCGTCATCGCTGGAGACCACAGCCGAGGCCGGTGGATCATCGATGGGCGTGCTCGCAATCGGGTCGACGTCATCGTTGGCCGCCATCGGCTGCGCCGGTTGCGCAGCAGCCTTGGCCGCCGGCGCCAGCACCGGCGGCTCCGGCGGTTGGCACGCGGCCAGGCCCAGCACCAGCAGCACGCCCGTGCTGCGCATCAGTGCGCTCACAGCACCAGCCCTTCGCGCGCCGCGATGGTATGCACGTCCTTGTCGCCACGTCCTGACAGGTTGCACAGCACGATCTGGTCGCGCGGACGCCCGCGCGCGAGCTTCATCGCCTGCGCAAGCGCATGGCTGGACTCCAGCGCCGGCAGGATGCCTTCGGTGTGGGCCAGCAGATGGAAGGCCTGCAGCGCCTCTTCGTCGGTGATGCCGACGTAGCGCGCACGGCCGCTGTCGGCCAGGAACGCATGCTCGGGGCCTACACCCGGGTAATCCAGGCCGGCCGACACCGAATGGGTCTCGATGATCTGGCCATCGTCGTCGCACAGCACATAGGTGCGGTTGCCGTGCAGCACGCCCGGGCGGCCGGCGGCGATGGAAGCTGCGTGGCGGCCGGTGTGGATGCCATCACCGGCCGCTTCAGCGCCGACGATCTCGACCTGGCGGTCGTTGAGGAAGGCATGGAACAGGCCGATCGCATTGCTGCCGCCGCCGACGCAGGCGGTGATCGCATCAGGCAGGCGACCGTACTCGGCCAGCATCTGCTCGCGTGCCTCGCGGCCGACGATGGCGTTGAAGTCGCGCACCATGCGCGGGTACGGGTCTGGACCCGCTACCGTGCCGATGATGTAGAAGGTGTCCTGCACGTTGGTGACCCAGTCGCGCATCGCTTCGTTGAGGGCGTCCTTCAGGGTGGCCGAGCCGGAGGTCACCGGCACCACCGTCGCCCCGAGCAGTTTCATGCGGTAGACGTTGATCTTCTGCCGCTCGATGTCGGTGGCGCCCATGTACACCACGCACTCCAGGCCCAGCCGCGCCGCGACGGTGGCACTGGCCACGCCATGCTGGCCGGCGCCGGTCTCGGCGATGATGCGCTTCTTGCCCATCCGCGCCGCCAGCAGCGCCTGGCCGATGGTGTTGTTGATCTTGTGCGCGCCGGTGTGGTTCAGGTCCTCGCGCTTGAGCAGGATCTGGGCGCCACCGACGTGGTCACTCAATCGTTCAGCATGGTAGATCGGGCTCGGCCGGCCAACGTAATGGGCCAGGTCGCGGTCATAGGCCAGCTGGAACGCCGGATCCTGGCGGGCCTGGTCATAGGCCTGGGCCAGTTCCTGCAGCGGGCCGACCAGGGTTTCAGCGACGAAGCTGCCACCGTAACGGCCGAAGTGGCCCTGGGCGTCAGGGAAGGCATGGAAATCGGCGATGGGAGAGTCAGGCATGGAGACGACCGGTCGTTCAGACAGGTGGATACTCTAGCGCACGGATTGTGTCCGGAAAATGGATATTATCTGGCCTATCCCGTCAGGAAATCTCACATGAGCACGTCACCGCTGCCGCCCTTGAATGCCCTGCGGGCGTTCGAGGCCACCGCACGTCTGGGCGGCGTTGGCCGCGCGGCCCAGGCGCTGCATGTGACCCATGGCGCGATCAGCCGGCAACTGAAGCTGCTGGAAGACCATCTGGGCCTGGCCCTGTTCCAGCGCGCCGGCCGCGGACTGCGCCTGACCGCCGCCGGCACCCGCCTTCAACAGGCCTGCAGCGAGGCGTTCGGCGGCATTGAAGACTGCGTGCGCGAACTGCGGCGGCCAAGCGCGGAGCCGGCCCTGGTGCTGGGCTGCAGCGGCAGCGTGCTGGCGCGCTGGATGATTCCGCGGCTGCCGGCACTGCAGGCTGCCCTGCCCGGCGTGCGCCTGCAGTGGTCGGCCCTGGATGGCAGTTTCACCGAGGCGCAGGCCACGCTGGATGCGGTGCTGCTGCTGGCACAGGGACCATGGCCGCGCGGCTGGCAGGTGCGCGAGCTGGCACCGGAACGGGTGGGTGTGGTGGTGGCGCCCTCGCACCCGGCGGCGCAGCGGTTGCGCCATGTCCCCCCGTCGGCCTTGCTGCGGGAAACGCTGCTGCACACCAGTTCGCGCCCGCAGGCGTGGCCTGCATGGGCGCAGTCGCACGGGCTGGACCCGGCCCAGCTGCAGCTCGGCACCGGCTTCGAACACCTGTACTACCTGCTGGAAGCAGCGGTAGCGGGGCTGGGCCCGGCGATCGCGCCGGAGCCACTGGTGGCCGAGGATCTGGCAGCCGGGCGGCTGGTGGCACCGTGGGGATTTGCCGCGACCGGCGGGTTCTGGGTGCTGGCGCGGCCGGACGGCCCTGTCGATGCGCGCGTGGACGCGTTGGCCGATTGGGCGGTAGCCCAGCTGAAGTGAAGATCGCCGCCACAAAGTGGCCGCCAGGGCAGGCAACCTCGCTTGACGTCGATTACATCCCGTCAGAAAACAGGTCGAGCACGTCAGCACTGACCCAGCCCTGCGCGCAGTTGCCAGCGTAGTGTCCCGGCCCTGCCACGTGGCAGGCTTCGCTTCCCATTTCCTTCATGCCGCTGATGGGCCTGTCACCATAGGTCTCACACAACGCGCTGCCTTTGCACTTGTCGACCGTTGCGGCGGGAATGGCGACCACGTAATAGAAGAGTGGATTCTGTCCGGCACGACCGATGCCCTGTACGCAGACCAGCTGCCCTTTCGACAGCCTTGCGGTCGTCGAAACCCTGCTGCCGGTGCTCGGCACTGCGTCCAGGGTGTCCACGCCCTTGTCCTCGGCAACGCCGGCGAAGAAGCCCTGTTCGCCACAGGCCGGGGAAAGCTCGACGTCGTAGAAATCACCGCTGTCGACGTCACCCGCCGTGCAGCCAGCGCCCTTGCTGGCGTCGCTGCATTTCACCCCGCTGGCCTGGATCAACGCGGCCAACCCGCTGTCGGCCGATGCTGATGCAGACACGGGTGCGGCCGTCGAAGCAGTGGCGGGCGCCGTTGCAATGGTTGGCGACGAAGTGGCCGGGCTCGACGATTCTCCGGCGGCGCACGCAGCCAGAGCGAGCAGCAAACCTGGAACAGCGGCGATGCGGGCCATGCGCGAACGGAGAAGGGGCATATCCATTTGCAACCTCATTGACGGCATGTCGCACCGCAGACGGCGCGCGATGATGGAACGCGCACGGCTGGCACCCAGCCGTGGCAGGTTGGGTGCATTGTGTCCGGCCAGATGCCTGGTGGATGTGGGGTGACCGTTACGACGCCGTCGGCGCCGCCAGGCGCTGCTGCAGGTCCTCGCGCAGGCGCGACAGCTCGACTTCGGCCTGCTGCCGCTGCTGCATGCCCTCGCGATGGATGCTGCGCACTTCCTCGACGGTAGCGATCAGCTGATCGTGGACGTGGCGCAGCGTGGCCACGTCGATCACGCCGCGCTGGTTGCTGCGTGCGATGTCCACCGACGCCTGGCGCATCAGGTCGGCATTGCGTCGCATCAGCTCATTGGTCGCATCGTCGATGGCATTGGCCAGTTCGGCAGCGTTCTTCTGTTCGCCCAGCGACAACTGGATCGCGAACTGACGCTTCCACGAGGGGATGGTGATGTCGCGGACGGTGTTGAACTTCTCGATCAGCTGCAGCGCATTGGCCTGGATCAGGCGGATCATCGGCAGCGACTGGTCAGCCGCGTGCTGCATCAGCTGCAGGTCGGAGACGCGCTTCTCGATCAGGCGGATCGCATTGTCGATCTCGCTCTGGCGGATGCGCTGCTGCGGGTCATCGCTGCCCTGCCCCAGCAACTGCTCGGACTGCAGCTGGGCCAGGCGCTGCTTGCCGGCGGCGGCATACAGGCCCAGCGCATGACGCTCCTCGCGGACGATGTCATGCATGCGGTCGAAATCGCTTACCCGCTTGCCCATCAGCGCCTGTTGCGCACCCACGTCGCCGAGCAGCTGTTCGATCTGCGAATTGGTATCGCTGAACTTCTGCACCAGCTCGCCCTTGGAAGAACGCAGGCGATCGATGAGGCCACCGATCAACGGCACCTTCGAGCGCTGGGAAAAACCATCCAGCTTGAGCTCGCGCGCGATGCGCACCACTTCGCCGAGCTTCTCGCCATTGGCGTCGAGGTCACGGTTGCGCACCTGGTCCAGCAGCTGGCTGGAGAAGGCCGTTGTGCGTGCGGCGGCTTCACGGCCGAACACCTGCAGGTTGCCCGGACGCAGGTCTTCCAGCTCGCGGCCGATTTCGGCGATGCGCGGCAGGTCGTCGCGGACCAGGCCGAGGGCCTTCAACGTGCTGTCATCAAGTTCAGGGGCGGGCGTGGTGGCGGGCACGAGCGTGCCGGAGTTCTGGCTGTCCTGGGTCATCGGGCAGTGTCCTTGCGGTGGATAAGCGGCAGCGGCGGCCGGCTCAGGGCAGTCTAGCCTGAGCAGCGGCTACTTCGTCGTCGATCTGGGCCTGCAGCGTGGCTGCCTGCTCGGCCTGTGCAGCCTGCGCCAGTGCCTGGCGCGCCAATGCGGCCTGGCGCCAGGCCGGCAGCAGGACATCGTGGATGCGGACGAAGCGCTGCAGCAGGGCTTCGTCCTGCTCCTGCAGCAGCCGCCACTGCCCGCTTTCGATGCGTCGCAGCGTGGCAAGCCGCTGCAGATGGTCCACGCGTGGGGCCAGCGCGACCTGCGCAGCTCCCTGTAGTGTCGCCAGCTGCGCGGCGCCGAACGTGGCCCAGGCCTCCAACGCGGCGGCAGCGGCATCGTTGTCGATGATGGCCCGGGCACGCTGCTGCACACGCTGCGCGAGACCCTGCGCCTGCTCGCGCGCCTGCAGCGCCAGCACGCCCAGCTGCGCCTGCAGCCCCTGCGCCTGTGCCTGGCGTTCAACGTCACGGCCGAGCAGGCGCCCCCACCAGCTCTCCTGCCGGCGCAGGCGCGCCGGATCGCTGGCCTGCAACGCCAATGCGATCCGCGCCAGCGCAGCCACCAGTCCCTCGCCTTCCGCGCCGGCCTGCAACGGTGCAGGCTCGGCCAATACCTGCAGCAAGTGGCTGCCGTACGCTGCCAGCGTGGCCACATCGGCGCGCGCCGGAAGCGTGGGTTCGGGCAGGGAGCGCACGCAGGTCACGGCAGTGGCGGCGGCCGTGGGCCGTCATCAGCCACCGTTTCCGGCGGCAATGATTCACCGTAGAAGTGGCGCATCAGCGCTTCGTCCAGCGCACGTTCTTCCGGAGTCGCTGCACGACGCACCCGCGGGCGACGACGCGTGTCGGTCGTGGCCACATCGGCCGTTACCTGCTGCCGGGCCCACCCGGCAAACGCCGCCAACGTCTGCGACAACTGCACCTGCTGTTCCTGCGAGGCAACCAGCAGCTGCAGCAGCGGTGCCAGACCAGCCTGCAGGTCTTCGGCCAATGGCGTGGCTGCGGCCTGCGGTACGGCGGCAGCCGGCGCGCTGGCCGGACGTGCATCGGCCAGGCGCTGCAGCGCTGCCAGCAGGGCGGGCCATGGCGCAGGCTCCGGTGCGACGGCCACCTCTGCCGGCGGTGGCGGTGGCAGCTGCAACGCACTGGCGATGTCGGCCAGCTGCGCGACCACGCGGCCACCGACATCACTGTCACCGGCACCCATTGCCTTGTTGCGCAGGAAATCACGCTTGATCTGCGCCCAGCGTTGCGCGCGTTCTTCATCGAGCACGCCACGCAGCTCGGCCAGCTTCAGCAGATTCTCTTCGGCACCGGTGGTCAGCAGCTGCGCTTCGCCCAGGTAGTGGTCGGAGATCAGCTGCTGCAGCTCGTCGTCATTCATCACCGGCGAAATCTTCTCCGCCAGCTTGTTCATGTTGCGGTAGCTGCCCTGCAGGCGGAAGGGCGGCTCGGTGCGATAGCGGTCATCCTGGGCAGCGCTGGCGATGTACTGCTGGTTGACCTTGTAGACCACATCGCGGACCTGCAGCATGCGCTGCACGGTGGCGGTGATCTCGTTGATCTCGGCGCCGCTGTAGGCGTGGCTCAAGCCGTTGGTGGACACATCCTTGCCCATCGCGCGGTCGACCAGCAGGTACAGGTCGGCCATCTCGCGCGTGGCCAGCGGCGCCAATACCGGGTTGGAGGTCAGGCTGTTCTCGATGTAGCTGAGCGTGAAGGCTGCTTCCATGCCACCGAGCACATCGCCCAGGTTGTAGATGTCGGCACGGTTGGCCAGCATGTCCGGAATCTTGAACACTTCGCCGGATTCGGTGTACGGGTTGCCGGCCATGACCACGCAGAACTTCTTGCCACGCATGTCGTAGGTGCGCGTACGGCCGCGCCATACGCCTTCGATGCGGCGCGTGCCATCGCACAGCGAGATGAACTTCTGCAGGAACTCGGGGTGCGTGTGCTGGATGTCATCGACATACAGCATGGTGTTGTTGCCCATCTCCAGCGCCAGGTTGAGCTTTTCCAGCTCCTGCCGCGAGGTGGCGTCCGGTGCCTGCTGCGGATCCAGCGACCGCACTTCGTGGCCCAGCGCCGGGCCGTTGATCTTCATGAAGACCAGGCCGAGGCGATGTGCCACGTACTCCATCAACGTGGTTTTGCCGTAGCCGGGCGGCGAGATCATCATCAGCAGGCCCATCAGGTCGCTGCGCTTGTTCTCGCCAACGGTACCCATCTGCTTGGCCAGGTTGTCGCCGATCACGCCGAGATATACGTCGTTGATCAGCTTGTTGCGCACGAAGGACGACAACGGCCGGGCCTTGAACTCCGACAGCCGCAGGGTTTCGCGTTCGCGACCGATGATGCCCTGGCGCACCGCCTGATAGGCATGGAAGGCCGGTACGAACGCCTGCAGGTGATGCTGCAGGCGTGCCAGGAAATCGTCCAGCGACACGGTCAGGCTGCCGTTGTGGATGCGGGCGTGTTCACCCAGCAGGCCGCTGACCTCCGCCTGCAGCGGTGCATCGCTGGCACGGGTGCGCAGCTGTCGCTGCACCAGCAGCAATGCCGCTGCTTCTTCGACATAGCCGGCATGCGCCGACTGTGCCGGCAGCCCGGCGAGCGCCCGCAGCCATTGCCCGGCCAATGCCCAGCGCATGGCCAGCGGATCCTGCGAGCGCTGCAGCGCACGTTCAAGCGCATCACGCTGGCCCGCCTGCTCCAGTTGCTGCGACAGCGCGTCCAGCAATGCCTGCGCGTGCCGGCTGGTGCTGAACACCGGCTCGCCGGCCACCAGTTCTTCGCCCAGGTATGCCGCTGCTGCATCGGCGGCGGCGGCATCGAACGGCAGTGCATGCGCGAGTGCATGGTCATGCAGCGCCTTGGCCATTTCCGCACGCAGGGCCTGGCGCCCCTCATCGGAACCGAACAGGCGCGCGATGGCCTCCGCACCGGCCTGCCGGCCGGGCCACTGCGCCACGGCTTCATCGCGTTGCCGCGCGGCCCAGAACAGCAGTGCCAACGCACGCACATGGGGCGAATGCCGCAGCGGTCCGGCGGCCTGCTGCAGCGGCAACAGCGCGCGCAGGATCAGGGCGGCGTCATGGTCATGGATACCGCGCTCGTAGCCCTCGCGGTAACGGGGCGCGGCAAAGGCGCGGACCCGCTGGCCCAGCGCTTCCGGTTCGGCTGCATCGTGCTGCAGCTGGGCCAGGTCCAGGCCATCGCGGCCCTCCTCCGCAGCCAGCAACAGGCACCCGGCCAGGTATTCGCCACGGTAGATCGCTGCCGATTCCGAATCCAGGGTCACCGGCCAGAACGGCTTGAGCGCATCAAGCTCGGGATCGTGCAGGGTCTCCAGGAAATCGGTGCCTGTGAGGTGGATGGCGAGGGTTTCACCCCGTGGCAGCAGGGTCAGGTCCAGCGCCTGGGTGTTCACGCTGAATCGATGGCGCGGACCAAGGCGGACCACGTTGCCGCCGGCCTCGTACAGGTCGCTGCGGTCGCGCAGCTGGCGCACGGCCTGGTCGCGCACGCCCTTCAGGCGCGCCTCGACATCGTCTGCCTTGACGTTGTCGCGCAGCGCACGCAGGCGCTCGGCCAGTTCACGCAGCTTGAGGATCAGCGGATCGCCGGCGAAGAAAGCGTTGAGCTCGTCGGCCGTGCCGAACCGCTCGGTACGCTTTCCGAGGCCATCAAGGATGCGGTTGGCGGCATCGAGCACCGAGCGCGCCTTGCGCTGGCGATCGTCCAGCAGGGCCTGCTTGTGCGTATCGAAGGCTTCGACCAGCTCTTCGCGCTTGCTCAGGATGTCGCCGAGGAACTGCTCGTGCTCGCCGAACTGGCTTTCCAGTTCTTCCAGCTGCACCAGCAGGCGCGACAACTGTTCGTCGGCCCGCTCAGGGTCGCTGGCCATCGCCAGCGCGCTGGTGATCGACTGCGAGAACAGGGCGAACTGGGCGGCGAACTGGGCCACGGCTTCGGCCGAACCCAGCGACTTGCGGCGCTGTTCGGCGCGTGCGCGTGCCTGGTTCAGGCGCCCGTACAGCAGCGAGATGGATTCGACGACGCGGGTGCGCGCGGTCGCATCGTCGACCTTCAGCCCGGCCATCAGCTCGGACAGCATGTCCAGATCGCCGGCCATGCCGCGCAGGCCGTCCAGCTGCTCATCCAGCTGGCGTGCACTGGCGGCCTGCTGTGCGGCTTCGTCCAGCGCCTGCATGCGGGCGGTCAAGGGGGCCAGTGCTGCATCGCCGGCAAGGAAGGCACCGGTGGCGGCGCCGACACGGTCGTGCGCCTGCACCAGCTCGGCGGCCATCGCCTCGATGCGCGCGGTATCGATGTAGCGCAGTTCGCGGATGGTCAGCAGTCGACCGCGCAGTGCGGTGATCGCGTTGAGCGCTTCGACGAAGGCCTGCACCTCGTTCCAGTTTTCCGGCTGCAGCCGGCCCAGCAGCGCCTTGTGCGTGGCCTCGGCCTCGGCCATTGCCTGGGCCGACTGCTGGCGGATCGACTGCACCTTTTCGTATTCGTCCAGCACCGATTCGCCGGTGGCACTGATCTGCCGCAGCAGGGCCTCGGCGCCATCGCAGGCCTCGTCACCCAGCCAATGATGCGCATCGAAAAGCCGCCGGGTGTCGGCTACCAGGCGCTGGTAGCGCTGCACCGATACATCCTGGCCGTCGATCTCGCGCGCCAGGTTGAACAGGTTGGAGATGCCGCGAACCAGCTCGGCGTTGCCGATGCGCCCCATGAAGGTATTGCCGGGCGGACGGCTGGCGGCGAACTCATCGCTGCTGAAAGGCGTCTGCCAGACCTGCATCGGATGGATGCGGGTCGGCTCGGTGCCTTCGGCATGGAACAGCACCATGCGCCCGTCCTGCATGAAGGCATAGCCGTGGCCGAACACGGGGTTCTGCAGCACGCGCTGGATGGTGTTGTAGACGAACAGCGCCGAACGCCCGCCTTCGCGCTCGTAGAAGATGTACAGCACGTCCTCGCCGTTGGGCGAACGGATGCTGCGCTTGAACTGCATGCCATCCATCGAGGCGTCGAACGCCTTGTGCTCGCCACCCTGCAGGTAATAGCCGCCGGGGAAGATGATGCCGTGGTCTTCGGGCAGCTGCACGCAGGCCTGGACGATGGCATCGTTGCGCACGATGTCGCCGGTAAGCGTGTTGTAGATCAGTCCGCGCCATTCGGTTTCGCGGTAGGGCAGCACTTTCAGCAGCACCAGCGAGCCGACCCGGGCGAACTCGAACTGGGCGTCGTCCAGCGACTGCGTGCTGTCCTCCACCGGTTCGCTGTAGATGCCCTGCCCGGTTTCGGTGTTGTTCTCCACCTTGATGGTGAGATCGCCACCGGTGGTTTCCACGAACAGGGTATCGAGGATGTTCAGATGCGAATGGCGGCCGTTGACGGCAAGGTCGCGCGTGGCGCGGGTCCATTCGAAATCGAAGGGTGGCGGCAAGGCGATGTCACGCTCGCCGCGCGCATCGAGATAGGTCAGTTCACCTTCGCGTGACAACGCCCAGCGGAACACGCGCACGTCGCTGCTGCGCTCGCCGATCTGGAACGAGGCAAGCAGCTTGTCGCCCACCACGATCAGCTGCAGCAGGCGCGCATGCTTGTAGTACGCGTACAGCTCGTTGAAGTCATGCACGAAGCCGGGCTGGTCGAGGAAACTGCCCTTCAGTTCAAGGGCAGCGACGTCGTAGCCATCAGCGCCCTGTACCAGCCGGTACAGACCGAACACATCTTCGATGCGGGTCTGGGTCTTGAGCCCGATGAACACGTTGTAGCCGAACAGCAGGCGATCCGGGCCGACCTGGACGATGTCGCGGCCGACACAGTTGTTCTCGCTGCGGATACGGAAACGGCCGACCACCTCCAGGCGGCTGTCGCCGAACTCGGCCAGGCGCTGGCGGTTCAGCTGCTCGGCAACGGCCTGCAGGCGCTGGCCCTGTTCGCCGAGACGGCGCCGCAGGACTTCATAGGCGCCGCCCTGGGCTACGGCCTGGTCGACGGTATCGCCGGCAGCCTCTGGTGCGACGGACTCGGTGGACGGTTTGGTTTCGGACATCAGCAGGTTTCCGGCTCACGGACGGCCGGCCGTCGATGCGGCCGGCACGGGTGGGCGATGGCGATGGCCATCGCCGGGTGGATCAGCGCGCGCTGTCGACCACAACGGTCGCCGCGACGGGCACGGTCTCTGCGTCCTCGGCGATCTGCCGCGGTGCATTGTCGGCCACGTTGACGCCCAGGTAGCGCTGCATCAGGTCCTGCACGATCGGACTCTTGCCGGCGAAGCCTTCGATCGACTTGCCCAGCGAAACCGCCTTGATCAGGTTCTCGAACATGCCGCCGTCGCCGCCAACCAGGTCGATGTCGGCGTTGCGCAGCGCGCTGGCGATGACGCCGGCGTTCTCGCGCGAGACTTCCTTGCCGGCTTCGATCGAGGCCAGCGCCTGCTTCAGGCTGTTGTCCAGCATCATGCGGAATTCTTCATGGCCGCGCGCCTGGTCGCTCAGCGAGGCGATGGCCTCGAACTTGCGGACCAGGCCCTCGGCCTCGGCCAACAGCTTCTTCTGCACCACGCCGGCTTCGGCGTTGCCCAGCGATTCGGTGGCGGTGGCGCGGGCCAGGCCCATCTTCTCCTCGCCCTGCGCCTGTGCCTGCAGCGTCTCGGCCAGCACGCGCGCCTCGTTGCTGCCCTGCTTCAGGTTCGCTTCGGCCTTGGCTTCGATCACGCGCGCCTCGGCGATGCCGACCTTCTCGATGGCCAGCGCCGACGCTTCGCGTACCTGCGCTTCGGCCAGGCCGGGTGCGGCCTGCTCGGCGCGGAAGGCGTCGGCCAGCAGGCGCTTGGCCTCGGCCTGCTTGCCGGCGGCTTCGTGCTCGGCCTGCGCCAGCGTGGTCAGCTCCACCGCGCGATGCTTGGAGGCGGTCTCGCGGGCCTGGGCTTCCTTCACTTCGCGCACCAGCGATTCCTGCGCCTTCGCCTCGGCTTCCAGGATCAACACCTGCTTCTGGCGGTCGGCCTCGGAGACTTCGCGCACTTCCTTGATGCGCTCTTCTTCCTGCGCCACGGTCTTGTCGATGGAGATGCGTTCGCGGGTGATGTTGGCCACGTCCATCTTGCCCTGCTCGACCACCTTGTCGCGCTCCACGCCCTGCAGCTGCACTTCGCGGTCGGTGGTGACCTGCTCCAGCTGGCGTGCGCGCTCGACGCGCTCGGCTTCGATGGCCACGGCGCGCTGGCGGTTCTGCTCGGCCACTTCAACTTCGCGCATGCGGTTCTGCTCGCGGATGTCGATCACCTGCTGCGCTTCGATGCGGGCATTCTCGGACAGCTGGCGCTGCTCTTCCTGCACCTTGGCGGTCTCGGCTTCCTCGCGCGCACGGATGGTCTCGATCTCGCGCTTCTGCCGTGCCTCGGCTTCGGCCTGCTGCCGTTCAAGGGCCAGCAGTGCTTCGCGGGCTTCGACGTTCTTCTTGGTGATGGCCAGCTTCTCGTTCTGCTCCAGCTCGTTGGTCACCACGTTCTGCGCAGCGGTCAGCTCGGTGATCTTGCGGATGCCCTGCGCATCGAGGATGTTGAACTGGTCCAGCAGCGACTTCGGGGTCTGCTCCAGGTAGTCGATGGCCACGTCTTCCAGCACATACCCATTGAGGTCGTTGCCGATCACCGCGATGATCTCGTCGCGGAATTCCTGGCGCTTCTCGAACAGCTCGGTGAAATCGAACTTCTTGCCGACCGTCTTCAGTGCTTCGGAGAACTTGGCGTTGAACAGCTCATCGACGGCATGCTTGTCCGACGCGCGGTCGGCGCCGATCGCCTTGGCCACGCGCAGTACGTCGGCCTGGGTCTCGTTGACGCGCAGGTAGAACGCCACGGCGATGTCGGCGCGCATGTTGTCGCGGCAGATCAGGCCTTCCTTGCCGCGACGGTCGATCTGCAGGGTGATCAGGCTGATCCGCATCAGCTCGGCGCGGTACAGCACGGGAATGATCAGCGCACCGGTGAAATGCACTTTCGGGGTGGAACTCATGTCGTTGACGATCAGGGCCACGCCCTGGTCGACCTTGCGGTAGAACGCCTTGAACAGACCCGCCACGCCGAGCAGGAGGGCGAGGACGCCGCCCACGATGATCAGGAAGGGGAGCACGGATGCCAACGTCATTGATGTTTCTCCTTGTTGCCCGGAAGCAGGTTGTCCTGGAAGTCGAGGGCGACCGCGTCGGCGCGGACCACCCGGTAATGGTGTTGTGCAGCCACGTGCTCGACCAGCACGATGCGCTCGCCGCGCTGCAGTTCGATGTCGCTGCGGATCTGCAGGACCAGGCCGGCACCGCCGTCATCGACGGTGGCATGGCCACTGCGTGCGTCGACCTTCGGCGAAGCGACCACGCCGACCCGGCCCAGCAGCGAGGCCTGCGGCACAGGGCGCAGGCGCAGCAGGAAGCGGCGGATGGGACGCAGCAGCAGCGCGGTGACCGGCACGGCCGGCAGGGGTGCAAGCACCGCCACGACGGTGCCCAATGACCAGCGCAGCAGGTCGGGCAACGGCAGCAGCAGGTACAGATGGATGAAGTAGGTGAGGGTCCAGGCGAACAGGCTCAGCAGCGTCACCACCACCATGAGCGGCACGCCGCCCAGGCCCCAGCGCGCCAGCAGCGCTGACAGGCCACTGAGATGGGCATCGCCTTCAAGGGCGCCATCGGCACCGGCCTCGCCGAAACCGTCATCGACCAGGCCAAAGGCGGCAATCCCCCAATACAGAACAGCCACCGCCAGCGCGACGCTGTACGGGAGGGTCGGATAACCGAGTACGACGGTTAGGAATTCCTGCATCGCTTGCCTTCCTGGGCGGGGGCGCCAGGCGCCCGTTCGGAGCACGCCACCAGCGGCTCCGTCGATCCTCGTGCCGGCCCTCATGGCCAGCACGCTTGGGATCATCCTATGTGAAGAGGGTGTGCAGGCTCAAATGTGAAGACCGGACACCTCGGAAGTGACCATGTCTCAATCCAGCACGGCGCAATCGGAGCGCCGGACTTCTTCCACGAACGTGCGCATCTTGTAGCCGTCCTTGATGCCCGGCTCCAGTTCGATGCCACTGGAGACATCCACGCCCCACGGCAGGGTCGCCAGCACGGCGTCATGCACGTTCTCCGGCGTCAGGCCTCCGGCCAGCAGGAACGGCCGGTGCAGGCCGGTGGGGATACGCGACCAGTCGAAGGCCACGCCGGTACCGCCGCCGCCGCCCGGCGCATGGCTGTCGAACAGGAAGCCGGCGGCGCTGGGGTAGCGCAGCTGCAGGGTGCGCGCATTGATCTCCTCGCGCCCGCCCATGGCGATCGCCTTCAGGTAAGGCATGTTGAAGCTGCGGCAGAAGCTCTCGTCTTCCTCGCCATGGAACTGCAGCAGGGTCGGCCGCACGGTACGCAGCACCTCGCGCACTTCTTCCCTGCTGTTGTTGCGGAACAGCGCCACCACGTCGACCATCGGTGCGATCGCCTGGCGCATCGCGCGCGCTTCGGCAGGCGCGACCCGGCGGCTGCTCTCGCGGGCGAAGATGAAGCCCACCGCATCCACGCCCAGCTCGCCGGCCAGGCGCACGTCGCCGGCACGGGTCATGCCACAGAACTTGATGCGGGTACGGTAGTAGGAGCGGCTCATAGCGTTACCTCGGCGGGCAGATGCCAGTTGTCGGGGTACAGCGGCCCCAGGAACACCAGTCCCTGCGGAGGAGCGGTGGGACCGGCCACGGTGCGGTCGCGCCCGGCCAGCAGTTCGGCGATCCACTCCACCGGCTGCTCGCCACTGCCGACCAGTATCAACGAACCGACGATATTGCGGACCATGTGATGAAGGAATGCATTGCCGCGCACCGCCACCTCGATGACGTCGTCGTGGCGGCTGACCTGCAGCGACTGCAGCTCTCGCCGGGCATGCAGGGCCTGGCACTGGACCGAGCGGAAGGCGCTGAAATCGTTCTCGCCCAGCAGGGCCTGCCCGGCCAGGTGCATGCGCTCGGCATCGAGCGGGCGCCGCTCCCAGCTCAGGGTCTGCCGGCCCAGCGCCGGGCGCACTTCGCGATTGAGCAGGCGGTAGCGATAACGTCGTGCGCGGGCGGAGAAACGGGCATGAAAATCGTCGGCCACCGGCACGCACCAGCGCACGGCGATCGAACGCGGCAGGCGGGTGGTGGTGCCGAGCATCCACGCGCGCGGATCACGCACCACGTCGGTGTCAAAGTGCACGACCTGGCACTGGCCGTGCACGCCGGCATCGGTGCGGCCGGCGCAGACCACCTGCAGCGGGGTATCGGCCACCGATGACAGGGCCTGTTCCAGGCTGGCCTGGACGCTGGGTCCGCCCTCGCCCAGGTTCTGCCATCCCCTGAAATCGCTGCCGTCGTACTCGACGCCGAGCGCGTAACGCATGTGCTACCTCGATATTGCGGGTGGGGCGGCGCTCAGGCCGGGTCGCGCTCGGACCAGACCGCCAGTTCGTTGCCACCGGGCTCGACGAACTGGAAACGGCTGCCGCCAGGGAAAGAGAACACGGTCCGCACGATCTGACCACCGGCCGCGCGCACCGCCGCTTCCATCGGCGCCAGCTGGTCGGCATACAGCACCTGCAGTGGCGCGCCTTCGCTGGCACGTTGCGGTTGGCCACGGAAGAAGCCTCCCTGCAGGCGGCCATCATCGAAAGCGGTGTAGTCGCTGCCGTAATCGACAAACGACCAGCCGAACACGACCTCGAAGAACGCGCGGCTCGCAGCCGGGTCGCTCGAGGCGAATTCAACGTAGTCGAGACGGCGTTCGCGGGTCATCGCAGGTCCTTGTCGAAGGGATGTCAGGGCAGGCGGGCCAGCAGTTCGCGGGCCTGCGCCTGGCAATGCAGGTCACCCCCTTCGGCAACCTCCTGCAGCAGGGTGCGCGCGGTCTGCGCGTCGCCCAGGTCCAGATAGGCGATGGCCAGTTCCAGCCGCTCCTGGCCGATACGCGGTTCCCAGTCATGGCTATTGTCTGCAGCAGACCCGACGGCGTCCTCGGCGGCAGCACGGTCGTCGTGCAGGTCGACCGGTGCAGCCGTCTCATGCTCATGCGGTTCGGCCGGCAGATCGAACACACCGCGGAACTGCGGCTCCTGTTCGGCCTGCAGCGCGTATTCGGGCACGGCCACCTCGGCTGGCTCGATGGGCGCCACCGCGGCAGCGCCGGCAGGATCGTCCCAGTGCGGCAGATCGTTCACCGCAGCAGGCAGTTCAACCCGTTCGTCTTCATCAAGCTCACCCGCCCGCCACTCGGCCGGCGAGGCATCCTCATGGATGTCCGCAGCTGGCACGTCATGGTCGGCAGTGGCAGCCCAGGCCGGCATCGCCGGTTCCTGGCGTCCGCCATCGGCGGCGAAGTTCACCCCGGCGTCCTGTTCGGTCAGGGTATCCAGCGCGGCACCTGCCGGCAGCGCTGCTGCCAGGCCGGCGGCATCGTGTTCCTCGCGCAGCGGCGGCAGCGGCGAGGGCTTGCGACGACGCAGCAGCCAGGCGCCCAGGGCAACCAGCACGAGCAGCGGCAGGCCCAGCCAGTACCACGGCGTGCCAGCGCCGGGCGCACCGGGCGCCTGGGCCAAACGCTGCTGCGCGGCGGCCAGGTCGTTGTCCTTCATCGCGATCAGTGACTGCTGCTGCTCCTTGAGCTTCTCCAGCTCCGCCACGCGCTGCTTCAGATCGCCGATTTCGGCATCGCGAGTGGCGATGTCCTCCTTGGCCTGGCGCAGTTGTTCGTTGCCCAGCATGTCACCCTCGCTGCCGGCACTGGTGCCGGTGGTTGTGCCCGCGTGCGCGGCGTCGGATGCCAGCGCCGGAGCGATTTCAAGTCGTGCCCCGGTGGCCGCAGCCGGGGAAGAAGCAGCGCCATCGGCCTTGGCCACCGGCATCGCGGCGCCAGCCGGCTGTGGCACGGTGCGTGCCTGCCGCCACTGTGCGGCATGCTCGCGGACCAGCGCGGCGGCCTCGGCCGCATCCACCGCGGCCAGTGCGGTATCGCCCGGCATGCGCAGCACCGCGCCCTGCTTGAGCAGGTTGACGTTGCCACGGATGAAGGCTTCGGGGTTGGCACGCAACAGCGCGATCATCGCCCGGTCGCGACTGATCTGATTGCCACGGGCCAGCGAGCCGGCGATCTGCGAAAGCGTCTGTCCGCGCTGCACGGTCACACTGCCGTCTGCAGCGAGCGCTGGTGCAGGTGCAGGTGCTTGCGCAGGTGACGCAGCCCGTGGACGCGGTGCAGCAGGTGCGGCGGCCGGCGTGACCGGTGCCGACTCGGGTGCGGTTGCAGCGGCGGCAGGCGCATCACGGACGATGGTGTCCGACAGCACGCCGGCCGGCGCGACGATTTCCGGTTCGGCCACGGCCAGTGCACTGGCCGGTGCATCGACCAGCGCCGAGTACTCACGCACCAGCCGACCCTGGCCCCAATCGGCCTCGACCAGGAAGCTCAACGAGGGTGTTTCCACTGGCGTCTGCGAGGTCACCCGCACCACCGCCCTGCCCTGCGCATTGCGGGTCAGCTCGAACTGCAGTTCGCTGACCAGACCCGCCGGGCGCTGCAGGCCAACGCGCTCGAAGGTGACCGGCGAAGCGAGCGCGACGCGCAGGTTCTCAAGTTCGGACGGATCGGCCGAGATCACCGGGATCTCGGCCAGCAACGGCTGTCCCGGCTTGGACAGGACCCGGATGTCGCCCAGGCCCAGGGCCATGGCCGAACTGCTGACCAGGGCCAGCAGCGCGGCGGAAAGACAGGTGAGCGGACGCCGTGCGCCCTTGGCTCGTTTATTCATGGGCGACACTATAAAGCGTGCGGACCACGGTCCGCACCCACCGGGGAGGCGGACTGCGCTAGTGCCGGCCAGCGGCCGGCACTACCGGTCAGGCAACAGCGGGGATCAGCGCTTCTCGGCGGCGACCAGCTCGGCCAGCTGCACCGCGTTGAGGGCTGCGCCCTTGCGCACGTTGTCCGACACGATCCACAGGTTCAGGCCGCGCGGATGCGACAGGTCCTCGCGGATGCGGCCGACGTACACCGCGTCGGTGCCCGAGGCATGAGTGACCGGCGTCGGGTAGCCACCGGCCTCGTGACGATCCACCACCTCGATGCCCGGCGACTGTTCCAGCAGCGCGCGCGCTTCGGCGACGGTCACCTTGTCACGGGTTTCGATCGCCACCGATTCGGAGTGGCCATAGAACACCGGCACGCGCACCGCGGTCGGGTTCACGAGGATGCTGTCGTCGCCCAGGATCTTGCGGGTCTCCCAGACCAGCTTCATCTCTTCCTTGGTGAAGCCGTTGTCCAGGAAGTCGTCGATGTGCGGGATCAGGTTGAAGGCGATCTGCACCGGGAAACGCTGCGGATCGATTTCCTGGAAGCTCAGCAGCTGGCCGGTCTGCTTGCCCAGTTCTTCCAGTGCCGAACGGCCACCACCGGATACCGACTGGTAGGTGGACACGTTGATGCGCTCGATGCCGTACTTGCGGTGCAGCGGTGCCAGCGCGACCAGCATCTGCATGGTCGAGCAGTTCGGGTTGGCGATGATGCCGCGCGGACGGTTGGCGACCTGGTCCGGATTGACCTCCGACACCACCAGCGGCACGTCATCGTCGTAACGGAAGGCCGAGGAGTTGTCGATCACCACCGCGCCAGCGGCAGCGAACTTCGGGGCGTATTCCTTGGACACGCTGCCGCCGGCCGAGAACAGGGCGATGTCCACGCCACTCGGGTCGAAAGTGGCCAGGTCCTGGATCCTGACCTTGTTGCCGTTGTATTCGACTTCGCCGCCGGCCGAGCGCTCGGAAGCGAGCAGGCTCAGGGTGCCGACCGGGAAATCGCGCTCGGCCAGGATGGCCAGCATGGTCTCGCCGACCGCGCCGGTGGCGCCGACGATGGCGACGTGGAAGCTGCGTTGTGCATTGCTCATGGGGGAACTCTCACGAAAACGGGAAGGGGGAAAACTCACGCACGACAGCTGGGTTCGGGGAGCCTCCTCGGATGGATGCGCGGAGGTTCCCTATCGTTTCCCGCTTTTTTTGTCCGAGGTCGCGCGCGCGGCAAGGGCCGCGTCGGCGTTGATCGCGCTCGGCATGCGCGACGGGCTGCCATCCAGGCCCAGCCCGGCCAGCAGATTGTCCACGGCCATCTGCACCATGGCCGTACGCGTGGCCAGCGATGCGCTGCCGATATGCGGGGTCAGCACGATGTTGCGCAGGGCCAGCAGTTCCGGCCGCACGTTCGGTTCGCCTTCGTAGACATCCAGGCCGGCCGCCGCCAGGCGACCGTTGGCCAGTGCATCGGCCAGCGCCAGTTCGTCGACGATGCCGCCGCGGGCGATGTTCACCAGGGTGGCAGACGGCTTCATCTTGGCCAGCGCGGCGGCATCGATGATGTGGTGCGAGGCGGGGGTGTATGGCAACACGGTCAACAGATGGTCGGACTGCGCCAGCAGCGTGTCCAGATCCACATGGGTCGCGCCGAGCGCGGCTTCGGTATCGGCCGGCAGCCGCGAACGGTTGTGGTAGAGCACCTTCATGCCGAAGCCGTGCGCGCCGCGACGGGCGATGCCCTGGCCGATGCGGCCCATGCCGAGGACGCCCAGCGTGCTGCCATGGATGTCGGCACCCAGCATGGTCTGGAACGACCACTGCCCCCACTGGCCATCGCGCAGCCAGCGCTCGGATTCGGTGATCCGGCGCGCGGTGGCCATCAACAGCGCAAAGCCGAGATCGGCGGTGGTCTCGGTGAGAACGTCCGGGGTGTTGCTGGCGAGAATGCCGGCGGCGCTGAGCGCGTCGACATCCAGATTGTTGTAGCCGACGCCGACATTGGCGATCACCTTCAACTGCGCGGCATCGGCGACCTGGGTCGCACCGATGCGCTCGTTGAGGGTGATGATCGCCCCGTCAACGTCCGCCAGCTGCGCGGCGATCTGCTGTGGCGACCAGGCGGTGACGGTATCGGTGGTGCGCAGCTGCACGCGATCGCGCAGCGGCGCGATGGCCGCGTCGATCAGCGGCTGGCTCACCCATACCGTCGGCCGCGTATCAGCCATCAAGCTGGCCGGGAATGCGCGGGGTGATGGTGCCGACATCGCCGCACTGCGCGCGGTGGCGCAGCGCCTGGTCCATCAGCACCAGGGCCATCATCGCCTCGGCGATGGGCGTGGCGCGGATGCCGACGCAGGGATCATGGCGGCCGGTGGTGACCACCTCCACCACATTGCCGGCCGTATCCAGCGATTCACCGGGCAGGCGCAGGCTGGAGGTCGGCTTGAGCACCATCGAGGCGACCACCGGCTGGCCGGTGGAAATGCCACCGAGAATGCCGCCGGCATGGTTGCTGGCAAAACCCTGCGGGGTCAGCAGGTCACGGTGTTCGGTGCCCTTCTGCATGGCGCTGGCGAAACCGTCGCCGATCTCCACGCCCTTCACCGCGTTGATGCTCATCAGTGCGGCCGCGAGCTCGCCATCAAGCTTGCCGTAGATCGGCTCGCCCCAGCCCGGCGGTACATTGTCGGCGACCACGTCCACGCAGGCACCGACCGAATCGCCGGACTTGCGCAGCGCATCCATGTACGCCTCCAGCTCGGGCACCTGTGCGGCGTGCGGCCAGAAGAACGGATTCTCCTCGACTACCGACCAGTCGAAACCGGCCGGAGTGATCCCGCCCAGCTGCGACAGGTAGCCGCGCACGGTGATGCCGAAACGCTCGGCCAGCCATTTCTTGGCGACCACGCCAGCAGCCACGCGCATGGTGGTCTCGCGCGCCGAGGAGCGGCCACCGCCGCGCGGGTCGCGGATGCCGTACTTGTGCCAGTAGCTGTAGTCGGCATGCCCCGGACGGAACTGCTGGCCGATGTTGCTGTAGTCCTTGCTGCGCTGGTCGGTGTTGCGGATCAGCAGCGCGATCGGGGTGCCGGTGGTCAGGCCCTCGTACACCCCGGACAGGATCTCGACCTCGTCGGCCTCGCGCCGCGCCGACGTATGCCGGCTCTTGCCGGTGGCGCGACGCTGCAGGTCATGGTTGAATTCGGCCGCGTCCAGCGCCAGCCCCGGCGGGCAGCCATCGATCACGCAGCCGATGGCCGGCCCGTGTGATTCGCCGAACGTGGTGACGGTGAACAGCTTGCCGAACGAATTGGAGCTCACGGGCGCTGCGCCGCCAGTTCGGTGATGCGCGCGCTGTGGGCGATCAGCTCGCGGCACTCGACCGCGAAGATGCCCATCTGGCCGACCTTGAATTCGACCCAGGCGAAATCCACTTCCGGCAGCAGCTTGATCAGGTGCTGTTCGGATTCGCCCACTTCACAGATCAGCAGGCCGTCCTCGCTCAGGTGCAGCGGCGCGTCGCGCAGGATCTTCAGCACCAGGTCCAGGCCATCGTCGCCGGCACGCAGGCCCATCTCCGGCTCGTAGGAGTATTCCTGCGGCAGGGCGTCGGTCTCGTCGTTGGTGACGTACGGCGGGTTGGTGACGATCAGGTCGTAGTGGCGACCGGTCAGGCCGTTGAACAGGTCCGACTTCAGCAGGGTCACGTTGTGCGCCTGCAGGCGCTCCTTGTTCTCTTCGGCCAGTGACAGCGCCTCATCGCTGAGGTCCACGCCGTCCACTTCCCAGTTCGGGTAGTAGTGGCCCATGGCGATGGCGATGCAGCCCGAACCGGTGCACAGGTCCAGCGCGCGGTTGACATCGCGGCCGGCCAGCCACGGCTCGAAGCCGCACTCGATCAGCTCGGCGATCGGCGAACGCGGCACCAGGGCGCGCGTGTCGCTCTTGAAGCTGAGGCCGGCGAACCAGGCTTCACCGGTCAGGTAGGCGGCCGGGATGCGCTCGTCGATGCGGCGCTGGAACAGCTCCAGCACCGCCAGCTTCTCTTCGCGCAGCAGGCGCGCCTGGCCATAGGCCGGGCCGAGGTCGTGCGGCAGGTGCAGGCCGTGCAGCACCAGCTGGGTGGCCTCGTCCAGGGCATTGTCGTAGCTGTGCCCGAAGGTCAGGCCCGCAGCATTGAAACGGCTGGTGCCGTAGCGGATCAGATCGATGATCGTGTGGAGTTCGGCGGCCGTTTCAGCGGTCATGGCGGTACTGCGGGCAAAGTGGCCCCCGATTATAGGGGTTGCCGCCTGCGCCGGCATCCGTTGCGGCAGAAACGATCCAGCCGCAGCCGGTATGATGGTGGCCACTTCCTGCGGCGGAATCCCATGTTCAATCGCAACGTCGGCATCATCCTGCTGATCGCCCTGGCGGCGGGCCTTGGCCTGCTCGCCGCCCAGCAGGTGTTCGCGCCGAAGCCGCCGGCCGGGCAGCCGGCCACCGAAGCGATCACCCTGTACCCGCAGCCGCGCGCCCTGCCCGACTACAACCTGGCCCAGTCCGACGGCACGCGCCTGATTCCCGGCGAACTGAAGGGCCACTGGACCCTGGTGTTCCTCGGCTTCACGTTCTGTCCCGACGTCTGCCCGACCACCCTGGCCGAGCTGGCCGGCGCGCAGAACCAGTGGGAAGCCCTGCCCGACGGCCTGCGCCCGCGCGTGCTGTTCGTCTCGGTCGACCCGGAGCGCGACACCGCCACGCGCCTGGGCGAGTACGCCCATGGCTTCCACAAGGACACCCTGGCGGCGACTGCCGACATCCCCTCGCTGGAGCGCTTTGCCACCTCGCTGGGCTTCGTGTTCCAGAAGGTGCCGGGCAAGCACTTCGACGAGAATCCCGAGGATTACACCCTCGAGCACTCCGCCAGCCTGGCCGTGCTCGATCCGCAGGGCCGGCTCGCCGGCCTGGTGCGGCCCCCGTTCAATGCGCCGGCGATCGCCCGCGACCTGCAGAAGCTGACCGAGAAATCCGCCCCATGAGTCTGACCACCGCCCTGACGTACGTCCTGCCCCACCGCCTGCTGTCCTCGATGGCGCGTTCGCTGGCGTACTCGGACAACCCGCGCGTATCGCGCTGGCTGATCGACACGGTCACCCGCAAGTTCAACGTCAACCTGGATGAAGCGGCCAATCCGGACCCGCGCAGCTACCCGACCTTCAACCAGTTCTTCACCCGCGCGCTGAAACCCGGCGCGCGCGTGGCCGATGCCGATCCGCGCAGCCTGGTGATGCCGGCGGACGGCCGCATCAGCCAGCTCGGAAAGATCGACGCCGGGCGCATCTTCCAGGCCAAGGGGCAGTCGTTCACCGCCGCCGAGCTGTTGGGCAGCGCCGAGG
Organism: Stenotrophomonas indicatrix; assembly: GCF_002750975.1. Classification (NCBI taxonomy): domain Bacteria; kingdom Pseudomonadati; phylum Pseudomonadota; class Gammaproteobacteria; order Lysobacterales; family Lysobacteraceae; genus Stenotrophomonas; species Stenotrophomonas indicatrix. The sequence goes on from NZ_PEJS01000001.1 coordinate 2,769,158, forward strand.
ACGCCAAGCCGTTCAACGAGGGACTGTATGCCACGGTGTACCTGTCGCCGCGCGACTACCACCGCGTGCACATGCCGTGGACCGGCACCCTGCGCGAAACCGTGCACGTGCCCGGTCGCCTGTTCAGCGTCGGCCCGGCCGCGGTGAACAACGTGCCCGGCCTGTTCGCACGCAACGAACGCCTGGTCTGCCATTTCGATACCAGCTTCGGCCCGATGGTCAGCGTGATGGTCGGTGCGCTGCTGGTGTCGGGCGTGGAAACGGTGTGGAGCGGCGAAGAGATTCCGCACTACGGCGACCGCATCACCCGCAAGGATTACCGGGGCCGCGGCATCACGCTGCAGCGCTTTGAAGAGATGGCGCGCTTCAATTACGGCTCGACCGTGATCGTGCTGCTGCCGCCGGGCGTGGCCGAATTCGCCCCGCACCTGGATGCCGAGCATCCGGTACAGCTGGGCCAGGCACTGGCCAAGCTGCGCTGATCCTGCGGTAGTGCCGGCCGCTGGCCGGCATCTCCGTTGATCCAACGCATCGAGCGTTGCCGGCCAGCGGCCGGCACTACCGGACAGGTGCGTTACTGCAGGGTCGGCGCCGGGCCGACGTCCATGCCGTCGTAGTCTTCCACGCCCATCTGCGTGGCCAGCGCGCTCAGTTCCTGGTTGCGCTTGTCCAGCGAGGTTTCGTCGTGCACTTCCACGCGCTCCACATGCAGCACGTGGAATGCAGCCTCACCGTCTTCCGGCTCCTGCTCGAACACTTCCACCAGCACATAACCCTGTGCCTGCAGGTGGGTGGCAAGTGCGTGCAGCGGCTCGGCGGTGGAGTGCACGAAGAAGTACCCCCACAGCAGCGGGGCGTCCAGGTCCCAGTCGGTGTTCTCGCGAAGGTTGGTGAACAGGTTGCGGGTGTCTTCGAGGTCCATGCGATATCCAGAGTGCGGAGAGATTATTTGTCGCAGCCCTGCAGCTTCAGCACCTGGCCGTGGCGCAGGCTGTAGCCGGGGGCCTTGAGGCCATTGGCGCGGGCCAGCACCGGCACATCGCACTGGAACTTCGCGGCGATCCGGCCCAGGGTCTCACCCTTGCCGACCTTGTAGCTGCGGGCCGGCTTGGCGCGCGGGGCCGGCGCCGGGCGCGGCGCAGCCACCGGCGCGGCGGGCGTGGTCGGCACGCTGCTGGCGGCATTGGGATCGACCACCGGCACCACCCCGCCCACGGCCACGCTGCCGGTGTAGCTGGCAGCACTCGGGCGCACGATCGCGGCATTGAGGTCGGCGGTGATCAGGGTGCGGGCCAGATCGGCACGCGGGCCGCTGACGCAGTTGCGCGCGTACAGGCCAGCAATGCGGTTGGTGGCGTTGATGAGGGTTCCTGCCGGAATCCAGCCATCGGCCTCATAGCGCGGGTTGAGGTTGCGCAATGCGCGCATGTAGCCATCGCGGGTGCCATGGCTGCCCAGGCAGATGGTCAGTTCGTAGATCGTGGTCGAGCGGGCCAGGCGGATGGTGGCCGGCTGCGCGTTGATCTTCGGGAACTCCACGCCGTACTGCTGGGGGTGCAGGAAGATCCAGGACGCGGCGATCACCATCGGCACGTAGTCCTTGGTTTCGCCCGGGAACTGGTTGTAGACGCTGTCCACCCAGAAGCTCTGGCCCGGGTACTGCTTGTAGACGCGCGCTGCGCGACCCTCACCGCCGTTGTAGCCGGCCAGCGACAGTTCGACGTTGTTGTTGAGCTCACGCATCCGCTCGTTGAGGTACGTCGCGCTGGCTTCAGCGGCGCTGCGCGCATCGAAGCGGGTATCGAAACCGGTACCGTCCGGGCCGAGGCCGAAGCGGCGGCCGGTGGCCGGCATGAACTGCATCAGGCCCGCAGCGCCCGCACGCGAGGACGCATGTACGCGGCCGTTGGATTCCTTGGCCATGATGCCGAACAGCAACGCCTCGGGCAGGCCGCGCTTCTCCCATTCCGGCCACATCACCGCACGCAGGTTCTGGTAATTCTCGTAAGTGGTCATCAGCGCCGGGCGCATGTCGGTCAGCCAGCGGCGGATGCCGGCCTGCACGGCGGGGTTGTACTCGACCATGTTGTCGAAGGCATGGCGCTTGTCGTTCAGCAGCGCCGCTGCGCGGGCCGCCTCGGGCACGTCGGCAGCCAGCGGGCCGACATGGTCCGGGTCGGCTTCCAGGCGGTCGCCGGCTTCATCGGCCACGTCATCATCGGCGGCGGCATCGGCATCGTGCTTGAGCAGGCGCTTGTAGGTCGCCAGCATGTTGCTCATCTGGCAACCCTTCTGCTTCACGCATTCGCTGATGACATCTTCCATGTCCTCCAGCGCGGCATCGGCCTCGTTGCGCCCCTTCGGATCGGCGTTGGCCACCAGCAGAACGGCATCGCTGTAGCGCTTCTCGGCTGCAGTCATGCGCTGCTGCAGGGCATCCACCTTCACCTTGTCCCGGGCCGAAACCCGCTGTGCGTGGGCCTCCGGTGCCAGGGAAACCAGGCCAGCCAGGGCCAGCAGCGGCCAGGTGCGGGAAATCAGGACAGGAACGGGCATTGGTGGCACTGTGTATGAAACAGGCAGGCAGAGTAGCGGCGCTGCCAAGGTCGGGGCAAGCCGACCTTCGGCCCGTCACTGTCGGCGGTTAACATTGGCACATTCATCACAAGGGCTGGACCATGGATCCGATTCTGCTCGGCAAAGGCATCACCGACGATGTGGCTGTCACCCTGCTGCCGAAACTCGGCAACCGCCATGGGCTGGTCGCCGGCGCCACCGGCACCGGCAAGACCGTGACCCTGATGACCCTGGCCGAGGGCTTCTCGCGGATCGGAGTACCGGTGTTCCTGGCCGATGTGAAGGGCGACGTCTCCGGCCTGGCCGTGCCGGGTACCGGCGCCGAGAACCTGCTCAAGCGCGCGGCCGAGATCGGCGTGAGCGACTATGCCCCGGCCGCCAGCCCCACCGTGTTCTGGGACCTGTACGGCAAGCTCGGCCACCCGGTGCGCACCACCGTGAGCGAGATGGGCCCGACCCTGCTGGCCCGCATCCTGGAATTGAACGACACCCAGGCCGGCGTGCTCGACATCGTGTTCAAGCTGGCCGACGACCGCGGCCTGCTGCTGCTGGACATGGACGACCTGCGCGCCCTGCTCGGCCTGGTGGCCGAGGAGCGCAAGGACATCTCCACCGAGTACGGCCTGGTCAGCGCGCAGTCGGTAGCCGCCATCCAGCGCGCCCTGCTGCGGCTGGCCCAGGACGGCGGCGAGCACTTCTTCGGCGAACCGGCGCTGGAACTGGCCGACATCATGCGGGTCAACCATGACGGCCGCGGTGTCATCGGCATCCTTGCCGCCGACCAGCTGGTGCTCAAGCCCAAGCTGTACTCCACGTTCCTGCTGTGGCTGTTGTCGGAGCTGTTCGAGCAGCTGCCCGAAGTGGGCGACCTCGACAAGCCGAAGCTGGTCTTCATTTTCGACGAAGCGCACCTGCTGTTCGACGATGCACCGCCCGCTCTGGTACAGCGCATCGAACAGGTGGTGCGGCTGATCCGTTCCAAGGGCGTGGGCGTGTACTTCTGCTCGCAGTTCCCGGACGACGTGCCGGCCAACATCCTTGGCCAGCTCGGCAACCGTGTACAGCACGCGCTGCGCGCATTCACCCCGCGCGACCAGAAGGCGGTGAAGACCGCCGCCGAGACCTTCGTACCGAACCCGAAGCTGGATGTGGTGAAGGTGCTCAGCCAGCTCGGTACCGGCGAGGCGCTGGTGTCCACGCTGCAGGACAAGGGCGTGCCGATGCCGGTGCAGCAGACGATGATCGCGCCACCCCGCTGCCGCATGGGACCGGTCACCGACACCGAACGTACGCAGGTGCGTGCCGGCAGCCCGGTTGGCACGCGCTACGACACTGCCGTCAACCGCGAATCGGCAGCCGAACTGCTGGCGCAGCGCGCGCAGAAGGCCGTCGAGAAAACCGATGCGCCGGCCGCGCGCAGCCGTGAGCAGGACGAGGCGCAGGAAGGCGGTTTCGGGCAGTCGATCAAGGACGCTATTTTCGGTACCAAGCGCCGCCAGGGCATGATCGAGACGATGGCCAAGCAGACCACGCGTACGGTCGGCACCAAGCTGGGCAACCAGATCGTGCGCGGCATCCTCGGTGGCATCTTCGGCGGCAAGCGCTGAGAGCCCCGGCAGTTCCCTTTGCGGCGCGCCGGCGACGGCGCGCCGTAGTTGTTTCATTCCGCACGAGAATCCGCATTACATGTCGCGTTGGCGTCCCCCCGCAGAAAAGAGCACCGCACTGATCACCGCCGCCGGCCATGCACGCCTGAAAACCGAGCTGGATGAGTTGTGGCGGGTGCGTCGACCCGAGGTGGTCAAGGCGCTGGCAGCAGCCGCGGCCGAAGGCGATCGCTCGGAGAATGCCGAATACACCTACCGCAAGAAGCAGCTGGGCGAGATCGATCGGCGCGTGCGCTACCTGACCAAGCGCCTGGAATCGCTGCGCGTGGTCGACACCACGCCGACCGATCCGCAAGCCGTGTTCTTCGGTGCGTGGGTTGAGCTGGAGAACGTGGACAGCGGGCAGACCAGCCGCTACCGCATCGTCGGGCCGGATGAGACCGATGCGGGGCTGGGCTGGATCAGCATCGATTCGCCCTTGGCGCGGGCCTTGTTGAAGAAGCGCCTGGATGATGAGTTTTCAGTGGAACTGCCCAGTGGCAACCACACCTTTGCGGTGATCGGTGTGGAGTACGAGACCGCGGCCAACGGCTGAGCCTGTGGCGGGCAGCGGCGCTCAGCCGGGCATGGGCCCGGTTCTAGAGAAGCGGCGGCGGATAGCGGCGCCCTTCGCGCAGCGGACGGAAATAATCGTCGTTCGCGTAAAAGGCTGGCGCCTGGTCGGTGTGCCAGCCGGGAATACCCGCCAATGGCAGCGGACGCAGTTCCAAGGGATCGAGCAGCACCCTGCCCTCCTCGATGGCGCGCGCGACCGTGTCGATGCAGCCCGCATCGTCATCGCCCTGCAGCACCACGCATTTGCCGACCAGCAGCCGGCCCGGCAGCAGCGCCTGTTCCATCAAGGCATGACCGAATACCGCGGCGATGGCGATCCGTCCTGACTGCCAATGGATCGGCTCGAACAGCACGCGCCACTGGTGAGCATCCCAGGCTGCAAGCAATGCCGGGTCGCGCACGCGTACCACCACGCCGGTTTCATCGAACTGGGTCAGCGCGGCCTGCGCGCGGTTGCGCTGTCCTGCGGCCATGCCCTCGATGTGCCGGCATTGCTGCGCGTTGAGTGCGCACTTGATCGGCAGGTAGCGTGCCCAGACCAAGGCGTTGAACAGGTCGTGCCAGTTGCCCGCGCGGGTTGCGATGCGCCCTTCGGCAATGCGCGTTTCGTAGTGCAGGCCGTCGGCCAGCAACGCCGCATCCTGTTCAACAACGCGCTTGCCCGGCAGCGCCAGGCGCGCGTCCAGATCGACCACGCGTGGCCAGTCCGCTGCCGTCAGCAGATCGCCGAACCCGGCGATACCGGCAAACAGCGGATGATCGAAGGCAGCCCTGTCCACCGCCGCACGCAGCGGCGGCACGAAGCGGCGGGGGCCGCCATCAGCAGCCTCCGCCCCGGTCACAGCACCTTGAGGTCGAATGCCGGGCGCGTGGTCGGCGGCAGTGCGTCGCCGTAGAGATCGTGCTCGTCGCTCTCGGTGATTTCCACGTCGACGAACTCACCCACGCGCAACGCCACCTGGTCTGCGTTCTGGATATGCACCAGGCCGTCGATCTCCGGCGCATCGGCCCTGGAACGGGCCACCGCGATATCGCCTTCGATGGCATCGACCAGGCATTGCTGCACCGTGCCGATCTTGGCTTCCAGACGCGAAGCCGAAATCTGCGCCTGCTTCTCCATGAAGCGCGCCAGTCGTTCCTGCTTCACTTCTTCCGGCACCGGGTCCGGCAGGTTGTTGGCCGTAGCGCCCTCCACCGGCGAGTAGGCGAACGCACCGACGCGGTCCAGCTGCGCTTCGTCCAGGAAGGACAGCAGCTCTTCGAACTCGGCCTCGGTCTCGCCCGGGAAACCGACGATGAAGGTCGAACGCACGGTGATGTCCGGCGCGATGCGGCGCCAGTTCTGCACCCGCTCCAGGGTCTTCTCGACCGCGCCGGGGCGCTTCATCAGGCGCAGGATGCGCGGGCTGGCGTGCTGGAACGGGATGTCCAGGTACGGCAGGATCCGGTTCTCGGCCATCAGCGGCACCACGTCATCGACGTGCGGATACGGATAGACGTAGTGCATGCGCACCCACGCATCCAGTTCGGACAGGCCTTCGCACAGTGCCTTCAGGCGGGTCTGGTAGGCCTTGTCGCGCCACATCTTCTCGGCGTACTTCACATCCACGCCATAGGCAGAGGTGTCCTGCGAAACCACCAGCAGTTCGCGCACACCGCCGCGCACCAGGCGCTCGGCTTCGCGCAGCACCTCGTCCACGGGACGCGAGACCAGCTTGCCGCGCATCGACGGAATGATGCAGAAGCTGCAGTGGTGGTTGCAGCCTTCGGAAATCTTCAGGTATGCGTAGTGGCGCGGGGTCAGCTTGATGCCGTAGTCCGGCACCAGATCCACGAACGGGTCGTGCTTGGGCGGCAGCGCCGCATGCACTGCTTCCATCACGCTCTGGTAATCCTGCGGCCCGGACACCGCCAGCACGTTCGGGTACGCCTCGCGGATCTGCTCCGGGCGCTTGCCCAGGCAGCCGGTGACGATGACCTTGCCGTTCTGGTTCATCGCCTCGCCGATGGCATCCAGCGATTCGGTCACCGCCGAATCGATGAAGCCACAGGTGTTGACCACCACCACGTCGGCCGAATCGTAGGACGGGACGATGTCGTAGCCTTCCGACCGCAGCTGGGTGAGGATGCGCTCGGAATCGACGAGGGCCTTCGGGCAGCCAAGGCTGACGAAGCCGACTTTGGGGTTCAGCTGGGACATGGAATCGCGGGACTCTGGGGGCCTGGGCCCCTGCCGGCATGGCAGGGGGACCTGGGGGCCGGGGCCTGAAAGGGCGCCAGTATACCGGGGTTGGGCAGCGGCCTCTGAATCGCGAGCCGCCCGATCCCGCACAGCCGCTGACATCGCGCTAACCCGCCCAGCACCGACAATGCAGGCCTGGCCCCTGCAACGAGGTACACCCCGATGTCCGAATGGATCATCCTGGATACGCATTACGGCCCGGTCCGCGCCTGGCAGGCACTGCCCGAGGGCAAACCCCGTGGCGCGCTGGTGGTGGTGCAGGAGATCTTCGGCGCCAACCCGCATATCCGCGGCGTCGCCGAACGCTTCGCCGCCCAGGGCTACGCCGTGTTGGCCCCCTCGTTCTTCGACCTGGTCGATGGCCCCGAGGCCGACCCGGATGCCCTGCCCTACAGCCCCGAGGGCGTGAAGGATGGGCTGGAACGGGTTACCGCGCTGGGCATGGAAAAGGCACTGGAAGTGGTCCGTGCCGCAGCAACCCGGCTGGCACCGCACGGCAAGGTCGGCACGGTCGGCTACTGCTGGGGTGGCAGCGTCGCCCTGCTGTCCGCGCTGCGCCTGGGCCTGCCCTCGGTGAGCTACTACGGCGCGCGCAACGTGCAGTTCCTGGACGAGACGCCGAAGGCCCCGGTGATGTTCCACTTCGGCGCGCAGGACAAGAGCATCCCGCCCGAGGCGATCCAAGCGCACCGTGAGAAGCTGCCGCAGATGGCGACCTACGTCTATCCGGCCGACCATGCCTTCAACCGCGAGGTCGGACATGCGTATGATCCAGACAGCGCCGCCCTGGCGCTGCAACGCACCCTGGACTTCTTCTCGGAGCATCTTGGATGAGCGATTTCGAACTCGATTCACGCCTGGCCACCGATAGCGTACTGGTGGCCGAAGGCCCGTTGTCGCAAGTGCGACTGATGAACGACGAACGATTCCCCTGGCTGGTCCTGGTGCCGCGTCTGGCCGGGGTGACCGAGTGGATCGAGCTGGACGGCGAGCAGCAGGACAAGCTGCGCACCGAGCTCAACCGCGCCTGCAAGGCCCTGCACGGTTCGGACGGGGTGGAGAAGATCAACATCGGCGCGCTGGGCAACATCGTGCGCCAGCTGCATTTCCACGTGATCGGCCGCCACGACGGCGATCCGGCGTGGCCGGGACCGGTCTGGGGCAGTGGCCCGGCGCACCGCTATGAGCCGGCCGCGCTGGACCAGCATGTCGCCTACTGGAAGGAACGGCTAGGATATCCAGCCCATTCCTGAGCCAGTGCCGACCCGATGCGATTCAATATCGTCGCCGCCATCCTGCTGATCCTGATCGGCCTGTTCATGCTGGCCAGCAACCTGGGCTGGACCAACCTGAACCTGTCGCGCCTGCTGCTGACCTGGTGGCCGCTCGGCCTGGTGGCCGTAGGCATCGCGATCCTGTTCGGTCGCGGCAAATAAGGTAGCGCCGGGCCATGCCCGGCGAACGCAGCGCGCGGACCCACAAAACGGAAACGCCGGGCATGGCCCGGCGCTACCGATACGCGCTGACGCAAGCTGTCAGGTGCGCGGCAGGGTCACGCCGGTCTGGCCCTGGTACTTGCCGCCGCGATCCTTGTACGAGGTCTCGCACACTTCATCGGACTGGAAGAACAGCATCTGCGCCACGCCTTCGTTGGCGTAGATGCGCGCCGGCAGCGGCGTGGTGTTGCTGAATTCCAGGGTCACGTGGCCTTCCCACTCCGGCTCCAGCGGGGTCACGTTGACGATGATGCCGCAGCGCGCATAGGTGCTCTTGCCCAGGCACACCACCAGGGTGTCGCGCGGAATGCGGAAATACTCGACCGTGCGCGCCAGCGCGAAGCTGTTCGGCGGAATGATGCACTCGTCACCGACGATATCGACGAAGCTGCCCGGATCGAAATGCTTGGGGTCCACGATCGTCGAGTTGATGTTGGTGAACACCTTGAACTCGCGCGAGCAGCGCACGTCGTAGCCGTAGCTGGAAGTGCCGTAGCTGACGATGCGCTCGCCGTTGGCCTGCTTGACCTGCCCGGCCTCATACGGCTCGATCATGCCGTGCTGTTCGGACATCCGGCGGATCCAACGGTCACTCTTGATGCTCATGCTCTGTCCTGGGTGCGAGGGGGCGCGAGGATTCTAGCAGGGGGCCGGGCGTCGCCGCCGCAGCCCCCAGCGGGCCCTTACAGCAGCGAGGACAGGATCGGGATCGAAGCGCGCGGGCGCTTGCCCACTTCCTCGACCAGACGCTGGGCGGCACGGTGGTAGGCCTGGGCCGCCGCCGATTCCGGCTGCGCGGCGGTGATCGGGGTACCGGCATCGCCCTGCTCGCGGATGCCGATCTGCAGCGGCAGCGACCCCAGCAGCGGCACGCCGTACTGCGCCGCCATGCGCTCGCCACCACCTTCGCCGAACAGATGCTCCACATGCCCGCAGTTGCTGCAGGTATGCACGGCCATGTTTTCGACCACGCCCAGCACCGGCACCTCGACCTTCTCGAACATCTTCAGCGCCTTCTTCGCATCCAGCGTAGCGATGTCCTGCGGCGTGGTGACGATCACCGCGCCGGCCAGCGGGATCTTCTGCACCAGGGTCAGCTGGATGTCGCCGGTGCCCGGCGGCAGATCGATCAGCAGATAGTCCAGGTCGTCCCACAGCGTGTCTTCGAACAGCTGGGTCAACGCCGCCGTCGCGCGCGGTGCGCGCATGATCAGCGGCGTTTCATCCTCGACCAGATAACCGATCGACATGGTGTCCACGCCGAAGGCCCGCATCGGCTCGATGCTCTTGTTGTCCGGGCTTTCCGGGCGACCGGACAGGCCGAGCATCGCCGGCACGCTGGGGCCGTAGATATCGGCATCAAGCACGCCTACGCGCGCCCCCAGCTGCTGCAGTGCGACGGCCAGGTTGACCGCCGTGGTCGACTTGCCCACGCCACCCTTTCCCGAGCCCACCGCGATCACGTTGCGGATGCGCGCATGCGGCGCCAGTCCCTTCTGCACCTGGCTGGCATGCGGACGACGGGAAGAACTGTTCACTGCGGGCTCCGGGTGAATCGACAAGAAGAACCCAACATCATACTAGCTGGACGTACGCTGACTGAAATTCAGGATTGCTACAGATTCGTGCACAGATTGTTAAGTTCATGTTACGTTCGCTAAGCACTGGTTTTGGGCTGCGTTGCTGGATCTACGGCACGCACGATGGCGCATGCGCAGTGCCGTACTCGTATTTGCTCTCTGAACGGAACTACATGAAAGACCTTCGCAATTCCGCACGTCGCAACACCCTCGCTGTCGCCTTGATCTCCGCCCTGGTTGCCGCCTCGCCGGCAATGGCCCAGGACAAGGCCACCAATCTGGACAAGATCACCGTCACCGGCTCGCTGATCCCGCAGACCCAGGTCGAGACCCAGACCCCGGTCATGACCATCAGCGCTGAAGCCATCCAGTCGCGCGGCTTCAACAGCGTCGCCGAGGTGCTGCAGCAGTCCTCGCTGACCACCGGCGGCATCCAGGGTGGCCAGACCTCCGCTTCGTTCACCCAGGGCGCTGAAGCCGCTGGCATGTTCGGCCTGAATCCGGGTTACACCAAGTACCTGATCAACGGCCGCCCGATGATGTCCTACCCGGCGCTGTACAACGGCGGCGACGCGTTCAACAACATCAGCGGCATTCCGATCGACATCGTCGAGCGCATCGAAGTCCTGCCGGGTGGCCAGTCCTCCCTGTACGGTTCGGATGCGATCGCCGGCGTGGTCAACATCATCCTGAAGGACCACATGGAAGGCGGCAGCCTCTCCGTGCGTGGCGGCACCTCCACCGAAGGCGGTGGCAACAGCTTCCGCGTCAGCGGTGCACACGGCTTCTCGGCGCTGGACGACCGCTTCAATGCACTGGTCAACGTACAGATCGAAAGCAGCAACCCGATCTGGGGCTACCAGCGTGACCTGACCAAGCAGAACAACGCGAACGGCTACACCGCGCAGCTGCCGTCGAACGACTTCGCCGTCATCGACGCCAAGACCAATGCGCTGTACATGATGGACCCGAGCAACTGCGCCAACGTTGCCGGCCAGTTCGACGGCACCACCGTGCTGGCGAACCGCCCGACGGGCCAGTCCTGCGGCTCGGTCTTCGGCGCCGGCTACAAGACCCTGAAGAACGGCAAGGACAGCGGCCAGTTCTACTCGTCGATGACCTTCGACGTGAACGACAACTTCCAGCTGTTCGCCGACGTGCTGTACAGCAAGGAAAAGACCGAATACACCTCGGGCTCGAACTACCTCTGGTGGGGCACCAAGAGCACCATGGGTGGCTTCTATGACCAAGCCTCCGGCAAGCTGGTCAACCTGCAGCGCGCGTTCGCTCCGGAAGACATCGGCGGCGAAGGCTACAAGGGCATCCTGAACAACGACAAGAGCCGTGCCTACCAGGTCACCCTGGGCGGCAAGGGTGCGGTCGGCAACTGGGACTACAGCCTGAGCTTCACCCGTGGCGAATACCGCCTGGATGAGAGCAAGTTCCAGCGCTTCGGCAATGCCATCAACAGCTACTTCGCCGACAAGGTGCTGGGCCCGCAGCTGGGCACCCAGGATGGCTTCGGCATCTACAACACCAACTGGGGCGCGTTCTACTCGCCGATCTCGCCGGAAGATTTCGCTGGCTTCACCGGTTACACCACCAACCACAGCCGCACCTGGCAGAACCTGGCACGCGCGCAGGTCACCAACGGCTCGCTGTTCTCGCTGCCGGGCGGTGATGCCGGCCTGGCCGTGGTCGTCGAAGGCGGCAGCGAAGGTTGGGACTACAGCCCCGACCAGCGCCTGCTGGACGGCGACGTGTGGGGCTCGTCGGCTGTTGCCGGCAACGGCCATCGCAGCAACTACGCGGTGACCAGCGAGCTGCGCATGCCGCTGCTGGAGTCGCTGACGGTGACCGCTTCCGGTCGCTATGACGCCTTCAAGATCGCCGACAACACCGTCGACAAGGCCACCTACAGCGTGGGTGTCGAGTTCCGTCCGATCGAAAGCCTGCTGTTCCGCGGCAAGTACGGCACCGCCTTCCGCGCGCCGACCCTGCCCGACGCGTTCCAGGGCCGCAGCGGCTATTACGCAGCCAACTCCACCGATTACTACCGTTGCGGTGAGCTGGGCTACGTGCCGGGCAACACCGACGCCTGCCGCTACGCGGACAGCGTCTCGGTCTACTCCGAGCGTGCCGGCAACCCGGACCTGGAGCCGATCACCGCCGACGTCTGGAACGCGGGCATCGTCTGGGCGCCGATGGCGAACCTGTCGATCTCGGCCGACTACTACAACTGGAAGATCGAGAACGAAGTCGATACGGCCAGCACCGACCAGCTGCTGCTGGCCGAGTACTACTGCCGCAACGGCCTGCCGAACGGCTCCTCGGCCACCTGCCAGAACGTGGCTGACTGGGTCGTGCGCGATTCGGCCGGCAACCTGAGCTCGCTGTACACCCCGAAGATGAACGTGGCCCGCCAGAACCTGCAGGCCGTGACCGTCGGCTTCAAGTACCTGCAGGACATCGGCCGCTTCGGTTCGCTGCAGTTCTCGGGCAACTACACCAACATGCTGAAGCGTGAAGTGCAGGCGCAGCCGGGCGAGGACTTCCAGGACCTGCTGGGCAACCCGAAGTCGATGTGGAACTACGACAGCTACGCCAAGGTCCGTTCCGACGCGTCGGTGGCCTGGTCGCTGGACAAGTGGACCACCACGCTGTACGCGAACTACATCGGCCACACCCCGAACTACCTGGCGGGCCTGAACGGCTACGAGTACACCCATGGTGCGTCGGGTTACAAGGCAGGCAAGTGGGCTTCGTACACCACTTACAACCTGAGCGTGAACTACCGCGTGCAGGATGACCTGACCCTGTCGCTGATGGTCAACAACGTGTTCAACAAGATGCCCGAGCAGCAGGCTCACAGCTACCAGGGTACCTCCGGCACGCCGTTCAACAACTACCTGTACAACGTCTACGGCCGCACCGTGTACGTGCAGGCCAAGTACGACTTCGGCAAGTAATCCCGTCGATTTCCGGGTTTGATTCCGGACCAGGCCCCGCTTCGGCGGGGCCTTTTTTTTTTTGGCGCGGCATGTGCGGCGATCGCCGCGGGAACATCTCGATTGTTAAATGCCCGCACATTTACTGGATATTCATTAAGCCAAACTCGGCAAATTCGTACCAATATTGCAATCAATTGTTTTTAAAGAATTTTTTATTAACTCCCGACAAGCCATTGCGAGAGCGCGACAAGCCCGCGAAAAACAAGTTAAGCGTGTGTTACGTTCGAAAAACGCCGCCTTTCTGCGTCCACCGGCTGCTGAACCATCCATGAGTTCCCAGGAAAGGGAAAACGCGTTTCTCACGACCACACGGAGTACCGCATGTCTCGCAATGGCTTCCCGCGTCACCCGCTCACCCGCGCCGTCCTCAGCGGCCTGATCCTGGCCAGCAGCAGCGCGATCGCGCTCGCCCAGGACAACACTCCCACCGATCTCGGACGCGTGACCGTCACCGGCTCACTGATCCCGCAGACGCAGATCGAGAACCACACGCCGGTCCTGACCGTCACCGCCGAGGACATCCAGACCCGTGGCTTCACCAGCGTTGCCGAGGTGCTGCAGCAGAACTCGCTGACCACCGGCGGCCTGCAGGGCGGCCAGACCTCCGCGTCGTTCACCCAGGGCGCTGAAGCCTCGGGCATGTTCGGCCTCAGCCCGAGCTACACCAAGTACCTGATCAACGGACGGCCGATGCTGTCCTACCCTGCCCTCTACAACGGCAGCGATACCTTCAACAACCTCAGCGGCATCCCGATCGACATCGTCGAGCGCATCGAGATCCTGCCCGGCGGCCAGTCGTCGCTGTACGGCTCGGATGCAATCGCCGGCGTGGTCAACATCATCCTCAAGGACCGCATGGACGGCGGCGTGCTGAACGTGCGCGGCGGCGCCTACACCGAGGGTGGCGGCAACGATTTCCGCGTCAGCGGCGCGCATGGCTTCAACGCCTTCGATGATCGCTTCCACGCGTTGGTCAACGTGCAGTACGAGAAGAGCAGCCCGATCTGGGGTTACCAGCGCGACCTGACCAAGCAGAACAACACCAAAGGCTACACGCCGCAGGTTCCGACCAACGACTTCCTGGTGTACCTGCCGGACCAGCAGAACGCCTACGTGATGATGGACCCGAGCCGCTGCGCCAACGTGGCCGGCCAGTTCGGCGGCACCACCGTACTGGGCACGCGTGCCACCGGCGAATCCTGTGGCTCGCCCTTCAGTGCCGGCTACAAGACGCTGAAGAACGGCAAGGAAAGCAGCCAGATCTATTCGTCGATGTCCTTTGACGTCAACGACAACTTCCAGCTGTTCGCAGACGCGCTCTACAGCCTGGAAGAAGTGCAGTACAACTCGGGTTCGGGCTACGCCTTCTGGGGCAGCGATGTCGGCTTCGGTGCGTTCGTCGACCAGGCCAGTGGCGAATACATGAACCTGCAGCGCGCGTTCGCGCCGGAGGACATCAGCCCGGCCGGCTACCGCGACACCATGAGCACTGATCGCAACAAGGCCTACCAGATCACGCTGGGCGGGCGCGGCAACGTCGGCAACTGGGATTACAGCGCCAGCTTCAGCCGTGGCGAGTACAAGCTGACCGAGCGCAGCTTCGCGCGCTGGGCCAACGAGATCGACAGCTACTTCGAAGACCGCGTGCTGGGTCCGGTGCTGGGCGTCACCGACGACGGCTACAACATCTACAACCCGAACTGGGGCGCGTTCTATTCGCCGCTGCCGGCCGGCGATTTCCAGACCTTCACCGGCTTCACCTACAACAAGAGCCGCACCTGGCAGAACCTGGGACGCGCGCAGATCACCAATGGTTCGCTGTTCAAGCTGCCCGGTGGCGATGCGGGCCTGGCAGTGGTGGCCGAAGCGGGCAGCGAAGGCTGGTCCTATACCCCCGACCAGCGCCTGCTTGATGGCAGCGTCTGGGGCACCACCTCGGTGGCCGGCGCCGGCCATCGCAGCAACTACGCGCTGACCAGCGAACTGCGCATGCCGCTGCTGGAGTCGTTGACCGTGACCGCCTCGGGCCGCTACGACGCGTTCAAGATCGCCGACAAGACCGTCGACAAATCGACCTACAGCATCGGCGTGGAATTCCGTCCCATTGAAAGCCTGCTGTTCCGCGGCAAGTACGGCACCGCCTTCCGCGCGCCCAGCCTGTCCGATGCCTTCCAGGGCCGCAGCGGGTACTACGCCAACGGCTCGGTCGACTACTACCGCTGTGGCCAGCTCGGCTTCAACCCGAGCGACACGGTTGGCTGCCCGTATGCCAACGAATCAGTGTTCGGTGAGCAGTCCGGCAACCCCGAGCTGGAAGCGATCACCGCCGACGTCTGGAACGCCGGCATCGTGTGGGCGCCCATCAACAACCTCTCGCTGTCGGTGGACTACTACAACTGGAAGATCAAGAACGAGGTCAACACCCTCAGTTCCGACCAGTTGCTGCTGGCCGAGTACTACTGCCGCAACGGCCAGACCAACAACACCTCGGCCAGCTGCCAGAACGTGAGCGACTGGATCACCCGCGATGGCACCGGCAAGCTGGAGCAGATCTATACGCCGAAGATGAACATCGCCAGCCAGAACCTGCAGGCGGTCACGGCCAGCTTCAAGTACGTGCAGGACATCGGCCGCTTCGGTGCGCTGCAGTTCTCCAGCAACTACACCAACATGATCAAGCGCGAACTGCAGCCGCAGCCGGGCGACGAGTACCTGGACCTGCTGCGCGACCCGTACGCGATGTGGAACTACGACCAGTACGCCAAGGTGCGTGCCGACGGTGCGGTGGGCTGGGCGAAGGACAAGTGGACCACCACCGTGTACTTCAACTACATCGGCAAGACGCCCAACCGCATGGCGTACCTGGGCAAGGGCTACGACTACGTGCATCCGTCTGGTTACGAGGCCGGCAAGTGGGGCTCGTACACCACCTACAACCTGAGCGTGAATTACCAGGCGATGGACAACCTGACGCTGTCGATGATGGTCAACAACGTGTTCAACAAGATGCCTGACGGCCAGGCCCACAGCTACGCCGGCAACATCGGCGCACCGTACAACAGCAGCATCTACAACCCCTACGGCCGTGCCGTGTACGTGCAGGCCAAGTACGAGTTCGGCGGGAAGTAAGCGCCGCGCCCGCACTGCCCGGAAAGGCCCCGCTTCGGCGGGGCCTTTTTCATGCCCATCAATTGAGACGGAAGATCAAAACCAGTCTCATAAATTAAATAATGAGAAAAGCATCCGCGAAGGCAGCAAGCCCTTGATCTACATACGAAACATCGGCTTCGATCGATTTTGTTCCGCAACGCAACATTTTGAAACATTCCCAGACAATCGCGTTTACGCACTGATTTCAAAGGACTTTTCTTCCGATGAGCAGCACATCCGTGTGACGGGACCGTTTTGACAACGTGAACGTCGTGTTACGGTCCGGCTGAATGGATTGCAACTGAACACATCATGAAGATGTCAGGGAGGACATCAGCCAGACGACATCGCTCATTACGGGGATCCATCATGTCTCGCCATCGCTCCACGCCTTCGCGTCACCCCCTGACCCTTGCCCTGATCTGCACCCTGCTCGCCTCCGGCGCAGCCCACGCGCAGGACACCGGCCCGACCCAGCTTGACCGCGTCACCGTCACCGGTTCACTGATCCCGCAGACGCAGATCGAGAACCACACGCCGGTCCTGACCGTCACCGCCGAGGACATCCAGACCCGCGGTTTCACCAGCGTCGCCGACGTCCTGCAGCAGTCCTCGCTGTCGACCGGCGGCCTGCAGGGCGGGCAGACCTCCGCTTCGTTCACCCAGGGTGCCGAGGCCGCCGGCATGTTCGGGCTCAGCCCCGGCTACACCAAGTACCTGATCAACGGCCGCCCGATGCTCTCGTATCCGGCGCTGTACAACGGCAGCGACAGTTTCAACAACATCAGCGGCATTCCGATCGACATCGTCGAGCGCATCGAGATCCTGCCCGGCGGCCAGTCTTCGCTGTACGGTTCGGATGCGATCGCCGGCGTGGTCAACATCATCCTCAAGGAGCGCATGGATGGCGGTGTGCTCAACGTCCGTGGCGGTGCCTATTCCGAAGGCGGCGGCAACAGCGTACGCGTCAGTGCGGCGCGCGGCTTCAACGGTGTCGACGATCGATTCCATGCGCTGGTCAACGTGCAGTACGAAAAGACCAGCCCGATCTGGGGCTATCAGCGTGACCTGACCAAGGTCAACAATCCCGACGGCTACAGCCCCCAGTACGTCTCCAACGACTTCCTGGTGCTGCTGCCGGCCAACAGCAACCGCTACGCCATGATGGACCCGAACCTGTGCGCCAACGTGGCGGGCCAGTTCGACGGCACCACCGTGCTCGGCACCCGGCCGACCGGCCAGGCCTGCGGTTCGGTCTATGGCACCGGCTACAAGACCATCAAGAACGGCAAGGAAAGCGGGCAGATCTACAGCTCGATGACCTTCGATGTGAACGACAACTTCCAGTTGTTCGGCGACGCGCTCTACAGCCTGGAAGAAGTGAAGTACGCCACAGGCTCGAACTACACCTGGTGGGGCACCTCCTCCGGCTGGGGCCGCTTCTACGATCAGGACAGCGGCCAGTACATGAACCTGCAGCGCGTGTTCGCGCCGGAGGACATCGGCGCTGGCGGCTATCGCGACATCATGAACACCGATCGCAACAAGGCTTACCAGGTCACGCTCGGCGGCCGCGGCACGGCCGGCAGCTGGGATTACAGTGCCAGCTTCACCCGCGGCGAATACAAGTTGACCGAGCGCAACTTCGTGCGCTGGAACGATCCGATCAACGACTACTTCGAGCAGCGCGTGCTGGGGCCGGTGCTGGGCACCACCAGCACCGGGTACAATATCTACAGCCCGGACTGGGAAGCGTTCTACTCGCCACTGCCGAGCGGTGATTTCCAGAGCTTCACCGGCTACACCTACAGCCAGAGCCGCACCTGGCAGAACCTGCTGCGTGCGCAGGTCACCAATGGCTCGCTGTTCAAGCTACCCGGCGGCGACGCCGGCTTCGCAGTCGTGGTTGAAGGCGGCAGCGAAGGCTGGGATTACACGCCCGATACCCGCCTGGTGGATGGCAGCGTGTGGGGCACCACCGCGGTTTCCGGCGCCGGCCATCGCAGCAGCTACGCGGTGACCAGCGAACTGCGCATGCCGTTGCTGGAATCACTGACGGTGACCGGCTCCGGCCGCTACGATGCCTTCAAGATCGGTGGCAACACCATCGACAAGGCGACCTACAGCGTCGGCCTGGAATTCCGTCCGATCGACAGCCTGCTGTTCCGTGGCAAGTACGGCACCGCGTTCCGCGCGCCCACCCTGTCCGATGCCTTCCAGGGTGTCAGCGGCTACTACGCCAACGGCTCCACCGACTACTACCGTTGCGGCCAGCTGGGCTACGACCCGGCCAACACCACCGGCTGCCCGTATGACAGCGTGTCGGTGTTCGGCACCCAATCCGGCAACCCGGACCTGGAGCCGATCACCGCCGATGTCTGGAACGCCGGCATCGTGTGGGCGCCCATCAACAATCTGTCGGTGTCGGTGGACTACTACAACTGGAAGATCAAGAACGAGGTCAACACCCTCAGTTCCGACCAGTTGCTGCTGGCCGAGTATTACTGCCGCAACGGCCAGACCAACAACACCTCGGCCAGCTGCCAGAACGTCAGCGACTGGATCACCCGCGACGCCTCCGGCGTACTCGATGAGATCTATACGCCCAAGATGAACGTGGCCAGCCAGAACCTGCAGGCGCTGACGGCCAGCTTCAAGTACGTACAGGACATCGGCCGCTTCGGTTCGCTGCAGTTCTCCGGCAACTACACCGACATGCTCAAGCGCGAACTGCAACCGCAGCCGGGCGATGAGTACCTGGACCTGCTGCGCGACCCGTATGCGATGTGGGTGTACGACTCGTACGCCAAGGTGCGCGCCGACGGTTCGATCGGCTGGGCCAAGGACAAGTGGACCACCACCCTGTATGCCAACTACATCGGCAAGACGCCGAACTACATGGCCTACCTGGGCAATGGCTACGACTACGTCCACAGCTCCGGCTACAAGGCCGGCAAGTGGGGTTCGTACACCACCTACAACCTGAGCGTGAACTATCGGGCGATGGACAACCTGACCCTGTCGCTGATGGTCAACAACGTGTTCAACAAGATGCCTGACAACCAGCGGTACAGCTTCGCCGGCACCAGCGGCCAGCCGTACAACAACTACCTGTACAACGCTTATGGCCGTGCCATCTACGTGCAGGCCAAGTACGAGTTCGGCAACAACTGATCCGTCAGCGCGTTCCCGTACAGCAGAAGACCCCGCTCCGGCGGGGTCTTCTGCTTTGGGTGGCACCGGTGCGGCAAGGGAGGGGGAGCGGCGCTGGCACTGCCAAGGAAGGTCATCGATCTGCTACCTTTCGACCTTGTTCACAATCCAGTCAGCTTCAGCCGATCAACGCGCAGCAAAAGGACAAGACATGCACGTGATTTCCGCTCGCACCCTGTGCGGTGCCCTCTCCATGGCCCTGGCCGGCGCCACGGCACACGCCGCTCCCATCCCGATCGAAGACCTGGCACGCATGCCAGCGTTGCAGTCGGTCTCGATGAGTCCGGACGGCAAGCATCTGGTCGCGTTGATCCCCTCTCCGGGCAACCCGGAAGAAACTGCGCTGGCCAGCTGGGATACCGACGCAATGGGAGGCGCCCCGAAGGTGGTTACGCCCTCGGGCGACCGGATGAAGTTCATTGCCGTGGGCGCTCTCAAGTCCGACCAGATCCTGGCGGTCGGCCGCCAGGAGTGGACCGGGCAGCTTGGGGGGTGCGGCGAGGGCAGCGTATCGGGTGCGACCAAGACATTCGTGGTCAAGACCTACCTGACCGACCAGAGCCAGAAGACCTTCAACGAAGCATTCGCCGACAACACGCGCAAGCTGGGCGTGAGCGAACAGACCCAGCGCTGCCTGGAACTGGGTGGCAGCGCATCGCTGGTCAACATGCTGCCGCTGGATCCGGACCGGGTCATCATCCGCCAGCTCAGCGAGATAACGCTGACCGCCAATTACTACCTGTACAACCTCAAGACCAAGGAAACCGAACTGCTGTTCCGCGGCGGCACCCGCGCCCAGCCTGCGTTGTTCGACCCGCGCAGCGGCAAGGTGCTCGCCAAGAGCCAGATCGAACCGGTCAGCGGCGATTACGACCAGCAGATTCAGATCCTTGATCCGAGCTCCGGGCAGTTCGTACTGCAGAAGCCGCTGCTGACACGCCTGTCCAACCGGCATACGGTCGAGTTGGCTGGTGTGGACGATGCCACCGGCAAGTACTACGTCCTGACCGACCTCTTCTCGGACAAGGTGCAGGCACATCTGTACGACGCCAAGGCGCAGAAGTTCGATCCCGAACCGGTGCTGGCCAATCCGAACTTCTCCATCGCAAGCCTTGTCTTCAGCACCCAGCCGAGCACCTTCAATCAAGTGGTCGGATTCACCATCGATGGCCCTTCGCAACAGATGGTCTACGTCGACCCGACGCTGAAATCGATCCAGGACACGCTGAAGCAAGCTGCACCGGGAAGGCAGATCGAGATCAGCCGCTACAACGATGATTTCTCGAGGATCCTGTTCCGCGCTACCGGTCCGGATGCACCGCCCTCCCATTTCCTGCTGCTGGATCGGAAAAAGGTGGTGAGCCTGGGCAGCGAGCGTCCGTGGATCAGCAAGGGCACGGTGGGCGAACAACGCTGGGTGAACTACAAGGCACGCGACGGACGGGTCATTCCTGCCATCCTGGATCTCCCTGCGGGCTGGAAGGAAGGCGATGCCGCGGCGCCGGCCATCGTCCATCCACACGGCGGCCCCTGGGCGCGTGACTACGTGCAATGGGATCCATCCGGCTGGGTCGCGCTGCTGACGTCTCGCGGATATGCCGTGCTTCGCCCGCAGTACCGTGGCTCCTCTGGCCTGGGCCGGGACCTGTGGATTGCCGGCGACCGCGAATGGGGCCAGAAGATGTCCGACGACAATGATGACGGTGCGGCGTGGCTGGTGTCGCAGGGTTTCGCTGCGAAGGACCGCATCGCGATCTTCGGCTACTCCTACGGCGGCTTCGCTGCTGCCGCAGCCACCGTTCGCCCAGGCAGCCCGTATCAGTGCGCGATTGCCGGCGCTCCGGTCACCGATCTCGCACGCTTGGGCACCAGCTGGAGCGACAACCGCCTGCAGCGCATCCTGCAAGGGCAGACGGTCAAGGGCATGGATCCGATGCGCAACACCGCCAGCGCCAACATTCCGGTGATGCTGTTCGTGGGTGACCGCGATGTGCGTACACCCTCCTTCCACGCCCAGGGCTTCTACGAAGCGGTGAAGGACAAGGTGCCTGCGCAGTACCACCTGATTGCCGACCAGCAGCACAGCATGCCGTGGTACCCACGCCAGCAACGGGAAACGCTGGGCCTCATCGAAGGCTTCCTGAAGAAGGATTGCGGCCCGGGCGGCCTCTGACCCTAGATCGTGTCGCTGAGCGCCCCCGCCTGGCATACGCCAGCGGGGGCGTTTCGCATCCACAAGGTGAATTTCCCTTAAACATCAAAGCATTACAGGCACGCTTCGTTCATCTTGCATTTACTTTACGGCAAACATACACTCCGTTAACCGAAGCGTAACAAATAGGGAAATTACCGAAATGCGCAACGTCATTCGCCTCTCCAAGCCGAGCCGCGTCCCGCTGACCTTGGCGGTTCTGGCCTGTCTACATGTCGCCCCTGCTTTCGCCCAGGAAACACCACAGCAGGAAGCTGCTTCGTCAAGTACCACCCCCGCATCCAAGCGCGCCACCGAACTTGACACCGTCGTCGTCACCGGCTCGCTGATCAAGCGTCCGGAGTACGAGACCACGTCGCCGGTGCAGGTCATCTCGATCGACAAGGCGATCTCTGCCGGTCAGTTCGATACCGCCGACTTCCTGCAGACGTCTTCGATCGCTGCAGGCTCCACGCAGATGAACAACCAGTTCGGCGGCTTCGTCGTCGAAGGCGGCACCGGTGTGCAGACGGTCTCGCTGCGTGGTCTGGGCGCGAACCGCACGCTGATCCTGCTCGACGGCCAGCGTCCCGGCCCGGCCGGTACCCGTGGCCAGGTCGCCGCGTTCGATCTGAACGTCATTCCGCAGGCCATCCTGCAGCGGCTGGAAATCGTCAAGGACGGCTCCTCCTCCATCTACGGCTCCGATGCGCTTGCCGGCGTGGTCAACCTGATCACCAAGAAGAGCATCGACCGTCCGGAGATGACCTACTCCATGAGCGTGCCGCAGCATGGTGGCGGCGAGCAGTTCTCTGCCTCGATCGCCAACGGCTGGAACTTCGACAAGGGCAGTGTCGTGGCGGCTGCGCAGTGGGACCGTCTGAACGCACTGACCGTGGGTGATCGCGATTACTTCCGCTGCGCCGAAGACATGGTCTGGGGCACTGACGGCAAGCGGATCGACCGTGAGGATCGCTCGATCCTGGCCGGCAGCAACCTGGCAGGCTGCAGCACCGGCAACCTGTACGCCAATACCATCATCAACTACAACAACCCGGCAATCCGCTACGTGCCCTCGCCCGATGGCAGCACGGTGGGCCCGTTCCCGGGCTATCGTCCGCGCCCGCGCCCGACTCCGACCTACGCCAACGGCGGCACCGCGTACTACCAGGATGTCCTGAACTTCCCGTTCTACCACGACCAGGAAGTGATCAATCAGCGTGAGCGTGCCTCGCTGTACGCCGCCACTGACTTCAGCTTCGACAGTTTCAACTGGAAGACGCAGTTCCTGTACAACCGCCGTGAGACCAAGGCGCACAGTTGGCGCCAGTTCTACCCAACGGTCTACAGCGAGGCGGCCGATGACTACTTCCAGGTCATCATGCCGTTCCCGAGTGACCAGAAGATCACGGTCGACTACTTCTACGGCACCACCAAGTTCGATGGCCAGTTCAAGTCGACCGACAGCTGGACCTGGGAAGTCAACGCTGGCTTCAGCCGCTCCACCGGCAAGTACGGCGCGCTGTCGATCGATGTCGACCGCGCCGGCGACCTCGTCTATACCGACGACGACATGCCGGTGAACTACTTCGATCCGGGCTTCCTCAACGGCACCCGCATGAATGAGCTGATTGCCGCCGTGGGCCAGTACCACACCGGCAAGACCACTTACGATCAGACCAGTGCCAACGCGATCTTCAGCGGCAACCTGTTCACCCTGCCCGCCGGCGATGTCGCCTCGGCATTCGGTGTCGAGTTCCGCAGGTACAAGATCGATGACACGCCGTCGGATTTCGCACTCGCGGACCGCTCCTGGAATTCCACCTCTGCCGGCCCGACCCGTGGCACCGACAAGGTCAAGGAAGCGTTCGCCGAAGTCGACGTACCGCTGCTGAAGGGCATCCCGGGCATTGAATCGTTGTCGGTCAACCTGTCCGGCCGCGTGTTCGAGTACGACTCGGTGCCGGGCTCGGATCACGTCTGGAAGACCGGCGTGAACTGGCAGATCATCCCGTCACTGCGCGTGCGCGGCACCATGGGCACCTCGTTCCGTGCGCCGGGCCTGTACGAGCTGTACCTGGGCGATCAGACCGGCTTCCTGCCGCAGACCCAGATCGACCCCTGCATCCAGTGGGGCGACAGCAACAACACCTTCATCCGAGCCAACTGCGGAGCGGCCGGCATTCCGGACACCTATACCGGCGGCGGCGGCAGTAGCGCCACCATCTATTCCGGTGGCGGCGGCAAGAACAACCTGCAGCCGGAAACGTCCAAGGCCAAGACCCTTGGCCTGGTCTGGAGCCCGACCTTCGCCAACCTCAACGTGGCGCTGGATTACTTCGACTATGACGTGCGCGGTGAAATCACTCAGCTCGACGAGTACGACATCGTGTTCGGCTGCTACGGCTCGGCGGTGTTCCCCAACGCATTCTGTGACCAGATTGTGCGCAACAGCCCGACCAACGCGTCGGCGCCGAACAACATCACCACGATCTACAACAAATACGTGAACATCAACCGCGAGCGCACCCGCGGCTACGACCTCCAGGTCAACTACGACAACGACTTCTCCTTCGGCAAGATTTCCGCCGAAGCGCAGGTCACCTACACCATCGAAGATACGTACCAGCTGTTCGACTCGGCTTCTGACAGTGGTATCACCACCTCCGACCAGGTCGGCTACATCGGCCGGCCGAAGACCGTCGGCCTGGCCAGCGTCAGCCTGGAACGGGGTGACTGGACGTTCAACTGGCAGGGCACGTACGTCAGCAGCACCCAGAACAAGGACCTGGACCGGAACTTCACCTATTCCGGCTACCAGAACGCGACCCGCGACATCAAGGCCGGCTGGCAGTTCCGCCACAGTGTCTCTGTCGGCTACGACATGGATGACTGGAACATCATGGTCGGCGTGCGCAACCTGTTCGACAAGGAGCCGGACCTGATCTCCAACACCGCCGGCACCCGTTATGGCAACACGCCGTTGTACGCATCCCAGTACGACTGGTACGGCCGCACGTTCTTCGCGCGCGTGTCCTACAAGTTCTGATCGCAGCATTGCAGCACATGAAAAGGGCGGCTCCGGCCGCCCTTTTCTTTTGCCTGCGGCAAGCGGGCGGCGCACCGTGACCGCCGATCACCGCCAGCGCTGACACCACGCCCCGCGGCACACAAATGGCTCCTGAATGCGCTCACCGCCCACCACTCCCCCGTCGCCACGCAGGAGGCAAGCGATGTCCTGGCGAGACACCTTTTTGCGCAAAGTGCGACTTAACAGGCCATTCATATATGGCCCGTGCCGCCAGATTCGGCACATCACAAATGAGACTAAGCATCTGTATTTGTTGCAATTTCATGTACGCCGTTGACATTCCGAGTGACAAAGTGTGACGAAACCATGCATTTCCCGTTAAGCGCGTGTTAGGTTCGATCAAGGTCAGGACAAACCATGAACATGACCGTAACAACCGCAGGGATGCGGACGATCTTCATCCACTAGGGGGATTCACCACATGACGCACCACCGCACGCCTGGTCGCCACCCGCTGACCAACGCCCTGCTCGCCGGCCTGATGATGGCTGCCGCAGCCCCGGCCCTGGCCCAGGAAGCCAGCTCCGGCAACAACCCGATCGACCTGGACCGCGTCAGCGTGACCGGCTCGCGCATCGCGCGTACCGGCTTCGTGACCCCCTCGCCGGTCACCGCCATCACGGCCGAAGAAATCCGTGCCACCGGCGCCAACAACATCGGCGACCTGATGGCGCGCATGCCGGCGCTGAGCCCGACCTATACGCTGGGCAATTCCACGCGCTTCATCGGTACCGCCGGCGTGGGCCTGATGGATCTGCGCGGCATGGGCACCTCGCGTACGCTGGTGCTGGTCAATGGTCGCCGCCATGTCGGCGCGACCTCCGGCTCCTCGGCAGTCGACGTCAACACGATTCCGGTCGAGTGGATCGAGCGCGTTGAAGTCATCACCGGTGGCGCCTCGGCTGTGTACGGTGCCGATGCCGTGGCCGGTGTCGTCAACTTCATCATGAAGAAGTCGTTCGATGGCGCCGAAGTGCGTGGCCAGACCGGCATGGCCAGTGAAGGCGGCTTCAACCGCTCCTTCATCAGTGCCTCGGCCGGCACCGATTTCGCCAACGGCCGCGGCAACGCCGCGATCGCACTGGAATACAGCAAGCAGGACCGCTTCGTCCGCAGCGACCGCGCGATCGGCAATGAATTCCTGGTGTCGGTGCCGAACCCCAACTACGACCCGACCAAGCCCTCCAGCGAAAGCAATCCGCAGACCGTGCTCAGCGGCCCGGGTGGCAACCACTCGATCTCCTTCGGCGGCACCTTCACGCTGGGTGCGTTCTCGCCCACCAACAAGGCGACCTGGGGCAACCGCTACCAGTTCAATCCGGATGGCACCTACCGCCCGCAGCGCTATGACGGGGTGATGCCGAGCACCACCAGCTGCGTCAACTGCGACTTCGCCGACCTCAATTCGGTCGCCGATCTGCAGCCCGGCTTCGACCGCAAGAGCGTCAATGCGGTCGTCAACTTCGACCTGACCGACAACCACCGCCTGTACTTCGAAGGCAAGTACACCGAGACCGTCTCGGACTTCCTGGCCCAGCCGTCGTTCGACCAGACCCTGCGCATCCAGCGTGACAATGCCTACGTTTCGCCGCAGCTGCGCGCGCTGATGGCCGCCAACGGCGCCAGCCAGTTGACCCTGAGCCGCTTCAACGTCGATGCCGGCCAGCGCGGCGAGCACGTGGAGCGCAACACCCAGCGCTTCGTGCTTGGCGTGGAAGGCAACCTGACCGAGAACTGGACCTACGACGTGTACGGCAACTGGGGCCAGAGCGAAGTCAAGCGCTGGAACCTCAACAACCGCATCAACGAGCGTTGGCAGGCAGGCCTGGACACCGTGGTCGATCCGTCCACCGGCCAGATCGTCTGCCGCACCACGCTGAACCCGAACGCCACCAACCCCAACAACGGCAACCGCGTGTACTCGCAGTTCGCCCGCGAAGGCTGCGTGCCGTTCTCGGTGTTCGGCAATGGCGCGGTGACCCAGGCGGCACGCGACTGGATGAACGTCGATTCGTTCAACTATTCGCGCCTGCAGCAGTCGGTGTTCAGCGCCTCGCTGGCCAACGCCTCGCTGTTCAGCCTGCCGGCAGGTGACGTCGGCGTGGCCGGTGGCGTGGAATACCGCCGCGAGAAGAGCCGCGAAATCACTGATCCGCTGGCAGCGCAGGGCCTGACCTTCCTCAACGCGATCCCCAACCGGATGGGCAAGTACGACGTGCGCGAAGCGTTCGTCGAAGCCACCGTGCCGTTGCTGGCCGACATCCCGGGCATCTACAACCTGACCATGGACGCTGCCGGTCGCTGGTCCGACTACAGCAGCATCGGCAAGACCACCACC
Source organism: Stenotrophomonas indicatrix (assembly GCF_002750975.1). Taxonomy (NCBI): domain Bacteria; kingdom Pseudomonadati; phylum Pseudomonadota; class Gammaproteobacteria; order Lysobacterales; family Lysobacteraceae; genus Stenotrophomonas; species Stenotrophomonas indicatrix. Next base: position 2,796,269 of record NZ_PEJS01000001.1, read on the forward strand.
TGGAAGGTCGGCCTGGACTGGACCATCATTCCGTCCCTGCGTGCCCGCGGCACCCTGTCGCAGGCGGTGCGTGCGCCGAGCATCGGCGAACTGTACAACCCGCAGAGCGAGAACTTCGCCACCGTCAACGATCCCTGCAACTACCTGGCCACCAATTCCAATCGCCCCAATACGGCAGCGGATCCGGCCCTGCGCCAGGCCAACTGCTCGGCGCTGGGCGTGCCGGTGGGCTGGGTCGATACCTACACCGCAACCCGCCCGGGTGTCAGCGGCGGCAACCCGAACCTGAAGCCGGAGCGCGCGCGCAGCTTCACCTATGGCCTGGTCTGGCAGCCTGATTTCCTGCAGGGCTTCGGCATGTCGGTGGACTACTGGTGGATCAGCCTGAAGGATGCCATCGGTGCAGTGACCGCGCAGACCAATGCCACCCGCTGCGTGGATTCTCCGGGAGGCATCAACAACAGCTTCTGCGGCTTCATCGAGCGCGCACCGGTCGGTGGCAAGACCGATGCGGGCGGCCGCACCTTCCCGGAACATTCGATCAGCCGCTGGGTTGCACTGAACGAAAACCTGGCGCGCTCGCGTCGCGTCGGCGTCGATCTGGAAATGGACTACCGCTTCAAGATCGCCGAGGGCGACACGGTGATCCGCCTGGTCGGTACCCGCCTGCTGCAGTCGCGTGAATGGGCCTTCCAGGACTTCCCGAACGAGTACGACGAGAACGTCACCTGGGTGACCGACCCGCGCTGGCGCGGTTCGCTGCAGACCAAGTACTCGCTGGGTCAGTGGCGCGCGTCGTGGGACCTGAACTACGTGAGCAGCAACCTGCGCGTGCAGCCCAAGAGCTACCAGGCCAACCCGGGCCAGAGCAGCCCGATCCGCAACGGTTCGTACGTCTACCACAACTTCCAGTTCGGCTACCGCTTCCCGGGCGACAAGATCGACGTCTACCTGGGCGTGGACAACGCCTTCGACAAGGATCCGCCGGTGAACTACTTCGGCTCCGACGTCGGTTCGGCGATGTACGACAACATCGGCCGTTACATGTACATGGGCGCCACCTACAAGTTCTGATCCAGCAACACATGCAGTACCCCGACAGACCCGGCTTTTGCCGGGTCTGTCTTTTCCGGTGCCGGCAAGGCCCCCTTGCGCCCGGCCATGACCTTCGACACCCTTGCAGTGTGGGCCGGCGGCGTATCGTTCGGCCCACGGCCGTTCCCCCGGCCCTTCCCTGACTCACTCGGCCTGGAGGCCATTCAAGTGACCCGTACTCCCAAGATCGTGCTGCTGACCCTGGCCGTTTCGGCCGCGCTGGTCGGCTGCGGCAAGAACGAAACCCCGGCAAAGGATGCCACCGCCTCCACGCCGGCCGCGGCCGACGCCGCCACCACCTACAAGCTCGACGAGAGCAAGCTGCCGGCCTACAACGCCTTCCAGGCCAGCGATCTGGACAGCAACCTTGACGCCTGCACCGCCTTCGGCGACTACGTCAACGGCAAGTGGCTGGCCGCCAACGAGATTCCGGGCGACCGCACCAGCTGGGGCGCCTTCACCATCCTCGACGAGCGTTCGGTGGCCGTGCAGCACCAGCTGGCCGAGCAGGTCGCGCAGGTCAAGAACCCGGCCGGCATCGAGAAGATCGTCGGCGACCTGTGGGCCACCGGCATGGACGAAGCCAAGGTCAACGCCCAGGGCATCGAGCCGCTGAAGGCCGACCTGGCCGCGATCGACGGCCTGCAGGACAAGGCCGCCATCGCCAACTACCTGCGCACCAGCGCCGCCAAGGGCGAGAACGTGCTGTTCGGCTTCGGCGCCGAAGCCGACTTCAAGAACTCGGCCGTGAACATGGCCTACGCCAGCCAGGGCGGCCTGGGCCTGCCGGACAAGACCTTCTATACCGATGCGTCCAAGGCCGACAAGCTGAAGGCTTACCAGGCCCACGTGGCCAAGGTGCTGGAGCTGTCCGGCGTGGCCGCTGCCGATGCCGCAAAGCAGGCTGAAGAAGTCGTCAAGTTCGAGACCCGCCTGGCCAAGGCATCCAAGTCCAGCGTCGAGCTGTCGCGCGATGTCTCGCTGTACTACCACCCGGTCAGCCTGGCCGAAGCCGATGCGCTGACCCCGAACTTCAGCTGGACCGAGTTCTTCAAGTCGCAGAACGTGGCCGCGCCGGAGAAGTTCTCGCTGGCCATCCCGGCCTTCCACCAGGAAGTGAGCAAGGCGCTGGGCGATACCGACCCGTCGGTGTGGCGTGCCTACCTGCGCTTCCACACCGTGGACGGCGCCTCGCCGTACCTGGCCGATGCGTTCGTGCAGGAAAACTACGAGTTCTACGGCAAGACCCTCAATGGCCAGAAGGAACAGAAGCCGCGCTGGAAGCGTGTGCTGGGCACCATCGAGAGCGATGCCGGCGAAGCCTTCGGCCAGCTGTACGTGAAGGTCGCCTTCTCGCCGGAAGCCAAGGCGAAGATGGAAGAGCTGGTGAAGAACCTGGCCGCTTCGCTGAAGGAACGCATCCAGGGCCTGTCCTGGATGAGCGAAGAGACCAAGGCCAAGGCCATCGCCAAGTGGGAAACCTTCACTCCGAAGATCGGTTACCCGGACAAGTGGCGTGACTGGTCGGGCCTGCAGACCAACCGTGACAGCTACCTGGGCAACGTGCGCGCGGCCACCGCGTTCAACTACCAGTACAACCTGGCCAAGATCGGCAAGCCGGTGGACAAGACCGAGTGGGGCATGACCCCGCAGACGGTCAACGCCTACTACAACCCGCTGCAGAACGAGATCGTGTTCCCGGCCGCCATCCTGCAGCCGCCGTTCTTCGATGCCAAGGCGGACGACGCGCTGAACTACGGCGGTATCGGTGCGGTCATCGGCCACGAAATGACCCACGGTTACGACGACCAGGGCAGCCGCTTCGGGCCGACCGGCAACTTCGAGAACTGGTGGACTGAAGCCGATTCGAAGAATTTCGCTGGCCTGACCGGCAAGCTGGTCAAGCAGTTCGACCAGTACAAGGTCGACGGCCAGGCCGTGAACGGCCATCTGACCCTGGGCGAGAACATCGCCGACCTGGGTGGCCTGGCCACCGCCTACGACGCATTGCAGAAGGCGTCGGCCGGCAAGGAAGACGCGAAGATCGATGGCTTCACCCGCGATCAGCGCTTCTTCTTCAACTGGGCCACCGTGTGGCGCACCAAGTACACCCCGGAGAACGCCAAGGTCCGCCTGGCAACCGACCCGCACGCGCCGGCGCAGTTCCGTGCCGTCGGTGCGCCGTCGAACCTGCCGACCTTCACCGCGGCCTTCCAGTGCAAGCCGGGTACGCCGATGTCGCGCACCGGCGACTCGCAGGTGGTGATCTGGTAAGCCACGGCTGAGGCCACGGCTTGCCTGCAGAGGCCCGGGATTTCCCGGGCCTTTGTTTTTCCGCGCGGTGGCCGCAGCCACGCATGGCGTGGCTCTACTGGCGCCGGCGCTCGCCCAAGCCGCTGGTAGAGGCCGACCTTGGGCGGCGCATGGCACAAAGGAGCCACCAGCAGGCGTGCATCCCGTGCCCATGCCACCCACCCGGTAGCGCCGGGCCATGCCCGGCGGAACCACCGTGATGCGTGCATCCCCTGCCCATGCGCGGCTTGCTATAGTTCGCCCGCCCTCAATCCATCACGGATTCGTTCTACATGCCCAACTTCCGTCCGCTTGCCATCGCCCTGGGCATCAGCCTGGCGACCCTGGTTCCGACCCACGATGCGTTCGCCGCCAAGAAGAAGGCCCCACGCGCCCCGGCCGTCAGTGCGCAGTGCAGCGATTTCTACGACGCCACCAACGCAGGCTGGCTGAAGGCCAACCCGGTGCCGCAGACCGGCGCCGCCACCGCACTGGGCCAGCTGGTCGACCGCAGCCGGCAGCAACAGCGTGAACTGCTGGACGCCTCGATGAAGGCGCCGCAGGGCAACGTGCAGAAGCTGCTGGGCGACTTCTGGGCCAGCGGCCTGGACGAAGCGGCCGTGGAAGCCGACGGCTCCAACCCGATCGCACCGCTGCTGACCCGCATCAACGCGATCAAGAAGGCCAAGGATGTCCCGGCCTCGATCGCCGCGCTGCACCAGGTCGGCATCCCGGTGGCCTTCAACTTCGGTCCGGACGTGGACCTGAAGGCGCTGGACCGCCACATCGGTTACTTCATGCAGGGCGGCATGGGCCTGCCTGATCCGGCCTTCTATACCCGCACCGACGCCGACACCGTCGCGTTGATGGGCCGATATCGCAACTACGTCAAGCAGATCCTCGCACTGACCGGCACCCCGGCGGCCAAGCTGGACGCCGAGTCGCAGGCGGTGATCGCGCTGGAAACCGAACTGGCGCGCAATGCGCAGTCGCTGGCGGGCATCAACAACCCGTTCAACAACTACGCGCCGATCTCCACCAAGGACCTCAACAGCCGCTACCGCAACCTGCAGCTGGACGCGTTCCTGAAGGCGCAGGGCGTCAACGATGATTTGGTGTCGCTGGCCGATCCGGCGCTGTTCAAGCAGCTCGACGGCATGGTCACCAAGCTCAAGCCGGACCAGTGGAAGGCCTACCTGCGCTGGCGCGTGGGCGACTCGATGGCGCCGTACCTGTCCAAGGCGTACCGCGATGCGGAGTTCGAATTCCGTGGCCGCGTGCTGCGTGGTGAAACCCTGCCGCCGCAGCGCTGGGAAAGCGTGCTGGACGCGATCAACGTGGCCGCTGGCCCGATGGTCGGCCGCGAATACGCAGCCCGTTACCTGTCCGCCGAAGACCGCCGCCAGGCGGCCTGGATCGTCGACAAGGTGCGTGAAGTGCAGATCGAAGCGGTCAAGAACAACAGCTGGATGAGCGCCGAGGCCAAGACCGAAGCGCAGGCCAAGCTGGCCGCGCTGAAGATCGAGATCGGCACCCCGCTGCGTGACCTGGACTACAGCGTGCAGCCGATGGGCCGTGGTTCGTTCGGCGGCAACATGCTGATCGCGTCCACCTGGCGCCACCGCGAGGAAATGAAGCGCATCGGCAAGGGCAACGCCGACCGCCGCTGGGACGTGCTGCCGCAGCAGCCGTCGCTGGCCTATGACCTGGCGCAGAACCGGCTGATCGTCACTGCGGCGATCCTGCAGGGCCCGGTGTTCAACGCCAAGGCCGATGCCGCCGACAAGTTCGGCAGCTTCGGCGGCCTGGTCGGCCACGAGCTGACCCGTGCGATCGATGCCAAGGGTGCGCTGGTCGATGCCAAGGGCGAACTGCGCAGCTGGTGGACCCCGGCCGACAAGACCGCCTGGACCCTGCTCGGCACCCGTGTCGCCAGCCAGTACGGCGCCTACGAGTTCCCTGGCGTGAAGGGGGCCAAGGTCAACGGCACGCTGACCCAGGAAGAGAACCTGGCCGACATCGCCGGCCTGGAGCTGGCCTGGGCCGCGTACACCGCGCAGGAGCCGAAGGCCAAGCCGGCACAGCAGCAGGGCTTCTTCCGCGCCTGGGCCGCGCTGTGGCCGCAGCAGCTGTCGCCGAACGAGGCCGCACGCCGCCTGACCGCCGACATCCGTGCACCGGGTCGCTGGCGTACCAACGGCCCGCTGTCGAACCTGCCGGCGTTCGGCGCCAGCTTCAGCTGCAAGCCGGGCCAGCCGATGCAGCGCACCGACGGCGAGCAGATCAAGGTCTGGCGCTGAGGTTCATGCAACAGCGGTAACGGAAAGGGCGCCTTCGTGGCGCCCTTTTTCGTCGGTGGACGTCACGCGGGCTTCAACGTTCCCCGGTAATGCACGATCCGCCCCACCACCGGCGCGCCGATCTCCACGTCGAAGACGAAGCGCCCATCCTCATCACCCTCGAAACTGTTCTCCCCGGGCAACAGCCACTGCGGCAACGGCAGGCCCAGGATCGACCAGCGTCGCGGCACCAGTTGCAGCCGCCCGTTGTCGACCAGAAGTGCCAACGCTACCGATACCGCACCGAACCGTTCGACCAGCAGCGCTTCGTTGCGCCCCTGCCCCTGCGTCTGCAACGAAGAGAAACGACGGCCGGCAAAGGTCCGTGTCCAGCGCTCACCACCCGCCTCTGCGGTGAACTCCACGCTGACCGGCACTGCCTCGCCCGCTGCCGGAAAACCGAACACGTTCCCCAGCAACCGCGACAACAACCCACCACCGCGTTCGACCGATGCCGTGCCGCTCCAGCGCTTGGCGGCAGACGGTGCGTGCAACGCCTGCACGCTGGCCGGCAGCTGCGCGTACGCGCTGCCCAGCAGGCGCTGGTACAGGCTGGCACCGGGCATGTCGCGACGGAAACCGGTATGGATCGTGCGTCCGTCGAACAGCCGGTCGTAGTCGGACAGTTCCAGCGCATGCGTGGCCGGGCGTGCACCCGGTGACGGCCGATCACCGGCCAGCTGCTTGCGGATCACCGCTTCGATCGCCATCGACGGGATGTACGGGCCGTCATCGGCCTCGGCCAGCAGGTGCCAGCTCTGTTCCACACGCGCACCATCGCGGGTGCCCACCGCGCGCACGATCATGCCGCCGCGATGCTCGCCGAACTTCATCAGGTTCAACACGGCATAGAACAACCGCGAGCATGGCTCCAGCGATGGCAGTTTCAGGTGCAAGCGCGCCTTGGCCAGCAGATTGAGCACGCGATGAAGGATCTCCGGCACCGGGCCAGCCCCCATCCAGATGTCGGTCATCGTCGGATGTTCGGGTGGCAACACCTGCAGATCCGGCACATCCACCAGCGAGAAATGCAGGTTGCGCAGCGGCAGCCGCCCCGGCACCGCGACGGTGAAGCGGCGACTCTCGGCCAGGCCGATGCCGTGCCCATCGCGACCGTTGCGGCGCAGCTTCACCGGCGCACCGGCATAGCCGACCACCGCCCGCATCACGTTCAGGCCGATGCCGGCATACGGCGATGGCGCGATGCCGCCTTCCACGCTGACGATGTCCATGTGCGTGGCCATCTCGCGCAGCACTGCCGCGGTCAATACCGGGAAACTGCTGACGCCTGACAGTGCGTAGATGCCAGCCGCCCTGGCCTGCGCGTCGTACTGCGAAACGCCGAATACGAAGTCTGCCGCGTCGGCGAAGTCCAGATAATCAATGCCGGCGGCGATGCAGGCTTCGATCGCGCCATAGCGGTGTTCGCCATAGTCCTGGAAAGGACCGGAGGCATCCACCACCAGGTCCGGTCGCTCGGCCTGCAGGGCCGTGGCCAGGCGTTGCCGGTCGACCTGCAGTGGACGCAGCGTCGATTGCCCCACATAGCTTGCGCAGAAGGCCTGTGCCGCCGCCAGGTTGCGGCCACCGATCAGCAGTTCCAGCATCGGCAGGTCGGCCAGCAAGCGGACCAGACGCCCCCCGAACACCCCATATCCACCCAGAATCAGGATCTTCACGCATCATCCCTGTCGTGTCGTCCGGCCATGGTAGCGCGGGGCCGACAGCTCCCGCAGTGCAGCACGATCCGGCATTAACACCGCCCATGCTATCGCTGCGCCTTCGTCCACTGCGGAGCCCCGCCATGGCTCACAAGAACACGATCTGCGTCTGGTATGACAACGGCGCGCTCGAGGCCGCCACGTTCTATGCGAAGACCTTTCCCGACAGCGAAGTAACCGCTGTGCATCACGCGCCCGGCGACTTCCCCGACGGCAAGCAGGGGGACGTGCTCACCGTCGAATTCACGGTCTGCGGCATTCCCTGCGTCGGCCTCAATGGTGGCCCGACCTTCAAGCACAGCGAAGCGTTCTCGTTCCAGATTTCCACCGAGGACCAGGCCGAGACCGATCGCCTGTGGAATGCCATCGTCGGCAACGGTGGCCAGGAAAGCCAATGCGGCTGGTGCAAGGACCGATGGGGCGTGTCCTGGCAGATCAGCCCGCGCATGCTGATCGAAGCGGTAACCAGCAAGGACAAGGCCCTGGCCAAGCGCGCCTTCAACGCGATGATGCCGATGAAGAAGATCGACATCGCCACCATCGAAGCGGCGATCCGCAACGCATGACGACGTTGGACACGATCATCGTTGGCGGCGGCCACAACGGGCTGGTGTGCGCGGCGTATCTGGCGCGCGCGGGGCAACGGGTGCTGGTGCTGGAGCGTCGCGGCATCCTTGGCGGTGCGGCTGTCACCGAGGAGTTCCACCCGGGCTTCCGCAACTCGGTGGCCTCGTACACGGTGTCGCTGCTGCAGCCGAAGGTGATCGAGGAGCTGCAGCTGCATGCGCACGGGCTGCGCATCGTCGCGCGGCCGGCCAACAACTTCCTGCCATTGCCTGATGGCCGCTACCTGCTGTCCGCACCTGGCCGCACCCAGGCCGAGGTGGCGAAGTTCTCCGAACGCGATGCGCAGGCGCTGCCCGCCTATGAAGCGCGCCTGGAGGTATTTGCCGATGTGCTGCGCGACTGGGCGCTGCGTCCGCCGCCCGACCTCGGGGTGATGGCCGGCTGGCGTGCGTTGCCGGCGTTGTGGCAGATGGGCCGGTTGGGACGGGAGCTGGCCGCACTCGACCCTGCACTGCGCCAGGAACTGCTGGACCTGTTCACGCTGTCGGCCGCCGAGTACCTGGATCGCTGGTTCGAAAGCGAGCCGATCAAAGCCCTGTTTGGTTTCGATGGCGTTGTTGGCAACTACGCCAGCCCATACACGCCAGGCAGCGCCTACGTACTGCTGCATCACGTGTTCGGCCAGTGCAACGGGGTCAAGGGCGCGTGGGGCCACGCCATCGGTGGCATGGGCGCGATCAGCCAGGCCATCGCCGCGTCCGCGCGTGCGGCCGGCGCCGAGCTGCGCGTCGATGCCGGCGTGCAGCGCCTGCTGGTTGAGGACGGGCGCGTGGTCGGCGTCGCGCTGTCCGGCGGCGAGAGCCTGCGCGCACGTGCCGTGGTAGCCAACGTCAACCCGAAGCTGCTGTACGAACAACTGCTGCAGCCCGCCCAGGTTCCTGTCACCACCCGTCAACGCATGGCGAACTGGCGCTGCGGCTCGGGCACGTTCCGGATGAACGTCGCGCTGTCGCGGCTGCCGGATTTCCGCGCCCTGCCCGGCCCCGGTGATCACCTCAGTGCCGGCATCATCATGGCGCCCAGCCTGGATTACATGGACCGCGCCTGGCTGGACGCACGTCGCGAGGGCTGGTCGCGCGAGCCGATCGTGGAGATGCTGATTCCGAGCACGCTGGATGATTCGCTGGCGCCACCCGGGCAGCATGTGGCCAGCCTGTTCTGCCAGCACGTAGCGCCGGAGCTGCCCGATGGCCGACACTGGGATGATCACCGTGACACCGTCGCCGACCTGATGATCGCCACCGTCGATCACTACGCCCCCGGCTTCGCCGGCAGCGTGCTTGGTCGACAGGCTCTGTCACCCTTGGATCTGGAGCGGACGTTCGGGCTGATCGGTGGCGACATCTTCCACGGTGCGCTCAGCGCCAACCAGCTGTTCTCGGCGCGGCCGATGGTCGGCCAGGCAGGCTATCGCGGCGCCCTGCCCGGCCTGTACCTGTGCGGTGCGGGTACGCATCCGGGCGGCGGGGTCACCGGCGCGCCCGGGCACAACGCGGCGCAGGTGGTGCTGGCCGATGCATGAAATGCGTGCCAATCAAGATTGGCACCTACCGGCGTCAAGGCGTGCCAACCAAGGTTGGCACCCACCTGCGCCTCACTTCACGCTGCGCAGGTGGTTCGGGCGCTTCGGCGGGCCCGGGGGACGACGCTTGTTGAACGGCGGTTGGCCACGCCAGTAGCGGATCAGGAGCCAGCCGAACAGCATGCCGCCCAGGTGCGCGAAATGGGCCACGCCCGGCTGCCAGCCGGTCATGCCCAGCACCAGCTCGCCCACGCCGAACAGGATCACGAACGTACGCGCCTTCATCGGAATCGGCGGGAACAGCAGCATTACCCGCTGGTTGGGGAACAGCATGCCGTAAGCCAGCAGCAGGCCGAACACACCACCGGACGCACCCAGCACCGTGGCCGGATTGTCGAGCATCGTGCCGACCAGCAACTGGCACAGGCCGGCGCCGACCACGCACACCAGGTAGTAGGTCAGGAAGCGCTTCTCACCCCAGGTCTGTTCCAGCGGCGCGCCGAACATGAAGACGGCCAGCATGTTGAAGAACAGATGGAAGAAACTGCCATGCAGGAAGCCGTAGGTCAGCAGCTGCCAGGGCTGGAAATTGCCGCCCGGCGAGAACGCATCGAAGCCCTGCTGCAGCGGCTGCAGCATGAACGGCTCGAAGGTCTGCATGCCGAGCAGGAACGGCTGCTGCAGCAGGAACAGGATCGCGTTGGCGATCAACAGGGCCTTGGTGACGGTTGGCAGTCGCGGGAACATGGGGACACCGGCATGGAACGGCCTCCATCATAGCCGCAGCACCGGCCCTTTTTGACCAGCGCGGACGGTCGCCCGTTCAGTCGCAGGCAGCGATCAGCCCGGCCCCCATACGGCCGCATCCAGCGCCGCCGCCGGGTCGGTCGCGGGCATCCGCACCCGGCCGTTTTCGACGATGACACCCTCGGCGCGCAGCCGCTGCGATTGTTCGCGCCAGCCGGCCGAACCTTCAGCCATGGCGATGCGCCCATCCGAGCGCAGCACCCGGTGCCAGGGCAGCGAGGGATCGTCATTCTGGCCGAGGATGCGTGCGGTCAGCCGGGCGCGTCCGGGCAGGCCGGCGCGCATCGCGACCTGCCCGTAGCCCATCACCTGCCCTGGCGGGATCGCATGGATCACCGCCAGGATGCGGGCACGCGCCTGCTCCGGCGTCAGCGGCGCAGCCGCGTCACCAGCAGCACGCCGATCAGGACCAGCACGGTGCCGGCGATCTGCGCCGGCCCCATCGGTTCGTCGAGCAGCCATAGGCTCATCACGATGGTGGAAACCGGGCCCAGCATACCCACCTGCGCAGCCAGCGACGAGCCGACGCGCTGCACCGCCAGCATGATCGCCAGCACCGGCAGCACGGTGCAGACCGTCGCGTTGATCAGCGACAGCCACTGCACGGCAGCGGGGGCCTGCCACAGCAACGGCAGCGGATGGGTAATGGTGAAATGCAGCAGCACCAGTACGCTGGCCACGCAGCTGGCGTAGGCGGTCAGACGCACCGCGCCGATACGGGCGACCACCTGGCCGCTGCCGAACAGATACAGCGCATAGCTGAGCGCACTGCCCAGCACCAGCAGGCTGCCGAGGATGATCTGCCCACCCTCCCGCTGCAGGTCATGGCCGAACGCGATCAGCACGCCGAGATAGCTGAGCACCAGCGCGCCGACCTGCCACCGACCCGGCCGCTGCCGCGCCAGCAGCACGTTGATCAGCAGCACCAGGGTCGGGTTCAAGTACAGGATCAACCGTTCCAGGGTCACGCTGATGTACTGCAGACCCTGGAAATCCAGCAGGCTGGACAGGTAGTAACCGGTGAAGCCAAGCCACAGCACGCGCGCGCGGTCGGCCCAGGACAGTCGCTCGGCACGGCGCGAGGCCCACACCGCCATCAACGCGAACAGCGGCAGCGCCATCAGCATGCGCAGCGCCAGCAGCGTGGTCGCGTCCACGCCGTGGCGCAGCCCCAGCTTGACGATGATCGCCTTGCCAGAGGCGGCAATGGCGCCGATCGCAGCCAGGCCGATGCCGCCCAGAGCGATGCGCGGGGACGTGGTGGCGATACGGGGGGAAGAAGTGGACATCAGGAAAAAAACGGGCCGCATGGGCGGCTGGAAGCAGCCGGATTGCTTTCAATTGTCTCATGGCACTTCCGGGCGAACGATCCGATGTCCGTTCATGCTCACTGCAACTCCTGATACACGCATGGCGTGGATCTACGTGTCGACCAAGGTCGACACCCACCAACAGCAACACAGAACGCAGTTCGGACAGATCGCAGGAGTCTGTCGAAGGCGGGTGGGTCCGGTTGCGGGGGTGTCCGCGGCATGGGCCCGAGGCACGCCTCGGGCGGGTTGGGCAGGACGCCCAACCCCGGTCTTGCCGTGTACGCAGGACAGCGCACACGAGCAAGCGGCGACCGAGCTTGCGGGGGTGAGGGCGCTTTGCTTGCGAAGCACTGCTTCGCAAGCGCCCGAACGCACAGCCGCCAGCGGCTGGGCCGGGCCCCGGAGGGGGACTTGCAGCGTCCCCCGCAACCGGACCCACCCCGCCATTCCACAAGAACCCAGCTTTTTGCTGTTGCTGTTGCCGTTGCTGTCGAGGTTGCCGGCCAGCGGCCGGCACTACCACGAGTGTCGGCTCAGCGCATCAACACCACTTCTTCAGCAGACGTCGGGTGAATCGCCACCGTGTCGTCGAACTGGGCCTTGGTCGCACCCATCTTCACCGCCACCGCGAAACCCTGCAGGATCTCGTCGGCCGCTTCGCCGAGCAGGTGCACGCCCACCACGCGCTCCTCTGGGCCGGCGCAGACCATCTTGAACAGACTGCGCTGGGTGCCGTTGGCCAGCGCCTGCAGCATCGGCCGGAACCGGCTGTGGTACACGGTCACCTGCTCGAAGCGCGCACGTGCATCTTCCTCGCTCATGCCTACCGCGCCCAGCGGCGGGTGCGAGAACACCACGCTGGCCACGTTGTCGTAATCCATCTTCGCATCCGGGCGACCACCAAACAGACGATCCATCAGGCGTCGCGCTGCAGCCACGGCGACCGGCGTCAGGCCGACCTTGCCTGCGATGTCACCGACCGCATGCACGCTTGGCACCGCCGTGGTCTGCCACGTGTCCACCTCCACCTGCTGGTGTTCGCCGATGCCGATGCCCAGTGCTTCCAGGCCGAGATCCTTGCTGTTGCCGCGCCGGCCGGTAGCGAAGAACACCGCGTCGAACACACTGTCGATCGGGCCGTCATGGCCGAACGCGCGCACGCGTTCGCCGTCGCGCTTCAACTCACGCAGACGGTAATCGAAGTGGATGCGCACGCCCTGCTGGCGCAGGTTCTCTGCCAACTGCGCGGTCAGCTCGTAGTCGAAGCGCTCCAGCAGGCGGCTGCCACGTACCAGCAGGCTCACCTTGCTGCCCAGCGCCTGCAACAGCCCGGCAAGTTCCACGGCGATGTAGCCGCCGCCGATGATGGCGACCTCGGCCGGTGCCGCACGCAGGTCGAAGAAATCGTCGGATACCAGGCCCAGTTCGGCGCCGGGAATGTCCGGCCGCTGCGGATGGGCGCCGGTGGCGATGAGGATCTGCGCAGCGCTGTAACGCACGCCATCACTGCACGCCACCGTGTGCGCATCCAGCAGATGGCCGCGGGCAGGGATGCGCACCACGCCGGTTTCATCCAGGCGCTTGTGATAGCTGGTGTGGATGTTGCTGATGTAGGCCTGGCGGTGGATCACCAGTTCCTTCCACGACAGCGCCGGACGCGGCGCCACGTCGAAGCCCATCGCGCTGGCCAGGCCGATGCGCTCGGCCAGATCGGCGGCCAGCCACATCGCCTTCTTCGGCACGCACCCGACATTCACGCAGGTCCCCCCCAGTTCACCCGGCTCCAGCAGGGCAACCCGCTTGCCATGCTGCGCAGCGCGGATGGCACCGGCCAGGCCAGCGGAACCGCCGCCAAGGACGATCAGATCGTAATCATAAGAGGGAGTATTCATCGCAATCGCTCGAGTCGACAGGGAAGATGGCGGGCGAGCGCCCGCAACGAAGATCGGCAGGCAGCGGGTTGGCGCCGTCACCCATGCTGCTGCGAGCATGCCACGGCCCGCTGCAGGCCAGACGTGAGGGCATGCAGCGGCACGCTTGCTGATGCATGCAGCCACGCAGGTCGAAACGCGCGCGGCCGGCATCGATCACGCCTGCCCGGCCCCACGGCGCAGTGCTGGCCACTGCCGGTACGTCATCGCACGCCACAGCCATTCCATCGGACCAAAGCGGAAACGGCGCAGCCACAGATGGCTGAAGATCACCTGCGCTGCAAACAGCAGCAGTGCCAACAGCAGCTGCCAGGCACGCGGCAGCACGTCGAACCATCCCAACCCGTAGTGATAGAACAGCAGCGTGCAGACCACCGATTGGGCAAGGTAATGGGTCAACGCCATCCGACCGACCGGCGCCAGCCAGCCCATGCGCGCGCGCCAGTGCACGATCCAGGCCAGGTAGCCCAGGCACATCGGCACACCGCCCACGGCCACCAGTGCCATTGCCGCAGTGGTCGGCAGGTCATAGACACCCGGCGCCAGATACGGCTTCCACAACACACCTGCCAGGGTGGCCAGCAGGCCCAGCGGCAATGCGATCCAGCGCAGGCCGGCATACAACCGCGGAAAACGCTCCGGCGCGGTCAATGCGCCGCTGCCGGCGAACCAGGCCCCCAACAGGAACATGCCCAGCACTTCGGGCCCGGAGATGAACATGCCACCCAGCGACGCGCCGAACTCATGCAGGCGCTGCACGTTGGCCTGCATCCAGTCACCCTGGCCGTACACCAGGCGTTGCTGGTCGATGCCCTGCTGCGCGTCGACCAGCATCTTCTGCAGGTCCTGCGGGGTGGCCATCGACACCATCGCGCCGACCAGCAGCATCAGCGCAACACCCAGTGCATACACCAGCAACCCCATCCAGGGCAGCCAGCTGCGCGGTGCCTCACGGCAGGCCAGCAATGGCAGCGAGGCCAGCGCATACAACACCAGGATGTCGCCCGACCAGACCAGCAGTGCATGGCACAGGCCGATCAGCAGCAGCCCGGCGCTGCGGCGCAGGTAGAACGGAGTGAACTGGCGGCCCGCTGCCTCGGCGCGCTGGGCCATCACCGCAAAGCCCGCCCCGAACAGCAGCGAGAACAGGGTGAAGAATTTTCCCTGCACGAACACATAGACGAAGGCATCGGCCCAGTAGTCGATGCCCTGCCAATGCGCGTCGATGCCCGTAAAGGCCAGGTCCAGCGGCCCGCTGAGGGCCTCGATGTTCATCAGCAGGATGCCCAGCAGGGCGAAGCCACGCAGTATGTCCAGCACGGCGATGCGTTCGCCGGAAGCCACCGGTTGCAGGGAAGGGGAAGCGGTGTTCACGGGGCATCCGGCGTGCAGGTCCGTCATTATGCCGCCGGCCTGCGGGCCATGGACGACCCCGCCCTGTTCCAGATACGCAACGGCCCGCCGAAGCGGGCCGTTGCTGCCATCACGATCGCGGTGCGATCAGTGCTGGTGACCACCGTCGCCGTGGACGTGGCCGTGTTCGAGCTCTTCCTTGCCGGCTTCGCGCACGTCGACGATCTCGACGTCGAAATGCAGGTCCTTGCCGGCCATCGGATGGTTCAGGTCGACGTCGACCACGCTCATGCCGACCTTCTGCACGGTCACGGCACGCGGGCCGAAGTTGGTCTGCAGCACGACCTGCTGGCCCGGGACCAGCTTGGCGGTACCGAAGTGCTTCTTCGGCACGCGCTGGGACAGGCCATCACGGCGCTCGCCGTAGGCATCGGCCGCCTTGACGTCGACGTCGAAGGTCGCGCCGGCTTCCTTGTCCATCATGGCGTTTTCCAGGCCCGGAATGATGTTGCCGTGGCCGATCAGGATCGCCAGCGGCTCGCCGCGGTCCTTGGACGATTCGATCGGCTCCTGGCCGGCCTCGGAGACGGTGTAGTGGAAGCGGACAACGCGGTCTTTTTCGATCTTCATGCGCAACTCTGTCTGGATCTGCCGGAGGCAGGCGGGTTGGGGCGGGTTGTCGCCCGGCGGGGACGCCGCCATCATGACGGCCAATCCAAGGTCGCGCATTATCCGGAGAACATGCACATCACGCCAGTTTCGTCCGGCACGCGCCGGCTCCTCGCGCCCGCCCTGCTGCTGGCCCTGCCCCTGCTGCTGACCGCCTGCGGCGGCGGCAAGGCCGTCCGTTCCGCACCGCCGCCGCCTGCGGCCAGCTGGCCCAGCACCACGCCGGACAACCCCGAGGCCGCCAATTCAGTGCTGATGCGCGCCATCAGCCTGGTCGGCACCCCCTATCGCTACGGTGGCAACACGCCCGAATCCGGCTTCGACTGCAGCGGCCTGGTCGCTTACGTCTATCGTGAAATGCTGGACCTGAAGCTGCCGCGGACCTCACGCGACCTGGCGGCGGTACAGGGGCCGAAGATCGACCCGAAGCGCTTGGCAACCGGCGATCTGGTCTTTTTTGGCAGTCGCGGCAGTGTCAGCCACGTCGGTATCTACGTGGGCGAAGGTCGATTCGTGCACGCCCCGAGCACCGGCGGAACGGTGCGCCTGGATTCGCTCAGTGGCCCCTATTGGAAGGACCACTACACAGGGGCGAAACGCGTCCTTCGCTAAAATGAACAGGCGATATGTTCAAAACTGTGACAAGCATCACGGCTCAACTAACGATTTATTAACGGAATTTTTAACTTATTACTGCTTTTACAGGGCATGATGCCCCATCGTTTTTTTCCTTGTGACCGACGCGTGACGACAAACGACCCGACGTGCCAAGGCCAGACCGCCGCTTCTTCGCGTAGTGTCCGCCCGCTTCTGCTGGGCCTGGCATTGTGTCTGACCAGCCTTCCCGCCTGGTCGCAGTCCGCTCCCACCCGTACCGATGCGACCCCGGCTGCCACCGCCGAGACCGCCCCCCGCGCAGCCGCCAAGGCCGACGCCACCGCTCCGCAGCGCAGCCGCGCCGATGCCGCCGCCAGCGCCACCCTGGCCGCCCTGCTGCCGCACCTGGCCGCCAATGACACCATTCCCCTGATGGACCGCTCGGCCATGGTGGCCGGTGACCTCAGCCGCCTCCTCGCCAATTACGACACCAGCAGCGCCGCCAATGGCAGCGTCGTGGTCGGCAACGCTGCCGACAACGGCAAGGTACAGTCGTTGCTGCGCCGGGCCATGACCCTGCTCGGCACCCCGTACCGTTGGGGTGGCAGCAATCCGGACAGTGGCTTCGACTGCAGTGGCCTGGTCGGTTACGTGTTCCGCTCGGCCCTGGGCATCGAGCTGCCGCGCGTCTCGCGCGAAATGGCGCACGACGCCAATGCCGAACTGATCAACGACCGCGCCGCGCTGGCTGCAGGCGATCTGGTGTTCTTCGGCCGCAAGGGCCGGGTCGACCACGTCGGCATCTACGTGGGCGATGGCCGCTTCCTGCACGCCCCAAGCACCGGCAAGGACGTCCGCGTCGACACCCTGCTCAGTGGCTACTGGGGCAACAAGTTCATGCAGGCCCGCCGGGTCGACCTCTGATCCGGGATCATCTGCGCATTGCCTGAAAAGCCGCTGCCCTGCAGCGGCTTTTTCATTGGGCCGCTGGCCGTAACCAGGCCGCTGGCCGCTGGCCGCCGCTTGCTGCGTTGGTCCTTGATGTCAAGGTTGCAGTGACCGCGACAGGCCGACCGTGTTCGGCCACAGCATCCCGGCGCGGGGCGGCGCGCCGGGTGCCCGGCTGGGCCGCCCGTGTTGCCTGGGGGAAAGGAATGGCGGCAAGCCTGGAGATTCCATCGCGTTGCGCAATCTGGTTCGGCCAACCGCAGGCAGCCGAGCGGGGTGCGCTGGCGGCGGCCGGTTGGCAACTGCGCTGCGTCAGCCCTGCCCCTGCCATGGCCATCGGCCTGCGCGGCCGCGACCACCTGGTGGCCATCGTCGATCTGCGTCACCTTGATGCCGACGCCGTGCAGCTGCTGCTGCCGTGGATCGAGCGGCATCACCACCTGCCCTGGCTCGCCGTGCTGCCCCCTGGACTGGGCAGCGCTCCGCCCGCGTGGGGGCCGCTGCTGCGCGCGTGCCGCGACCAGTTCGCGCTGCCGCTGGAACTGCACGATCTGCTGTCGGCAATGCAGCGGCAATCCGAGGGCGACGACGCGTTGCCGCACATGGTCCGCGAGTCCGGCAACCTGCCGGCGCTGATCGGCGACAGCACCGCCCTGCTGTCGGTGCGCGCCTCCCTGCATAAATTCGCTCCGGTCGACCTGCCGGTGCTGGTCACCGGCGAGACCGGCACCGGCAAGGAGCTGGCCGCACAGGCGCTGCATGCCTTGTCCGGGCGCGCCGGCAAACCGTTCCTGGCGATCAACTGCGGCGCGATCCCTGCCAATCTGGTGCAGTCCGAACTGTTCGGCCACGAGCGTGGGGCCTTCACCGGTGCCGCCCAACGCCGCATCGGACTGTTTGAAAGTGCCCACGGCGGCACCGTGTTCCTCGATGAAGTCGGCGACCTGCCCGCCGACGCACAGACCAGCCTGCTGCGGGTGCTGCAGGAGGGGACGCTGGAACGGGTCGGCAGCAACCAGCCGCTGCGTGTGGACGTGCGCGTACTGGCAGCCACCCACGTCGAACTCGAACAGGCGGTGGCCCAGGGCCACTTCCGCCGGGACCTTTACTACCGCCTCAATGTCCTGCGCTTGCCGATGCCCGCGCTACGCGAACGTGGCAGCGATGTCCTGCTGCTGGCCGAGCACTTCCTGCGCTCCTTCCGCCAGCGCCACCCCGGCCGCGCACGCGGGTTTGATCCCGGTGCACGCCAGGCCATGCGCGGGTTCGACTGGCCCGGCAACGTACGTGAGTTGTTGAATCGCGTGCAGCGGGCAGCGATCGTGGCCGAAGGCGAGCTGATCAACGCCGCTGACCTGGACCTGGCAGAGCCGGACGCCCCTGCGCGGCGCGCGCTGCTGCAGGATGCGCGTGGCCAGGTGGAGCGCGATGTACTGCTGCAGGCCCTGCGCCAGCATGGCTACAACGTGTCGGCGTGTGCGCGGCACATGCAGATCTCGCGGGTCACGATATACCGGTTGTGCCGCAAGCATCATCTGGAGCTGCCGGCGCAGCGCTGACAACGCAGGCCCCTGCGCAGCCGGGCATGACCCGACACCGGCAAAGCGCGGCCGTGCAGCGCCGCGCCATGCCGTGCTGCCGCGCTTACAACATGTACGGCACCTTGAATGCCAGGGTGAAGTCCGGCGCATCCGGGGTCAGGCCGATGCCCAGCAGCGTCACCAGCGTGGTGTGCTGGTTCAACGCGTAGGTCACGCCGAGATTGAGCGAGGCCGCATTGGCATCGCTGCCGATCACCTTCACCCATTCACCGCCCTTGAACCGGGTCGAGGCGCGCGTGCTGATCTTGTCGCTGAAGGAAATGCTCAGGCTGGTGCGCTCGTTGAACGCGAATGCCACGCCGGCACCGAAGTACACCGAACCGCCCAGTTTCACATCGCCGGGGTTGACCGTATCCGGGTTGCTGTCGATATCGCTGAAACCGCGCGGGAACGAATGGATGTAGCCGGCGTTGGCGAACAGGATCGCCGGATCGGCGGTCTTCACCATCGATACGCCCAGGTTGGCCTGCCACACGCCGTTGCCGGTCGGCTGTTCCTGCGGCACTGCGAAGCGGATGTAGTCATCGTCATCGCGCTCGATTACTTTCCAGTCCAGCCCATAGGGTGCGCGCCCCGTTGGTGCGGTAACGCCACCGGTCAGCACCGTCTCCGGGCGCCAGCCGCGTTCGGAGAACAGCCGGTAATTGGCACTCAGGCTGACATCGCCGATGCCGCTGCCGTTGGTTTCTTCCTGCGCGATCGCCGCCGCGGCACCGCCGGCACCGCCCTTCTGGTAGACCGTGCGCCGTGCCAGGTACGGCACGTCCATGTTCAAGGTGAGGTTGGGGCTGACGCCCCAGCGCGCGGCCAGGTTGTAGGTCAACGAATCGGATTCGACGTTCTCGATCGCGATGTTGCCAAGGAAGATCGCATCCAGGGCGAGGAACCCGTTGAGCGTGAGCTGCTTGCGGTCGTAGCGTGCATAGGTGAGGCCGTTTTCGATGGTGAACCGGCGCGAGAACAATGCCGCCTGCTGCTGCTTGACGTCATCCACGCTGCGCCGGGCCTCCTGCTTGGCCTGCTGTGCCTCGGCCGCGCTGCTGGCATAGCCTTCGCTGCTGGGCGGTACCGCGGATGCCGCAGCCGGCGCCAACGGCGCAGCGGGCGTCGTACCGGGGCCTGCGCGACCGCTCAGCCGCGCCTGCATCGCCTGCACCTGCATGTCCAGTTCGCGCAGGCGTCGTACCTCCTGTGCGTAATTGGCCTTGAGCTGTTCCAGTTGCGCGATCAATGCCTGCATGTCGGCGCCATCACTGGGCGCAGGCTGCTGGGCGAAGGCAGTGGCCGCCAGCGCCGCCAGCGCCAGCGGAGTAAGCCGGTAGAGAGTGTGCATGTCGGTGACCTGCGTTGTACGTCGGTTCCCCCCGACCAGGCCGTGTTACTGGCCTGGGCCCATGCCGCGGTTCATCCCGATCGCCTGGGCCACGTTCTGGCTCAAGGGCAGGTTGTTGGCCGCGGTATTGCGTACCAGCTCCAGCTGCAGCCGGTTGCTGGCGGTCTGTCCATCGCCGGCCAGGGCAATGCCCTGCCCCACGCTGCCATTGCGGATCCACTGCTGTACCAGGCTCTGCCCATCAACCTGCAGCAGCAGGCGCGCCTGGTTGCCATCGAGCATGGCGGTGGCAGTAGCCCCGCCCTGCTGTGCCTGTGCCATGCGGCTGCCGTCATCGCCCAGTGCGGTCGGCACCGCGCCGTCACGCACGGTCAGGGTGGTCACGTTGCGTGCGGTGTTGCCATCGCCGGCCACCTGCACGCTCTGCACCAGTCCGCTGGCATTGGCCAGGCCGGTACTGTCGATGCTGCGCCCTGCCGTTGCCGGCAACGGTGCGTCAGCGGCGGTAACCTGCACGCTTGGCTGGAAGCTCAGCTTGGGGGTGCCGCCATTGCGGAAATCCATGCCCAGGGTCAGCGCGCCCTGCACCACTGCACCGTTGGGCCCCTGCCACTGCGAAATCATCGTCACCCCGAACCAGGCCACGTTGTTGCCGCCAACGGTGTAGCGGCCGCGCATCAGGTTCAGTTCGGGATCGGGTATTTCCTTCAGGCCTCGCCCCGGTGCACCGTCTGCCGCCATCAACGGCGACACCGGCAACATCAGCAGCAGAGCGAGTACTACACGTTGGCATTGCATGATCGTGCCTCCTTCAGAACAGGTCGGCGTGGCTGAAGCCGAAGTCGACCAGTTCGGCGTCGGTGATCGGTCCCTGCCGCGCATACAACGCGCGGGCACTGGGCCGTTCGCTGGGTTGCAGCAGCACCGTATTGCGATCGAAGTCGCTGCCGATCAC
Organism: Stenotrophomonas indicatrix; assembly: GCF_002750975.1. NCBI lineage: Bacteria > Pseudomonadati > Pseudomonadota > Gammaproteobacteria > Lysobacterales > Lysobacteraceae > Stenotrophomonas > Stenotrophomonas indicatrix. Next base: position 2,817,372 of record NZ_PEJS01000001.1, read on the forward strand.
GACGAAAACGGCGCGTGACGGCCAGGCGGCACTGAACTCGGCCAGTGACAGGCTGCGGTTGCCCAGGATCGGATCGGCCACTTCCACCACCCCGTCGCGCACCTGCTTGAGCACGACGAAATGCCGGAAGCCGCGTACATCCATCAGCACCAGTCCAGGAACCCGCAACGTGCGCAGGCGCGATTCATCGATGCGATAACCGCGTCCACGCATGCCCAGCGATTCGACATAGCGTTTGATGTCCAGCAGTGAAAAACCGCGTTCCTTGACCAGCTGTGGATCCGATACCCCCATCATTCCCTCGATCACCGTCGCCTCGGTGGTGTCCAGGTGGTAGGCATAACGCAGGATGGTGGCCAGAGCGGCCGCCCCGCAGCTGTAGTCGGTGTGCTGCCGCACCAGGTTGCGATAACGCCGCTCCTGCATGCTTTCCACCTTCTGCTGCAGCAGCGCGCCATTGGGCAGCACCCCGCTGAACACCACCTCGCCTGCCCAGCCACATGCGCTGGTCAGCAGCAGCAGGCAGGGCAGCAGACGCAACCACCAGCGATGACCGGCCATGCCGTTCTCCACGAGAAGGAAGGAGCCCCTGCCCCAAGGGGGAGGAGGGACAGGGGCCCCCGGGGGAACCCGGCCATTGGCGGATGGCCGGGCTTGTTGCGCTCAACGCAGGTTCGCTGCGAAAGCGGTCACACCGTGGATCACTCGCCGCCGCCGGTCCCACCGCCGGTGCTCGGCTGCGCCACGGCCAATGCCAGGCTGTTGGCCTGCAGGTTGCCGGTACCCGATGCCACGTTCACGCCGATGTTGCCGGATGCGCCGGAGAACGCGCTGCCGGACAGTGCCGAGGTGTTGGTCGCATTGACGTTCACCCAGCGGGTGGTGCTGACCGTGCCACTGAGGCTGGCATACAGGTCGGCCACGCCCAGCTCGACGAACTGGCTGGTGCCGCTTTCACGCGTATCGAAGCCCAGGCCACCCACTCCCGGCCGGTTCGGGTTCATCGTTGCATTCTGGATCTCGTTGTCCAGATCGATGTGCCCGGTCGCATTGCCACCCGGATGCGGCAGGTCGCCACTCCACGAATCGAGGTAGTAGTTGGCCATCTGGTAGGCATTGCCGGTGCCGCGATAGGTACCGGCACCCACGGCCAGGGTACCGCCTGCGACGCGACCGCTCAGGCCGACCTGCACCGTATCGGTGTAGGACTGCACGAAGCCGGCGTTGGACACGGTGTTGCCGGTGGACACCTGGTTGGAGCTGATGCTCGACTGTGCCATCGCACTGGTTGCCACCGAGGCTGCGAGCGCGTTCTTCTGCTCGTTGTTGTTGCCCGAGGCGATGTTCACGCCGATGTTGCCCGAGGCACCGCCGAAGGCATTGCCACCGAGGCCGGCGGCGTTGGTGACGCCGGAGTTCATGGTGGTGTTGCCGAAGCCGGCCTGGTTGACGAACACCTCGGCGTCGGCCATGCCGAAGCTGAAGGAAGCATCCGCAGCGGACAGCGACGCAGCATTGTCCTGCGCGTTGTTGTCGCCGGCCACCACGTTGAAGCCGAGGTTGCCGGAGGCACCCGCACCGACATCATCGGCGATCGATGCACTGTTGGTGACCAGGCTGTTGCCGGTGAGGTTGTTGCTGATCGACTGGCGGTTGTCGATCACGGCGATGGCTGCCGAATCCAGGTCGATGTCACCGGTGATGGTCGGATCGCCGGAGAAGTTGATGTCCGAGCTCAGCCGCAGATCCTTCTCCAGGTTCACGTCGACGCCGTGGTTGTTCTTTTCCTTGCGCTCGTCGGCCTGGATGTTGCTGTTCTTCTGCACCTGCTCGTTGACGTTCACCGTGCGGGTACGGCTCACGTTCGAGGTGTCGGTGTTGTTGCGTACCGTGGTGTTGGTGCGGGTCCAGTTGCGGACTTCGTTGTCGGTATGGTTGTGCGTGTCGTTGCGGGTTTCGGTCACGACATGGTTGTGGTTGATGTTCGCATTGGCATTCTGGTTGTCCCAGCCATTGGCCGCAGCAGCGGTCGAGGCAGTGGCAATTGCCATGGCGAGTACGGTCTTTTTGACAGTCGCTTTCATGGTGCCCTCTCTCTCATCAGGTGATTGGTTCGGGTGGGTGGTACTCACGGGTTGCCCTGCACGACCAGGCCCAGAACATTGGCCGTATCGTTTCGCGCTCCCGCGATCTGATTGAGTTGCAGGACACCGTCGAAGCCCCGCAGTGCCGTCGACGAAACGCCGACACTGCGGATACCCGCCGCAACACCGTCACCGGTATCGCCCTGCCCCCCTGCTGACGCGATGTCCGAGGCGGCCAACGCCGTGTCATCGGACTCGCGTATTCCTTGCCGGGCCAGCGTCGCGCTGACGACGTTGAGCGTCGTGTTGGCGATGCCGCTGGCCTGGTTGATCGATGCAATGCCGCTGGCGCCTGCCAATGCCTGTCCGGCGATGTGCGCGCTGGCTTCCAGTGGTGCCGAAAGCACGACGTCGTTGCTGTGCTGCTGGCGCGCAGCGATGGCCACGTCGGCGCGGTCGCCGCTGGCCATGCCATGCAGATTGGCCTGGATGTTGAGATCGCCCGCCGCCTGGTTGATGGCGATGGCACCACTGGCACCGGCCAGCGCGCGACCGTCGATGCGGGTCACGTCGAGGTAGGCCAGCATCCCGCTGTAGTCGTCGGCCAGCGCTGTGGCGGGCAATGCCAGCCAGGCCGCCAGCAGCACTGCGCGCTTCACTTGCCACCCGCCTGCGCCGGAGCGCCCAGCGGGAACTGCGACAGTGCGCCACGCACGGTATCGCCGATGCCGCGCGTGGTATTGCCGACCGCCCCCAGCGGGCCGCTCATCGCACCGCTGAGGCTGCTGCCGCTCATCATCCCCTCGCCCGAGCGTCCGAGGGTTCCGCCCAGGGCCTGCTGCGTCACCCGCTCGACAGTGGTGACGCCGTGCGCGCGCACGCTGCCGGTCTGGCCAGCGCCGAGGCCGGCGTAGTCGTCATCGCTGAGTTCATCCATGCCGCTGGCAGCGCCGCTGCTGCCGAGTGCGGCGGCGATCTCATGCTGCGGTTTCGGATCGGCGATCAACGCCACGCCGGGCGGCGCCATGCGGTAGGCCGGGCGCGTAGACACGTCGCGCAGCAGGACGATCTCACCCGGCTGCGCCTTCACCCCTTGACGGGCACCCGAAGCCGCAGCCGCCAGCGGAACGGCCAGCACCAGCAGCAGCGCAAGCCGCCGGCCAGAAACAGTGAAAAGGGTGGTGCTGCCGTCCATGCCGCTCTCCCGTTGCATATGCGCAGGGAGAGAGCAGCTTTCGTGCCAACACCGGAAGTCCGTCGCAGCGGGGGTTTGACGGGTAACACCGCGGCGGCATGACGCCACAGTGTTACAACTTCGTTCGGATTCCGTTCGCCTTAACGCGCAGGAAACACCACTGCGCAAGGCGCCATCGGCGCTGTATCAGTAGTGTTACAGGTACTGATACAGCCCGTTGCAGTGCCGCTTCAGGCGCGCGGCGGACTCGGGTCGGGATCATCGATACCGACGTTGGTGGACGGGTTGTCGTACACCGTCTGGTCGAGCAGGCCGGTTTCCTTGGCCACCAGCACCGGCACCAGCATCTGTCCGGTCACGTTGGTCATCGTGCGCATCATGTCCAGGATGCGGTCGATCGCATACAGGTAACCGATGGTTTCCAGCGGCAGGTTGGCCGCGCTCAGCACCACCGTTGCCATGATCACCGCCGTACCCGGCACGCCGGCGGTGCCGAAGCTGCCCAACACCGAAGCGATCAGCACCACCACGTACTGCTCCGGCGTCAGCGGCACACCGCTGTACTGGGCGATGAACACCGCGCACAGCGCCGGATAGATCGCACCGCAGCCGTCCATCTTGATGCTCGCGCCCAGCGGCACCGCGAACGAACCGTAGTCCTTGTTCACGCCCAGGTTGTGGGTGATCGAGCGCAGCGCGACCGGCATCGCCGCGAAGCTGGAGGAACTGACGAAGGCCACCTGCATGCCCGGCGCCGCGCCACGGAAAAACTTCAGCGGGTTCAGGCCATGCGCCAGCAGCAGCGCGCTGTACACCACCACGATGTGCAGCGCGCAGGCCACGTACAGCGCCAGCACGAAGTGGCCCAGCGGCAGCAGCTTCTCGAAGCCGTAGCTGCCGACCAGGCCGGCAATCAGGCCGAAGGTGCCGATCGGGGTGACTTCCAGCACGAAGCGGGTCACCTGGATCATGATGTCGCTCATCTGCCCGACCAGCTTGCGCGCCTCGGTCACCTTCTCGCCAAGCTTGACGATGGCAAAGCCGACCAGGCCAGCGAAGAAGATCACCGGCAGGATCGAACCACGGCCCGCGGCCAGCACGGTCTCACCGGCGGCGTTGACCTTGGTGCCGATACCCGACAGCGCGTAGAACACGTTGGATGGCACCACATCCAGCAGCACCTGCACCACGCTGGGCACTTCGCGCGGCACATAGTTGCTGGCCATCGACAGCTGCAGGCCACCGGCGCCGGGCTGCAGCACCGTACCCACGCCCAGGCCCACGCATACCGCCAGCGCGGCAGTGATCACGAACCACAGGAACGTGCGCCCGCTGAGCGCGGCGACCGATTTCTGGCCGTGCAGCGAAGAGATCGCGTTGATGACCGCGAAGAACACCAGCGGCACCGCGATCATCTTGATCAGCGTGACGTACAGCTCGCCGAGCGGGCCGAGCCAGGTTTCAGCAGCTGGGCCAAGCGCCCAGCCGGCCAGCGCACCGAGCACGAAGCCACCGACCACGCGCTGCCAGAATGGAATCCGCAGCCAGGCAGAGACCAGCTTCATAGGCAATCCAAGGGGGTAGGAAGGGATGCTGGCACGATAGCCCAAGGCGGGCCGCAGAACGACCGCCCGCGTGGCAAATCAGTGTGTCATCGGCGTGCCTTGCGAGGCCGGGCATAATGAACGTCCCGTTACACTTTGTGAGATCCCAGCGTCCATGCGCCGTTCCGTCTCCCTGTTGGCCGCCTGCGCCACGACCCTGCTGCTCGGCGCCTGCGCCAGCACCGCTCCCGCGTCCGCCCCGGCCGGCCTGAAGGTCACCGTTGCCCCCGTCGCCCACCCGGCCGGTGAAACCCCGCAGTGGTGGTACCGCAGCGGCGCTGCGCAGGCAGCGGCGAACGGCGCGATGGCAGGCAAGGCCAAGAACGTCATCCTGTTTCTGGGTGACGGCATGAGCCTGACCACCGTGGCCGCCTCGCGCATCTACGAAGGCCAGCAGAAGGGTGGCTCGGGTGAAGAAAACCTGCTGTCGTGGGAGCGTTTCCCCGCCACCGCGTTCAGCAAGACCTACAACACCGATTCGCAGACCCCGGATTCGGCCGGCACCATGACCGCCATCACCACCGGCGTGAAGACCCACATGGGTGCGATCGGCGTCAGTGCCGGCAGCCGCACCGACTGCGCCGACAGCCTGTCCAAGGGCCTGCTGACCTGGCTGCAGCTGGCCGACAGCGCCGGCCTGGCCACTGGCGTGGTCTCCACTGCGCGCCTGACCCACGCCACGCCGGCCGCAACCTATGCGCATTCGCCCGAGCGCAACTGGGAGAACGACACCGACCTGACCGAGGCGGCCAAGGCCGCCGGCTGCAAGGACATCGCCCAGCAGCTGCTGTCGACCTCGCGTTACGGCCGCGGCCCGCTGGTCGCCCTGGGCGGTGGTCGCGGTGAGTTCACCACCGTGGAAGAGCGCGACCCCGAGTACGACGACAAAGTCGGCCAGCGCCTGGACGGCCGCAGCCTGGTGCAGGAATGGCAGCAGGCGCACCCGCAGGGCGCCTACGTCTGGAACAGCAAGCAGCTGCAGGCCGCCGCCAACGCTCCGGCGATCCTCGGCCTGTTCGAGCCCGACCACATGCGCTACGAATACGAACGCCCGCAGGACCCGGCCGGTGAGCCGAGCCTGGCCGAGCTGACCGCTGCGGCGATCAAGAACCTGTCGCGCCATCAGGAAGGCTACGTGCTGATGATCGAAGGCGCGCGCATCGACCACGCCAACCACAGCGGTAACGCCTACCGTGCGCTGACCGAAACCGTGGCCCTGTCCGATGCCGTGCGCGTGGCCAACGAGCTGACCTCGGCCGATGACACCCTGATCATCGTCACCGCCGATCATTCGCACACCCTGAACTTCGTCGGCTACCCGGCCCGCGGCAATCCGATCCTGGGCAAGGTGAAGGACAAGGGTGGCGAAGACGGCGCCGGCAAGCTCGACTACGCGCTGGATGGCAACGGCCAGCCGTACACCACCCTGAGCTACGCCAACGGCCCCGGCCATACCGGCACCAGCAACCAGCAGCCGGCCGGTCCGAAGCGTTACCCGCACAACCCCAGCAGCTTCGAGCCGGCCAACGGCCGCCCGAACCTGCACGACGTCGATACCGAGCATCCCGACTACATGCAGGAAGCGCTGGTACCGATGAAGTCCGAGTCGCATGGTGGCGAGGACGTCGGCATCTGGGCACGCGGCCCGGGCAGCAAGGCGATCCGCGGCACCCTGGAGCAGAACGCGATCTACCACATGATCGTGCAGGCCACCCCGGCCCTGCGCGATCGCCTGTGTCAGGCCGGCACCTGCGACGACAAGGGCGTACCGGTGGAACTGCCGGCACCGGCCACCTTCGAACGCAAGGCCGAGGCCAAGTGATGGCGCGGCCGGCACGCTCTGCTCTGGGCAGCCTCCGCCGTGCGCGCTGGCTGGCCCTGCTGGGCGTGCTGGCCAGCCCCTGGGCGTCGGCGCAGGGCCCGGCCTGCAAGGTCATGACCGAAGAGCACGGGTTGTGGATGCTGCCCGGCTGCGAGGTCGTCGATGACAAGCCGCAGATCAGCGCGGAGACCCTGCAGGATCTCCCCTACGACGGCGATGGCCTGGCGCTGGTACAGACCGCCGATGGCTTCCACTACGTCGACCGTCGCGGCCGCAGCCAGGCGGTGATCGCCTGGGACAACGGCGCAGACCCACTGCAGGAAGGCCTGTTCCGCGGCCGCGTCGGCGATCGCGTGGGCTACTTCAACGCCGCCTTCGAACAGGTGATTGCGGCCACGTTCGATTTTGCCTGGCCATTCCAGGACGGCGTGGCCGAAGTCTGCAACGGCTGCCGCCGCGGCACGCCCGATGGCGACGGGCATACACCGATGGAAGGCGGCGAGTGGTTCCGCATCGATCGTTCCGGTCGTCGAGTGAAGTAAGGGGTTTATCGGCAGGGCGGCGCCCTGCACCTGCCGAAGCAACAGCAACGGCCGAAGCAACAGCAACAGCGGCATTCCGTGGGATGGCGGGGCGGTGTCGGATTGCGGGGACGCCGTGAACCCATCCATGGGGGCTTGGCAGCCGCATCCATGCGGCTGACACCCCGCAATCCGACACCGCCCCACCTCTGACAGTTGGCCGGTGGCCAGTAGATCCACGCCATGCGTGGATGCTCTTCGATCAACTGTCGAGATATTCAATTTCGATTGAAATTCATCCACGCATGGCGTGGATCTACGTGTCGACCAAGGTCGACACCCACCAAGGGCAGGCCATGCCGTTCCAACAGATCGCGGAGATCTGTCGAAGGCGGGGTGGGTCCGGTTGCGGGGGCGTGAGCGCCATGGGCCCGAGGCATGCCTCGGGCGGGTTGGGCAGGACGCCCAACCCCGGTCTTGCCGTGTGCGCAGGACAGCGCACACGAGCAAGGCGCGACCGAGCTTACAGGGGTGAGGGCGCTTTGCTTGCGAAGCACTGCTTCGCAAGCGCCCGAACGCACAGCCGCCAGCGGCTGGGCCGGGCCCCGGAGGGGGACTTGCAGCGCCCCCCGCAACCGGACCCACCCCGCCATCCCACGGTATGCCCGCTGTTGCCTTGGCTGTTGCCCTTGCATCGGCAGGTGCAGGGCGCAGCCCTGCCGACTCACCCACCCACCCTATACTTTCCGCCGTGACCGCCTTCCCCGCCCTCGTTCCGCTTGATGCACCGCTGCTGGTCGGCTACAGCGGCGGCCTGGATTCCACCGTGCTGCTGCACTGGCTGTGGCGATCGGCACAGGCCGCCGGCACGCCGCTGCGTGCGACGCACGTACACCATGGCCTGCAACCGGCGGCCGATGACTGGGTGCAGCACTGCCAGCAGCAATGCACGGTGCTGGGCATCGAACTGGCCGTGCACCACGTGCAGGTCAGCCGTGATGACGGCCATGGCATCGAAGGGGCCGCCCGGCTGGCACGTCGCGCTGCATTCAGCGCCGAGCTGCAGGCCGGGGAAACCCTGGCGCTGGCCCAGCACCAGGACGACCAGGCCGAGACCTTCCTGCTGCGTGCGTTGCGCGGTTCGGGCATCGATGGGCTGGCGGCGATGACCGCTGACAGCCGCCTCGATGGCCATCGGCTGTGGCGGCCACTGCTCGATGTGCCGCGCAGCGCGCTGCAGGCTTACGCGACGACACACGGCCTGCAGTGGATCGAAGATCCCAGCAATGGCGAAGACCACGCCGACCGCAATTTCCTGCGCCTGCGGGTGCTGCCACTGCTGCGCCAGCGCTGGCCGCATGCCACTGCCGCATTGGCCGGCAGCGCCGCGCATTGCGCGCAGACCCGTGCATTGCTCGATGAAGAAGACGCCGAACTGCTCGCCCACCTGGAAGTGGCACCCCGGGTGCTGTCGCTGGAGCTGCTGCGCCAGGTTGCACCGGAGCGTGCTGCGCGCGTGCTGCGTGCGTGGGTGCGCCGCCATGGCGCAGCCCCGTTGCCGGCGCATGTGCTGCGGCAAGTACAGAACGAATTGATGGCCGCAGGCGCCGATCGGCAGTCGCAGGTGCGTTGGCAGCAGCACGCCATCCGCCAGTGGCGCCAGCACGCCTACCTGCTGCCGGCAGCGCTGCCGGTCCTGCCGAAGGACTGGCAGGCGGCATGGGACGGCCGCGCGCCGCTGCAGCTGCCCGACGGCGGCCAGCTGCGCCTGCTCGGCACGGACGGCTTCGAACATCCGCTGGACCTGCGCGCCCGCCAGGGCGGCGAGCGCATCGTGCTGCCCGGCCGTACGCATTCATCCGCGTTGAAGGATTGCCTGCAGCGCGAGCATCTGGCGCCCTGGCGACGCGCACAGCTGCCCCTGCTGTTCGACCAGGGGCAGCTGCTGGCGGCCGCCGATGTAGTCATTGCCGCACCGCTGCAGGCCTGGCTGCAGGCACGCAATGCGCAGTTGCAGTGGCATCCGGGCGGCTGGTGAATTGACCCTTGCGCGCGCGCCGTCCACACTTGTCGCATGGCCAAGAAGTCCCCCGAAAACGCCTCCCCGGTCGCCCAGTTCGAGCAGTCGCTCGAATCGCTGGAACAGCTGGTGGAGCAGATGGAAACCGGCGAGCTGAGCCTGGAAGCCTCGCTCAGTGCTTACGAACGTGGTGTTGGTCTGTACCGCCAGTGCCAGCAGGCGCTGGAGCAGGCCGAACTGCGCGTGCGCCTGCTCAGCGATCCGGCCCAGCCCGAAACCGCCGAACCCTTCGATCCGCCCGGCCATGACGGCTGAGGCGTTGTTCGCGCGCTGGCGCGACCGTATCGAAAGCCAGCTCGACGCCGCCCTGCCCTCACCGGCCGAAGCCCCGCAACGCCTGCACCAGGCGATGCGCCATTCCGTGCTCGGTGGCGGCAAGCGCATGCGCCCCTTGCTGGTCTATGCCGCCGGCCAGGTGTTCGGCGCGCCCCTGGACAGGCTTGATGCCGCGGCGATGGCGGTGGAACTGATCCACGCCTACTCGCTGGTGCACGACGACCTGCCGGCGATGGACGACGATGCCCTGCGCCGTGGCAAGCCCACCACCCACATCGCCTTCGACGAAGCCACTGCGATCCTCGCCGGCGACGCCCTGCAGACCCGTGCGTTCGGCCTGCTGGCCGATGCACCGCTGCCGGCGGCATTGCGCGTGGCGTGCCTGCAGACCCTGGCCCATGCCTCCGGCGCGGCCGGCATGTGCGGCGGCCAGGCGCGGGACATCGATGCCACCGGCCAGCAGCAGTCGCTGGCAGCCCTCACCCGCATGCATGCGCTGAAGACCGGTGCGCTGATCCGCGCTGCGGTGCGCATGGGCGCGTTGTGCGGTGATGCACCCGAACCCGCGCTGGCCCAGCTCGACGGTTTCGCCGATGCGCTCGGCCTGGCCTTCCAGGTCCGCGATGACATCCTCGATGTCGAAGCCAGTTCCGAACAGCTGGGCAAGACCGCCGGCAAGGACCAGGCCCAGGACAAGAGCACCTTCCCTGCCCTGCTGGGCATGGACGGTGCCAAGGCGCAGCTGCGCGAACTTTCCGCGCGCATGCAGCAGGCACTGGCGGGCTATCACGAAGAAGCCGATGCGCTGCGCGCGCTGGCCACGCTGGCCGTGGAACGCGATCACTGATTGCAGGCATGGATCTGCCGCGCTGCGCGTTCGCCGGGCATGGCCCGGCGCTACCCTACGCGCCATACACGGAAACGCCCGGCATTGCCGGGCGTTTCTTTTTGCGTCGTTGATCGTTGCCGCTTACTTGATCAGGCGCAGTGCGAACGGGTAACGGTAGGCTTCACCATTGTTCGCCTTCACCGCAGCGATGATGCTGAAGACCAGGCTGAGCAGGCCGACGATCGGCGCCAGGAACACGCCGATGACCACGAAGGTCAGGATGATGCAGACGAACATCGCGATGGCGACGGTGATCTGGAAGTTCAGCGCTTCCTTGGCCTGGTCGGTGACGAAGGCCTTGCTGGCGTCATCCTTGTTGATCAGCCAGATGACCAGGGCACCAATGAAACCGGTGAAGATGCCCAGCAGGTGCGCCACCAGGGCCATGGTGCGCTGGTCAGCGGGTACGCTGCTCGCCGCCGGGACGTTCTCGAATTCGCTCACGACAAAACTCCTTTTTTATTGGGTGGTCTTGACCGACCGGCGGCAAGCCGGTCGCGTCAGGCGGGCCTAGCTTACGCCATCAATGGCATCAATCATTGCCGGCGATCGTCATCCGTCCCACCAGGATCGAGCCGGTGCGGATATGCGAGCGCGGATCGACATCGCTGCCGACCGCCTCGATGGCCATGAACATGTCGCGCAGGTTGCCGGCGATGGTGATGCCATCCACCGGATACTGGATCTGGCCGTTCTCCACGCGGAAGCCGCCGGCGCCGCGCGAGTAGTCGCCGGTCACCCCGTTCACCCCCTGCCCCATCAGCTCGGTCACCAGCAGGCCGTTGCCCATCTGCGCGGCGATGTCCTGCAGCGAACCGGCATTGGCCGCCAGCTGCAGGTTGTGCACGCCGCCGGCATTGGCGGTGGTCTGCAGGCCCAGCTTGCGCGCCGAATAGCTGCCCAGCACGTAACGCTGCAGCACACCGTCACGCACCAGGGCCGAGGCACGGGTGGCCACGCCGTCGCCGTCGAAGGCGGCCGAGCGCAGGCCACGGCGCAGGTGCGGCAGCTCCTCGATCTGCATCCAGTCGGGGAACAGCTGCTGGTCGACGCTGTCCAGCAGGAAGCTCGCCTGGCGGTACAGCGCGCCGCCGGAGACCGCCGACAGCAGGTGGCCCACCAGGCTGCGCGCCACTTCCGGCGCGTACAGCACCGGCATGCTGCCGGTCGGCAGCGAACGCGGCTGCAGGCGGGCGATCGTGCGCTCTGCGGCGCGGCGACCGACGCTGGCCGGATCTTCCAGGTCCTCGCGGGCCAGTGCGCCGGTGTACCAGCCGTCGCGCTGCATGCCATCGCCGGTGCCGGCGATCAGCGCACAGCCGATCGAATGATGGGTCCCGCGCTCGCGGCCGATGAACCCATGCGAATTGGCGTAGACCGACACGCTCTGCATGCTCGATACCGAGGCGCCATCGGAATTGCGGATCTGCGCATCGGCTTGGCGGCCCGCCGCCTCGCAGGCCAGCGCCAGGTCCACCGCCTCGTCGGCCTGCAGCTCCCAGGGGTGCCAGCCATCCAGTTCGGGGAAGTCGCGGGCCATCAGGTCGGCCTCCGCCAGGCCGGCGGCCGGATCGTCCTCGGTATGGCGGGCGATCGCGCAGGCCTGCTCGACGGTGGCCAGCAGGCTGGCCTCATGCAGGTCGGCGGTGCTGGCACTGCCCTTGCGCTGGCCGAAGTAGACGGTCACGGCAATGCCGCGGTCACGGGTGGACTGCACGGTCTCGACCTCGCCGAGACGGACATTGACCTCCAGCCCACGGTCTTCGCTGCAGCTGACCTCGGCCTGGCTGGCACCCAGCGCGCGGGCACGCTGCAGCAGCTGCTGGGAGATGTCGGCCAGCCGTTCCAGCCGGGCCGGGCTGTCGTCGCCGACGGCGACTTCAGGGGCGATCACGTTCAATGCTTTATCCTGTGCGGGTTGGGCCCGGTATCACGCCGGGCGACTTTTTTTGAAATCAGGTATGGACGATGCGCGGACGCGACGAAGAAACCGGTGAATTCCACGACAAGAGCCGCAGCCAGAACCGGCGCGATGCGCTCGACGTCCTGGCCCTGGGCGAGAAGCTGGTGTCGCTGACCCCGGCCCAGCTGGCGCGCCTGCCGATCCCGGAGGACCTGCTGCCACACATTGCCGAGTGCAAGCGCATCACCGCCCATATCGCGCACAAGCGGCAGCTGGCGTTCCTGGCCAAGCACATGCGCCGCGAGGACGATGCCGCGCTGGACGCGATCCGCGATGCGCTGGATGCCAACAGCGAAACCGGGCGCCGCGAAGTGGCGATGATGCACCGTGTCGAAGACTGGCGCGAACGCCTCATGAATGAAGGCGACAAGGCGCTGGCCGCGCTGCTGGATGACCATCCGCAGGCCGACCGCCAGCAGTTGCGCACGCTGGTGCGCAACGCCCAGGCCGAAAAGGCCAAGAACAAGCCGCCGCGCGCCTACCGCGAGATCTTCCAGGTGCTGCGCGCGCTGATGCTGCCGGCCGCGCTCGGCCTGAAGGCGTCCGCTGAGGACGTCGCGGCAGACGAACCGGTCGACGACGCCGACGAGGACTGAGTCCCCGTCGGGCATGGCGGTGGCTGTGGCCATCGCCGTGCTCAGGCCTGGGTACCGCCGACGGTGATGCCCTCGATCAGCAGCGACGGCTGGCCGACACCGACCGGCACACTCTGCCCGTCCTTGCCACAGATGCCCACGCCCTCGTCCAGGGCCAGGTCGTTGCCGACCATGCGCACCTTCTGCATGGTTTCCGGGCCATTGCCGATCAGGGTCGCGCCCTTCACTGGAGCGGTGATCCGGCCGTCCTCGATCAGGTAGGCCTCGGTGGCCGAGAACACGTACTTGCCGCTGGTGATGTCGACCTGGCCGCCGCCGAAATTGACCGCGTACAGGCCCTTCTTCACCGAACGGATCATTTCCTGCGGGTCATGCTGGCCGGCGCGCATGTAGGTGTTGGTCATGCGCGGCATGGTCATGTGCGCGAACGATTCGCGACGGCCGTTGCCGGTCGGCGCCACGCCCATCAGCCGCGCGTTGAGGCTGTCCTGCATGTAGCCGACCAGGATGCCGTCCTCGATCAGCGTGGTGCACTGGGTCGGGTGGCCTTCGTCATCGATGTTGAGTGAACCACGGCGTCCGTCCAGGGTGCCGTCGTCGACGATGGTCACGCCCGGGGCAGCCACGCGCTCGCCGATCCTGCCGGCGTAGACGCTGGTGCCCTTGCGGTTGAAGTCACCTTCCAGGCCATGGCCGACCGCCTCGTGCAGCAGCACGCCCGGCCAGCCCGGGCCCAGCACCACCGGCATCACCCCGGCCGGCGCCGGCACCGCTTCCAGGTTCACCAGGGCCTGCCGCAGCGCCTCGCGCGCAAAGGCTTCCGGGCGGCCATCGGCAAACAGCGCTTCATAGCCATAGCGACCGCCGCCGCCGGCATAACCCGACTCACGGCGGCCGTTCTGCTCGACGATCACCTGCACGTTCAACCGCACCAGCGGGCGCACGTCGGCGCCCAGCACACCATCGGTGCGGGCAACCAGCACGGTATCGACGCCACCGGACAGGCTGACCATCACCTGCTTCACGCGCGGGTCGGCCGCGCGCAGGTAGCCGTCCAGGCGCTTGAGCACCTCGACCTTGGCTTCGTTGCCGATGCCGTCGATCGGGTCCAGCGCTGGATACAGCACGCGCGCATCGCCGCGCAGCAGCGAGCGTCCGGTCTGTGCGCCGCCTTCGCGCGAGATCGCACGTGCCGACTGCGCTGCGGTCAGCAATGCACCGGCATGGATGTCATCGGAATAGGCAAAGCCGGTCTTCTCGCCGGCAATCGCGCGCACGCCCACGCCCTGCTCGATGGAATGGGCGCCGTCCTTGACGATGCCATCTTCCACGCTCCAGCTTTCGCGCCGGGCATGCTGGAAGTACAGGTCGCCGAAGTCGACACCGGGGCCGAGCAGTTGGCCGAAGGTGCGCTCCAGGCCAGCGGTATCCAGGCCACCGGGGCGCAACAGGCGATCTTGGGCAAGCGTCAGGGCGTTGTCAGTCATGGTCTCGATCTGGGGGTGTGAAGGCGGTCAGGCAAGGCCGCCCTGGGGAAACGGGGGCCGCGCTCAGCGCGGTGGCGGTGGTTCGGTGACGGTCGGCGGCACGGCCGGCAACGGCGGCAGGCGCGGCGGCGGTGCGGGTACTGGCGCACGTTCGCGGCTGCGCTCGATCACCTCCACCTTGGGCTCCTTCCAGGGGCCGGTCACCTTGTAGGTGCGGGCACCGATCTCGCCCAATGGCTTGGACAATACCGCATTGGTGGCTGCACCCAGCGCTGCGCCCACCGGGCCGCCGGCCACCGCGCCGACCACGGTCAGCAGGTTGCCGGCGCGCGGGTTGACGTCGATGGTCTGGTCGAACTGCTGTTTCCGCAGATCGGCCTGGCCACGGATGGTGATGTTCGCTGCCGGCCCTTCGATCAACACCTTGTCGGTACGGGCCATGCCCTCGCCGAACTGCACGCTGCCCTCGACCTGGTTGAACGCAAAGCCCTTGGAGAAGAAGTCGCGGAAGTCGAACATCAGCCGCCGCGGCAGCTGGGCGACGCTGAGCAGGCCCAGCACGCGGCCGGCACCCGGCTCCAGCTCCAGCAGCTGGCCATTGCGGGCATTCACATCGAGCTGGCCCTGCAGGTTGCCAAGCTGGAAGTCCGACGGACCGCCGGGCCACGAGGCCTGCAGCTGGGCGTGGCCGGAGCCGCCGCGCAGCTGGCCGCCGTAGTCGAGGTTCTGCAACAACTCGCCCAGGTCTTCACTGCGCACCTGCGCATCAAGCGCGGTTCGCGAACCGCCACCCTTGCCAAGCCAACGGCCACGGATGTCGATCTCCTGGCTGGGGGCGCGGAACTGCAGTTGCTCCACGCTCAGGCCATTGACGATCGGCCGCGTACGCAGCACGGCCTGGCCCAGCACGACCTTGCCGAACTTCAGGTCGGCGATGTCCAGTGCGAACGGCGGCAGCTTGGCCGGGTCCATGTCGTCGGCACCGGCCTGCACCCGCGCCGGTGCCGCCGTGGCTCCGGGAAGGGTCGGAAGCGATTGCCAGTACACGCGCTCGAGCTGGCCGCTGATGGTGCCGCCATCGGCGTTGGGTACATTCAATTTGCCGGCCAGCGAGGGGCCATCCAGGCGCACGTCCAGCGCCTGCGGGCCAGGGCGCAGCTGCAGGCGGGTCTGCTCGAACACGCCGCCGATCAGCATCAGCTGGCCGACCTGCACGTCCACGGCGCGCAGCGGCATCGGGTCGCCATCGCCACCGGCGCCACGGGCCAGGCCGATCCATTCCAGCGCATCCAGGGTCGGGCTGCGGCCATTGATGGTCAGCCCGCTGGGCGGTGGTTCGCGGTCAACGTGGTCGCTGCCCAGGGTGACCTGAACGCCGGTCTGGTTGTTGTGGCTGCGCGCGGCCAGCGCCAGGCGCTGGCCGAACGCCACATCGATGCGGCCGGCGCCCATCGGCAGCTGTGCGGCCACGGTGGTCGGCAGCGGTTCGTTGGCCGGCTTCTGCAGCGGTGCCGGCAGATCCAGGCGGGTGCCCAGCAGATCCGAGCGCAGGCGCAGCTCGCTGGGCGGCGCTGGTGCACCCGCCGCGACCTTCGGCAGGTTCACCGCGATGGTCCACGGCGAGGTACCGTTGATGTAGGGCTTCAGCCAGGCCATTTCCGGTGCGCGGTCGATCAGCACGCCCGCATCGAGCGTGGCGGCCAGTTCCGATTCGAAGGCCAGCTTGGGGTCACGCACGAAACCACCGGCGCGCAGGCTCAGCCGGCCGTCCTGGCCGAGGTGGCGCACGGCCAGTTCCTCGGCGGCGAAGCCGGCGTTGCTGTAGCGGGCCTGCCCGCGCATGTTGTCGAACTCCAGCTGGAAGCGCTTGTCGACCAGCTTCAGCCCGGCCAGGTCCACCGTGCCCTGCAGGTGGCCGCCGCCCTGGTCATGATGCAGGGGCTGCAACAGGTCGAAATGCACGTTGGCCGGCCCGCTTGCCGCGAGGTTGTCCAGGGTGTCGCCGTATTCCTTGTGCAGCGGGCTCTGCCGCAGCATCGCCAGCAGCTTGCCGGCGTCGCCCTGGCTGTCGGCGCGGACGTACAGTGGCTGCTGGCCGAAATCCTGGATGCCGGCTTCGAACGTCTGTACTGCCACGCCGGCCAGATCGCCGCTCCCCTGCATGTGGAAGCCAGGGCCGATGAAGGCGACATCGGCATCGACCTGGCCCATCAACGGCCAATCGTGCTGGAAGCGGATGTCACCCTTGCTGATGTGGCCGGTGGCCTCGAAGCGACCATCGTTGTTGTCGAACGGCCAGTCGTCCAGGTCACCACTGACCAGGCCGATGCCGTTGCGCACCTGGCCGCCGGCCAAGGCCATGTCCAGCCAGTCGGTGGCGCCCTTGCTCATTCTGGAATGGATCCAGAAACGCTTGGCCGCGGTCATCGGTACGTCGTCCAGCTTGGCCGCCAGCTGCATCCACGGCCGGGTGCCATCGCCCTGGAACCAGAGACCACCGCGCACGTCGGCAGCGTAGTCGGTGCCTTCCACACGCATCGCCGGGGTGCCGATGCGCCAGCCGCCGGCCTCGTCACGCCAACCGACGATCTGCCCGGCCAGGTGCAGGTCGTGACGCACGCCGAAACCGGTCGGCCAATCGAACTGCAGCTGGCGCTGGGGTTGCAGCTGCAGGCTGAAGCCGTTGGCATCGCCCTCGAAGCGGCCGCCCAGGCCGCGCAGGCCCGGCGAGTTGCCAACACTGGCAAAGCCCAGCGACTGCAGTTCGCCCTGCACCCACAACGGGCCATCCTGCTGGCCGCGCAACTGCAACTGCGCCACGTCCAGCTGGGGCTTGGCCAGGTACAGCCAATGCCGCAGGCCCGCGTCCAGGCGGTCGCTGAGCGCCAGCGCGCGCAATGCGGTACCCACCTGCGCTGCTGCGGCCTGCACCTGCATCTGCTTGCCCACCCGCAGTTGCAGCCCGTCCAGCTGCTGCTGGCTGCCATCGGCCTGCAGGCGCAGGCGCGGCACCTGCAGCGCCCAGCCTTCTGCCGTCCGCTGCCAACGCAGGCGCGCCTGCAGCCGTTGCAATTGAATTTCCGGACGCGCCACGCCAGGCATCGGCGCGCCTTCGACACGCAGATCACGCAGGTCCGAATCGGTGGTCAGCGCCACCGGGGCGAAATCACGCAGGGTCAGCCACAGGTTGAGCTCGCCCTTGCCCTCGCGCAGGCGCATGCCGCCGGCCGCCAACAACGGCGCCCAGGCACGGAAATCGATCGGATCGGCGCCTACCCAGGCCTCGCCGTTGCCGCGCTGGCGATCCAGGTCCAGCACCGCCGTCAGCGGCAACGCGTCGGTCTGTGCCCAGGCACGCACGCCCACCCGCAGGCGGTCGCCATCCACGCGCAGGCGCAGGTCGATGCGTGGCAGGGTGGCGTCGACACCCAGTGCTGGCGCATGCACGCCGAGGCGGCCACCAATCACCTGCAGTTCGCCCAGCCGGCGCAACGCATCCAACGGATCGCCGCCAGCGCGGGACTGCGGCAGGCCGCGCACCGACCAGCGGCCATCGGCGGCCTGCTGCAGGTCCAGCGCCAGGCCGCGCAGGCGCAGTTCGGTCAGAGAGCGGCCCGGCAACAGGCCGCTGTACATCGACACCAGCACCTCGGCATCGCCGATGGCCAGGCCCTGGCCCGCGCCGATGCGCAGGCCCTTCAACTGCAGCAGTGGACCACGTCGGGTCCAGGCGGTGTCCAGGCGTTCGAAGCGCACCGGTTGCCCGGCGCGCGTGCTCAGCCAGGCCGCGATCCGGTCCGGATGGCGCTCAGCCAGCGGCAACAGCTGGCTGAGGGTGCCGACCAGCAGGGCAAGCCCGACCAGGCCAACCGCGCATGCGGCGATGAAATGACGGCGGATCCTTCGCAGTCGCAGGCGCGGCGGCGCGCTCATCGGCCACCGAAAGCAGACAGTCGGCCTGGATCAGAGCAGAACAACATCGAACTGCTCCTGCAGGTACTGCTCGTCCGCCTGGAAGCGGATGCTCTTGCCGAGGAACTCCTCCAGCTCGGCCACGGCCGTGGATTCCTCATCGGTGATCCGCGCCACCACCTTGCTGGACGCGATAACCAGCAGGCGCGCGGCATCGAACTGGCGCACCGCGCGGGTGATCTCGCGGAAGATCTCGTAGGTCACCGTTTCGGTGGTCTTGATGGTGCCGCGGCCACTGCACTGCGGGCAGGTTTCCGACAGCTGGCGCTCCAGGCTTTCCACCGTGCGCTTGCGGGTCATCTCCACCAGGCCCAGCGGCGAGAAGTCGTACACCGTGGTCTTGGCATGGTCACGGGCCAGCGCCTTTTCCAGCGTGCGCAGCACCTGGCGGCGATGCTCGGCGTCATCCATGTCGATGAAGTCGATGATGATGATGCCGCCCAGGTTGCGCAGGCGCAGCTGCCTGGCCACCGCCTGCGCGGCCTCCAGGTTGGTGCGGAACACCGTCTCTTCCAGGTTGCGCTGGCCGAGGAACGAGCCGGTGTTGACGTCGATGGTGGTCATCGCCTCGGTCTGGTCGATCACCAGGTAGCCACCGGATTTCAGCGGTACCTGCTTGTCCAGCGCACGGCCGATCTCGTCCTCGACCCCGAACATGTCGAAGATCGGACGATCGCCGCTGTACAGCTCGATCTTCTCCGCCAGCACCGGCATGTACTTGGCCACGAACGCCTGCAGCTGGGCGAAGGTCTCCTTCGAGTCCACCTTCACCTTGTCCACGTCCTTGCGGATCAGGTCGCGCACCGAACGCAGCGGCAGGCTCAGGTCTTCATAGATGTTGCTGCACGACGCCGCCTCGCGGCCGCGGCGCTCGACCACGTTCCACACCCGTGACAGGTAGGCGATGTCTTCGGCGATGGCCTCGGCCGGCTGGCCTTCGGCATTGGTGCGCACGATGTAGCCGTAGCCGCCGTGCTGGGCCGACAGTTCGGTCACCAGCGCCTTCAGCCGCGCGCGCTCGCCTTCGTCCTCGATGCGCGCCGACACGCCCACCACCTTCGACTGCGGCAGCAGCACCATGTAGCGGGAGGGAATGCTGATCTGGGTGGTCAGGCGTGCGCCCTTGGTCCCGATCGGATCCTTCACCACCTGCACCACGATGTCCTGGCCGTCGCGCAGCAGCTCCACGATCGGCACGCTGGACGGCGGCGGCAGGGTCGTGTTCTCGGTATCTGCGCTGGCCACCGGCGCCGGCCGCACCACGTCGTTGGCGTGCAGGAACGCGGCGCGCTCCAGGCCCACTTCGACGAATGCCGCCTGCATGCCTGGCATGACCCGCTGCACCTTGCCCTTGTAGATGTTGCCGACCACACCCCGGCGCCAACCGCGCTCGATGTGCAGTTCCTGCAGCATGCCGTTCTCGATCACCGCGACCCGGGTTTCGCGCGGGGTCACATTGACCAGGATTTCCTCAGACATCGGCAGCCTCCCTGGCGGCATCAGCAGTTGGGGCCAGCACGCCGCAGCGGGCCAGCAGACGATCGGTATGCAGCAACGGCAGCCCCATGACACCGGAGTAGCTGCCGGAAAGGTGTTCGATCCAGCGCTCGGCACCGCCCTGGATGGCATAGGCACCCGCCTTGTCCAGCGGCTCGCCGGTGGCGACGTAGGCAGCGATGTCGGCGGACTCGATGGCGGCGAAGGTGACCTCGGAAACAACCAGTTCGCTGTCCAGCCCGCGCGCGTCCACCACCACCACGGCGGTCATCACCTGATGGGTGCGCCCGGCCAGCCGTGCCAGCATCGCCCGCGCGTCGGCGGCGTCGGCCGGCTTGCCGAATACTTCGCCATCGAGCACCACTTCGGTATCCGAGCCCAGCACCCGCGCCTGCGGGTCATCGGCCAGCACCCGTGCCAGGCCGGCGCGCGCCTTGTCGGCGGCGACCCGGCAGACATAGTCCTGGGCACTTTCAGAGGCCGCGCGCTGCTCGACGACCTCCAGGTCCAACGCCTGGAAAGGGTGTCCGAGTCGGGCCAGCAGCTGGTTGCGTCGGGGGGAGCGGGAAGCAAGATAGAGCATCGACACAGCATAACCTGACGCCGGTACCTGAATCGTCGGACAATCCTTCCCCGGCGCCTGCAACCCCGAACGGACTCACAACGCGTTCATCGCTACGACACCACCCTCACCGCCACAACAAGGAGATCCCATGCGTCGCACCGCCACCCCGCTGCTGCTTGCCCTGTCCCTCGCTCTTGGAGCTTCGATGACCGCCCATGCCGACCCGTCGTCGCCGTCGATCGCCGCCGCGGCCGAAGGCACCCTGCTGAACATCTCGGCCAACGCCGAAGCCACCCGCGTGCCGGACGTGGCCACGCTGTCGGCCGGTGTGGTCACCCAGGCCGCCGACGGCAACAGCGCCATGCGTCAGAACGCCCAGCAGATGGACAAGGTCCTGGCTGCGATCAAGGCCGCCGGCATCGCCGAGCGCGACGTGCAGACCAGCGGCGTCAGCCTCAACCCGCAGTACCGTTATGCCGACAACGAAGCCCCGAAGATCACCGGCTACCAGGCCAGCAACACCGTCAGCCTGAAGGTCCGCGACATCGCCAAGCTGGGCAAGGTGCTGGACGTGCTGGCCGCGCAGGGCGCCAACCAGATCAACGGCCCGCAGTTCGAGATCGACCAGCCCGAGCCGGTCTATGACGAAGCGCGCCTGGCGGCACTGAAGAAGGCCCAGGCCCGTGCCCAGACCTATGCCAAGTCGCTTGGCCTGCAGGTGCGGCGCATTGTCAGCATTTCCGAGAACGCCGGTGGCGGTTTCCGCCCGATGCCGATGATGCGTGCGCAGGCCGCCGGCATGGCAATGGACAAGGCCACCCCGGTCGCCCCGGGCGAGTCGACCGTCTCGGTGAACCTGGACGTGGTGTTCGAACTGGGCCGCTGAGGCGCCTTCCGTTCAACCGACGGCGCCCTGCGGGGCGCCGTTTTCGTTTCCACCGCCGTCGTGCCGGCAGCGTTACATGAAGGCCAGCTCAACGCTGCCGCCCCTGCCTCTAGGCAGTGGTGGAGGCGGCGCGCTAATGATTGACTGCCAGCCGCGTGCGGCAACCCCGATGGCGGCCCTGGTGCGTTGAGGACTTCGACACTGGCATGGAGGTGGACCATGGTTCGTACGTATCCCGTAGTACCCCTGCACTTCGATCCCGCCCGCGTTGCCGCCTGGAGTGCGGCCATCGCCCTGCATCTGCTCGCGTTCCTGTTGTTGCTGATCCCGGCGACCTACCAGGCCATCACCGCGCTGCCGCGCGATCAGACCACGGTACGGTTCATTCCCAGGGAAGAGCCCAAGCCGATCGAGCCGCTGCCGGTGCCGACCGAGCCTGAAAAGGTGGAGGTGGTGCACAAGCGGCAGGCCACGCCGGTGCCCGCACCGCTGCCGACGCCCACCGCGACCGTCGAGGAGGCCCAGGGCATCATCCTGCCGGCGGCCGAGCCGACCGCGGTGCAGGCTGCGCCGACCATTGCTCCGTCCACGCCGCTGGCCGGCGCCCAGCTGCAGTACCGCAGCAACCCGCCGCCCAGCTACCCGATCCAGGCCCTGCGCAATCACGAACAGGGCACGGTGCTGCTGCGGGTGGAAGTGGACCCCAGTGGCCAGCCGGTGAACGTCAGCATCGAACGCAGCAGCGGCTCGCGCAGCCTGGACCAGGCCGCCCGCCAGCAGGTGCTGCGCCACTGGCGTTTCGTGCCGGCCGAGCGTGATGGCATGGCCGTTCCCGCCATCGGCATGGTGCCCGTGCAGTTTTCCCTGCCCGACTGAGCCACGGACCGGCCCGGCAGCTCGCCGGGCCGGTCACAACGGTGAATGGGCCCGAACAGGGCCAAGCTGCCCGGTTATTTGAACTTCGTTGGAAAACCGTTACGAATTTAGTAAAACTTCACACCTCCGTCACCTGCCGGAAACCTAGATTGACGCGTCCCGGGACACACCGGAGACAGCCCTCAATGCTCGAGTTTTCCAGTCAGGAGAGAAGCTGTGAAACACCCGATCCAACGGCCCGCCAGCCGCCGCCGCAACCACCTGGCAACGTCCATCACCCATATCCTTACCGGCGGCGCCCTGCTGCTCGCCGGGGCCGTGGCTTCCTCTTCTGCATTCGCGCAGGAACAGGCCACCAACCTTGACCGGATCACCGTCACCGGTTCGAACATCCCGCGCACCAACACCGAAACACCGTCGCCGGTGCAGGTCGTGACCCGCCAGGAAATCGATCGCACCGGCAAGACCACGGTGGCCGAGTACCTGCAGACCCTGACCGCTGACGGTTCCGGTTCGATCCCGAAGACCTTCGGCAACGGCTTCGCCGGTGGTGGCGCAGGCATTTCGCTGCGCGGCCTCGGTGCCGGCTCCACGCTGGTGCTGTTGAACGGCCGCCGCATGGCGACCTATGGCCTGGCCGATGACGGCCAGAAGGTGTTCACCGACCTCAGCACCATTCCCCTCGACGCCGTCGAGCGCGTGGAAGTGCTGAAGGATGGCGCCTCGGCGATCTATGGCTCCGATGCCATCGCCGGCGTGGTCAACATCATCCTGCGCAGCGACTTCCAGGGCGGCATCCTGCGTGCCTCCTACGGCACCTCCGGTGATGGCGACGGCAATGCCAAAAAGGCCACCCTGACCGCCGGTACCGGCGATCTGGCCACCGATGGCTGGAATGCGTTCTTCAGCCTGGATGTCGGCAAGACCGACGCGATCAAGATCAGCGACCGCAAGAACCGCAAGTGGATCGGCACCGGCGACATCCGTCCGTGGGGCTATGGCAACAATGCCCAGTTCCTGGGTGGCGCCTACCTCAATAACCGCACCAGCGGCGGTGTCGGTCCGAACGGCTCGGTGTTCGACGACCGCGTTCCGCCTGGCACCTCCGCGCAGCTGGTTCCGCTGCCGGGTTGCCAGGGCCTGACCACCATCGGTGGCCAGACCGACGCTTCAGTGGCTGCCCAGGGCTGCCTGTGGGATCCGAACCAGCAGTACCGCGACCTCACCCCTGAAGAGAAGTACGTCAACGTGTTCGGCCGTGCCAGTTTCGCCTTCGGCGAAGGCGGCGAGGTCTACACCGAGATCGGCTACTCGAAGAAGGAAACCACCTTCAGCAACACCCCGTCCGGCGTGTCCGGCAGCTGGGGCTACCCGGAAGGTCCGCGCAATGCCAGCAGCGGTCCGGGTGCTGTGGTGCTGTCGCCGACCCACCCGGACAACCCGATCCAGGGCCAGGCCTCGCGCCTGCGCTATTCGGCATGGGATGTCGGTCCGCGCGTGACCAACAACACCAACGAGTTCAACCGCTTGCTGGTGGGCGTGAAGGGCAACTGGGGTGACTGGAGCTACGACACCGCCTACCTGCACTCGGGCACCGACCTGACCAACAAGCGCACCGGCTTCCTGCGTTACAGCGCTGTGCAGTGTGCGTTGGGCAACCCGAACTGCGCCGGCGGCGTGTGGCGCATCGGCGACAACGCCAACCTCAACTCTCAGGCGCTGTACGACTACATCTCGCCGCAGATCAGCGCACGCGCCAAGTCCAGCCTGGACATGTTCGACTTCACCATCTCGCGCAGCCTGATGGACCTGAAGGGCGGCCCGCTGGGCCTGGCCTTCGGTACCGAGTGGCGCAAGACCAGCAACAGCCTGACCCCGCAGACCTACACCGACCAGGGTGACATCATCGGCCTGGGCTATTCGGCCTATGACGGCACCCAGAACGTGTATGCCGGCTACGTCGAGCTGTCCGCGCCAGTGCTGGAGCAGTTGGAACTGTCGGCCGCCATGCGCTACGACAAGTACGAAAGCGGTGAAGGCAAGGCCACGCCGAAGCTGGGCGTGAAGTGGACCCCGGCAGACTGGATCGCCCTGCGCGCCAGCTACGCCGAAGGCTTCCGCGCGCCGAACCCGGCCGAGAACGGTGACGGTGGCCTGGCTGCCTTCTCCAACGCCCGCGATCCGGTGCGTTGCGCCGCCAGCCCGGCTGCCGATGTCGGCACCAACTGCAGCTCGCGGCCGGTGGCGATCATCACCCGTCCGAACAAAGACCTGAAGCCGGAAGAGTCCAAGAGCTACTCGGTCGGCATCGTGCTGCAGCCGACCTCCAGCACCTCGCTGACCGTCGATGCGTGGCAGATCAAGCGCACCAACGAAATCGCCCAGGGCGCCACCGCTGATGCCATCGCCGCCGGCAACGTGCTGCGTGACATCGACCTGATCAACGGCATTGCTGGCACCGGCAGCATCCTGGCGGTCAACACCGCGTACATCAACGCGGCCTCCACCCGCGTGCGCGGTATCGACACTGATATCCGCCAGACCTTCGACATCGGTCCGGGCCAGCTGGAGATGGACCTGCAGTGGAGCCACGTGCTCAAGTTCGAGCGCACCGACGCTGACGTCACCGTCGACTACGCCGGTACCCACGGCAACTGCGACGTGACCAACTGCATCGGCACGCCGAAGGACCGCATCAACTTCGGCACCACCTGGAAGCAGGGCAACTGGAGCGTCAGCGGCGTTGCCAACTACATCTCGAAGATGGACAACAAGGACTTCCGTGGTCCGGACGGCTCGTACCAGTTCTCCTATGCCGACGGTACCGACGTCACCAAGATCTCCTCGTTCACCACCTTCGACCTGTCCGGCCGCTGGAACATCACCGAAGCCTTCGAGCTGAACGCCTCGGTGGCCAACGTGTTTGATCGCATCGCTCCGCTCGATCCGACCACCTACGGTGGCGTGAACTACAACCCGCTGCACTTCAGCGGTGCCATTGGTCGCTACTTCACCGTCGGCGCCAAGTACACCTTCAAGTAATCCTGCTGCAGCGTCACCCGCAAAGGCCCGGGCTCACGCCCGGGCCTTTGCTTTTCTACACACCCGTCAGCGTCCATCATGGGGGCACCTTCTCCTGCGACAGGCGCGATGCCCTCCTCCACTCAACGCCTTGGCCTGGCCGCACTGACCGCGCTGGTGGTTGGTTCGATGGTGGGCGCCGGCATCTTCTCGCTGCCGCAGAACGTGGCGCGCAGCGCCGGCCCGGCCGCCGCGCTGATCGGCTGGGCGGTGAGCGGTGCCGGCATGCTGATGCTTGCCTTCGTGTTCCAGGCCCTGGCCAATCGTCGCCCCGACCTGGACACCGGCATCTATGCGTATGCGCGCGAAGGCTTCGGCAACTACATCGGTTTCTCCGCCGCGTGGGGCTACTGGGTCGCTTCGGTACTCGGCAACGCCAGTTTCTTCGTACTGATCTTCAGCGGTCTCGGCCACTTCGCACCGGTGTTCGGCGAAGGCAATACACCGGCCGCCATCGCCGCATCGTCGCTGCTGCTGTGGACCGTGCACCTGCTGGTACTGCGCGGCCTGCGTACCGCGGCGATCATCAATGGCCTGGTCACCGTGGCCAAGCTGGTGCCGATCGCGCTGTTCCTGGTCCTGGCGGCCGGTGCGTTCCGCATGGACGTCTTCCGCGCCGACTTCTTCGGCGCTCCCGCGCTGGGCGACATGGGCCAGCAGCTGCGCGGGATGATGCTGGTCACCGTGTGGGTGTTCATCGGCATCGAAGGTGCCAGCATCTATTCGCGGCGCGCGGCACGACGCGCCGATGTCGGCCGCGCCACCGTGATCGGCTTCATCGGCGTGTGGCTGCTGCTGGTGCTGGTCAGCCTGCTGTCGATGGGCGTGCTGTCGCAGGCCGAACT
Organism: Stenotrophomonas indicatrix; assembly: GCF_002750975.1. Taxonomy (NCBI): domain Bacteria; kingdom Pseudomonadati; phylum Pseudomonadota; class Gammaproteobacteria; order Lysobacterales; family Lysobacteraceae; genus Stenotrophomonas; species Stenotrophomonas indicatrix. Next base: position 2,843,611 of record NZ_PEJS01000001.1, read on the forward strand.
GGCCGGCCTGCCCAATCCCTCGATGGCCTATGTGCTGCGCGCGATCGTTGGCGAATGGGGAGCGACGGTGATCATCATCGGCTCGATCATCTCGGTACTGGGCGCGCTGCTGGCGTGGGTGCTGCTGTGCGCCGAAGTGCTGTTTGCCGCCGCTGGCGATGGCACGATGCCGGCCTTTCTCGGCCGCGAGAACGCGCGCGGCGTGCCCGCCAATGCGCTGTGGTTGAGTAATGGCCTGATCCAGCTGTTCCTGCTGCTGGTGCTGTTCAATTCGGGCAGCTACACCAGCCTGGTGCTGCTGGCGGCGTCGATGAGCCTGGTGCCGTACTTCCTGTCCAGCGCATTCGGTGTGAAGCTGGCCTGGCAGGGCGAGGCATACGCCAGCGCGGCCGGCGCCCGCTGGCGCGACTTCATCGTCGCGCTGCTGGCCAGCGCCTATGCGTTGTGGCTGGTGTATGCCGGTGGCCTGGACAACCTGCTGCTGTCGGTACTGCTGTATGTGCCGGGCGTAGTGCTGTACGCGTTGACTCGACGCCAGCGCGGCGAGCGGGTGTTCACGCGCTGGGAATGGGTGCTGTTCGGCGCGATCCTGGTGGTGGCGATCGCTACGCTGGTGGCGTTCGCCCGTGGCGCGCTGACCTTGTAGTCCCGTGTCTGTTGTCGGAGGATCTCGCGCCATGCATCCACGCATGGGGTGGATCCACCGCCGCACGCGACTGCACGGCGCGACACCACAAAAAAGGCCTGCATCTTGCGATGCAGGCCTCTTGAATGTGGCGCCCGAAGTTGGACTCGAACCAACGACCCCCTGATTAACAGTCAAGTGCTCTAACCGGCTGAGCTATTCGGGCAGACCGCCAGTATAACGACTCTTCACGCGCGATGGTAGGGGTGATTGGCCAACATCGCAGCAGCGCGATACAACTGCTCGGCCACCACCAGCCGCACCAGCATGTGCGGCAGCGTCAGCGGGCCGATCGACCACTTTTCGTCGGCCAGCGCAGACACTTCCGGCGAATGCCCTTCCGGGCCACCGATCAGGAACGCCAGGTCCCTGCCCTGTCCACGCCAGTGCTCCAGGCGCTGCGCCAGCTGTTCGGAACTGAGCTGGCGGCCCGGTACGTCCAGTGCAACGACATAGGCATTCTTCGGCAACGCAGCGATCACCCGCTTGCCCTCGTCCTCGGTGGCGCGACGTGCGTCGCGCCCTTTGCCACGCAGGCCGGGCTCGATCTCCACCAGCTCGAACGGCAGCCAGTGCGAGAGCCGCTTCTGGTACTCGGCGAACCCCTGCGCCACCCAACTGGGCGCGCGTTCGCCGGTGGCGATCAGGCGGGCTTTCATCAACATTCCTCCAAAACGTCGACGGCGCCATCGGCGCCGTCGAAAACTGCATCAACGAATGGCTCAGGCCACTTCGTCGTCATCGTAGGACGGCGGCTGGTCGCCAACGGTCCACAGGCGTTCGAGCGCGTAGAACTCGCGCACGCGCGGCAGCATCACGTGCACGATGACGTCGCCCAGGTCGACCAGCACCCATTCGGCTTCACGCTCGCCTTCAACACCCAGCGGCATGACGTCGATGTTCTTGGCGAAGCGCACGACTTCGTCGGCGATGGACTTCACATGGCGGGTCGAAGTACCCGATACGACCACCATGTAGTCGGCGACGCTGGACTTGCCGCGTACGTCGATCTCGACCGGGTCCTTGGCCTTCAGGTCTTCGGTGGCTTGACGGACGCTGGCCAGCAGTTCCGGCACGGAGGGCGGCGGGCTGGGCAGATCGACCTTGATGGTCTGGGGCTGGGTCTGGTTGCTCAAAGCGGGTCGACTCGATAAACGTGGGGGCGATTATACGGGCACAGCGCGGCAACCGTATTCACGAGGTGGCGGGGCGGTACAGGCCATGGCCAGAAACGTAGTCGGCCACCGCCGGTGCCAGCATGGCCCGCCAGGGGCCGCCCGCGGCGATCTGGGCGCGCACGGCACTGGCCGATTCCACCCGCAGCGGGTGGTGCAGGCGCAGGATGCGGCCGGCCGGGCTGGTGAACAGGGCCTGCTCGTTGTCGGCCCAGCGCCCCTCGGTGGCCTGACCCAGCGCGCCGTCGACACTGGCCCGCAGCGGGCTGCCGGGCCGCTCGGCAACGATGAAATGGGCCAGACCGAAAAGCGCCTGCCACTCGTGCCAGCTGGGCAGGCCCAGCAGGCTGTCGGCCCCCACCAGCCACGCCAGCGGGCGGCTGGGGCCAAGTTCGGCCCGCAATTCGCGCAGGGTATCGACGGTATAGGAAGGTCGGCCAGGGAAGCGCTCGGCCCGATCCAGCTCATGACGGTCCAGCAGCAGGCCCGGTTCATCGCCGATGGCCAGGCCGAGCATGGTGCAGCGTTGCTCGGCGGTCGCGCCCGGTACCGCGCGATGCGGCGGGTCGGCGGCAGGCAGCATGCGCACCGCCACCTGCAGTTCATCGCGCGCGGCGCGCGCGATTGCCAGATGGCCCAGATGCACCGGGTCGAAGGTGCCCCCGTAATAGATCCGAAGGCTCATGGATCAGGCCCGGGCGAGCAGGCGCACCGCACGCGCTTCGGCCACCGCCACCAGCAGGCGCTCAAGCGCAAGCCAGGCATCGCCGTCTGCGCGGCCCTTGGCGATGCGGTCAACCAGCCCTGCTTCGGCCACGAAACGCTCCCAGCGCTTGCCTTCCGGGTGCCGCTGCAGCGCGCGCTTGTAGGGCGCCTGCCGCGATTCCCAGATACCGCGGGATTTCATCTCCGCCGCTAGATTGCCGCCACGTGCCTGTACCCGTGCCAGGCCGGCACCGGCCAACAGCTCGCGGATCACGATCGGCATCAGCGCGGCCACGGCCTCGCCTTCGCCGCGCAACCCGGCCAGCATCCTCAGTACCGCCTGGGGCTGGCCGGAGAAGGTGGCTTCCACCAGCCGGAACACGTCGTAGCGGGCAGCATCGGCCACCAGCGACTCCATCCGTTCCACGTCCAGGGTCTGGCCGTCGGCCAGCAATACGAGCTTGTCGATCTCCTGCGCAGCCGCCAGCAGGTTGCCTTCCACGCGTTCGGCCAAGCGCTGCACGGCCGCCGGTTCGGCGCGCAGGCCCCTGCTGCGCAGGCGCCGTTCGATCCAGTCCGACAGCTCATGCGGCTTGATGGCCCAGGCCACCGACAGCACGCCGACGCGGTTCACCGCCTCGGCCCATTTGCCCTGGTGGGCCTTGCTCCATTCGTTGGCGGTGATCATCAGGATCACGTCCGGCGCCGGGTTGGCGCAGAACCGGCTGATCACCTCACCGCCGTCCTTGCCCGGCTTGCCGCTGGGCAGGCGCACTTCCACCAGGCGGCGGGCACTGAACAGGCTGGGGGCATTGAAGCTGGCGTCGAGCTGGTTCCAGTCGAAATCACGGCCATCGGCATCGAACACTTCGCGCTCGTCGATGCCGGCCGCACGTGCACGGGCACGCACGGCATCAGCTGCCTCCAGCACACGCAGCGTTTCCGGACCGGCGATCAGGTAGACCGGCGCCAGCGCCGTGTCAGCGCCCTGCCCGGCCAGCTGTTCCGGTCGCAGTTCCATCAGGCGCCCGGCTCAGTGCTGGACGGCGGGTGCGGGCTCGACCGGATCGTGCTCGACCGGTTTCGGCGCCGACAGGCTGCCGCCCTTTTCCAGTTCGGCGCGGACCACGCTGTCGATGCGGCGGATGATCGAGGCCGACATTTCCCGGCGCAGTTCATCGGCCAGGATCTCGCGCTCGGTGGTGGTACCGGTGGCGTCGGTCGGCGGCGACACGTAGTCGCGCGACAGTTCGATCACCTGCTGCGGCACCAGTTCGCTGCCATCTTCGCGGCGGAAGATGAAGATCACCGCATAGCGCAGGCTGTATTCCTGCGCGCGGCCCTGCGAGTCGATCGCGATGGGCAGGTCGCCCCAGCGTTCGGACAGCACCTGCAGCTGGGCATTGGGGCCCTCGCTGTCCTCATCGGCCAAGCGCGCACCGGATGCCAGCAGGCTGCGGTTCAACAGCTTGACCAACTCGCTGTAGGGCGCGGTGGAGACCACCTTCACCGGCGCCGTGTCGGTCGGCAGCATCAGCTTGTTGCGCAGGTGGAAACCGCAGCCGGCGAGGCCGAGGACGAGAACGAGGGCAAGCAGGATTCGGGTCATGGAGACAGTCTGGCGGAGCCGGGCGATCACGGCAACAGACAGGGTGCCCGAGGCCGCGTGAACGCAGGGCCATCGGCCGGGCGTGCCCGGCGTGGCGACAACGCACCGACCGCCACGATGGCGGCCGGTGCCAGGTACATCAGGCAGCGACGATGTTCACGATCTTGCCGGGGACGATGATGATCTTGCGCACCGTCAGGCCTTCCAGGAACTTGGCCGCGTTCGGCTCGGCCAGCGCCAGCGCTTCAACCTGTTCGCGCGCGGCATCGGCGGCGACCTCGATCGTGCCGCGCAGCTTGCCATTGACCTGCACGGCCAGGATCAGCGCGTCGCGAACCAGCGCACTGCTGTCGGCCTGCGGGAACGGCTGGTCTTCCAGCAGCGTTTCGCCATGGCCCAGCACCTGCCACAGGGCGTGGCTGGCGTGCGGGGTGATCGGGTTGAGCAGCAGCACGATGGCCTGCAGCGCTTCCTGGCGCACGGCGCGCCCCTGCTCGCTGCCATCCTCGAACTTGGCCAGCGCGTTCATCAGCTCCATCACCGCGGCAATGGCGGTGTTGAAGCTGTGACGACGGCCGTAGTCGTCACCGACCTTGCCGATGGTCTCGTGGGTCTTGCGGCGCAGGGCCTTCTGGCTGGCATCCAGTGCAGCCGCGTCCAGCGCCGGTGCGGCGCCGTCGGCAGCGTGCTTCTGCACCTGTGCCCACAGGCGGCGCAGGAAACGGGCCATGCCGTCCACGCCGGCTTCGTTCCATTCCAGCGACTGTTCCGGCGGTGCAGCAAACATCGAGAACAGGCGCACGGTGTCGGCGCCGTACTTGCCGACCATCGCCTGCGGGTCCACGCCGTTGTTCTTCGACTTGGACATCTTCTCGGTACCACCGACCACTACCGGCTGACCATCGGCGATCAGGGTGGCGCCGGTGATGCGGCCGCGCTCGTCGCGCTGCACTTCCACATCGGCCGGGTTGATCCAGTCCTTCGAGCCGTCCGGGTTCGGGCGGTAGTAGGTCTCGGCGATCACCATGCCCTGGCACAGCAGGTTCCGCGCCGGCTCGTTGCTGTCCACCATCCGCGCGTCGCGCAGCAGCTTGTGGTAGAAGCGGAAATACATCAGGTGCAGGATCGCGTGCTCGATGCCACCGATGTACTGGTCCACCGGCAGCCAGTAGTTGCCACGCTTGTCGACCGCATCGCGGGCGCCCGGCGAGGTGTAGCGGGCGTAGTACCAGCTCGACTCCATGAAGGTGTCGAAGGTGTCGGTCTCACGCTCGGCCGCGCCGCCGCAGTCCGGGCAGGTGGTCTTGCGCCATTCCGGATCGGCCTTGATCGGCGAACCGGTGCCGACGAAGTTGACGTCTTCAGGCAGCACCACCGGCAGCTGGTCTTCCGGCACCGGCACCGCGCCACACTTGTCGCAGTAGATCACCGGGATCGGGCAACCCCAGTAGCGCTGGCGGCTCACGCCCCAGTCGCGCAGACGGTAGTTCACCCGGCGCTGGCCCTGGGCCTTGCGCTCGAAACGCTCGGCCAGCGCTTCGAAGGCGCCCTGGAAGTCCAGGCCGTCGAACTCGTCGGAGTTGACCAGTTCGGTCTCGCGGGTCTTGTCGCCGTACCAGTCCTGCCAGCGCGTCGCGTCGTAGTCGCTCTCGTCCTTGCGCAGCGACTTCAGCGCGATGACCTGGCGGATCGGCAGGTTGTACTTGTTGGCGAACTCATTGTCGCGCTGGTCGTGGCCCGGTACGGCCATCACCGCGCCGGTGCCATAGCCCATCAGCACGAAGTTGGCGACCCACACCGGCACCTGGGCACCAGTAACCGGATGCACGGCGCGCAGGCCGGTATCCATGCCGCGCTTTTCCTGGGTCTCCAGCTCGGCCTCGGACACGCCGCCCTGCTTCATTTCCGACAGCAGCGCAGCCAGTTCCGGATTGTTCTTCGCGGCATGCAGCGCCAGCGGGTGTTCGCCGGCGATCGACACGAAGGTCACGCCCATCACGGTATCCGGGCGGGTGGTGAACACGCGCAGCGGATCCAGTGCGGCGCCATCGACGTCGCGCACATCGAACTGGATTTCCAGGCCTTCGGAACGACCGATCCAGTTGCGCTGCATGGTCTTGACCGAGTCCGGCCAGCCGTCCAGTTCATCCAGGCCGTCCAGCAGTTCCTGGGCGTAGTCGGTGATGCGCAGGAACCACTGCGGGATCTCACGCTTTTCCACCAACGCGCCGGAGCGCCAGCCACGGCCGTCGATGACCTGTTCGTTGGCCAGCACGGTCTGGTCGACCGGGTCCCAGTTCACCACCGCGTTGCGGCGGTAGGCCAGGCCCTTGCGCATCAGGCGGGTGAACATGCGCTGCTCGTGGACGTAATAGTCCGGGCGGCAGGTGGCGAACTCGCGCGACCAGTCGATGGCATAGCCCAGCGACTTCAGCTGGCTGCGCATGTGGTCGATGTTCTTGTAGGTCCAGGCGGCCGGCGCGGTCTTGTTCTTGATCGCGGCGTTTTCCGCTGGCAGGCCGAACGCGTCCCAGCCCATCGGCTGCAGGACGTTGTGGCCGGTCATGCGCTTGTAGCGGCTGATCACGTCGCCGATCGTGTAGTTGCGCACGTGGCCCATGTGCAGCGCACCGGACGGATACGGAAGCATCGACAGGCAGTAGTACTTCGGCTTGTCCGAGGCTTCATCGACCTCGAAGGCACGGGTAGCATCCCAGTACTGCTGGGCGGCGGATTCAACCTGCTGCGGATCGTAAACGTTGGGTTCGACGCTGGTCATGTAACACGCGGTTGCGGCGGCAAAGCGGTACAGCGTACCGCAGTGCGGCAAATGGCTCCAATCCTGCCTGCCGGACGGGCGCGCGGCGCGGCTGCGGGAAGCGTCTCAGCGCCCGCGCGACAGAGGCAGGGCCAGGGCCAGCCAGAGCGCCCAGCAGGCAAAGGCCAACCGCTGCGCCAGCGCCGCCGGCAGTACCCCCGGCAGGCCGAACGCCAGCAGGCCGGCACCGATTCCGCAGGCCAGCGTCAGCAGGCCCAGCCTGCGCCCGCCGGAATGCCGCAGCCGTGCCGCGCCCAGCATCACGCTGCCGGCGACAAAGGCCAGTGCCCAGACCATCCACACGCTGGCGTGCAGCTTGCTGGCAGGGCCCTGCATGCCCATCTGGTCTTCAAAATCCAGCGGCAGCAGGCCCATCGCGATGAAGGCGAGACCGGCCAGCAGCAGCATCTGGCTGCCCACGCGTGCCGTCCATGCGGCGTCCACCGGCAGCTGCCGGCGCAGGCGCTCGGCCACGACCACCGCCAGTGCACCCGGCAGCACCAGGCCCAGCAGGTTGAAGCCCAGCGCATGGGGGATGCCGTGCGCGCCCAGCCAGGTCACCGGATGCATCGCCTGCGAATAGTCCGGCAGGGCCGCACCGAAGCCGGCCACCGACAGCACGAACAGGGCTGCGGCGAGCATGCCTACCCAACGATCCAGCCGACCCACGGACATTGCAGCCACTCTTCAGGAGAACATCAGGCCATTGTCACGGCAGCCGGCACCTGCGCCAAGCCGTCCGCGATTTCATGGTGGGCGTGACCGCAGGGTTGAGACCGGCAAGGTTCGTCACCATAGAATCGGTCTCCAGATGCCGAACGATGCCCCATGACCGAGACGACCTACGTATTCGATGCCACCACTGCCACCTTCGAGGCGGAAGTGCTGCAGAAGTCGCTGCAGACGCCGGTCCTGGTGGATTTCTGGGCGACCTGGTGCGAGCCGTGCAAGACCCTCGGCCCGATGCTGGAGAAGCTGGCCGGCGAATACAACGGCGCGTTCGAGCTGGCCAAGGTCGACGTGGACAAGGAACAGCAGATCGCGGCGGCCTTCCAGATCCGTTCGGTGCCCACCGTGTTCCTGGTCAAGGGTGGGCAGCTGGTGGACGGCTTCCCCGGCGCCCTGCCGGAAGGCCAGCTGCGTGAATTCCTGGCCCAGCACGGCGTTGTGCCGGCTGATGTCGGCGACACCATCGCCGAAGACGAAGCGCCGCTGGACCCGCAGGCGCAGGTCGACGTGCTGCGCGCGCAGATCGCCGCCGAGCCGGACAAGGATGAGCTGAAGCTCGACCTGGCCCTGGCGCTGCTGCAGGTCGGCGGCGTGGACGAGGCCGCTACCCTGATCGATGCCCTGCCCGCCAACCTGGCCACCGATGACCGCGCCGTGCGTGGCCGCGCCCGGCTCTCCTTCGCCGCCGCGCTGAAGGATGCCCCGCCCGCCGAGGAGCTGGATGCGCGCATCGCCGCCGACGGCAAGGATCTGCAGGCACGCCACCTGCGGGGTGTGCAGCTGCTGCTGGCCGGCGAGGACGAAGCTGCGCTGGAACAGTTCCTGGAGATGCTGCGGATCGACCGCAGTTTCCAGGAAGGACTGCCGCGCAAGGCCCTGATCGATGCGTTCAACGTCATCGCCGATGAAGACCTAGTCGGCCGTTCGCGGCGCCGGATGGCCTCCCTGCTGTTCTGAACGGCACCGGCATCGTTCAGAATCCCTGCACTGAACGCGGGCAATAATGCCCGCGATGGTGGCCCCCAGGGCCGCCACGATCCGTTCGGGGGGATGAGGTCGGGGCCATGGGGTCTTGCTGCTGCGCCCCCGCTTTGCCGGGACAGCTATCCGTGACCGTTGGCCGCTCGTCGTCTTTCATCAAGTATTTCCTGCGCACACTGCTGTGTGCCCTCTGCCTGTGGCCGGCGCTCGCCGGCGCGCAGGACTGGAACTACCGGGTCCGCCCCGGCGATACCCTGTGGGATCTCGGCGCGGCCTACCTCAAGCCCAGCATCGGCTGGCAGCAGCTGCAGCAGCACAACCGCATCGACAACCCGTACCGGCTGCCGCCGGGTGAACTGCTGCGCTTCCCGATCGGCTGGCTGCGCGTTGAGCCCGCCCCGGCGCGGGTACTGGCCGTGCGTGGGCAGGTTGAACTGAGCGCGGCCGATGGCAGCAGCAGCCGCGCCGTGCGCGCAGGCGAACAGCTGCACATCGGCGACGCGATCCAGACCAAGGCCGATTCCAGCATCACCCTTGAGTTCGCCGATGCGTCGCGCTTGCAGCTGCGCGAATACTCACGCCTGCGCCTGGACCAGCTCAGCCGCTATGGCCGCACCGGCATGGTCGATACCCGCCTGCGCCTGCAGCAGGGGCGCGCCAGCAACCGGGTCACCCCTGCGCGCGGGCCGGCCTCGCGCTACATCATCGATGCCCCTACGGCCACCAGCAGCGTGCGCGGCACCGTGTTCCGGGTCAGCGCCGGCGATGATGCCCATGCCGGTGCCACCGAGGTACTGGAGGGCAAAGTGCAGGTCGGCAACCCGCATGGCCAGCGTCTGGTGCACCCCGGCCAAGCCAGCCGCAGCGCCGGCAGCGGAACGGGGCCCGAAGCGGTTTCCGGTTTGCTGCCGGCGCCGCGCCTGCGTGCCGATGCGACCCGTCTGGGAGCCCTGCCGGCCCAGCTCGCGTGGGAGCCGGTGACCGGCGCCGTTCACTACCGTGTGGAAGTCGTGCAGGCCGCCACCCCGGAAATCCTGTTGTTTGCCGCCGACACCGCCGACACCCGGCTGCTGATCGGCGAGCTGCCGCCAGGAACGCTGCGCCTGCTGCTGCGGGCGGTGGATGCACAGGGTGTGGAAGGCCTGGATGCCAGCGAGGATTTCGTCCTCGACGACCAGCCGCCTCCGCCGCTGACCATTTCCCCGCTGCAGGGACAGGCGGTCAACAGCGACCGTCCCCGCTTCCACTGGAGCCAGGCGCCCGGTGCCAGCAGCAGCGTGCTGCAGGTGGCCGACGAGCCGCAGTTCCTGCAGCCGCTGCGCGAGCAAAGCACCGGCGGCACCGACCTGCGCCTGGGCCAGCCGCTGCCTCCCGGCCAGTACTACTGGCGGGTCGCTTCGCGTGATGACCAGGGCCACCAGGGTCGCTACGGCCAGGCACTGACGCTGCAACTGACCGATGAACCGGTGGACCCGGCACTGCAGCCGCCCGAAGCCACCGATGGCGAGCTGACTCTGCGCTGGCAGGCGGGAAGCGAAGGGCAGCGCTACCGCGTGCAGGTCGATCGCCGCGGCGACTTCAGCGCGCCACTGCTCGATACCACCGTCGATCAACCGCAGGTCAGTTTCAAGCGCCCGTGGCGCGGCACGCTGCACATCCGCGTGCAGTACATCGATGACGACGGCCATGCTGGACCGTTCTCGCCCGCCCAGCAGGTCAAGCTGCCGTGTCGCCTGTGCTACGGCGCCAGCGGTGGTGCACTGCTGCTGTGGCTGTTGCTGTGAGGCGCTCGCCGCTGCCGTGGTCGCGACGGATCCTGCTGGCCCTGCTGGCGGGTGTAGCGACGGCGGTGGTCAGCCATGGCCAGTGGCTGTGGCGGCAGGACGAAAGCGCGTACGACCTGATGGTCGGCAGCTGGGATTACCGCCCCGACCCCAGCGTGCTGATCGTGGCCATCGACGAAGGCAGCCTGCAGCGGCTGGGCCAGTGGCCGTGGCCGCGCTCGATGCATGCCCGCCTGCTGGACCGCTTGACCGACGCCGGTGCCGAGCGCGTCGCGCTGGACCTCATGCTGTCCGAGCCCGACCGTCGCGATGCGCGCCAGGATGCCGAGCTGGCAGCGGCGATCCGTCGCAACGGCCGTGTGGTACTGCCGGTGCTGGCCGCGCCGGCCGCCGGCGACCGCATGGCCGAGGAGATGCTGCCGATCCCGCTGATTGCCGCCAGCGCTGCCGCCATCGGCCACAGCGACGTTGAAGTCGACGGCGATGGTGTCGCCCGCGGGGCCTACCTGCACGCCGGCATCGGCCAGGCGCACTGGCCGGCACTCGGCCTGGCGTTGACCGGCCTGCCGCCGCAACGCGCACAGGGCCTGCCCGACCCCGACCCGGCGCTGGACTCGCCCTATCAATGGCGCCGCAATGATTACGTGCGCGTGCGTTATGCCGGGCCACCGGAACGCTTGCCGCAGGTGTCCTACGCCGATGTGCTGGAAGGGCGCGTGGATGCCTCGATGCTGCGTGGCAGGCGCATCGTGGTGGGCATGACGGCCAGCGGCATCGCCCTCCGCCTGTTGACCCCCACCACCCGCGAATACTGGATGAGCGGCAGCGAGTACCAGGCCAACATCGCCTCGATGCTGCTGCAGGACAAGCAGATCAACGTGTTGCCCCGCGCCTGGCAGGACGCCCTGGCCGGCCTGCTGGTGGCCATGTGCGTGCTGCTGCTCGGGCTGCGCCTGCCCTGGGTGGTTGCGCTGTGCTCGCTGCCGGCCGCGCCGCTGCTGAGCTGGCTGCTGCTGCGCACCGGCAGCCTCTGGTGGGCGCCGGCCAGCGCTCTGCTCGGCGTCGTGCTGGTGCTGACGGCGTGGGCGACCTGGCGCATCGCCTCCTGGCACCGCCAGGCCAACCGTGATGCGCTGACCGGACTGGGCAACCGCCTGCGCTTCGAACAGTCGCTGCAACAGGAATGCGATGCGGCACGCCGCAGTGGCAAGCCACTGACCCTGGCCCTGATCGACGTCGACCACTTCAAGCACCACAACGATCGTCATGGCCACCAGGTCGGCGATCGCGTGCTGTGCGAAGTGGCCCGCCTGATCCAGGCGCATGCCCGGCGCCCCCGTGACATGGCTGCCCGCTACGGCGGCGACGAGTTCGCACTGGTGTTGCCCGACACCCCGGTTGAAGGCGCGCGGCAGGTGATCGAAGACCTGATCTCCTGCATCCGCGCCCTGCCGCCGCCCGGCGATGGCAGCGACACAGGCGTCACCCTGACCATCGGCGTCTATACCCGTGTGCCTGACGGCGACCTGCAACCGCATCATTTCGTCGAAGGCGCCGACAACGCGCTGTACCGGGCCAAGGACAATGGCCGCGACGGCTACGTGATCGACGGCGGCACGCCCGGACCGTAACGCCCGGCAGGCCTGTCGGGGCGCTGCGGGCTACAACATACGCATGCGAATGGTTAGACTGGGCGCCCCGTCCCCTGCCCGGTTCCCGCATGAAAGCCAGCACGTTCCGCTTCGGCATCAACCTGTGGCCACCGTTCCTGTTCACCGGCATCCATGTCACCCGGATCACCCCGGACTACCGGCAGATCGACGTGGAACTGCGCCTGCGCCCCTGGAACCGCAACTACGTCGGCACCCACTTCGGTGGCAGCCTGTTTGCGATGACCGATCCGTTCTGGATGCTGGGCCTGATGCACACCCTGGGCCGCGACTATTACGTCTGGGATCGCGCCGGTGCGATCGATTTCCTCAAGCCCGGTCGTGGAACGGTGCGCACGTCTTTCCGCATCGACGATGCACTGCTGGATGAACTGCGCACGGCGGCGGCCGGTGGCGAAAAAGTGCTGCGCTGGTTCAGCAACGACGTGGTCGACGAAGCCGGCGAGGTGGTCGCGCAGGTACGCAAGCAGGTCTATGTGCGCCTGAAGCCACACGCACGGTAAAGCGGGCCGGCTGACGCCCGGCTATCCTCTGCAGCCCTGCCATGGAGGCTGCAATGCGCCTTTTGTTCCTTGCTGCGGCACTGACCGCCCTGCCCTTCGCCGCCACTGCACTGGACGTGCCGCCGGTGCGCTATCCCGCCGTGCCCGCGCACGCCGCCACGGCCGAGGGTTTCGTACCTGCCGGCTGGACGCTGGAATACAGGATCGAAGGCGACCTCGACCAGGACGGGCGCGCAGACCTCGCGCTGGTGCTGCGCCAGCAGGACCCGCGCAACATCATCGAGCACGATGGGTTTGGCCCTTCGCCGTATGACAGCAACCCGCGCATCCTCGCCATCGCCTTCGCGCGACCGTCCGGTTACGTGCTGGCCGCGCAGAACCACACGCTCATTCCACGGCCGGACTCGCCCGTGCTCAGCGATGCGCTGGCCGAAGGCACCGGCGTGTCGATCCAGCGCGGCGCACTGCGGGTTGGGTTGTACTCGTTCTCCAGCGCGGGCAGCTGGTCGATGGGCACCACCACGTTCACGTTCCGCTGGCAGGAAGGCAACTTCGCGCTGATCGGCTACGACCGCGACACGATGATGCGCAATTCCGGGCAGACCGAGGGCCTCAGCGTGAACTACTCCACCGGCAAGGTGAAGCTGACCGAAGGCAGCATGCAGGACGACAAGGAACAGGTGCGCTGGCAGACCCTGCGTGACCGCAAGCACTGGACGCTGGACAGCGTCGGTGATGGCTGGGCGTTCAATCCGCTCGGCGACGGCAGCTGAGCGCGGGTCAATCCGCCCGCAACGGCATCGACAGATGCGGGCCTTCGCCTTCGCGCGCAGGTCCGCGCCGCACCACCTGCAGGTAGCGGCCATCGGCAGACACCTCGGGCGTGCGGGCGTGCGAACGCCATTGCGCCGGCAACCGCGCCAGCGCCTCGCCGGCGGGCCCGGGCTGCTGCCGCAGCCAGCGCTGCGCGCCGAGCAGGCGGATTATCGCCGCCGTGTCCTGGCTGCGCGCCGCGTACGGCGCATAGGACGGCCCGGCGATGGCGCTCAATGTGCATCCCAACGGGTTGGCCATGCAGCGCACATCCCATCCGAGTGGTGGCGACACAGGGAGCGGGACGTCGGCCGCCAGCGCCGTGGCTGCAGCAGGCCGGCATGCCCAGCCGAAATTGCCGGCGATCCGGGCCAGGGTGTGGTCGCGATCCAGCAGCAGACGGCTGCCTGCTGTCTGCGTGGACGCTTCCACCGCCGCCTTGTTCATCGCAAATTCGCCCTGCATTGCCTGGCACAGGCTCTGTTCGTTCGCGTCCAGTGGCTGCAGCGCCGCCTCGCAGGGGACGGGCAGCGCGTAATCCGGCGATTGCTCGACCAGCATCTCGCCAAGCAGTGCGGCATGGGTCCGCACCACGGCGGCGCCCATCATGCTGTCCACCAGCGTGCTGCCGGTCCGCATCATCCGCCGACCAAACCGCACCGCGCTGCAGCTGCCCTCGATGGCACCGGCAACATCGCCCTGCAGATAGGCCAATGCCTGTGCACTTGCCCCATCCAGCAGCGGCGCGTAGGCCGGCAGAGGCAGCAGCTCGCTTCCGCTGGGCCTGAACGGGGAATCGAAGCGATCGTAGTCCGCCATCCGGGCCAGTCGCTCGTGCAGGTCGGCATGCCCCGCGTGGGCGTCAGCGAAGCGCTGCGGATCAGCGCGTACCTGGGCCAGGCAGCCGACCGGCCCGACTGCACAACGACCTGAGCGGCCCGGATTCAACGGTGCGTGCCTGGCGGCCAGCACCGACGCTTGCGACGCCTGCGCGGGCGCCGTCTGCCAGCGCTGCAGATCTTCGGCCAATGCCGCCTCACGCTGGGCCAGGTCCAGCCCATCGAAGGGCAGCGTCCACAGCAGGGCGAAGCCGTTCCTGCCCTCGCTGCGATGCGCGGCTTCAAGCAGGCGGACATCCTGCCGCTGGGCGGCCGACAACGGCCAGAACCTCGACAGCAGCCATGCCGCGATGGCGATCACCAGCAGACCCAGCATTGCCCAACCCAACCACCGCAGCATCCTCAACACAGCATCCCTTCCCTGCATGGCCAGCGCCGCCAACGGGCAGCGTAAACGAGCGGCCGCGACCGCTACAATGCGCGCATGTCGCTCGATGCCCCCGCCCTGGTTCCCCGTCCCTCCCTGCAGCGCCTGTTCCTGACCGGCCTGCTGACCCTGTTGCCGATCTGGCTGACCTGGGTGGTGGTCAAATTCGTGTTCGTGCTGCTGTCGGGCATCTCCAGCCCGCTGGTGGTGCCACTGTCCGAACAGATCGCGACCAGCTTCCCGCATTACCTCGGCTGGGTCCGCGCCGAATGGATCCAGAACACCATTGCCCTGCTGGCCACCCTGCTGGTGATCCTGGCGGTGGGCGTGGCCAGCCGCCGCGTGGTCGGCCAGCGCCTGCTGCGCTGGGTCGGCGCGGTCATCAAGCGCATTCCGCTGGCCAGCATCATCTATGACAGCGCCAAGAAGCTGCTGGACATGCTGCAGACCGAACCGGGCAGTACCCAGCGCGTGGTGCTGATCGACTTCCCGCACCGCGACATGAAGTCGGTGGGCCTGGTCACCCGGGTCATCAAGGAACAGGGCACCGACCGCGAACTGGCGGCCGTCTATGTGCCGACCACGCCGAACCCGACCTCGGGTTATCTGGAGATCGTGCCTGTCGAACTGCTCACCCCGACCGACTGGACGGTGGACCAGGCAATGAGCTTCATCATTTCCGGCGGTGCAGTGGCACCAGCCAGCGTTCCGTTCACCCGCGCCGGCGATCGTTCCGAATGAGCGAGGCGTCGCACGCGCGCCCGCTGCAGGACCGCGCGGTCCTGCTGTTCATCGTGCTGGCTGCGTTCTTCTGCGGCAACGCGGTGCTGGCCGAACTGATCGGGGTGAAGATCTTCGCCCTGGAAGACACCCTCGGCATCGACCCGCTGAACTGGAACCTGTTCGGCCAGACCGGCTCGTTGAGCTTCACCGCCGGCACGCTGCTGTGGCCGGTGGTGTTCATCATGACCGACACCATCAACGAATTCTTCGGCAAGCGCGGGGTGCGTTTCATCTCGTGGCTGGCGGTGGTGCTGATCGCCTACGGTTTCCTGTTCGCCTTCGCGGCGATCTCGCTGGCACCGGCCAGCTGGTGGGTAACCTCGATGGATGCCCACGGCGTGCCCGATTACCAGGCCGCGTTCGCGGCGGTGTTCGGACAGGGCATGTGGACCATCGCCGGTTCGCTGGTGGCGTTCCTGTTCGGCCAGTTGATCGACGTGGCGGTGTTCCACCGCATCCGCCAGGCAACCGGCGAGCGCCATGTATGGCTGCGTGCAACGGGTTCCACCGCGGTCTCGCAGCTGGTGGACAGCTTCGTTGTGATCTGGATCGCCTTCGTGCTTGGCCCGCAGCACTGGCCGACATCGCTGTTCCTGGCAGTGAGCAGCGTCAACTACGTCTACAAGATGGGCTTTGCGATCGCCCTGATTCCGTTGCTGTACCTGATGCGGCGTGCAATCACCCGCTATCTGGGCGAACACCGCGCCGCCGACCTGCGCGCTGCGGCCGCGGCTGACTGAAGCCCCAGCGACGCGCAAGCTGACTGCGCCCCCACGCTGGCCGTACGCGCGCGGATCGTGCAAGCTCCACGGTCTGTGTTCCACGGAAGCTTCTTGATGCCGTATTCCCCCCGCGTCCTGGCCGCCGCCATCGCCGCGTTGTTCCTGTTCAGCGCCGTTCCGCCGGCCGAAGCAGCGAAGAAGAAGGGCAGCCGCCCCGCCGCCGCGCAGACCCGCCAGGCGGCCAAGCCGAAGGCCCGCGCCGGCACACGTGCCACCACGCCCGCCCGCGGCAGTTCGGCGCGCCGCGCCGCGCCGCGCCCGGTCGCCCCTGCCCGTGCGGTGCCCAAGCAGGTGCAGCTGGAGCGGCTGTACGACGAATACTGGGATGCCTCCATGCGGTTGAACCCGCTGCAGGCCACCTTCCAGGGCGAGCCGCGCTACAACGACCAGCTGCCCAACATCCTTTCTGCCGCCTGGCGCCAGCAATCGCACGACTTCACTACCGAATGGCTGGGCAAGGTCGAGAAGATCGGCAGCGACGGCCTGCAGGGGCAGGACCTGCTCAGCTACGAGATCTTCGTGCGTGATGCCCGCGCTTCGCTGGCCGCCGAGCGTTATCCGAGCTGGATGATGCCGATCAGCCAGTACTACAACGTCGGCAGCATCATGGCCATCCTCGGCGCCGGTGCTGGCGCACAGCCGTTCAACACGGCCAAGGACTACGACACCTGGTCGCGACGCTCGCTGGGCATCCCCGACCTGTTCGAGCAGGCCATCGACAACATGCGCCAGGGCATGAAGGCCGGCGTGGTGCAGCCGCGCGACCTGATGGAAAAGGTACTGCCGCAGCTGGACGCGGTGATCAAGCCGACCGCCGAAGAGAGCATCTTCTGGTCGCCGATCCGGACCATGCCCGAGTCCATCTCCGCCGAAGACAAGGCGCGCATCAGCGCCGAGTACAAGCGCATGATCGAACTGCGCATCATGCCGGCCTACCGCGCCCTGCGTGGCTTCATCGCCACCGAATACCTGCCTGCCACGCGCAGCAGCAGCGGCCTTGGCGCACTTCCCGACGGCCAGGCCTGGTACGCCAACCTGATCGTACAGACCACCGCCAGCCAGCAGACCGCCGCGCAGCTGCATGCGCTGGGCGAGCAGCGTGTGCAGGAGCTGCAGGCGCAGATCACCACGGTGATGCGCGACGGCAAGCTGCGCAGTTCGCAGGCCAAGCTGCTGCGCAGCATGCGCAACGACCGCCAGTTCCAGTACAGCGATGCCAACGCGCTGCTCAACCGTTACCGGCAGGTGCAGCAGCAGGTCGATGCACGCCTGCCGCAGGTACTGGACACCCTGCCGAAGGCGCCGCTGCAGATCCGTGCAGTGGAACCGGAGCGTGCCATGACCGCCGCCGCAGCCTCCTACCAGCCGTCGCCGCCGGGACAACCCGGCGTGCTGTTCGTCAACACCCGCGACCTGCCCAGCCGCAAGCGCTGGAACGTGCCGGTGCAGTACCTGCACGAAGCCATTCCCGGCCACCATGTGCAGCTGGGCCTGCAGCAGGAATTGACCAAGCTGCCGCGCTTCCGCCGCCTCGGCGGTGACCTTGCCTTCGTCGAAGGCTGGGGCCTGTATGCGGAAACCCTGGGCGACGAGCTCGGCGCGTACACCGATCCGTACGACCGCATCGGCTATCTGTATTCGCGCCTGCTGCGCGCCGCGCGCGTGGTCGCCGATACCGGCGTGCATGCGCAGGGCTGGAGCAAGCAGCAGGCCGTGACCTATCTGCAGAAAACCGTGGACATGAGTGCTGACGATGCCAACGCGGAAGTGGAACGGATCATGGCCCAGCCTGGCCAGGCGCTGTCCAACGTCGCCGGCCTGACCACGATCATCGCCCTGCGCGACAAGGCCAAGGCACGCCAAGGCGCTGCGTTCGACCTGCGCCGCTTCCATGCCGAAGTGCTGAAGGACGGTTCGATGCCGCTGGATGTACTGGACCACAAGATCGAACGCTGGCTGGCGCAGCCGGCCGCTGCAACGCCTGCGCCCGCGCCCTGACCGCCACGGAGCTGCCATGCGCCCTGCCGCCCTGCTGTGTGCCACGGTTCTCGCTCTGCTGCCGTCGATAGCGTTGGCAGCGGCACCGCTGGCACCTCCGGATGCAGGCATCGATGGACTGATGCAGGCCTACGACGGCCAGGTGTCGGGCGCAGCGGTGCTGGTGCTGCACGACGGGCAGCCGGTGTTCCGTCGCGGCTACGGCCTGGCCGTGGTTGAAGATGGCAGCGCAGTCACGCCGGCCAGCAACTTCCGCCTGGCCTCGGTCAGCAAGCAGTTCACCGCTGCGGCGGTGCTGTTGCTGGTCGAGGACGGCCGCCTGGCGCTGGACCAGCCCGCGCGGCGCTGGCTGCCGGAACTGCCGCCCGCTGCTGCCGGCATCACCCTGCGCCAGTTGCTGTCGCACACCAGCGGCCTGCTGGACTACGAAGACCTGATGGACCCTGCCGACACCCGGCAGGTGCACGACACCGATGTGCTGGCGCTGTTGGCCCGCGAAGATCGACTCGCCTTCGCACCCGGCAGCCAGTACCGCTACAGCAACAGCGGCTACGCACTGCTGGCGCTGATCGTCGGCCGCGCCGCCGGCAGCGACTTTGCCAGCTTCCTGCAGCAGCGCATTTTCCAGCCGCTGGGCATGGCGCACACAGTGGCCCACCAGGACGAGGTCGACCAGGTCGCGCAGCGTGCCTATGGCTACAGCGAAGTTGACGGACGTTGGCAACGTACCGACCAGAGCACCACCAGCGCCGTGCTCGGCGATGGTGGCATCTACTCCTCGCTGGACGACCTCGCCCGCTGGGACGCGGCCCTGTACGACGACCGCCTGCTGTCGGCCGCATCACGCAAGGCCATGTTCAGCCCGGCCACCGCCACCACCGAAGCGGACGTACCGCACTACGGCTTCGGCTGGCGGCTGAACGGCCGCATGCACTGGCACAGCGGCGAGAGCATCGGCTTCCGCAACGTGATCCTGCGCTACCCGGACAAGCACCTGACAGTCATCGTGCTGAGCAACCGCAACGCCCCCGAACCCTATCCGCTGGCGCTGAAGATCGCCCGGCGCTGGCTGGACACCCTGCAATGACCACCACGACCACCGGCCTGCTGGGCATCCACCATGCCGCACTGATCTGCAGCGACTACGCCCGCTCGAAAGACTTCTACGTGCGCGTGCTGGGCCTGCGCATACTGGCCGAGAACCACCGCGCGGCACGCGACTCGTGGAAACTGGACCTGGCCCTGCCCGATGGCGGCCAGCTGGAACTGTTCTCCTTCCCCTCGCCCCCCGCACGGCCCAGCCGCCCCGAAGCCCAGGGCCTGCGCCATCTCGCGTTCCGGGTAGCCGCGCTGGAACCCTTCATCGAACGCCTGGCCCGCCACGGCGTGGAATGCGAACCGATCCGCGTGGACGAATACACCGGCCGCCGCTTCACCTTCTTCGCCGACCCCGACGACCTGCCACTGGAGCTGTACGAGACCGGCTGAGCGATTTTCAATCGACAAGCATTCATCAACGCATGACATGGATCTGCGTGTCGACCAAGGTCGACACCCACCAAGAGCAGGCAACGCCATTCCAACCGATCGCGGAACCTGTCGAAGGCGGGGTGGGTCCGGTTGCGGGGGTGTCCGCGGCATGGATGCCGCGGCCAAGCCCCCATGGACGGGTTTACGGCGTCCCCCGCAACCGGACCCACCCCGCCATCCCACGGAATGCACGCTGTTGCTGTGCTGTTGCTGTTGCCGTAGCGGGTGCCGGGTGCAACCCGGCCCAAGCCCCCCTTCCCCATACCCCGCCGAATGGGTATACAGTCGACCCGTACCGGCATCGTGCCGGAATGAACCCTGGGAGGGGACCATGCGCAAGACCTTCAAGACCCTGCTGCTGGCGCTGCCGCTGTGCCTGGCCGCGCTCTCCGCGCAGGCCGCCGACAGTGCCGCCGGCCGCTGGAAGACCATCGACGACAAGACCGGCAAGGTGAAGTCGATCGTCGAGATCAGCCAGGCCGCCAACGGCACGCTGTCCGGCAAGGTGGTCGAGATCCTGCACTCGGACAAGGGCCCGAACCCGGTCTGCGATGGCTGCGAGGGCGCCAACAAGAACAAGCCGGTGAAGGGCATGACCATCCTCTGGAACCTGAGCCAGGACAAGGGCACCACCAGCAAGTGGTCCGGTGGCACCATCCTCGACCCGGCCAACGGCAAGACCTACCGCTCGAAGATCGAGCTGCAGCCGGGCGGCGGCAAGCTGGACGTGTCCGGCTGCATCGCCTTCATCTGCCGCGCGCAGACCTGGGTCCGCGAGTAAGCGTCACGGCCCCGGCAATGCCCTGGTGACCCGGCTCCGGCCGGGTCACCGCGTTGCGGGCATGCGATAATCCCCGGTTCCCCCTGGCTGCACCCCGTGACCATGACCCGTACCGCGCTCGTCACCACCGCCCTGCCCTACGCCAACGGCCCGCTGCACCTGGGCCACCTGGTCGGCTACATCCAGGCTGACATCTGGGTGCGGGCGCGTCGAATGAGTGGCGGCAAGGCCTGGTTCGTGTGCGCCGACGACACCCACGGCACGCCGATCATGCTGGCTGCGGAAAAGGCCGGGGTCACCCCGGAAACCTTCATCGCCAACATCCAGGCCAGCCACGAGCGCGATTTCGCCGCCTTTGGCGTCGCCTTCGACCATTACGACTCGACCAACTCCGCCGCCAACAAGGCGCTGACCGAAGCGTTCTACCTGAAGCTGGAAGCGGCCGGCCACATCAGCCGCCGTTCGGTGGCGCAGTTCTACGACCCGGCCAAGGGCATGTTCCTGCCCGACCGCTACGTCAAGGGCATCTGCCCGAACTGCGGCAGCGCCGACCAGTACGGCGACAACTGCGAGGTCTGCGGCGCCACCTATGCGCCGACCGACCTGAAGGAGCCGCGCTCGGTGATCTCCGGGGCCACCCCGGAAATGCGCGATTCGGAGCACTTCTTCTTCGAGGTCGGCCATTTCGACGGCTTCCTGCGCGACTGGCTGGCCGGCGATGTCGCCCTGCCGGGCGTGAAGGCCAAGCTGGGTGAATGGCTCAACGCCGAAGGCGGCCTGCGTGCGTGGGACATCTCGCGCGATGCGCCGTACTTCGGTTTCGAGATTCCCGGCCAGCCGGGCAAGTATTTCTACGTCTGGCTGGACGCGCCGATCGGCTACCTGTCCAGCTTCCAGACCCTGTGCAGCAGGATCGGCGAGGATTTCGAAGCGCATCTGCGCGCCGGCACCAGCACCGAGCTGCATCATTTCCTCGGCAAGGACATCGTCAATTTCCATGGCCTGTTCTGGCCGGCAGTGCTGCACGGCACCGGCCACCGCGCGCCGACCCGCCTGCACGTCAACGGCTACCTGACCGTCGATGGCGCGAAGATGAGCAAGTCGCGCGGCACCTTCGTGATGGCGCGTACGTTCCTCGATGCCGGCCTGGAGCCGGAGGCACTGCGTTACTACTTCGCCGCCAAGTCCGGTGGTGGCGTCGACGACCTCGACCTGAACCTGGGCGACTTCATCGCGCGCGTCAACGCCGATCTGGTCGGCAAGTTCGTCAACCTCGCCAGCCGCTGCGCCGGTTTCATCAGCAAGCGCTTCGATGGCCAGTTGGCCGCGCAGCTGCCCGACGCGGCGCAGTACCAGCGCTTCGTCGATGGCCTGGCGCCGATCCGTGAGGCGTACGAGCGCAACGACCCGGCCGCGGCGATCCGCCTGACCATGACCCTGGCCGACGAAGCCAACCGCTACATCGACGACGTCAAGCCGTGGGTGATCGCCAAGCAGGAAGGCGCCGATGCGCAGCTGCAGGCGGTCTGCAGCCAGGGCCTGAACCTGTTCCGCGTACTGGTCACCGCCCTGAAGCCGGTGCTGCCGGCCACCGCGGCGCAGGCCGAGGCCTTCCTGGCCGCGCCGGTGAATGACTGGACCGAGCTGGCGCAGCCGCTGCTGGGCCACCGCATCACCGACTACACCCCGCTGTTCACCCGTATCGACCCGAAGAAGATTGACGCCATGATCGACGCCTCCAAGGACACCCTGACCCCCGCTGCCCCCGCTGCCCCCGCTGCCCCCGCTGCCAAGGTTGAAGCAAGCAAGCCCGCCGCACCGGTAGTGGCCAAGGACGAAGCAAAGAGCGCCGACGCGCCGGCCTACATCGGCATCGACGACTTCGCCAAGCTCGACCTGCGCATCGGCAAGGTGCTGGTGTGCGAGTTCGTGGAAGGCTCGGACAAGCTGCTGCGTTTCGAACTGGATGCCGGCGACCTCGGCAAGCGCCAGATCTTCTCCGGCATCCGCGCCAGCTACGGCGAGCCGGAAGCGCTGGTCGGCCGCAGCGTGGTGTTCATCGCCAACCTGGCACCGCGCAAGATGCGCTTCGGCCTGAGCGAAGGCATGATCCTGTCGGCCGGTTTCGATGGCGGCGCGCTGGCGCTGCTGGACGCCGACAGCGGCGCGCAGCCGGGCATGCCGGTTCGTTGATGCAGTACGGGCGCGGCCCTGGCCGCGCCCGGTCATGAGCACCGCGAAGGGAGGTACCGTGATGGGAGATGCTGCGTTGGAACTGGCGCTGTTCGACTTCGACCACACTGTCACCACCTGCGACACCTATGGCCGCTTCCTGCGCCGGGTCGCCACCGCCGAACAGCTGGCACAGGCCTGGTGGAAAGTCGGCCCGTGGCTGCTGGCCTACAAGCTGAAACTGATCTCCGCCGAGCGCATCCGCGCACGGGTGACCCGGTTGACCTTCAGCGAGCGCCACGCCGATGACATCGAGACGCTGGCTGCGGGCTTCTCCCGCGAGTTCCTGCCCGATGTCGTGCGACCGGAAATGCTGGAGCAGATCCGTTGGCACAAGGAGCAGCAGCACACCGTGGTGGTGGTGTCCGGTTCACTGGACCTGTACCTGCGGCCGTGGTGCGAACAACTGGGCCTGCAGCTGATCTGCAATCGACTGGAAAGCGAAAGCGGACGCCTGACCGGCCGCTACGCCGGTGGCGATTGTGGTCCGCGCAAGGTCGAGCACATCCGCCGCCAGTTCGACCTGTCACGCTACACACGCATCCATGCCTACGGTGACAGCGCGGAGGATCGCCCGATGCTGGCCCTGGCGCACGAGCGCTGGTACCGCGGCAAACCCCTGAAGTAACCCAACGCGCAGCCTTCGCCACGCATGAGCCTGATTCCGCCCCTGACCGAACGCCTGGACCGCTTGCTGCCGCAGACCCAATGCGGGCAATGCGGTTACGACGGCTGTCGCCCGTATGCGCAGGCGATGGCACGTGGCGAGGCAGGCGTGGATCGTTGTCCGCCCGGCGGCGATGCCGGTGCGCGGGCGTTGGCGCAGGTGCTGGGTGTGCCGGCGTTGCCGTTCGATCGCAGCCGGGGCGAGCACAAGCCGCCGCAGGTGGCGTTGATCGTGGAGGCTGACTGCATCGGTTGCACCAAGTGCATACAGGCGTGCCCGGTGGATGCGATCGTCGGCGGGGCGAAGTACATGCACACGGTGATTGCCGATCTGTGCACGGGGTGCGAGTTGTGTATTCCACCGTGCCCGGTGGATTGCATCGAGCTGGTGTTGGTGTAGGTTTTTTTTTGCGACGCCGCGGCGTCGCGTTGTGCTGAGAGCAACAGCAACAGCAACAGCTGGGAGCGTCGGCTGCCTGGGTTTGATGATCTGGGCGGGTGGGCGGGGGCAAGCGGGACACGCCGTGAACCCATCCATGGGGGCTCGATGGCGCCTTGCTCGTGTGCGCTATCCTGCGCACACGGCAAGACCTGGGTTGGGCGTCCTGCCCAACCCGCCAGGCGCATGCGCCTGGCCCATGGCGCCAACGGTCCCGATTGCCCCCGCCCACCAGCCCCCGACAGATATCCGTGGCGGACGGTCGAGCAACTGCAATGGTATGGCTGGGTGTTGGTGGGTGCGGACCTTGGTCTGCACTATCTGCCCGATGTCATGAACCGTCGTCGCAATCGACCTTGCCTGCGCACGCTGGCGACTATCGAATCACGATGCATGTCGCAGATTGCTCGGTCTATCGCGACCGTGGCGCCACCTGCGTTCGAGGCGGCTTAACAGCATGCAAAAATGCGGGAAGCGTCCTGACGTTGCGGACATTACAACTTGTCTGATTGGCATTCCGCTACGACGGGTTTACAGATGGTGAGCCGCCGAAAAGGGTGGCCGGGCTTCGAAAACCCGCTTTGTCGAACGTTGTTTACGCTTGCCAGCCGGCGTCACCTTGCGTGGCGCCGGCTGGCAATCCGTCTGCCGGCTATGGCGGGCGGGGCGTGGGGGCCTTCGGGCCAGCCGGAGCGTTCGACACCGGTTTTCGAGCCACGTCTCCGTCCGCCACCTTTGAGTGGCGGCTACCGTCTGTCCTGCACGGAGCCTTGCCATGAACGCATCGGATTTCCCCCATCTGCACGCCTACCTCGGCCCGGCAGACGCCGACGAGGACACGGAATCGTCGCCATCGCTTGATCCCACCACGCTGGTTGCGACCCTGCGACGCATCGGTACCGGCGCCGCCGCTGACGGTCAGCCGTGGCCGGAGCGGTATCAACTTCCCAGCCGGTGCATGGCGCTGGCCGATGCCGATTGCGCGCTGGCCGGGCTGCGCGTGGTGCAGGAGGTCCTGCTGGCCGCCGAACGCACCCGGCAGAACGGCGCGCCGGAGGAGTACGTCGGCGACCGGGTCATGGAAGGCCTGATGCTGGCCTGCCTGGCCTTGTGCACGCAGGCAAGCACACGACTGCAGCCGCAGCTGTAACGGATGTTGCAGCGTCAGCCCCCCGGCAAACGGGGTCAGATCCCTTTTCCGGAGGAAAAGGGATCTGACCCCTGTCCGGTCATTACGGCACTGCCGCCGTGACGATGATTTCGACCTTCCATTCGGCGTGCGCAAGCTTGGCTTCAACCGTGGCGCGGGCCGGGGTCGCGCCCTCCACCACCCACTCGTCCCACGCCTTGTTCATGCCCTCGAAATCGGCCATGTCGGCCAGGAAGATCTCCGCACGCAGCACGTGCTGGCGGTCACTGGCCACCAGCGCCAGCAGCTTGTCGATCTCGGCCAGCACCTGCCGGGTCTGGCCGGTGATGTCCTGGCTGGTGTCTTCCGGAATCTGGCCGGAAAGGTAGGCGACCTTGTTGTACACGGTCATCTCGGACATGCGCGGTCCGACGTCGTAACGCTCCATCATGGGCGTGGCTCCTGCGGGTGGTCTGGACTGCATTCTCACCCAGCCGGCGTTGGAAGTGTGTGCCCGGTGCGGCCACTGGATACCGCCACCACCAGCACAGCGGCAGTGCTGGTCAAACGGCGTGGACAGGCGCACGATGCGCCACGCCTGCGTTGACACCGCCCTCGCCCTTTCTGACGCACCCTTGCGCCGATGACCGCACCCACCGATTCCACTGCCTCCCCTTCCACACCGACCTGGAAGCGGGTCGTCACCATCGTCGTCCCGCTGTTGATCCTCGCGCTGGCCCTGCATGGGCTGGCCGGCGAATTCGACGAGCATGGCTACCGCGCCATCCGCCAGGCCTTCCGCGAGCTCAGCGCTGCGCAGATCGCGCTGACCGTGCTGCTCGGCCTGGCCAGCTACGCCTGCCTGATCGGCTTCGATGCGATCGGCCTGCGCCGCAGTGGTATCCGCGTGCACCCGGCACGGATCGGCATCACCGCCTTCCTCGCCCACACCCTGGGCCAGACCGTGGGCTTTGCCGCCCTCACCGGCGGCGCAGTGCGCCTGCGCGGCTACCGCAGTGCCGGCCTGGACCTGGCGCAGATCGGCCAGGTGGTGCTGATGAGCACGCTCGGCTTCATCTTCGGCGCGTGGCTGCTGATCGGCGTTGCGCTGTGCATGGAGCCGGCCGCTGCCGCGCTTGCGCTGCCGCTGGACCCCGGCGCGGTGCGCGTGGTCGGCATCGTCGCGCTGCTCGCCTATGCGGCCACCTTCGTCCTGGTCGGCCGCAACGGTCGCCAGTTCCGCATCTTCGGCCATGGCCTGTGGCTGCCCGACCGGCGCACCATGCTCGGGGTCACCGTGTTGAGCGTGGTTGAACTGGTCCTGGCCAGTGCCGCGTTCTATGTGCTGCTGCCCGATTCCACGCCGACCGGCCTGCCCGGTTTCGTCGGCCTGTATCTGGTGGCCGTGCTGGCCGGCCTGGTGTCGACGGTACCGGCCGGCCTTGGCGTGTTCGAGTGGAGCCTGCTGAAGCTGCTGCCGCAGGTGGCGCCGGCTGCAGTACTGGCGGCGGCATTGATCTACCGCGTCAGCTACTACGTGCTGCCGCTGCTGCTGGCCACCGTGCTGGCCCTGGCGCCCGCGCTGCGGCAGCCGCTGCAGGCCAGCGCAGGTGCCACCCGCGCCGGCTGGTACGCGCTGCGTCCGTGGTTGCCGCAGATCATCGCGCTGGCCGCCTTCAGTGTCGGTGCCGCGCTGGTCATCGACGGCACCCTGCCCACACCGCGACGGCACCTGATCAATGCCTCGCTGCCGATCCTGGAAACCTCGCACCTGATCGGCAGCCTGGCCGGCGTCGCCCTGCTGCTGATCGGCCAGGGCCTGGCCCGCCGCAGCCACGCGGCCTGGATGCTGGCGATGGCGATCTGCGTGATCGCACCGCTGCCGATCTGGCTGCGCGGTGGCCAACCGCTGATCGCCTTGTCGGCATTACTGGTGGCGATGGCGCTGTGGGCGGCGCGGCGCGAGTTCTATCGCCAGGGCGCGCTGCTGGACGAAGCCTGGTCGTGGCCATGGCTGCGCAACCTCGGCCTGGTGCTGGTGGCGGTGACGTGGCTGCTGTTCTTCACTTACAGCCACGTCGAATACCAGAACGAGCTGTGGTGGCAGTTCGCCGTGTCCGGCAATGCGCCGCGCGCGCTGCGTGCACTGCTGCTGGTGGCGATGGCGCTGGTGATGTTCGGCCTGGCGCGGCTGCTGCACAGCACGCGCAGCCCGCTGCCGCCTGCCGACGACGCAACCCTGCAGGCGCTGGCACCGGTGCTGGCCGGCGCCACCGACACCCAGGCCTGCCTGGTGCTGACTGCCGACAAGGCGGTGCTGCGCGATGAGCAGCACAAGGGCTTTGTGATGATGCAGCGCTACGGCGGCTCGCTGATCGCGATGGGCGATCCGGTCGGGCCACCGGAGGTGGCGCGCGCACTGATCTGGCGCTTCCGCGAAGAAGCCGACCGGCTCGGACTGCGCCCGGTGTTCTACCAGGTGGGTGAGGCGTATTGGCAGACCTATCTCGATCTCGGCCTGGGCCTGGTCAAGCTGGGCGAAGAGGCCATGGTGCCGCTGCACGACTTCGGTCTGGAAGGCCGCGAGCGTGCCGACCTGCGGCAAGCCTGGAACCGCGGCAAGCGCGGCGGGCTGTCCTTCCGCGTAGCACCGGCGGAAGAGATCCCTGCCCTGCTGCCACGCCTGCATGCGATTTCCAACGCCTGGCTGGAGGACAAGTCAGGCGACGAGAAAGGCTTCTCGCTGGGCAGCTACGACCCGGACTATCTCGTGCGTTTCCCGATCGCCCTGGTCGAAGCTGAAGGCCGGATCGTGGCCTTTGCCAACCTGTGGCAGGCACCGGCGGGCGCCGAACTGTCGGTGGATCTGATGCGCCACGTCAGCGACGCGCCGAAGGGCACGATGGATTTCCTGTTCATCGAGTTGTTCCTGTGGGGCCGCGCGCAGGGCTATGCACGGTTCTCGCTGGGCATGGCACCGCTGTCCGGCCTGGCCCAGCACCGCCTGGCCGGTCGCTGGAACCGCCTGGCCGGCCTGCTCGCACGACACGGCGAGCGCTTCTATGGCTTCAGCGGCCTGCGCAGGTTCAAGTCGAAGTTCGATCCGCAGTGGCGACCGCGCTACCTGGCCGCGCCCGGCGGCATGCACCTGCCGGCTGCACTGCTGGATGCCACGCGGCTGATCTCGCTGGACCCGCGGCGCAACTGACGCCCCGATCCGCCGGGCATGGCCCGGCGCCACCTGATGGATCGTCCGCACGGGTAGCGCCGGGCCATGCCCGGCGGTGGTTCCATGAGGCCGATTACACGCCGCCCTTGAGGATCACCTCGGCCAGGCGATCGTAGTCACCGCCGAAGTGATGGTCACCCGGCAATTTGACCTTGTGCACGCCGTCGTTGCCCGGCAGATCGGGGCACAGCGCATCCTCGTCCTTGTCGCCGTACACGCACAGGGTCCTGTCCGCCGGCAGCTTCGCCACTTCCGGCGCGATCGGCAGGCCGCCGCCACCGCCGCCCAGCCAGTTGCTGACATGGAATTCAAAGTCGGCGTTCCTGCCCACCGACAGCAGCACGATGCGCTCTAGGCCAGCGCGGGTGCCTGCATCAAGCTGGTTGATGGTGGCTGGCAGCACGTCGGCGCCCTGCGAGAAACCGATCAGCATCACCTTGTCGCGCTGCCATTGCTGGCGGTAGTGGCCGATGATCTTCTGCAGATCGACAGCGAATCCCTGCGGCGTGCGTTCGCTCCAGAAATAACGCAGCGAATCGATGCCAACCACCGCCACGCCATGTTCGGCCAGGGCGCCGGCCACGTCCTTGTCCAGGCCGGCCCAGCCGCCATCGCCGGAAACGAACACCGCCAACGTGTCACCGCTGCCCTGCGCCGGCACTTCCACTACCGGCAGCCCCTTCAGGGCATCCGGCGGCGGTGCCAGCGCGACCCCGGCCTGTGCGCCGATCACCCGCGCGGCGGCCACCAGCCCCGGTGTCGCATCGCCAGCGGCGGTGCGCTTGAATTCACGCGCCATTGCAACCTGCTGCACGAACGGGCCAGCGCTGTTGGTCGAACACCCCGGCGCGCCGGCCGCGTTCAACCACGGGAAATTCAGTTCGCTGGGCTGCAGGCGGTCGTGCTTCACGCCATCACCGCAGACCATGCGCTCGTGCACATGTGCCGGGCAGAATCCCGAGGTCAGCAGGCCGGCAAAGACCTGGGTGTCGGCCTGCGCTGCCAGCGCATAGGCCAGTTCGGCGCCTTCGCCGCTGCCGCCGACCAACGGCAGGTGATACCCCGGCAGATGCAGGAACGCCTGTACCCAACGCGAGAAATTCTCGACATCGCCCGCGCCGAACGCGCAGCTGCTGTTGCCTTCGCGCTTGAGCACGCCACGCAGGTGGGCCACATCCACCGATGCGACCAGTGCACCATCGGCGCGCAGCGCTTCAATCGGCATGCGGCTGTCATCGGCATCGGCGCCGTCATGGAACCAGATCACCACCCGTTGCGGTGCCCCGGCCGGAACATGCACCGGCACCTGATCGAAACGTCCATGGCTGACCTGCTGCACTGACGCCACCGCTGGCACCGCCGCCAGCGCCAACACCAGTCCCATCGCCCTGCCCAGCCCTGCACGCATCGTTTCGCATCCCGTTGGAATGCGCACACGATACGCCGCTGCTGCGTGCACGGCACGTACCGGTACAGGCGCCCTGCAATCGGGCAGGTGGTTGATTCAGCGGGTGCCGGCGGCACGCCCGCGGCGATACAGCGCCAGCGCCAACCACAGCAGCCAGCCGACGATCACCGCGATCACCAGTTTCTGCCCCAGCCCACGCGGTGGGCCACCGCGCCACAGCACGTGTACCCACAGCAGCACGAAGGCCAGCCAGGCCCAGCCCCACAACAGCGCCGCACTGCCCCGCCAGCCTGGCTCGCGGCGCAGGTACCAGGCCTGCAGCAGCATGCCGACGCTGGCGCACAGGAAGGCGGTATTGGCGGCCAGGCCGTGGATCAACGGCGCCAGCAACGGCGTTGCCGCAGGCAGCCAGCTGTCACCGATGGCGACGGTGGCCAGGCCAACGGCAGCCACGCAGAACAACAGCGGTGCCGCTGCGCTGCGCCGCGGCCCCACGCTGTGCCGATACAACGCGATACCGAGCACGGCGATGGCCAGTGCCAGCAGGCAGTAGGCGCTGCGTAGCGCCAGGCCCCACGGCCCATGCAGGTACAGGCTCAAGGTGGCCTTCACCCAATCCAGGTCGGCCCGCGCGAACTGCGTCCACAACGCGGTCACCACGAACAACAGCAGTGCCACCAGCGCCAGCGTCGCGGCCGGACGGGCCCGCGTCATGGGCCAGCGTCCGGATGCCGTGCCTGCCACTCAGCCAGCGCCTTGCGGTAACGCTGCAGCTCCTCGGTGTACAGGTCGAGCACGCACAACGGGCAGCCACTGCCGCAGCACTCGTTGGGACCGGGTTCTTCCGGCGGCAGCGGACGGGGATCGGCAGGAGTATCGGAGACGGTCACGGCTGCAAACAACACCACGCAATGGCAGGTGGGTAGTGTAGCGGCGCGCTCAGGCGCCCAGTTGGCGGCGCAGGTTGGCTCGCGCGGCGGCATCAAGCTGCTGGTCGAAAAAGTCGCTGAGGAAGATCCGCGGCGCGCGCAGCAGCCCCTGCAGGAAGCGGCGGCGTCCGGCGCGGTACAGGAAGCCCGGCACCACGCCTTTGTACTCTTCGGCCACGCCGCGGTCATACGCGGCAAACACCTCCTCGGGTGCCGCCAGGATCGCCATGTCGCAGTCGAGGAACAGCGCCGCTTCGGCATCGACATCGGCCGGGCCCAGCTCGCCATGGCGGGCGGTGAGCAGGATCAACTGCTCGACCCGGCTGGCATCGACCGATGCGAGCTCGGGCCAGTCTGCGATCGCCTGCAGGGCCAGCGCGGCCGACCTGGCCTCGTTGTCCTTGCGGCCGGCCTGGTAGATCGCATCGTGGTACAGCACTGCCAGATAAACCTCGGCCGGCTGCTGCCAGCCCGGACCTGCAGCCACCTCCTGGCAATGCTGCAGCACCGCGCGCACATGGCCGAAGTGGTGGTAGGCGCGCGGTGGCGTCGCATAGGCATCCTGCAGTGCCTGCCAATGCGCGGGAGCGAGAGTCAGCGGGGCGAAGTCCATGCAGGGATGATCCCGCCCTTGGCACCGCCGGGCAAGCTGGCTGTTTTTTCACCAGCCACTCACATCCCGTGCCGGGCAAGGGCGCAGGACAGTTGTCCACAGGTTTGTCGCGTGCTGGTCCACACCGGCTGTGGACGAAGCGCAGCGCTGACCGCCGGTGGATGCGGACCGCCACGCCCGGGTCTACACTGGCCGCAGGCGGGAGCGCCCGCCGCTGCCGGAAACCGTCATGCGCCGTCTTGCCGCCCGATGCTTTCTCCTGCCACTGCTCGCGCTCGGCGCGCCAGCCCTGTCCGCGCAGGATGCTCCAGCCGCTGCGCCCGCCATCCCGACCATCTCCACCGTAAAGGTCACCGCCGCCAGCGTGCCGACACCCGAACAGGTGCTCGCGATCCCGCCGGCGATGCGCGAGATGCTGCAGAAGCAGGTGATCAGCCGCAGCTACTCGCGCGACCAGCGCCTGCAGGCGCTGGTGGAAATGATCTTCAGCCAGCACGGCCTGGACCTGCAGTACGACGCCGATGCGACCTACACCGTCAGCGAGATCTGGCAGCACCAGCGCGCCAACTGCCTCGCCTTCACCCTGCTGTTCGTCACCCTCGCCCGTGAGGCCGGCATCCAGGCGCGGGTGCAGGAAGTCGGCCAGGTGGTGTCGTGGTACCAGGACCAGGACCAAGGCGTTGTCTACAACGTCGGGCACGTCAACGCCGGCGTGGATGTCGGTGGCCGCTACGGTACGGTCGACCTGGACCGCAACGTGCTGTACGACCGCCACGGGCCGCAACCGATTGGCCGCGAACGGGCGCTGGCGCACTACTACAACAACCGGGGCGCGGAGCAGCTGGCCGATGGCGACCTGAGCGGAGCACGTGCCTTCTTCGATGCCGCGCTGGCGCAGGATCCGGAGTTCGCCTCGACATGGAACAACATCGGCGTGCTCGACAACCGCCTGGGCGATGACCAGGCGGCCCGCACGGCGCTGGACACGGCACTGCGCCTGGACGGACGCCAGAGTGCAGCGCTGAACAACGCCAGTGCGCTCTATCGCAAACTGGGCATGACGGCGCAGGCGGAAGCCATGCAGAAGAAGCTGCAGTCGGTGCAGCGCGAGGACCCGTTCGCGCAGTACATGCAGGGTGCCCAGGCCGAACGCGCTGGCGACCTGGACAAGGCGATCACGTACTACCGGCGGGCGGTGCGCCTGTACGACACCGCGCACCAGTTCCACTTCGGCCTGGCGCGGGTGTATTTCCTGACGGGCCGGCTGCAGCGTGCGGACCGCGAACTGCTGCGGGCGCAGGAACTGGGCGGATCAACGCAGCAGGCACGCTACCAGGCCAAGCTGGACAGCCTGGCCCGCTGGCGTGCGCAGCAGGCCAAGCGCTGAGGCGCGATCAGGCCTTCTTGAGGAAGCAGGTCTTCAGCACCAGGCCCTTGATCTTGTCCGAGTTGCCCTCGATGTGCTCGGCATCGTCTTCGACCAGGCGGATGTTGCGGATCACGGTGCCCTGCTTGAGCGGGATTGAGGAGCCCTTGACCTTCAGGTCCTTGATCACGGTGACGGTGTCGCCGGTCTGCAGGGTATTGCCGTTGCTGTCACGCACGACCAGGGTCGAACCGGTACCTTCTTCGGCCGTCCACTCGAAGCCGCAGTCGGCGCAGATCCACAGCGCGCCATCGGCATAGGTGTTTTCCAGGGTGCACTGCGGGCAGGCGGGAACAGAAGACATTGCAAGTACCTCAAAATGAATCAACAGCGGCCATTGTAACCGCCCTGCCTTTTCGTTCATTTTCCGACGTCGGTCCGGACCGGACCTCGCCCCACCCCGCCCGAGGCAGGCACTGGAACTTGCAGCGCGCGGCAAACTCCAGCAGAGTGCGCGGCCCCTGATCGTCCCCGGACCTCCCCATGCGCCTCGGCATCGACTTCGGTACCAGCAACTCCGCCGCCGCCATCGTGCGTGATGGGAAGCTGCTGCCGATCCGCTTCGGCGAGGCCGAGCAGTTCCGCACCAGCGTGTACTTCCCCGGCGTAGTGCCCGACCCGGACGATTTCCAGCTCGACGCCGGGCAGGAACACGAACTGCAGCAGCTGATCGACAGCGCCGCCCGTGCCGCCCGCGCCGCTGGCCAGGAGCGCACGCCACAGGCCCTGCGCCGCGAGGCACTGCGCGCCCTGCGCCGGGAATGGATGGAGGCTCGCGCCGGAAAGGAACGCAGCGCCAGCGACCTGCTGCAGAACGCCGTCTATGGCGACGACGCGCTGGAAGCGTATTTCGAGGAGCACGAAGGCAACCTCGTGCAGAGCCCGAAGTCCATGCTCGGCTACAACCTGCACCCACGCGCGCGGCAGACCATCACCGGCATTGCCGCGCACATCCTCGAACACATCCGCTTGACCGCCAGCGCCCAGCTCGGCCAGCCGCTGCGCAGCGCCCTGCTCGGCCGCCCGGTGCAGTTCCGCAGCTCGATCGGCGAGGCCGGCAACGACCAGGCCCTGGACATCCTGCGCGAAGCGGCCGGCCAGGCCGGCTTCGACCACATCGATTTCCTTGAAGAGCCTGCCGCCGCAGCGATGCATTACCACGCTGAAAGCCGCGATCGCCATCAGGCGGTGATCGTCGATATCGGCGGCGGCACCACCGATATCGCGCACGCCGAAGTGGGCGGCAGCCAGGCCCCGCGCATCCACCGTGCCTGGGGTATTGCCCGCGGCGGCACCGATATCGACCTGGCCCTGAGCCTGTCCGGCTACATGCCGCTGTTCGGCCGCGGCATCACCCGCGTGCCCACCCACCACTACGTGGAAGCGGCCACCGTGCAGGACATGACCCGCCAGCGCGAGTTCCGCCAGCACAACTACGACAACGTCGACGCGCCGTGGGGCGCGCGCCTGCAGGCGCTGCAGGACACCGGCAACACCGCCCGCCTGTACCGCGATGTCGAGCGCGCCAAGATCGCCCTCAGCGGTGCCAGCGAACACCGCAGCACGCTGGATTACATCGCCCGCGACCTGCACGTGGACAACAGCGCCGACGGCCTGGCCGCCGCCGCCCATGGCTACCTGAGCCAGATCCGCGAACTGCTGGCCCAGGTCCGCAGCGACATCGGCGGCGACCCTGACGCGGTGTTCCTGACCGGCGGCATGTCCCGCGCCGGCTACCTGCGGCAGGCCGCTGCCGAGGCGTTCCCGGGCGCCCGGATGGTGCACGGCGAGCCCTCGCTGGGGGTCGTCCAGGGCCTCGCGCTGGCGGCAGCCAGCCGGGATTAACAAAACGTTACGCGGTCTGAGCTACCCTTGGCCGGCTGGAAAACCGCTGCACCTTCCGCTGGCCTCGCCGGTGTGTGTACCCATGGTGCAGCCTGACCCGCCCAGCGGGTCTGGCGACCATGCCCTCTGGCTCGATCATGGTCCGCGTATTACCCGAGCCGCCATCGAGACCCGCTTTGGGCACCCGCCAGGCCCCCGTGGCCGTACAACCTGACGCTGAACCAGCACCCATCGACTGCCGCCGTTGTGACGCGGTCTGTTGCCGGTTGCCGGTCCTGCTGCAGCCCGGCGACCACGTGCCTGGCCAGTTCCTGTCGCGCGATGCACACGGCCGTGCCGTGATGGCGCGCAACGAGGAAGGCTGGTGCGCGGCGATCGATCCGTATCACCTGCGCTGCACGATCTATTCGCAGCGCCCGGCGATCTGCCGCCAGTTTTCGATGGGCGGCGACGACTGCCGCCGCGAGCGGCAGGACTACCTGCGCCAGGCTGAATCCTGCGCGCTTTCCTCCCCTTCCACCTGACAGGAGCAACCATGCCCCGCAAGGCAAAGACCCCCGCGAAGGCCAGCAACAGCATCCGCAGCGAACGCAAGGGCGCATCCGCCAGCACCGTGGTCAACAGCGACTCGATCGCCTCCGACCTGGCCGCGTTCCGCAAGAGCGGTGGCAAGATTGAAGTTCTCGGTACCACCTGGGCGCTGAAGAAAGCCAGCTGACCCTCCCCCGACCGCGGCGGCGCTGCCGCCGCGGCCTGCCGGACCGCGCTCAGCGGTCCAGGCGCACCTGCACACTACCCGAGTGCGACTGCACGCGGATATCGCCGTCGCCGCTGCCCAGCCGCGCATCCAGGCTGCTGCCCGGCCCATAGCGCGGCCGCTCCACCTTGCCGGCGTCGCTGTTGATCGACCCGCTGAAGCTGTTCACTGACAGCTGCGCCGACACCGTGCGCGGCAGGCGCAGGCTGACCGAGGCACTGACCGACTCGACGTCGATGCGCCCGCCTGGTGCCAGTGCCGTCGCCGACAGGTCGATGCCTCCGGATACCGTCTCCACCACCAGGCGCTGGATGCGACCGGCATCGACGCCTACCCGGCCAGACACCGTCTGCGCCCCGATCTCACCGGAAACGCCCCCGCCGGCCTCGATTCGGCCGCTGACCGTGTTCAGGTCCAGCCGCGGGGTCTGCAACCGCGCAGTGACATTGCCGCTGACCGTGTTGAGCACGCTGTCGCCACTACGACCGGCGGCGGCAAGGTTACCGCTGACGGTATCTGCCTGCAGCCGCCGCACGTCCACGCCACTGATGTCCTGGTCGGCACTGACCGTGCTCAGCAGCAGCTCCACCGAGCGCGGCACGTTGAGGGTCAAGGTGGCGCCGCCATTGTTGCCGCGTCGCGGATACTCGATTTCCCAGCGCACCCGGTTGGCACTCTTTTCCTGGCGCAGCTGCAGGCCGTCGCTGAGCGTGCCGGTGAGCTGCACGTCATTGCGGTCCCAGCCGCGTACAGTCACCTTGCCAGCGACGTTGCTCAGTTCAATGCGGCCGCCTGCAGCAACATTGTGGCGTTCATCGACGCGTGTATCGGCCAGCGCCATGGCGGGCACCAGCAGCA
Organism: Stenotrophomonas indicatrix; assembly: GCF_002750975.1. Lineage (NCBI taxonomy): Bacteria > Pseudomonadati > Pseudomonadota > Gammaproteobacteria > Lysobacterales > Lysobacteraceae > Stenotrophomonas > Stenotrophomonas indicatrix. The sequence goes on from NZ_PEJS01000001.1 coordinate 2,879,754, forward strand.
GGGCCGCGCAGAAAGGGGAAAGGGTTCGCATCGGGGGGTCTCCTCAGGTTGTCAGACCGGAGGCGGCCTGGGCCGCCTGCCGGGTCAGTTCGAGCCGCAGCGCATAGGTCCGCTTGAGCTGTCCAAGCAAGTGCGGCGCACGCGGGTCCTGCGCCATCGCGGCGCGGATCTGTTCCGCGCTGCGATCCAGTTCATGCAGCGCGGGCTGCCACTCCGGCGCAGTGCCATCAGGCAGCGACGCCACTGCCTGCCGGTACTGTTCGGTCATCGCATCGGCCTGCAGCTGCAGGCCGCTGGGTGCAGGCAGCGACTCGGGCGCGTGCCGCCACGGCGCCACCGCGTAGAGCGCGAGGCTGGCTGCCAACGCCGCGCCAACCGGCAGCCACCAGCGTCGACGGGTGCGCAGTGGCAAGGCCACCACGTTGTCCACCGGCGGCTGCACGGCAACCGGCTCGCGGGGTGGCAACCGCGCCGACAGGCGTTCCCAGCCATCGGCCGGTGCGCTGCGTTCCGCGGGAAGGGCGCGCAGGCGCGCCAGCAGGTCGTGATCGGGGTCGTGCGTACTCATGTCATGTCTCCCAGGCGCGCGCGCAGCAGGCCACGCGCGCGATGCAGCTGTGCTTTGGAACTGCCGACCGCCATCTGCAGCTGGCCGGCGATTTCATGGTGTTTCCAGCCTTCGATATCGTGCAGCACCAAGACCGCACGCGCGCGCGGCGGCAGGGTCGCCAACGCGCGTTCCAGGTCGCGTTCGGTGCCGGCGCAGCCGTCATGCACCGCCATCTCCGGCAGCCCACCGTCCACGTCGTCCAGGCTGTCATGGTCATGCCCGGCGGCACGACCGCGCAGTTCCATCAGCGCGGCGTTCACTCCCAACCGATGCAGCCAGGTCGACAGGCTGCTCTCGAAACGGAAGCCGGGCAGTGCCTTCCATGCCTGCAGGAACGCTTCCTGCAGTGCATCCTCGGCACGCGCCTGCTGCCCGCCACACAGCCGCCACAGGGTGGCAAACACCCGCGGCGCATGCTGCCGATACAGCTGTTCATAGGCAGCGGTATCGCCGGCCGCCGCTGCACGTACCAAGGCGGTTTCGTCGACGACGTCGTTGGCGGCAGGCGGCGCGGGCATGGTGGTGTCGAGCATATCCGTTGGATGCGGCCTGCCGGAAAAAGGTTTAGATCTTCCGGAGCGCTTTTCGGTTGCAACCTTTTCGCGCCTGGCTGCATCCATCACAGGTCCCCCGCAGGCCTGCCCGGCCAGGAGCCTCCCATGTCCAGCCCTTCCTGCGCCGCCCTGCTGGCGATCGCGGCCTGCATGCTGCTGCAGGCGTTCGACGTTTCCCTGCACTGGCGTGCCGAAAGCGGCCGCGCCTGCCTGCAGCAGCACAAACAGGACCTTGTCTGCCTTGCCTGGGCACAGGCGGTCGAAACGTCGACACGCGCCGGGTAACATCAAGCCCCGTTTCCGTCACGCGTTGTCGCCCCATGATGTTGTCGCTGAAGGACCACCTGCCCGCCTGGACCCACCCCTGGCTGCATGACATCGGGATCGCCCTGCAGATCCTGATCACCCTGCTCGCCGCCTGGCTGCTGCGGGTGCTGGCGCGGCGCCTGATCCGCCGCTTCGCCGACCACTACACGCTGCCGCCGGAAATGGTGATGGGCGCGCGCCGGATCACCAGCTTCGTGGTCTATTTCAGCGCGGTGCTGTACATCCTCAGCCTGCTCGGTGCATCGCCCTCGGTGCTGTGGACGGCCTTCACCGGTTTCGCTGCGGTGGGCGCGGTGGCGTTCTTCGCGGCCTGGAGCGTGCTGTCCAACATCTTCTGCACGCTGCTGATCTTCACCACGCGACCGTTCCGCCTGCATGACTACATCGAAGTGCTGGAGAACGGCGAAAAGCCCGGGCTGAAGGGCCGGGTGATCGACGTGAACCTGATCTACACCACGCTGCAGGAAACCGGCAACGGCCACGAGGGCACGGTGCTGCAGTTGCCGAACAACCTGTTCTTCCAGCGCACGGTGCGGCGCTGGCGCGACCCGACGCAGGCGCCCGGCGGCATCCAGGGCGACGGCTGAGGGGATTGTCCGGCAGGGCTGCGCCCTGCACCCGCAGAGGCTGTAGTGCCGGCCGCTGGCCGGCAACCTCATCAGCAACAGCAACAGCGGCATTCCTGTGGGATGGCGGGGTGGGGCCGGTGGCAGGGGCCGCTGCAAGTACGTCCATGTAAGCTCGGTCGCCGCATCCATGCGGCTCACGCCCCTGCCACCGGCCCCACCCCGCCTTCGACATATCTCCGCTGCTGTTGGTAGGTGTCGACCTTGGTCGACACGTAGATCCACGCCACGCGTGGATGCTCTTCGATCCAATATCGAAATATTCGATTTCCATCGAAATTCATCCACGCGCAACGTGGATCCAACAGACATCAGGAAACTGCCAGAGGTGGGGCGGTGTCGGATTGCGGGGTGTCCGCGGCATGGATGCCGCGGCCAAGCCTCCAGGGATGGATTCACGGCGTCCCCGTAATCCGACACCGCCCCGCCATCCCACGGAATGCCGCTGTTGCTGTTGCTGTTGCTGTTGCTGTTGCTATTGCTTTTAAAGTTGCCGGCCAGCGGCCGGCACTACCGCGGGTGCAGGGCGCAGCCCTGCCGAACACCCTTACCGCAGTTGGCTGTCCTTGCTGCCCCGGCGGTTGTAGCCACTCTGCGCCTGTTCCTCTTCGTCGTGCGCCTGCTGACAGTTCACGCACAGCCGTACGCCAGGCACTGCCTGACGCCGCGCCAAGGGAATTGGCGCGTCGCATTCCTCACAGTGTTCCAGACCCGGGCCCTGGCGCAGCTGGCGCCGCGCGCGGGCAATCGCATCGTCGACGGTGGCGTCGATCTGGTCCTGGACCGCGCCATCTCCGGCCCAACCGGTAGCCATGGCCATCCTCCGCAGGTGTGTCGCCTGATATGGGGACAATACACCCACGGAAAAGGCATCTGCGTCCGCAGCGCTTCAGCAACCTGAGCAGAAAAGGGGACGGAGGGGATTACGTCGTTTGTGGCAGAAACGACGTAATCCCCTCCGTCCCCACTTTCTTACCAGACCAGGTCGTCGGGGACCTGGAACTGTGCGTAGTAGGCGTCGTCCTCGGCGTTGCCGGTGGAGATCTCGGCGCTGGAGCCGGGCGTGCCATGGTCGACGATGATGGCTTCCGGGGCGCGTTCACGCACCTTCTCCGCTGCCGCGCGTGGCAGCACCGCGTAGCCATCGCCATGGGCCACAATCACCAGCACGCCCACCGACAGTGCCTTGCGCAGCTTGGTATCGATCAACAGGGTGCGGATCACCGCGCCATCGCTGAAGCGGTACTCGTCCTCGCCCTTGTGCGGCACGGCGTGGGCGCTGATGATCTGCCTGGCCTGCGCCTTGCGCTCAGCCTGCTTGGCCTGCGCGTTGCGCTCGGCAGCCAGCGCACGGTCACGCTCGATCTTCTCGGCGCGCGCGCGTTCAGCTTCACGCTGGACCTCCGCCGACGTCGACTCGGCCTTGCCCTGGCGGGCCTTGGCCTGTTCACGCGCGGCGGCACTGGCCTGCGACTTCTTGGCCAGGCCGGCCTTGAGCAATTGTTCCTGCAGCGCGTTGGGCTTTGCCATGGTCGATACGTACCGCGTGTAATCTGGATGCCCCATTCTACCGACGCGCCGACGCCCCTGCATGGCTGTCCTGAAGTACCTCACCGGCTACCCCGAACCCCTGGTCGCCCAGGTCAGCGATCTGCTGGCACAGGGCAAGCTCGGCCCCTGGCTGCAGCAGCGCTACCCCGACCCGCATGAGGTGCGCAGCGACCGCCAGCTGTACGACTACACCCAGGACATGAAGGATCGCTACCTGCGCAAGTCGGTGCCGCTCAACAAGGTCTGCTACGACAACACGCTGGAGGTCATCAAGCATGCCTTGGGCACCCACACCGCCATTTCCCGTGTACACGGCGGCCGGCTCAAGGCCAGCCGCGAGATCCGCATCGCCACCGTGTTCCGGCAGGCGCCAGCCGCCTTCCTGCGCATGATCGTGGTGCACGAGCTGGCCCATCTGAAGGAGGCCGACCACAACAAGGCCTTCTACCAGCTGTGCCAGCACATGGAGCCGGATTACCTGCAGCTGGAGTTCGATACCCGCCTGTACCTGACCGAGCTGGCCAACCGCGGCCAGCGCTGAGCCGGCGTAGCGGCTACACTGCGCGCCCCCTGCCCGACCTTTCGCCATGGAACCGACCCGACTCGACAAACGCCTGTCCGCCCTGCTCGGCATCCCGCGTGGTGAAGCGCGGCGCTATATCGAGGGCGGCTGGGTCAGCGTCGATGGCGAAGTGGTGGAACAGCCGCAGCGCCCGGTGGACGAGAGCGCCAGCATCGTGGTGGCCGAGCAGGCCAGCGACAGCAAGGCCGAGCGCGCCAGCATGCTGCTGCACAAACCGGCGGGCGTGCCAGCCGATGCCCTGTGCGCGCTGATCCGCACCGAGACCCGCAGCGAACTGGATGCCAGCGACATCCGTCCGCTGCAACGGCATTTCCACGGTCTGCAGCTGGCATCCTCGCTGCCGGCCGACGACAACGGGCTGGTGGTGGTCAGCCAGGATCCGGCGGTGCTCGCGCACCTGCAGCGCAACCTGGGCCGCACCGAACAGGAGTACCTGGTCGAAGTGGCTGAAGGCGGCCCGGAACGTGGCCCGTGGCTGATGGCCCGGCTGCAGCATGAAGCAGGCGGCCCGAAGGTCAGCTGGCAGAGCGAGCAGCGCCTGCGTTTTGCAGGCAAGGGACTGACCGCGAAGGGCCTGAGGACTGCGGTGACGGCTGCCGGCCTGCAGGTGGTGGCCGTACGCCGCCTGCGCATCGGCCGGGTGGCGCTGGGCCCGCTGGCCGTGGGCCAGTGGCGCTATCTGGGCAGCGACGAGCGGTTCTGAGTCACGGCGCTTCATCCACGCATGGCGTGGATCTACTGGGGTGGCAGCTCATCCACGCGTGGCGTGGATCTACCGGTGACAGCTCATCCACGCGTGGCGTGGATCTACCGGTGACAGCTCATCCACGCGTGGCGTGGATCTACCAGTGACAGCTCATCCACGCATGGCGTGGATCTACCGGTGGCAGTTCATCCACGCATGGCGTGGATCTACCGCCATGCGTAGCCAGGATCTACCATCGGCGTCATGAGTCTGCGCAAACCTTTATGGCGACGCCTGCTGCGCGTGGCCGCGATCATCATCGCCGCCCTGCTTCTGCTGGTGCTGTCCGGCCTGCTGCTGGCCGACCACCTGGCCCCGCAGGCGCGCGGCGAAGCGTCGCAGATACTGCCGCTGCAACCTGCGCAGACGCCCATCGATCGGCAGATGATGCCCCTGCAGGCCGCCCATCCCGGGCAGTCTGGCGTAGCCTTCCTCAGCGATGGCATGGATGCGTTCGCTGCCCGCGCGATGATCACCGAGCACGCCGGCCGCAGCTTGGACCTGCAGTACTACATCTGGCACGACGACCTGATCGGCCACTTGATGGCCAAGGCGCTGTACGACGCTGCCGAACGTGGCGTGCGCGTGCGCATCCTGCTTGATGACATGAATGCCAAGGACAAGGATGCGCTGATGATGGCGCTCGATGCGCATCCCAACATCGAGCTTCGCCTGTACAACCCGTTCCGCAACCGCAGCGGCATGGCCCGCACGCTGGAGCTGGTGCAACGCGCCTTCAGCGTGAACCACCGCATGCACAACAAGAGCTGGATCGCCGATGGCCGCATTGCGATCGTGGGTGGCCGCAACATCGGTGAGGAATATTTCAGCGCGCGCAGCGACGTGAATTTCCAGGACCTGGACCTGGTGGTGGCCGGCCCGGCCGTGCAGCAGGCCAACCAGATCTTCGACGACTACTGGAACAGCGACGCGGCGATTCCGATCTCGGCGCTGGCGACCTATACCGATGCACAGCTGCGCCAGCTGGTGCGCCAGTCCGATCTGGACGCGCTGCATGCGCAGGCCCAACCGTACCTGCAGCGCGTGGCCGAGTCGCGCCAGCGCCAGCGTGCCAGCCCGGAGCCGCTGCACTGGAGCAGGCAGGTACGGATCGTGTCCGATCCACCGATGAAGCACCACGGCGATGCACACGACGACTGGCTGGTCACCGAGCTGGTCCAACAGCTGCAGTCGACGCGCTACAAGGCACTGTTGATCTCGCCGTACTTCGTCCCCGGCAGCGAAGGGCTGGACGGCCTTTCGGCGATGGCCGGCCGCGGCGCCCAGGTCGGCGTGGTGACCAACTCACTGGCGGCCAACGATGTGGCTGCCGTGCACGGTGGCTACATGGGCTACCGGGTGCCGCTGCTGAAGGCAGGCGTGCAGCTGTACGAACTGAAGGCGAACGGCCAGGCCGGTGACGGCAGCCTGTTCGGCAGCAGCGGCGCCAGCCTGCACACCAAGGCATTGCTGGTCGACGACCGGCGCGGGTTCGTCGGATCGTTCAACCTCGATCCGCGTTCGGCCTATCTCAACACCGAGATGGGCGTGCTGTTCGACGACCCGGTGCTGGGCGCACAGCTGCGCGCGGAATACCTGCGCCTGGCCAGCCCGGAACACAGCTGGTGGCTTGCGCTCGGCGCTGATGATGAGCTGCGCTGGCTGCAGCGCGAGCCGCCGCCGCACTGGGTCGATGCCGAGCCCGGCAGCAGCCTCGGCAAACGCTGGACGGCACGGGTGATCAGCTGGCTGCCGCTGGAATCCCAGCTGTAACGTCAGGGGGCGTTCCCCTCGCCATCGCCGTGCAGGCTTTCGTCCAGGGTTTCCACATTGCGCCCATGCAGGCGCCGCCAGATCCAGCGCAGCGCGTGTGGCGGCGCTGCCGGCAATTGTTCCAGCAAGGCCAGCATGCGGCCCTGGCTCGCATGCCCGTGCCGGCACAGCAGGCTGGCCGCCGCAGCGGCGCTGGCCAGGCGCAGGCTGTCGGCCAGCGGACCGTCTGCATCAGGCGCCAGGGCCTGATGCACCGGTTCGGGCAGTTCCCACGCTGCTGCCACCCGCTGCGCCAACGGCAGTGACCACTGCTGCAGCAACTGCAGGGCCAGCGCGGGCTCCACTTCTTCGCCACGCACCTGTGCTTCCTGCAGCAGTTGACGCATGACCAGCGCCGCGCCCAGGCCCTGCACCAGGCCCAGCCATTGCGCAGCGAAGGCATCGCCGAAGGTGACCGTGCGGGCGTGGTCGGCGGCCGCGCGCGACGCCAGCAGGGCGTGCTCCCATATGATCGAACTGAACTGCGGGAACACCTCGCACTGCACCTGCATCACCGGCTGCACCAGCACGGCGCTGATGATCTGCCGCACACCTTCGGTGCCGACCAGGGTCACCGCCCGCTGCAGGCTTTCCACGGGCCGCTCGTGCACCTTGTAGGCCGGGCTGTTGGCGATCCGGAGCAGGTTGCCGGTCAGCACCGGATCCTGGCCAATGATCGCCGCCATCACCCGCGCCGATGCAACGTCGTCATTGACCGTCTGAATCAGCTGCGGCAGCAGTTGCGGGCGCCGCGGCAGCTGCCGGGTAGCCCAGTCGCGGTCCTGCAGCGCGCGGTCCACCGCTTCGGCCAGGCCCGATGCGCTGACCGCCGCCGGTTCGCCTGCCAAGCGCGGATACAGGGCCAGCGCGTGCAGTCCGCGCTGCAGGTGGGCGGCGACCTCGGCCGCCGGCAAGGCGTCGCCCTGCAGGCTGGCCGCCGCGGCCGCCACGGCCTGGCGGGGGGCTGCGGCCAGGCGTGCCGGGGCCTGCCCGGTCAGCTGCGACAGCCAACGGAGCACAGATCGCCACCACGCTGCGGTCATCGCCGCCCATCCTGTCGTTGTCCTGCTGCCACTGCCTGCCCCTGCGCCTTCATCACATCCGGCGACCTGCCGTCGTCGCAGCATCGGCCGCACTTTCATCTTCTTTAACCCGGGCGCGTCCGGCGTCGACGGCATATCCCGGGCGAATGGACTAGAATGGCGCCGCGCGACCCGTCCCCCTGTACCGACGACGTCGCTTTTTTTGTTTTCGGACCCTACCGTTCATTGGCAGTTCGCCGCAGTTCACCGCAGATCGCGCCATCGGAGACCCCATGCTATTCGAAACCCTCGCAACCACCGGCCACGAACAGGTGGTGTTCTGCCACAACCAGGATGCCGGCCTGCGGGCAATCATCGCCATCCACAACACCACCCTGGGCCCCGCCCTGGGCGGGGTGCGCATGCGCCCCTACGCCAGCACCGACGATGCGCTGGCCGATGTGCTGCGGCTGAGCCGCACGATGACCTACAAGAATGCGCTGGCCGGTCTCAATGTCGGTGGCGGCAAGGCGGTGATCATCGGCGACCCCAAGGTCGACAAGACCGAAGTGCTGTTCCGCGCGTTCGGCCGCTATGTCGATTCGCTGGGTGGTCGCTACATCACGGCCGAGGACGTCGGCACCGACGTCAACGACATGGAGAACATCTACCTGGAGAGCCAGTTCGTCACCGGCGTGCACCAGGTCCATGGCGGCTCGGGAGATCCGGCGCCGTTCACCGCCTATGGCGCGCTGCAGGCGTTGATGGCCTCGATGCGCTTCAAGTTCGGCCATGAGGAAGTGGGCAAGACCAGCATCGCGGTGCAGGGCCTGGGCCATATCGGCATGGAACTGGTGAAGCTGCTGCGCGACCGTGGCGCCAAGCTGTACGTGACCGATCTGGACAGCGCGCTGGTGGATCGTGCAGTCAACGATTTCGGCGCCGAGGCAGTCAAGCCGGACGAGATCCACGAAGTGAACGCCGATGTGTTCGCGCCGTGCGCGCTGGAAGGCGCGATCAACGCTGACACGCTGCCGCGGATCAAGGCGAAGATCATCTGTGGCACCGCCAACAACCAGCTGTCCAGCCTGGAGATCGGCGACGAGCTGCATGCGCGCGGCATCCTGTATGCCCCCGACTACGCGGTCAACGCTGGTGGCGTGATGAACGTGTCGCTGGAAATCGACGGTTACAACCGCGAGCGCGCGATGCGGCTGATCCGCAGCATCTACCACAACCTGACGCGCATCTTCGAACTGTCGCAGCGCGAGAACATTGCCCCGCAGCGCGCGGCTGACCGGATCGCAGAAGCGCGCATCCTGTCGATCGGCAAGCTGAAGATGCCGCTGGGCCGCAGCACACCGCGCCTGGGCGACCTGCGCGGCGGCTGAGCGCCGCCCCCGGCAACCGGACGCGTGCCGACCGTGGGTCGGCACCGCCGGATGTACGCGCCGGGCAGCACGCCCGGCGCCATGATCAGAAACCGGTGCTGTAGCGCAGCGCCGCCTGACGTGCATCATCGCCACCCACGCGCTGGTCGATGCCCAGGCTCAGGCGGCCATTGCGGCCCCACCACGATTCCAGCGCTAGGCCGAACAAGGCACTGCCACGCGGTGCGTCAACACCGGCCAACGGCGCCCAGGCATCAACGCCGACGAAACTTGCCTGCCAGGCCTGTTCACCGCCATCCAGCCGTTGCTGCCATTCGGCATGGCCGCGCAGCGTCCAGCGCCCCCACTGCCGCTCACCCCGCAGGCCCGCCAGCATCTGGCTGCGCTGTGCACGCGACGCCTCACCGCGCAGGCCGAAGCCGAAGCCGCCCTGCTCGCTGAAGCCATCGGTATCCAGGCGGGTGCTGCTTGCCCCCAAGTACGGTGTCAACGACGCACCGATGCGCCCGAAACGATAGCCGCCTTCAACGCTGGCACTGCTGAAACGTCCGCCGTAGCGCGCGGACACACCGTAGGCACCGGCACCCAGCAGCAACTGGCGATCCAGTTCCCGGGTGAACTGGCCGGTGCCGAACTGGGCCAGCGCATAGCCACGCCCCAGGTTCCAGCCGGCATACAACTGCGCCTGCGCCTGGCGGTCACGCCCACGATCACCACTGAAGTTGCTGCCGCCGTTGCTGCGGGTTTCGCCAAAGGCCATGCCCAGCAGGCCGTTGCTGCCCAGTGCCACGTCCTGGCCGGCCATCCAGCCCTGGCTGTCGGCGGCGTTGCCGGCAAAGCTGCCCTGCCCGGCTTCACCCAGCGCGCTCTGCCAGGCGCCACGCAGCTTCGGCGCAGCCTGCACGCGGTCGAAGCGCTCGGCAACCGCGCGGCGCGACATGTCCACGCTGTCGAAGGTCGACGCTTCAGCGCGCGCATGCGCTTGTCCGGACAGGCTCTCCAGGCTCGCCGACAGGCCATCGGTTCCGCCAGACGTACGCTGCAGCGCGCCTGCGGCCACGCCGAACGCCGAGCCCTGCAGATCCGCATTGCGGTCCAGCGCGGTGAATGCCGACTGCACCCGCAGTGCCGATGCCTGTGCATTGGCGCCCAGGCCCGATGCGGCTGCCGAAACGTTGACCTGGGTCAGGTCCATCCACGCGTCGTTGCTGCCATAGCCGTACTGCGCCTGCAGCAGGGTCAGGCCGTTGGCGCCGGTGTTGGCCACCGGCGTGGTGAACGTGCCGTTGATACCGCCGTTGGCATGGACCAGACCCTGGCGGCTGCCGACCTGCGGCACGTAACCGGACACGATGCCATCGACCACGACGCCACCGGCCAGGCGCGCGGTGCCGGTCACCTGCAGCGCGTTCACCCCCAGCGCGACGATCAGCTGCGCATCCGGCCGCTGGCTGTAATTGCCTTCGATGGTCGCGGTGGTGTTGGCGTTGACCAGCACCACGCTGGCGCCGTTGTCGACGTTGCCGATCACCCGCGGCGTGCCGGGCATGAACTGCAGGCCGGCCATCGAGGCACCACCGGAACCGGAGACGCTCACGTTGGAACGGATCACGGCGCCACCGCGCAGGGCCAGGCTGCCGCGCTCGATGCGGGTCGCACCGCTGTAGCTGTTGTTGCCGCTCAGCTCCAGCCGGCCATCGCCGCGCTTGATCAGGCCGCCAGCGCCGGCGATGTCGTTGCTCCAGATCGAGCCCGAAGAGGCCGCGTCGACATTGACCGTGGCATCGCCCCAGTCGAAGCGGCCGGGACCGTTCACCGCCTTGCCGACGTTGAGCATGCCGTAGCCGTAGATGGGATCGACGCCCGGCGCACCGATGTCGGTGGCGGTGCCGAGCAGGGTCTGCCGTACCAGGTCGTTGTCGAAGTAGGGATAGCGCTGCCAGACCAGCGCCGCAGCACCGGAGATCAGCGGCGCGGCGAAGGACGTACCGTAGTTCCACAGGTACTTGCCGGTACCCGGCTCCGGAAACACCGCGCTGCCGGGAGCGGTCAGGCAATAGCGCGCGGCGTCGCCACAGGCATTGGCCCACGGCGCACGTTCACCGGGCTTGTTCGGATCGATCGCAGTAGCTACCAGCCAGCCTTTTTCCAGATCCGCTGCCGGCAGCGATCCGCCGAAGCCACGCTGGCTGGGCAGCGCGGCCACGCTGCTGGGCTGGTCGCGCCCTTCGTTGCCTGCGGCGAACACCACCAGGCCACCGTGATTGATGATGAAGGGGCGGTATTCGCCCGCGACCTGCGCAGTGGTGCCGAGGTCGGTCCAGTACAGGCCGCCCCAGGAATTGTTCATCACCTTCACGCCGTAGTTGATCAGGTCCTGGTGGACCCCGGCCACGCCCAGCGTGCCGCTGAAGGAGTTGCCCCGGCCACTGCCGTCATCCTTGGGCGTGGTGTCGGAAATGATGCGTGCCGAGACGATCTCCGCCCCCTGTGCGATGCCGCCGGGCCAGACCCCCACCGGTACACCGGCCGCCAGGCTGGCGACGGCCGTGCCATGGCCGAGCACGTCATCGACGTTGAGATTGTTGCGGCTCGGGTCGATGTAGTTGAGGTTGGCCACCACCCGTCCGTTCAGCGCCTCGGCACTGCGCAGCACGCCCGAATCGACGATGCCGATGCGCACGCCGCGACCGGTCGCGCCGGTGGCCTGTGCGGCACGCGCGTTGGTCTGTGCCAGATGCGCATCCACGGCCGGCTCCAGCGGTCTGGCAGCGGGAGGCGGGGTGACCGGGGGCGTGACCGGAGGCGTGGTCGGGGGCGGGTCGATGCGCACGTTGCTGCCGCCGCCTCCACCGCCACACGCCGACAGCGCCACCGCCAGCGCCGATGCCAGGACCGACCTTCCCATCGTCTTACGTTCCATCGTTTCCTTCCCATGAACGTTGGCCTGCCGCCATCCGGGCAGGCATCCAGTACTGCCCAGCGGCAGTCTTCGCCGACCCTCTATACTGGGCCGGCCCCCACGCAGTCTGCCGGGAAACGGCGCCGTATCCAACGCCCGTCGTCTCCTTTCCGAACATTGCTCACGCATCAACGAGATTGCCATGTCCAACATCGTCATCGCCGCCGCCAAGCGCACCGCCATCGGCTCCTTCCTCGGCCAGTTCAACGGCGTTCCGACCCCGACCCTCGGCGCGGCCGCCATCGCCGCCGCGCTGGAACAGTCGGGCGTGCCTGCCAGCGACGTCTCCGAAGTCCTGATGGGCTGCGTGCTGCCGGCCAATCTCGGCCAGGCCCCTGCCCGCCAGGCAGCGATCGCCGCCGGTATTCCGCTGTCGGTCGGCGCCACCACCCTCAACAAGGTCTGCGGTTCGGGCATGAAGGCCATCATGCTCGGGCATGACCTGATCAAGGCCGGTTCGGCCAAGGTCGTGGTCGCCGGCGGCATGGAGTCGATGTCCAACGCGCCGCACCTGCTGCCCAATTCGCGCACCGGCAACCGTTTCGGCAACTTCCAGGCGGTGGACCACATGGCCCACGACGGCCTGGTCAATGCCTATGACGGCAAGGCCATGGGCGAGTTCGCCGAATGCGCCGTGGACAAGTACCAGTTCACCCGCGAAGAGCAGGACGCCTACTCCATCGAATCGGTCAAGCGCGCGCAGGCAGCCCAGGCCAACGGCGCCTTCGCCGACGAGATCGTTGCGGTGAAGGTCGCCACCCGCAAGGGTGAAGTCGAGGTCGCCAGCGACGAACAGCCTGGTCGTTCGGACATTGCCAAGATCCCGACCCTGCGCCCGGCCTTCAAGAAGGACGGCAGCGTGACCGCCGCCAGTTCCTCCAGCATCTCCGACGGCGCTGCCGCCGTGGTCCTGCTGACCGAAGAAGATGCTGCCGCACGCGGCCTGCAGCCGCTGGCGCGCATCGTCGGCCATGCCACCCATTCGCAGGAGCCGGAGTGGTTCACCACGGCCCCGATCGGTGCCATCCACACCCTGTTGGCGAAGACCGGCTGGTCGCTGGACCAGGTCGATCTGTTCGAAGTCAACGAGGCCTTCGCCGTGGTGGCGATGGCACCGATGCGCGAACTGGGCATCCCGCACGACAAGCTCAACGTGAATGGCGGTGCCTGCGCGCTGGGCCATCCGATCGGCGCCTCCGGCGCACGCCTGGTGGTCACTCTGGTCAACGCATTGCGCACGCGCGGCGGCAAGCGCGGCATTGCCACCCTGTGCATCGGCGGCGGCGAAGCGACGGCTATCGCCATCGAGTTGATCTGAAAGGGTTTAACGTCTATTTCGCAAAAATGAATGCGGGATCGCTTGACACCCAATCTTGGCTTGTCATCATGTTGTCGGCGCGCAGCATGCGCGTTGCCTAATTCTAACGACGAGGATTTACACAATGAGCATCAACAAGCTGCTGGTCGCGATGTCCCTGGCTCTGGCTCTGGCCGCCTGCTCGAAGCAGGAAGCTGCCCAGGACGCCGCTGCTTCGGCCAACCAGGCCGCCACCGAAGCCCAGGCTGCTGCCGACCAGGCCGCCGCTGCTGGCGCCCAGACCGCCGACGCTGCCCAGCAGGCCGCTGACACCGCCGCCACCGCTGCTGACGCTTCGGTCGACGCCGCTGCCCAGGCTGCTGGCGCTGCCACCGACGCCGCTGCTGGCGAAGCCAAGGACGCCGCCAAGGCTGCCGAAGCTACCGCTGAGCAGGCCAAGGACGCTGCTGAAGAAGCCAAGAAGTAATAACTTCTTTCTTCAAGCTGTTCTGAAGAAGCCGCTGGTTCGCCAGCGGCTTTTTCTTTGCGCGCAGTTCCGTGCGCAGGTCACCACTAGGTCTTCACAACGGTATGAATAGGCTGGCGTCCCCATCCATTGCAGTACCGGAGACCGCCATGAAGATCCGTCCGCTGACCACTACCCTGCTGGCCGCCTCCCTGCTGCTCGCACTGGCTGCCTGCAAGGGCCCGGAAGCCGAACAGGCCAAGCAGGATGCCGCGCAGGCCGCCGACAGCGCCGGTGTCGCCGCACGCGATGCCGTCGACAAGGCCGCTGCCGCCACCCGCGACGCTGCCGACAAGACCGCTGCCGCCTCTGAACAGGCTGCCGCCGATACCCAGCAGGCGCTGGACAGCGCCGCAGCCGCGACCGCCACCGCCGCCGACAAGGCCAAGGTCGCAGCCACCGATGCCGCCGCCCACGCCAGCGACGCCACGGCCGATGCCGCGCAGAAGGTTGCCGACAAGGCCCGCGATGTTGCTGACGACGCCAAGGCCACTGCCGCCAAGGAAGAAGCCAAGCACTAAGGCCTTCGCGTTCGTCGGGCATCGCCCGGCGCAACCGGAAAAGCCGCGGCATCGCCGCGGCTTTTCTGCTTTTCGCTTCTTCTGTTGATTCCGTGCTGGGCGCGCACGGAAACCGTCCAAGGCCGCGCGGGTGGGCTGCGCAGGGGCGTAAGCGCCATGAATGGCGCGACCGAGCCTAAATGGTCGTATTTACGGCGCCCCCTGCGCAGCCCACCCGCGCGGCCCTGCTCACACTCCAGCAGCGCCCACCACGAGGGGCTTCGCCGTTGGCCGTCACCTACGGCAGCGCACGCGCCAGCATCGCCGCCACATCCAACCCCGCCGGCAGCGTGCCGAATGCCAACCCATGCTCGCCGTGCAACCGGCTGCGGATGAACGCTTCGGCCATTGGACTGCGTGCACGCAGCAACAGCGCCGCCTGCAGCAGCAAGGCAGTGCGTTCGCAGAAGACCCGTGCCTGTGCCTCCTCCGGCGCCGCCGCATCGCGCCACTGCTGCAGTGCCGACGCATAACGCGCATCACGATCGGCCACCGCCTCCAGTTCACCGTGCAGCGCCGCCAGCACCTCCGGCTCGCGCGCCAGCGCGCGCAGCACATCCAGGCACTGGATGTTGCCGCTGCCTTCCCAGATCGAATTCAACGGTGCCTGCCGGTACAGCCGCGGCAACATCGATTCCTCCACGTAGCCGGCACCGCCCAGGCATTCCTGCGCTTCGTTGACGAACGCAGGTGCGCGCTTGCATATCCAGTACTTGCCCAAGGCCGTACCCAGCCGCGCGAGCGCGGCCTCGGCCGGATCGCTGCCAGCGCGATCGACCGCGCGTGCGATGCGCATAGCCAGCACCGTGGCCGCTTCCGATTCCAGCGCCAGATCGGCCAGCACGTTGCCCATCAGCAGATGGTCCATCAGTGGCTTGCCGAAGGTGCGCCGATGCCGCGCGTGATGCAGCGCCTGCGCCAGCGCCATGCGCATTTCCGCCGCCGCGCCCAGCATGCAGTCCAGCCGGGTCATCATCACCATGCCGATGATGGTGGCCACCCCGCGTCCCTCCTCGCCCACACGCCAGGCCTGTGCGCCACAGAACTCCACTTCGCTGGATGCGTTGGCCCAGTCGCCCAGCTTGTCCTTCAAGCGCATCAGGCGGAATGCATTGCGATCGCCGTCGGCCAGGCGCCGTGGCATCAGCAGGCAGGTCAATCCGGCCGGCGCCTGCGCCAGTACCAGGAAGCCATCGCACATGGGTGCGGAGAAAAACCATTTGTGGCCGATCAGCCGATAGCGCTCGCCGTCGATGGGTTCGGCGCGGGTGGTGTTGGCGCGCACATCCGAACCGCCCTGCTTCTCGGTCATGCCCATGCCCAGGGTGATGCCGGCCTTGTCGGCCACTGGCACATCGCGCGGGTCGTATACCGGTGCGGCGGCCTTGCGCGACCACTCGGCCAGATGCGGCTGCCCGCGCAGCACGGCTACCGCGGCGTGGGTCATGGTCAACGGGCAGCTGGTGCCGGCCTCGGCCTGGTGGTGCAGGTAGCTCAGCGCAGCGCGCGCGACAT
Source organism: Stenotrophomonas indicatrix (assembly GCF_002750975.1). Classification (NCBI taxonomy): domain Bacteria; kingdom Pseudomonadati; phylum Pseudomonadota; class Gammaproteobacteria; order Lysobacterales; family Lysobacteraceae; genus Stenotrophomonas; species Stenotrophomonas indicatrix. The sequence continues at coordinate 2,895,835 of NZ_PEJS01000001.1, forward strand.
GCGCGCCGGGCTGCGGCTCGTGCCAGGACAACCCTGCCACGCCATGTTCCTTCGCCGTCTGCATCAACTGGTGATACGCCGGATGGAATTCCACGGTATCGATGCGATGGCCCTGTGCATCATGGGTACGCAGGCGTGGGCGATCGCGGTTGGCGTCGAAGCCGATGCGGTACAGCGCGTCGCCGGCCAGCCCTCCGTACACCGCCAACCGCGGTGCGAACGCCGCCGCGCCCTCGCGCTGCACGGCCTCCATCAATGCGATGTCGTCGGTCCACAGCTGCCGGCCGGCGAACGGCGGCGGCTGGTTGAGCACCACATGGGTTTCGTAGGGGGCGCTGCTGTTGAAGCTCGGTCCACTCATCGGTTCCTTCCCCGCCGGCAAGAGGTGTGCGGTCCGATTGTGCCGTATCGCCCGGCAACCCCGCGTTCAGGCCGATTCTCGCCACGTGCACGACCGGACCGCCACAGTGACGGCATGGCAGGCAACGACGATCTGGTAGTACTGCGGCCGGAAGGGCTGTACTGCGCGGCAGGCGATTTCCATATCGATCCCTGGCGGCCGGTACCGCGCGCGGTCATCACCCATGGCCATGGCGACCATGCGCGTCCGGGCATGGGCGAGTACCACTGCAGCACCGGCAGCGTGCCGATCCTGCGCTGGCGCCTGGGCGATGTGCCGCTGCACGCGCATGCCGAGGGAGTGCCGTTCGCGCTGGGCCGGGTGCAGGTATCGCTGCATCCCGCCGGCCACGTGCTCGGCTCGTCGCAGGTGCGCATCGACGATGGTGAGCAGGTCTGGGTGGCGTCGGGCGACTACAAGCGCCAGCCGGACCCGACCTGCACTGCATTCGAAGTGGTGCCCTGCGATACCTTCATCACCGAGGCGACCTTTGCGCTGCCGATCTACCGCTGGCCCGATACTCGTGCCGTGGCGGCCGAGATCGCCGCCTGGCGGCGCGAGTGCGCGCAGCGGGGCGAAGCGGCAGTGCTGCTCTGCTATGCGCTGGGCAAGGCGCAACGCGTGCTTGCCGAGCTGCGTGCGGTGGATGACCAGCCTGCCTGGCTGCATGGCGCCATCGCCAACGGCGTGGCCGTCTATCGCCAGGCCGGTGTGCCCATGCTCGACACGCTCACCGTTGCCGAACAGGGGCGTCAGCCCGATGCGGCCGGCCAGCTGATCCTGGCCCCACCCTCGGCCGCCGGTACGCCGTGGCTGCGCCGGTTCGGCCGTCACCAGCTCGGTTTCGCCTCGGGCTGGATGCAGTTGCGCGGCAACCGCCGCCGACGCAACGTCGACCGTGGCTTTGTGATCTCCGACCATGCCGATTGGCCAGCGCTGCTGCAGACCATCACCCAGACCGGCGCGCAGCGGGTCATTGCCACCCACGGCAACACCGATGCGTTGATTCCGTACCTGCGCGAACGCGGCGTCGCCGCCGAAGCGTTCCGCACCGATTTCGGAGGCGAGGAATGAAGGCCTTCGCCGCGCTGTACCAGCGGCTGGATCGCAGCACGGCGACACTGGACAAGCGCGCGGCGTTGATCGATTACTTCCAGCACGCACGCCCGCATGACGCAGCGTGGGCGCTGTACCTGCTCAGCGGCGGCAAAGTGGGCGGCGCGCGGCGGAAGATTGCCGGCAGCGGCGAATTGCGGGCGTGGATCGCCGACGAATCCGGCCTGCCCCCCTGGCTGGTCGAAGACAGCTACGCGCAGGTCGGCGACCTTGCTGAAACGCTTACCCTGCTGCTGGATGATCCGGCCACCGAAGCCGAGGATCGGCCTCTGGCCGACTGGATCGAACACCACCTGCTTGCCGTTGCCAACCAGCCGGAGCCGGTGCGTCGTGCCGCCGTAGTCGACGGCTGGCGACTGCTGGCATCGGCCGAACGCCTGGTCTTCAACAAGCTGCTGACCGGCGCCCTGCGCGTTGGCGTGTCGCAGCGCGTGGTGCAGCAGGCCTTGGCCGAGTGGTCCGGGCTGGATATCGCCCGCATCGCCCAGCGCATGCTCGGCGACTGGGTGCCCTCCCCCGGCCTGCTTACCACCTTGCTGTCTGCCGAAGAACTGCCGACCGATCGTCAGCAGCCCTACCCGTTCTTCCTCGCTTCGCCGCTGGAAGGGGAGCCCACCGAGCGGCTGGGCGACATCAGCCACTGGCTGCTGGAATGGAAGTGGGATGGCATCCGCCTGCAGTTGCTGCGGCGCCAGGGCGAGGTGGCGTTGTGGTCGCGCGGCGAAGAACGGCTGGACGGTCGCTTCCCGGAGATCGAGCAGGCGGCAGCGTCTCTGCCCGATGGCTGCGTGCTCGATGGCGAGCTGCTGGCATGGGACGACGCCGACAATCTGCCGCGTGCATTCACCGCCCTGCAGACCCGCATCCAGCGCCGCAAACCCGGCGCCGCCACCCTGCGCAACACGCCGGTACGCGTGCTCGCCTACGATCTGCTTGAGCGCGACGGCGAGGACCTGCGTGCACTGCCGCTGCAGCAGCGACGCGTGCAGTTGGCCGAGGTGATCGGCACGCTCGGCGATCCGCGCATCCAGCTGTCGCCTGAGGTGCCAGCCGACGATTGGCAGCATGCCGCGCAGCTGCGCGAAGCATCGCGCGAGCGTGGCGTGGAAGGGCTGATGCTCAAGCGTCGTGATTCGGTCTACCAGTCCGGGCGTCGCCGTGGCGACTGGTGGAAGTGGAAGGTCGAACCGCTGACGATCGATGCAGTGTTGCTGTACGCGCAGGCAGGCCATGGTCGGCGCAGCACGCTGTACACCGACTACACCTTCGGCGTCTGGGACGGCGAAACACTGGTTCCAGTAGCCAAGGCCTATTCCGGTCTGGACGACAAGGAAATCCTCGCCCTCGACCGCTGGATACGTGCACACACGCGTGAACGCTTCGGCCCGGTGCGCAGCGTAAGTGCCGAACAGGTGTTCGAACTTGGTTTCGAAGCAGTCAACCGCAGCGCGCGCCACAAGTCCGGCATTGCCGTGCGCTTTCCACGCATCCTGCGCTGGCGCCACGACAAGCCGGCTGCCGAAGCCGACCACCTGGACCAGTTGCAGGCGCTGGCGCGATGAAGCGCAGCGATGCGCTGCAGCGCCTGCACGCATGGTTCGGCAGCCGCGGCTGGCGCCCCCTGCCCTTCCAGCGCGCGATGTGGCGTCATTACCTGGCGGGCGAATCGGGCCTGCTGCACACGCCCACCGGCAGCGGCAAGACCCTTGCCATGTTCGGCGGCCCCTTGTTGCAGGCGATGCTCGACCCGCCCCCCGCACCGCGTCGCGCCAGCGCGGTACGCCCGCTGCAGGTGCTGTGGGTAACGCCGCTGCGTGCGCTGGCCAGCGATACCGCACGTGCGCTGCAGGCACCGATCGACGGCCTGGGCCTGGGCTGGCGCGTGGGGCTGCGCAGCGGCGATGCCAGCAACCGTGACCGGCGCCAGGCCCGCGAAGGTCGCATCGACGTGCTGGTCACCACGCCGGAGTCGCTGGCGCTGCTGCTCAGCTATCCCGACACCCTCGAGCGCATGGGCCAACTGCGCTGCGTGGTGGTGGACGAATGGCACGAACTGCTGGGCAACAAGCGTGGCGTGCTGCTGCAGTTGAATCTGGCGCTGCTGCGTGATGCAGCGCCGGCGATGCAGCTGTGGGGGCTGTCGGCCACATTGGGCAACCTGCCACAGGCACGCGACGTACTGCTGCCACACCGTCCACAGGCAACGATCGTGGAAGGTGCACGGCAGCGGCGGGTGACGATCCGCAGCCTGCTGCCCGAACCCGGCGAACGCTTTCCATGGGCCGGGCATCTTGGCCTTTCCCAGCTTCCGCGCGTGCTCGACGCGCTGTTCCGTGCACGCAGCAGCCTGCTCTTCACCAATACCCGTGCGCAGGCGGAACTGTGGCACCAGGCCCTCGCAGCCGTGTGGCCGGAAGATGCCGGCACGCTCGCCCTGCACCATGGATCATTGGATCCCACGCTGCGACAGCAGGTCGAGGACGGACTGCGTGCGGGCACGCTGCGGTGCGTGGTGGCCACTTCCAGCCTGGATCTGGGCGTGGACTTTCCGGAAGTGGACCAGGTGCTGCAGCTGGGCAGCCCGAAGGGCGTGGCGCGCCTGCGCCAGCGCGCAGGGCGTGCGCGCCATCGGCCCGGTGCCAGCGGCCAGATACTGTGCATTCCCAGCCATGCGCTGGAACTGGCCGAGTACGCGGCGGCCCGGCACGCGTTGCATGACGGGGTGATCGAAGCGCGACGTCCTCCCACGTTGTCGCTGGACGTATTGGCCCAGCACGCCGTCAGCCGCGCGCTGGCGGGCGGCTTCAACGCCAATGCACTGCTGGAACAGGTCCGTGGCACGCATGCCTTCGCCGCGCTGGAGGACGCACAGTGGAATGCGGTGATCGATTTCATCGTGCAGGGCGGACGTGCATTGTCCCGGTACCCGGAGTTCCATAAGGTGGTACGCGATGCCGACGGCGTGTACCGCATGCCCGATCGCCGCCAGGCGCTGCGCCATCGGCTGTCGATCGGCACCATCAGCAGCGACGGCAGCGTGCGCGTACAGTTCCTGCGTGGCGGCAGCCTGGGCGCGGTGGAAGAGCAGTTCGCCAGCCGCCTGCGCCGCGGCGACCGTTTCCAGTTTGCGGGGCGGCTGCTGGAGCTGGTGCAGCTGCGCGACATGACCGCGTTCGTGCGCGTGGCGCGCGGTGGTGGTGATGGCGTGGTACCGCGCTGGCAGGGCGGTCAACTGCCACTGTCGATGCCGCTTGGCCGCGAACTGGAAAAGGTGCTGTCAGGCGCCGACCAGAGCGCGGAGTCGCGGTGGCTTGCGCCGCTGCTGGCATTGCAGTCGCAGCTGTCTGCGGCGCCATCGCCCGACCACCTGCTGGTGGAAGACGTGCGCCGACGCGAAGGCCAGTTCCTGTTCGTCTATCCCTTTGCGGGCCGCCATGTGCATGAAGCACTGGCCGCGCTGCTGGCCCTTCGCTGCACCCGTCGGCAACGCAACAGCATCGGCTATGCAGTGAATGACCATGGCCTGGTGCTCGCTCCGGCAACGCCGGTGGATCTGCAGGAACAGGACTGGCGGGCAATGCTGGATGCTGCAGGTTTGCTGCAGGACCTGCGCGAAGCGGTGAACCTGGGCGAGCTGGCGCGCCGCCAGTTCCGCGGCATCGCGCGCGTAGCGGGCCTGCTGGTGCCCAGCCTGCCGGGTGGCATGCCACGCTCGCTGCGCCAGCTGCAGGCTTCCGCCGGACTGCTGCATGACGTGCTGCGCGAGCACGACCCGGAGCATCTGCTGCTGGCATTGGCCGAGCAGGAAGTACTGCACGACAGCCTCGACCTGCCCGGGTTGCAGCAGGTGCTGGCACGCATCGCCACACGTTCGTTGTCCCTGCAGCGGCCCTCATCACTGACCCCGCTGGCATTTCCCTTGTGGGCCGAACGCCTGCGTGGGCAGTTCAGCAATGAAGACTGGCGCACGCGCGTGCAGCGTGCCGCGCAGCAGCTGGAGCGCCGCCATGGCCGCTGATCTTCCGCTGCAGCTGGGAGGTGAGTCGATGCTTCTGCTCGGCGGCCGGGCGCTGCTGTGGCCGGCGCAGCGCGCGCTGTTGATCGCCGACCTGCACCTGGGCAAGGCGGACGTGTTCCGGCGTGCGGGAATCGCCCTGCCGTCGGGCGGCACCGGCAATGACCTGCAGCGCCTGCAGGACCTGGTGACCATGCACCAGTGCCGACAACTATGGATCCTCGGCGACGTCCTGCACGGCCCGGCGCATCGCGCGGCCTGGTATCAGCAATGGCTCGGTTGGCGAGAGCAGCACGCGGCGCTGGACATCCACGTGGTGCGCGGCAATCACGACCGGGATCTACCGAAGGCGGCGCTGCAGGTGCAGATGCATGACGACGCGCGATGGGGACCGTTCCTGCTGCGGCACGAGCCGCTGGCCGATGCCTCCGCGCACGTGCTGGCAGGCCATGTGCATCCGCAGGTTGCGTTGCCGGCACTGCGTCGGCGCTTCCCCGCGTTCTGGCTGCGCCAGGGCGTGACCATCCTGCCGGCATTCTCGGCATTCACCGCCGGTGTGGTGCCTGTACTGGCGCCGGGCGAACAGCTGCTCGCCTGTGTGGAAGACAGCGTAGTGCCGCTACCGGTTCGCTGACGCGTCGAGACCTGCGCGGGATTACGACGGGCGGGCGGCGATTCCGTGCATCAGGCTGAAATCCTGCGTCGCCTCGTCGGCGTGGCGCGGCAGTGCCTGTATCGCCATCAGCATTTCCTGCGCGCAGGCGCGGATATGGCCGTGGCTTTCCGGTGATGCGTGGCTGATCAGACTGCCGACATGAAACTCGAACACATCTTCCAGTACGTCGGGCTGGTCCTCGTGCAGCATCCGCAGCAGACCGCGCAGCTTGCAGATTTCCGATTCCAGCTTCTCGACCGCGAACAACATGGCATCCTCCTCGTGCATCGTGCGGCGCATCCGGGCCGCAGCAGGCAGCGACGGCGGCGCCACCCGGGCCACGCGATGATCGATCACGAAAAGGAAAGCGGGCGACGCGGCTGCCGCGTGCTCATCTCTTGTCGCATAAACGGGGTGAGGCAATCGTTAAATGCCGTAACGAAAGGCTTCACGCGGTCGCTGGCATTTCCACGCTCTGTAGCGGCAGGGGCGCAGCGGCAAGCGCCTGGATGAATGCCGGATCGAGCGGCAACGCGCCCAGCCACCCGTGCTGGGTGCCGCTGAGCACGCGCAGCATGTGCCCGCGCCCGCCAGGCAGTCGTCCCATCGGTCCCAACAGCACATCGCGCGCCTTTGCCCACGCATCGCGATCGGACTGGAACAGCGGCGTCAGCCAGCGGCTCCAGCGCTGATAGACCGCCACATGCGCACGTCGTTGCGCCTGGTAGGCCTGCAATGCCGGTTCGCCACCACCGTGGGTGCGTAACGCGTCGCGCAGTGCCAGTGCATCCAGCAGCGCCATGTTCACGCCCTGCCCCAGCTGCGGGCTCATCGCATGTGCTGCATCGCCTGCCAGCACCAGCCGCCCCTGATGCCAACGCTTCATCACGGCATCGCGGTACACCGCACGCGCCAGCTGACCGGCGTCGCGCAGATGCGCGAAGCGCGCGCCCGCCTGTGGCCACAGCGCATGCAGTTCTTCCAGCCACGGCGCCATGCCGTCGCCCTGCCAGCGGTCGAAATCCGCACGCGGCAGGCTCCAGAAGAAGCTCAGGCGAGGCGTGTCGTCACCGGGTCGGGTGCCCACCGGCAGCAGGCCGATCATCTTGCGCGCGGCGACGTAGCGCTGCCGCAGCTGCTGCATGTGCGGCCAGTCTTCGGCCGGCAACAGGCACCACAGCGCGCCCCACGGGTACACCCGGTCCAGCGCCGCACCACCGTCGACGGCGTTGCGCAGCGTAGAGGCGGCGCCGTCGGCGGCAACCACCAGATCGAACGGTCCGTGCGTGCGACCGTCGCTGTCGCGCAGCCGTCCCTGCTGGTGATCGACCTCGACGATGGTCGTGCCCACGTGCAGCTCGCCGGCGCCTTCACGCGCCTGGTCCAGCACCGAAAACAACGCCCCGCGCTGCATGCCCATGCCGTGCAGGCGCGCATCCAGGCCGTCATAGCCCATGTCCATCACCGCGCGCTCGCACGGCGTATCGCCATACAGCCTTCTCACCGGCATGGCGTAGCCACGCACGGCCTCAAGCAGGCCCATCTGCCACAGCACCTGCAGTCCGCTGGGCTGCAGCAGGAATCCCGCACCCACCGGCCCGGGGGTCGGCACGCGTTCGAAGATCTCCACCTCGTGGCCATCACGGGTGAGCAGGATGGCCAATGCCTGGCCAGCGGTGCCGTATCCAATCACGGCGATGCGCAGTCGTTCCGTCATGCCCGCATTGTGCCACCGGCGCAGGGGCGGTACATCAGCTGCCCCTCTTCCGAGCAGATGTGCCGGGCTCCGCCACCACCGCCGGCTCTCCTGCGAATGTCCCCCGGCAGCCTCTGCGCGGCTGCCTCCTCCTTTACTTCGCAGGAGAGCCGGCAGTGGTGGCAGCGCTCAGCTTTCATGGCATCTGTTGGCGCGCGCGATTCCGCAACGGGAGCGCCTGTCCTTGCGTGCGAAGTAAAGGAGGAGGCGATGGCCGCAGGCCGGCGCCGGGGGACATTCGCACGCAAGGACAGGCGCTCCCGCCGCAAGAGCATCTTCACGGCCAGCAAAAAAAACCCCGCCGAAGCGGGGTTTTCAACGCACTATCGAGTGGATCACTCGGCCGGAACGATGTTCGAGGCCTGGGCGCCCTTCGGGCCCTGGGTCACGTCGTAGGTGACCTTCTGGCCTTCCTGCAGACTGCGGAAGCCCTTGGAGTTGATCGCGGAGAAGTGCGCGAAGACGTCGGCGCTGCCGTCCTCCGGCGAGATGAAGCCAAATCCCTTGGCGTCGTTGAACCACTTGACGGTACCGTTCGGCATGGTGATGCGTGACCTTATGCAATGAATGGGTGGTGTACGCTGAACCCGCGCACAAGCTGAGTATGCAAAGCTTGTTACGCGAAGACAATCACCCCCGCGCCAATTCGCCGACCAGTTCCGGAAGTCCGTTGCTGGCGGCCTGCACATTGGCGAGCACTTCGGCCATGGTGATCTCCTCACCATCACCGCACCCGGCGGCCCAGTTGGCAACGATCGCCAGGCAGGCGTAATCCAGCCCCAGCTCACGCGCCAGCGCCGCTTCGGGCATGCCGGTCATGCCGACCAGATCGCAGCCATCGCGGCGCATGCGCGCGATCTCGGCGATGGTTTCCAGCCGCGGCCCCTGGGTCGCGCCATAGCAGCCGCCATCGTGGACCTTCACACCGGTCACCTTCGCCGCCGCCAGGATCTTGCTGCGCAGCATCGGCGTATACGGATGGCCGAAGTCGACGTGCACCACGTCGGTGCCCTCTTCTTCGCAGATCGTGCTGATGCGGCCCCAGGTGTAATCGATTACCTGATCCGGGCAGGCCAGCACGCGCGGCCCGAAATCGTCACCGATGCCACCGACCGTGTTCAGCGCCAGCACCCGCTGCGCGCCGATCTGCTGCAGCGCGGCCAGGTTGGCCCGGTAGTTGATCTTGTGCGGCGGCAACGAATGGCCTTCACCATGGCGTGCAAGGAAGGCCACGCGATGACCGAGCAATGTCCCGACCCGCACCGGGCCGGACGGCTTGCCGAAGCGGGTGTCGACTTCGTGGGTCTGCACGTCGTCAAGCTTGGCCAGGTTGTAGACACCGGTACCGCCAATCACGGCCAGGGCGATCTGTTGCATGGAAAGCACTCCAGAGAAAAAAGAACGCCGGCACCCGAGGATGCCGGCGGCAGGAAACGCAGGCCGCAGGCGGCCGCGTTGTTATTCCTTCATCGCGTAGATGGCCGGCACGCAGCGCAGGGTTTCGTTGACGTCCATGCCGAAACCGAACACGTAGCGATCCGGCAGCTCGATGCCGGCATAGTCGGCGGTGACATCCGGCAGCGCGCGATCGTGCTTCTTCACGGTCATCGCGGCAATACGCACGTCGGTCGCGCCCTGCTCCAGGCACCAGGTACGCACGCCCTGCAGGGTGTAACCCTCGTCGAGGATGTCATCGACCAGCAGCACGCGGCGGCCGAACAGCGCCGTGGCCGGCTTGTGCTTCCACACCAGGTCGCCGCCGGTGGTCTCACCGCGGTAACGGGTGGCGTGCAGGTAATCGAACTGCACGTCCTGGCCACGCGCGCCCAGCTCCAGTGCCAGCTGGCCGGCGAACGGCAGCGCACCGTGCATGATCGACAGGAACAGCGGCACCTCGCCCTGGTAGTCGCGCGCGATGGCGTCGGCGATGCCGGCAATGGCCTTGTCGATGGTGGGGCGGTCGACCAGCAGGTCGGCTTGGGCCAGGGCCTGGGAAATGGTGAGGTTCGGCATCAGACGGTTCTTCCAAGGGTTTGCAGCAGACGGGATTGGGTGTCGCCATGGCGGGCATCGGCCAGCAGGCCATCCCAGCCAAGCGCGCCGCGGCCGAGCAGGCCCAGCAGCGCAGCGGTATTGAGGGAGCGTCCCTGCACCGCGTGCAGGGCTTCATCGACCAGCTCCGGGTGGCAGACCAGCACCACATCGCAGCCGGCATCCAGGTGTGCGTGCACGCGTGCCGGCACGCCACCGGCGCTGTGCGAGGCGGCCATGCCGATGTCATCGGAGAACACCACGCCGCGGAAGCCGAGCTCGCCACGCAGGATCTGCTGGATCCAGCGCGGCGAGTAACCAGCGGGTTCCGGTGCGACCTGCGGGTAGATCACGTGCGCCATCATCACCGCATCGGCGCCGGCGGCGATACCGGCCGTGAACGGGACCAGATCCTGTGCGCGCAGTTCATCCAGCGCACGCGGATCGATCGCGGTATCCACGTGGGTGTCTTCCAGCACGGTGCCATGGCCGGGGAAATGCTTGAGGGTGGCGGCCATGCCGACCGCATGCATGCCGCGTACGTAGGCGGCGGTGAACGCGGCCACGACCTGCGGGTCTTCACTGAAGGCACGATTGCCGATGGCGCGATTGCCACGGCCGAGGTCGACCACCGGGGCGAAGCTCAGGTCCACGCCGCTGGCACGGACCTCACTGGCCATCAGCCAGGCGTGCTGCTCGGCCAATGCCAGCGCAGCGTCGGGATCCCTGGCGTACTGGACACCGATGTCCTGCAGCGGCGGCAGTTCGCTGAAGCCCTCACGGAAGCGCTGCACGCGACCGCCTTCCTGGTCCACGCAGATCAACTGCGGGCGCGGTGCGGCAGCGCGGATCGCCGCGGACAGTTCGGTCACCTGCTGCCGCGAAGCGAAGTTGCGCTTGAACAGCACCACCCCGGCCACAGCATCGTGCTGCAGCCACTCACGTTCCTGGGCGGTCAGTTCAGTACCGGCAACGCCGATCAGCAGCATGGTCGATCTCCACAACGGGCGCCCGCATGGCGCAGTGCCGCATTGTCGCAGAACCGGCCAACAGGCGCAGTGGTCAAAAAGGGGGACGGAAGGGATCAAGGCGCAATCGACCCACTGGTGCCGGATGCGACTCAACCCCCTCCGTCCCCTTCTGCGGGTCGGTCAGACCTTGCAGCCGTCCGCGCCGCAGGCGTCGTCGCCGCCGTCCGGGGCACCCTCCGCGCCCTGCCCTGCCGCCTGCTCGGCGGCGATCTGGCGCAGCGCGTTGGCGAAGGCTTCCGGGGGCTGGGCTCCGGAAACCGCCCAGCGGCCGTCGATGACGAAGGTGGGCACCGAGGAGATACCCAGTGCGTGGGCCTGTGCCAGGCCCGCTTCCACCTCGGCCTGGCCACGATCGCCGGCCAGCATCTGCTGGATCTCGTCTGCGGCAAGGCCACCGGCGGCGCCGGCCGCGACCAGCACCGCCGGGTCGGCCAGATTCTGTCCATGCTCGAAATGGGCGCGGAACAGCGCCTCACCGACGGCCTCCTGCACGCCGTGCAGGCCAGCCAGCCACAACAGGCGATGCGCCGGCAGCGTGGTTACCCGCACCTGGCCCTGGCTGAAGTCCATCGGCAGGCCCTCGGCCCGCGCAGCGGTCTGGGTCTGGCCCAGAATCTGCTCGGTGCGCTCGGCACCGCCGAACTTGCGCACATAGGCCTCGCGCAGTGGCACCGGGGTGGCGTCCGCATCGGGGTCAAGCTGGAACGGCTGCCAGTGGATCTCGAGTTCGGGCGCATCGGCGCCCAGCAACTGCACACCCTGCTGGAAGCGATGCTTGCCGATCCAGCACCAGGGGCAGACCACGTCGGAGTAGATGTCGATTCTCATCCCCCCGACATGGGGGCCGACACCCTCGAAAAAAGGGGACGGAGGGTTTCACCACTGTGAATAGGGGCGGCTGGCCAGAGCGACGTTGTAGTAGCGGGCGTCGTCGGTCACTTCGGCGCCGATCCAGTCCGGCAGGTCGATGACCTGGTCGGCGCTGTCCAGCTCGACTTCGGCGACCACCAGGCCGGCGTTGTCGCCGAGGAACTCGTCCACTTCCCAGGTCAGGCCGGCGTACTCGACCAGATGCCGGCGCTTGTCGATCAGGCCGCCGACGCACAGCGCCAGCAGGTCGCGCGCATCCTGCACCGGAATCGGATAGTCGAACTCCTGCCGGGTATGGCCCAGGGTGCGCGACTTCAGGTTCAGCGCGGCCTTGTCGCCTTCGATGCGGACCCGCACCGACGCGTTCTGGGTGCCGCGGTCGAGCGCGCCCAGATCGTTGATGTAGCCCTGCGCCATCGGGATGACCCGGTGCGCGGCAGTGCGCCACCCATCATGGGTGACGAGGAATTTGCGTTCGATTTCGATGCCCATGGGCACAGTATGCGGCTCACGCCAGACGCTGCCTATCGGCGCGGCGACGGGCAGGACTACACTGCGCGGCCCCCCAACCATGGAATGGTCGCTCATGACGCTTTCCCATCGCCTTCGTCGCTGTCTTGCCCTGTCGGCGCTGCTGCCGTGCGCCGTTGCCAGCGCCGGATCGGCGACCGTACCTTCGCTGCAGCAGGCACAGGCTGCGATGGACCGGATGTTCGACCAGGCCGTTGCCGATCGCCCCGCCAGCGACAGCAGTCGCCTGGTTGCCGAGACGTTCCGGCCCCGTCTGCAGACCCTGGACAGCTGTGCCCCCGCCGAGGCCGGCGACGCCGTCGATTGCATCGCCACCGCCAGCGCAGGCATCAACTCGCGACCACAGCTGCTGCGGCTGGCGCTGGTGGATGGCGCGTGGGCACTGCCTGACCAGCGCAATGTGCCCGTACCGGCACCGCCCCGCGAAAGAGTGCAGGTGCTGCTGCGGGAACGGATCGCCGGGCAGGCGCAGCAGCAGGCCGACCCAGCCCTGCGCGCACGCTTCGAACAGGCTGCCGGCACCCTGCAGGTGCAGGACGTGAGGAACTGCGAGGTCGCCAGCGACAGGGCCGCCATCGAATGCACCGTGCGCGCCGGCGACGGCAGCGAGCATGGCGAGCAGTCCATGGCCTTCGTGCGCGTGGACGGCCAGTGGCAGAACGCCCCGGCCGACTGACCGCATTGCCTGCCTGCAAGCGGCAAGGCAGGCGCCGGGCAGCCCCCGGCGCTGCAGGCATCAGCGCTTTTCGAACACCGCGATGCTTTCCACGTGCGCGGTATGCGGGAACATGTCCATCGCACCGGCGCTGACCAGGGTGAAGCCCTGTTCGTTGACCAGATAGCCTGCATCGCGGGCCAGCGAGCCCGGATGGCAGCTGACATAGACGATGCGCTTGAACTGCTTCAACGGCAGCTGCTGCAGCACTTCGATGGCGCCCGAACGCGGCGGATCCAGCAGCAGCTTGTCAAAGCCCTGGCGCATCCAGGCCGTGCTGCGCTGGTCCTGAGTAAGGTCGGCGCTGTAGAACTGCGCGTTGGTCAGCCCGTTGCGCTCGGCGTTCTCACGCGCACGCGCCACCAGCCCGGCATCGCCTTCCACGCCCACCACTTCGCGCACCTTGCGCGCCAGCGGCAGGGTGAAGTTGCCCAGGCCACAGAACAGGTCCAGCACGCGCTCGTCGGCACCGGGTTCAAGCAGGTCCAGCGCGTGGGCGATCATCTTCTCGTTGAGCTTGGCATTGACCTGGATGAAATCCAGCGGACGGAACGCCAGTTCGACATCCCACGGCGCCAGCCGGAACGAAAGCGCCACGCCCTGCCCGTCCAGCGGCTGCACGGTATCCACGCCGCCCGACTGCAGGTAGATGACAAAGCCGTGCTGTTGGCCGAAGGCCGCCCAGGCGGCGCGATCAGCATCACTCAGCGGCTGCAGGTGGCGCACGGTCAGCACCACGGCCTGGTCACCGGCGATGAACTCGATCTGCGGGATGTCGCGCTTGCCATCCAGGGATTCGATGAAGGTCGACAGCACCTCCACCTTGGTGCCGATTTCCGGGATCACGGTCAGGCACTGCTGCAGGTCCGCGACGAAGCGCGGGTCCTGCTCGCGGAAGCCGACCAGGGTCTTGTCCTTCTTCTCGACCCGGCGCACCGAGAACCGGCCCTTGCGGCGGTAGCCCCAGCTGTCACCCACCAGCGGCGGCAGCACGGTGCCCGGCTTCACATGGCCGATGCGCTCCAGGTTGTCCATCAGCACGCGCTGCTTGGCGACGATCTGCTGGTCTTCGTCCAGGTGCTGCAGCACGCAGCCGGCGCAGGTGCCGAAATGCGGGCACTTGGGGGTCACCCGCTGCGGCGAGGCCTGCAGCACTTCCACCGTGCGCGCCTCATCGAAGTGGCGGCTGCGGGCGGTCTGTTCGGCCATCACCACTTCGCCCGGCAGGGCGCCGCTGATGAAGGTGACCTTGCCGCCCTCGCCTTCACGGCGGGCAACACCGCGACCATCATGGCTGAGGTCGAGGATCTCGGTCTGGAAGGGAGTACGGTCGATGCGGGAGCGGGATCGGGCCACGTGGCAACAGGCTGCGGGCAAAAGTGGGGGCGTATTGTCGCAGATCCTGACCAGCGGGGCCGCTGGCCGCTTGCGCCCGCCGCCGCCGTGCTTGATGATTGACCCCAGCTGACATGGAGGCAGCCCTGATGCAGATGACCCCGCGGGCCAGTCGACCCCGCTTCCTGCTTGTCGAGGACGACATCATCAGCCGCGGTTTTTTCAAAGCGGCGTTGGAAACGTTACCAGCGGATGTGGATACCGCCGACTCACTGGCCAGCGCCCTGGCGCGCGCCGAGCCCGGTGCCCACGATCTGTGGCTGATCGACGTCAACCTGCCGGATGGCAATGGTGCCCAGCTGTTGCACCAGCTGCGCCGCTCGCACCCGGACACCCCGGCGCTGGCGCATACCGCCGACGGCGATGCTGCCATTCACGCCCGCCTGCGCGAGGCGGGTTTCAGCGACACCCTGGTCAAACCGCTGGGCCGCGACCAACTGCTGAAGGCGGTCCGTCGTGCGCTGGTCAACAGCCCCGCCGGTTCCACGGTGCCGCCGGCGGCGGTCGAGCTGGCCCTGGAGGACTGGGACGAAACCGCCGCCCTGGCCGCGCTCAATGGCCAACGCAACCACCTGATCGCCCTGCGCGAGCTGTTCCTGGCCGAACTGCCGGGCGTGCGCGATGCGGTCGAACAGGCCGTGGACCAGCATGACGAGCGCCAGCTGCGCAGCCAGCTGCACCGGTTGCAGGCCAGCTGCGGGTTCGTGGGTGCAGCGCGACTGGCACGTGCGGTACGGCAGCTGCATCACACGCCCGAATCGGGGCAGGCACAGGCGGGGTTCCGCGCGGCGGTGGCTGCCCTGCTGCACTGAGGGTTGCTCGGCAGGGCTGCGCCCTGCACCTGCAGAGGCTTTCAAGCCAGAGCAACACCAAAGGCCACACCCAGAGCGGCTCTGGCCTTCTGCTTGTTGGGCGGGGCGGTGTGGGTTGGCAGGACACGCCGTAAACCCATCCCTGGGGGCTCGATGGCGCCATCCATGGCGCCAACGGTCCTGCCAACCCACACCGCCCGACCTCCCGACAGATTCCGTATGACGGCTGGTAGATCCACGCCATGCGTGGATGAATCTCCATCGAAATCGAATATTTCGATATTGGATCGAAGAGCATCCACGCATGGCGTGGATCTACGTGTCGACCAAGGTCGACACCTACCAGAGGCGGAAGCCGTTCCGACAGCTCGCGGACAATTGTCGAAGGCGGGGTGGGTCCGGTTGCGGGGGTGTCCGCGGCATGGATGCCGCGGCCAAGCCCCCAGGGATGGGTTTACGGCGTCCCCCGCTACCGGACCCACCCCGCCTACCCACGGATAGCCAGCTGTTGCCGTTGACGTTGATTCGGCAGGTGCAGGGCGGCAAGCCCTGCCGAACACCCCTCACCGCCGGGGTGTCAGCTGCTCCAGCATCTCCCACGACTTCAACCCGCGCGCGCCCAGGTGATGGGCCAGCACCCGCCGCATCGGCAGGCGCAGGCTGGCCAGATCGGCTGCGCCCGGTTCGTCGTCTGCTGCCAGGGCCAGCAGTGCCGAACCGGTAGCCGCTGCGCGACGCTCGCCGCCGCGCTCGCTGAGCAGGCGCTGTGGTCCTTCCTGCGGGTCCAGTTCATAGCGGGCGGCCGGGTCGATCGGTTGGCCATCGCTGGCGGTCTCAAGATCGAAACCCACGCCCAGCGCCGCCAGCAGCTCGCGTTCGAAACGGCGCAGGGTCCAGGCCAATCCGGCCCCCACGGCCAGGCGCGCACGCGCCTCACCAAAGGCCAGGTACAACTCCGGCAGCGGGTCCTGGCGCGGTGCCAGGCGCAGGGTCAACTCGCAGAGATAGAACCCGGCCAGCATGGCCTGGCCGAGCAGGCGCGGCGCCACATCCAGCGCCTCAGCACCGCGCAGCTGGGCCAGTTCGCCACGCTGCAGCGCGCTGAAGCGGATCCACTGCAGTGGCTGCAGGGCCGCTCGCAGCACCTGGCCCTTGGCCGTGGAAACACCGCGCGCGAGCAGGCCGATCCGGCCGTGCTCGGCGCTCAATACCTCGACCAGCAGGCTGGTCTCGCGATAGGCCCGCGCATGCAGCACGAAGCCGGTGTCGTCCTCGATCAGCATCGAAGCGACCGTCGCGGCTTATTCGTAGCCGAAGGCCTTCAGCGCGGCCTCGTCATCGGACCAGCCCTCACGCACGCGCACCCAGGTTTCCAGGAACACCTTGGCCCCGAACAGACGCTCCATCTGCAGGCGGGACTTGGCCCCGATCTCCTTCAGGCGGGTGCCGCCCTTGCCGATCACGATCGCCTTCTGGCCTTCGCGCTCGACCCAGATCACCGCACCGATGCGCAGCAGGTTGCCGTCCTCGGTGAAGCGCTCGATCTCCACCGTGGTGGCGTACGGCAGCTCTTCGCCCAACTGGCGCATCAGCTGTTCACGCACCAGTTCGCCGGCCAGGAAGCGCTGACTGCGGTCGGTGATCTCGTCTTCGCCGAACATCGGCGGGGCTTCCGGCAACAGCGCCAGCACGTCACGGACCAGGGCTTCCAGGCCGTTGCGCTTCTGCGCCGAAATCGGATGCACCGACGAGAAATCACGGCCGGCGGTCACTTCCTGCAGGAACGGCAGCAGTGCGCCCTTGTCCTTCATGCGGTCGATCTTGTTGACCACCAGCACCACCGGGATACCGGCGTCGCGCAGCACGTTGAAGGCCAGGCTGTCCTCTTCGTCCCAGCGACCGGCTTCGATCACCAGCAGGCCGGCGTCGACGCCTTCCAGCGAGCCGCGGGCAGCGCGGTTCATGACCCGGTTCATCGCCCGCTTCTGCACCTTGTGCAGGCCGGGCGTGTCGACCAGCACCAGCTGCCCTTCCGGGTAGGTGGCGATGCCCAGCAGGCGGTGACGGGTGGTCTGCGGCCGGTTGGACACGATGCTGACCTTGGCCCCGACCAAGGCATTGGTCAGGGTCGATTTGCCCACGTTGGGGCGGCCGATGACGGCGACGCTGCCGCAATGATGGGGAGTTTGTTCGCTCACTTGGAATCCAGTTGTTCAAGGACGGCCGCAGCCGCTTGTTGTTCGGCAATCCGCCGCGAGGAGCCTTCGCCCTCGGTGCTGGCGGCGGGGTCGGCTACGTTGCAGCGTACCCGGAAGTGTTTGGCGTGGTCGTCACCGGATTCTGACACCAGTTCGTACTGTGGCAACGCCTTCTGTCGGCCCTGCAGCCATTCCTGCAGGCGGGTCTTGGGGTCCTTCTCCGGTCGCCCGGTGGCCGGCAGCGCCTCCATCGAGGCGGCAAACCAGGGCAGGACCATCGCCCGGCAGGCTTCAAAGCCGGCATCCAGGTAGATCGCCGCGACCACGGCCTCGAATGCATCGGCCAGGGTCGAGTCGCGGCGATGGCCGCCGGACTTCATTTCGCCGGGGCCCATCGTCAGCCGGTCACCCAGCTGCAGGGTCCGCGCGATCACCGCCAGCGCACCCTCGCGGACCAGCTCGGCGCGGGCGCGGGTCATCGCGCCTTCGTCCGCCTTGGGCCAGCGCAGGTACAACGCCTCGGCGACCATCATGTTGACGATGCTGTCGCCAAGGAACTCCAGCCGCTCGTTATGCGGCGCGCCGGCACTGCGATGGGTCAGCGCCTGCTTGAGCAGGTCTGGATCGCGGAAGGCATGACCGATCAGGTCTTCACGTTGGAAAGATTTATTCGGCACCGCTACGGGTCAGGTCCTGGGAAGAATCGAATTTACCAACCACATCCAGGTTGCCGACCAGTTGGCGGCGCACTTCGTAGTTGACCTTGAGGGTCCAGCCATTGTCGCGACGGTCGAACTTGACGTTGGCCGGCTTCACGTTGTCCGAGTAGTTGATGTACAGCCGCTTGAAGAACAGTTCCTGGATGTTGGCCGGCGCCATGCTGCCGATGCCCGGTTCCTTGGCCAGGCTCTTCATCGCCGAGCGCACCGCGTAATACTCCTGGTACATCGGGAACAGCTTCATGCCGATGTAGAGGAAGAAGCCAACCACGATCAGGACCGTCAGGAACGAGGTCAGGGTCATGCCGCGCTGCGTGTTCATCGTCTTCATTGCGTTCTCCCCAGATACGCGAGTGGATGTGAAGTCAGTTGATGCTCGAGCCGATCCGCGACGGTTCGAAGCCGTCCTTGCAGAACCAGCCCTGGCAGTTCAGCCAGATCAGGAATGCCTTGCCGCGCAGGTTCTCTTCCGGCAGCAGGCCCCAGAAACGGCCGTCGTCGCTGTTGTCGCGATTGTCGCCCATCACCAGGTACTTGCCGGCCGGCACGGTCCACTGGCCCTGGCCACGCGGATAATCGGTCTCCAGCACGGTGTGGGTGCGGCCCGGCAGGTGCTCGACCAGCAGGTTGGCGCCCTCGCCCTGACCCTTGTGGCCAGCGTAGATGCCCTTGTTGTCGTACTTCAGCGGTTCGCCGTTGAGGATCACCCCGTCGCCTTCGAACACGATGGTGTCGCCCGGCACGCCGATCACGCGCTTGATGAAGTTCTCGCCCTTGGCCGGGTCGTTGTCGCCATGGCCGGGGAAGTGGAACACCACCACGTCACCGCGGGCCGGATCGCCGACCGGCACGAAGCGGGTATTGGTGATCGGCAGGCGCAGGCCATAGGAGAACTTGTTGACCAGGATGAAATCGCCGATCAGCAGGTTCGGCATCATCGAGCTGGACGGGATCTTGTACGGCTCGGCGATGAAGCTGCGCACGATCAGCACGATCGCCAGCACCGGGAAGAACGCTCGCGAGTAGTCCACCAGCACCGGCTCGGTGTCGAGCAGGCCGGCGCGCTGGGCGCGACGCTTGGCCAGGTACAGCTTGTCGGCCAGCAGGATCAGGCCGGAGGCCAGGGTCAGCACGACCAGGAGGATCTCAAACAGTTTCATTCAGGGTCCTTTGCAACGTCACCGGACGATCGGCCCGAAGGCCGGTTTCGGGGCTTATTTGTTGTCCATCTGCAGCACGGCCAGGAAGGCTTCCTGCGGAATTTCCACGCGGCCGACCTGCTTCATGCGCTTCTTGCCTTCCTTCTGCTTTTCCAGAAGCTTCTTCTTGCGCGAAACGTCGCCACCATAGCACTTGGCCAGAACGTTCTTGCGCATGGCCTTGACCGTGGTGCGCGAGATGATCTGCGAGCCGACGGCGGCCTGGATGGCCACGTCGAACTGCTGGCGCGGGATCAGGTCCTTCATCTTCTCGCACAGCTCGCGGCCACGACGATCGGCATGGCTGCGGTGCACGATCAGCGACAGCGCATCGACCTTGTCGCCATTGATCAGCACGTCCACGCGCACGAACGGACCTGCATCGAAGCGCACGAAGTGGTAGTCCAGCGAAGCATAGCCACGGCTGACCGACTTCAGCTTGTCGAAGAAGTCCAGCACCACTTCGGCCATCGGCAGCTCGTAGCTGATCTGCACCTGGCTGCCCAGGTAGTTGATGCCGAGCTGGCTGCCACGCTTTTCTTCGCACAGCTTGATGATGTTGCCGATGTACTCCTCGGGGGTGAGCACGTTGGCGCGGATGATCGGCTCGCGGATCTCCTGCACATGGTTCACCGGCGGCAGCTTGGCCGGGTTGTCCATGTTGATGATCGTGCCATCGGTCTTCAGGACTTCATACACCACCGTCGGCGCGGTGCTGATCAGGTCCAGGTTGTATTCGCGTTCCAGGCGTTCCTGCACGATTTCCATGTGCAGCATGCCGAGGAAGCCGCAGCGGAAACCGAAGCCCATCGCTTCGGAACTTTCCGGTTCGAAGCGCAGCGCGGCATCGTTCAGGCGCAGCTTGTCCAGCGCTTCGCGCAGGTCCGGGTAATCCTCGGCATCGACCGGGAACAGGCCGGCGAACACGCGCGGCTGCATTTCCTGGAAGCCCGGCAGCGGCTTCGGCGCCGGGTCGGCAGCGAGGGTGAGGGTGTCACCGACGGGCGCGCCGTGCACGTCCTTGATGCTGGCGGTGACCCAGCCCACTTCGCCCGCGCGCAGTGCCGGCAGCACCTTGCGCTTGGGGGTGAACACACCGACGTTGTCGACCTGGTGGTTGCGGCCGGTGGACATGACCTGCAGCTTGTCGCCGGCCTTGATCTCGCCCTGCATCACGCGCACCAGCGAGACCACGCCCAGGTAGTTGTCGAACCACGAGTCGATGATCAGCGCCTGCAGCTTGTCGGTATCGCGCGGCACCGGCGGCGGAATGCGATGCACGATCGCTTCCAGCACGTCGACCACGTTCAGGCCGGTCTTGGCGCTGACCGGCACGGCGTCGCTGGCATCGATGCCGATCACGGCCTCGATCTCGGCCTTGGCGCGCTCGATATCGGCGGTGGGCAGGTCGATCTTGTTGATCACCGGCACCACTTCCAGCCCCTGCTCCACGGCGGTGTAGCAGTTGGCCACCGACTGCGCTTCCACGCCCTGGGCCGCATCGACCACCAGCAGCGCGCCCTCGCAGGCGGCCAGCGAGCGGCTGACTTCATAGGAGAAGTCGACGTGGCCGGGGGTGTCGATGAAGTTCAGGTGGTAGGTCTGGCCGTCCTTCGCCACGTACGGCAGCGACACCGACTGCGCCTTGATCGTGATGCCACGCTCGCGCTCGATCGGGTTGGAGTCGAGCACCTGCGCTTCCATCTCGCGGGCCTGGAGGCCGCCACAGAGCTGGATGATGCGGTCGGCCAGCGTGGACTTGCCGTGGTCGACGTGGGCGATGATGGAGAAGTTGCGGATGTTCCGCATCGAATCAGAGGACATAGAGAGGTGGCGGCGGCGCGCGGCGTCGTCAGGGTAACGGTCGATTATCGCATGCCCGGAGGGCAGCCGCGTGGTTAGCCTGCCGGCACGGCCCCGGAATGGCCGAAGCCCCGCCAGGGCGGGGCTTCGGGGACACCACGAGGGCCGCCGTGAAGGCGGCCATCGGTTGTTACGGGCCGGCCTTGACCGCGACGAAGGCGCTGTTGCCGCTGCCGGTACGGACCAGCAGCATGACCACATCGCCCTTCTTGTAGCCGGACAGCGCGCGGTTCAGGGCTTCAACGCTGCCGACCGGGGTACTGGCCACCTGCAGGATCACCATGCCCCCGGACAGGCCGGCATCACGGGCGCCCTCGCCCTTCACGGCGGTGATGCGGACACCTTCGCCCGCCTCCAGGCCCAGCTGCTTGCGCTGCGGCGCAGTCAAGTCGGCAACGTCCAACCCCAGCAGGGCATTGGCGCCGGCCTGCGGAGCCGCCGTGTCATTGCCTGCGGACGGGCTGCGGGCATTGCCCTGCGCGTCCTCGGCCAGAGCGGTCAGGGTCGCGCTCAGGTCACGCGGCTTGCCATCGCGGATCACGCCCAGGGTGACGCGGCTGCCCGGTGCCATCGCACCGATCAGCGGCGGCAGATCGGACCAGCTGTTGACCGGCGCACCGTTCACCGTGCGGATCACGTCACCGATCTTGACCCCGGCCTTGGCCGCAGCGCTGTCCGGCACGATCTGGTTGACCAGCGCACCGCGGCTGTCGGGCAGGCCCATCGCCTGCGCCTTCAAGCCGTCGATTTCCTGCACCACCGCGCCGAGCTGGCCACGGGTGACCTTGCCGGTCTTCTTGATCTGCTCGACCGCGCTCATCGCCAGATCGATCGGGATCGCGAAGCTGATGCCCATGTAGCCACCCGAGGCCGAGAAGATCTGCGAATTGATGCCGACCACTTCACCACGGGTGTTCAGCAGCGGGCCGCCGGAATTACCCTGGTTGATCGCCACGTCGGTCTGGATGAACGGCACATAGCGCTGGTCCGGCCCACCGGTGTTGCGGCCGAGGGCACTGACCACGCCAGCGGTAACCGAGTGGTCGAGGCCGAACGGCGAGCCGATCGCGACAACCCACTGACCGGGCTTCAGGCTGTTGGAATCCCCCACGCGCACGGTCGGCAGGTTCTTGCCGTCGATCTTCAGCAGGGCGACGTCGTACTGCTGGTCACTGCCGATCACCTTGGCGGTGAACTCGCGACGATCGCCGAGCTTGACCCTCACTTCGCTGGCGTCGGCGACCACGTGGTAATTGGTCAGCACGTAGCCGTCAGGCGAAATGATGAAGCCCGAGCCCATGCCGCGGCCCTTGATGCTGGGGCCGCCGTCCGGCCCGCCAGGGCCCTGCCCGGGCATCGGGAAATCCGGGCCGAAGAAGCGGCGGAAGAACTCGGGTATCTCGTCATCACCCGGGCCCATGCCGCCCCGCGCCTGGCGGTTGCTGCGGACGATGGTGGTGTCGACGTTGACCACACCGGGGCCGACCTGCTCAACCAGGTTGGTGAAGTCAGGCAGACCGCTGACCAACGGCTGCGCCGGTGCGCGTGGGGCCGCAGCAGCGGCGGCGGCCTGCGGCTGGGCGGCAGGCGCCGCCGGTTGGGCACAGGCCACCAGCGGCAGGGTCAGGGCGAACAGGCCAATGGCATGCGTGCGGAGTCGGGGAGTCATCGGACGGCAACCTCCGGGTCGGATGGAAAGGGAAAGAAGCGCCCCGCCGACGGCGGGGCGTGGAACGGTACCCGGCTCAGTCGCGCGGGCGTTGCGACGCCGGCAGGTCGTCCTGCAGGCGTGGCTCGAACGGATAGAACGCAGCGCCACCGGCATGGGCCGGGAAACTGGCATTAAGGGCGCCACCGGCGGCGGGCGCCAGGCTGGAGCGCGGCCACGGCCGTGCCTGCAGGTTGCCGACCTCGCCAAAGGGCAGATTGCGCGCGCTACCGGCGGGCATGGTCGGGGTCAGCGGCGCCTGGCTGGCAACCGCGCGCAGCGGTACGTCATCGCGCTGGGCCACGCGTGCGGCCTGCTGGCTGCGGGTGGCGCTGGCGCGGCGCACATCCTGGCGACGGCTGGCGGCGGCCATGGCCACCGCCGGCACGCTGGCCACGGCCATCGCAGCAGTGTCCACCGACGCCTCGGTGACGGCAGCCGGTTGCTCCGATGCCGGCGGCAACTGCGCCTGGCTGGCGATCACCTGCGGTGCGGAGACATCCACCGGCGGCGCCTCCTGCAGTTTTTCGCGGCCGACGAACAGCGCTACGGCGGCAACCGAAGCGGCCAGCGCACCGCCGCCCCATGCACGCCAACCACTACGGCGGGCCTGACGCTTCGGCTCGGCCAGCGGTACGGGCTCGGCGGCGATGGCGGCAGCCACGGCGGCACTGAAACCGGCCGGTGCCAGCAGCGACGCCTGGCCGCGCATGACATCACCCAGCAGCTGCCAGCGTTCCTGGCAGCCAGCCAGTTCCGGATCGTGTTCCATGCGGCGCACCAGGAAGCGCGCCTCGTCTGCCCCCAGCTCGCCGTCGACCAGCGCCGACAACTGCTGGCGATGGCGTTCGTCCAGGCGTTGCCCGGCGGGAGACTGGTGGTTGTGCGATTCGTTGTTCGGAATGCGGGTCATATACGGCTCTTCTCGCGGGTGGCACTGCCGATGTCCAGCAGCGGCCGGAGTTCGGTGTCGATCGCCTCGCGCGCCCGGAAGATCCGTGAACGCACGGTGCCGATCGGGCACCCCATCTTCTGCGCGATTTCCTCGTAGCTCAGGCCTTCCACCTCGCGCAGGGTGATCGCCGACCGGAGTTCTTCCGGCAGCGCGTTGACGGCCTTCATCACCGTCTGTTCCAGTTCCTGGCGCATCAACTCGCGCTCGGGCGTATCGGTGTCGCGCAGGCGCGTGCCGCTGTCGAACTGCTCGGCGTCGCCGATGTCGATGTCATCGGTCGGCGGGCGGCGATTGTGCGAAGCCAGGTGGTTTTTGGCGGTGTTCACGGCGATCCGATGCAACCAGGTTGAGAACTGGGCGTCGCCGCGGAAGCTTCCAATCGCACGGTATGCACGGATGAAAGTGTCCTGGGCCACGTCCTGACATTCACTCCAGTCGGCGATGTAGCGACCGACCAGGGCCACGACCCGATGCTGGTACTTGCGCACCAGGACATCGAAGGCGGCACTCTCGCCGTGCTGCACGCGCCGGACCAGTTCCAGATCCAGCTCCTGAGGTGTATCAACATCGGCCATGAGGGGCCGCACTCCTGTCAGCCCAACCGACGTCGGGCAATGAGACTGCCAATCCCGGGAAAAGTTCAGTCGCCGATCACCTGGCGCCGCACCAGCTTTTAACCACCGTTCCGTTAACGTTCCGGTCCAAGGCCTGCGATCCGGGGCGCCACACCCCTGCTATTGGGATTTGACGCGGGGGAAACAACCTCTGGATCATAGCCCCCTTCTCCATACACAACCGGATGGAACGTCCATGCTCTCAAGCTTCGATGGTCTCCGCTTCAGCCACTGGCACCCCGAGATCCGCGACGATGGCGTGGTGGTCCTCTCTCTGGATCGTCAGGACAGCAGTGTCAACGCAATGTCGCAGGATGTGCTGCTGGAGCTGGGCGACCTGCTGGAGCGCATCGCCATGGACCCACCGAAGGGCGTGGTGATCCAGTCCCTCAAGAAGGCAGGCTTCATCGCCGGTGCCGACCTGAAGGAGTTCCAGGAGTTCGATCGCCGCGGCACCGTCAACGACGCCATCCGCCGCGGCCAGTCGACCTACCAGAAGCTGGCAGAACTGCCCTGCCCGACCGTGGCCGCCATCCATGGCCATTGCCTGGGCGGCGGTACCGAGCTGGCTCTGGCCTGCCGTTATCGCGTTGCATCCAATGACAGTTCCACCCGCATCGGCCTGCCGGAAACCCAACTGGGCATCTTCCCGGGCTGGGGTGGCAGCGCGCGCCTGCCGCAGCTGGTCGGCGCACCGGCGGCGATGGACATGATGCTGACCGGACGCACGCTGTCGGCCTCGGCCGCACGCGGCATCGGGCTGGTCGACAAGGTGGTGGCACCGGCCGTCGTGCTCGACACCGCCGTGGCGCTGGCACTGTCCGGCACCACCCGCCCGTTCAAGCAGCGCGCGCTGGCCTGGGCGACCAATACCTGGCCGGCACGCCAGCTGCTGGCCCCGCAGATGGTCAAGCAGGTCGCACGCAAGGCGAAGAAGGACCAGTACCCGGCACCGTATGCGTTGATCAGCACCTGGCAGCGCAGCGGCGGCAAGCCGGTGCAGGCGCGCCTGGATGCCGAACGACGCGCCGTAGTGAAGCTGGCCAGCACGCCGACCGCGCGCAACCTGATCCGCATCTTCTTCCTCACCGAACGCCTGAAGGGCCTGGGCGGTGGCGATTCCGGCATCCGCCACGTGCACGTGGTCGGTGCCGGCGTGATGGGCGGTGACATTGCTGCGTGGGCCGCCTACAAGGGTTTTGAAGTGACCCTGCAGGACCGCGAGCAGCGCTTCATCGACCCGGCCATGGAACGTGCACAGGCACTGTTCGCCAAGAAGGTGCGTGACGAGAGCAAGCGCCCGGCCGTCGCCGCGCGCCTGCGTGCGGACCTGGAAGGCAATGGCGTGGCGCAGGCCGATCTGGTCATCGAAGCGATCATCGAGAACCCGGAAGCCAAGCGTGCGCTGTACCAGACGCTGGAGCCGAAGATGAAGCTCGACGCGTTGCTGACCACCAACACCTCGTCGATTCCGCTGGTGGAGCTGCGCGATCACATCCAGCGCCCGGCGCAGTTCGCCGGCCTGCATTACTTCAACCCGGTGGCCCAGATGCCGTTGGTGGAGATCATCCATCACGACGGCATGGCGGCCGAAACCGAGCGTCGCCTGGCAGCCTTCTGCAAGGCGCTGGGCAAGTTCCCGGTGCCGGTGGCCGGCACGCCCGGTTTCCTGGTCAACCGCGTGCTGTTCCCGTACATGCTGGAAGCGGCCACCGCATACGCTGAAGGCATTCCGGGCCCGGTGATCGACAAGGCGGCGGTGAAGTTCGGCATGCCGATGGGCCCGATCGAACTGATCGACACCGTAGGCCTGGACGTGGCCGCTGGCGTGGGCAAGGAACTGGCCCCGTTCCTGGGCCTGCAGATTCCGGCGGCGCTGCAGACGGTGGAACCGGACAAGCGCGGCAAGAAGGATGGCCAGGGCATCTACACCTGGGAGAACGGCCGGGCCAAGAAGCCGGACGTGGCGCGCGACTATCAGGCGCCTGCCGATCTGGAAGATCGCCTGATCCTGCCGTTGTTGAACGAGGCGGTGGCGTGCCTGCACGAAGGCGTGGTGGCCGACGCGGACCTGCTGGATGCGGGCGTGATCTTCGGTACCGGCTTCGCACCGTTCCGCGGCGGTCCGATCCAGCACATCCGTGCGGTGGGTGCCGATGCCATCGTGGAGCGCCTGAAGGCGCTGCAGCAGCGCCACGGTGACCGCTTCGCACCGCGCCCGGGCTGGGACAACCCGGTACTGCGCGAACCGGTGGTTTGATGTGATCAGCCGGGCCTGCGGCCCGGCACTCGCGTTTCAATCCACAGCAAAAGCCAGAGCCGGAGCAACAGCCGGCTCTGGCTTTTCTGTTTGTTGGACGGGGCGATCTGAGTTGGCAGGACATGCCGTAAACCCATCCATGGGGGCTCGATGGCGCCATCCATGGCGCCAACGGTCCTGCCAACCCACACCGCCCCACCCCTGACAGTTTCCCGGTGACGGTCGGTGACCTTCGGGAGCTGGTAGGTGTCGACCTTGGTCGACACGCTTGGTCCACGCCATGCGTGGATGCGAGCGAAGCGACCGGCGTTTGAGTTTGATTTTGATTTTCTTTTTTCTTCTCCGTGGCTGAACAGCACACGGAAACCGTCAGAGGCCGGGCGGGTGGGTGGCGCAGGACCGTTGGCGCCATGGATGGCGCCATCGAGCCCCCATGGACGGGTTTACGGCGTGTCCTGCGCCACCCACCCGCCCGGCCAAGCGCGGCTTCTGCTTTTGCCTTCAGCGACCAACCCACAGCCACGAGGGGCTGCGCCGTTGGCTGGAACAACCTGTTACCCGGACGGGGAATGTCACCGCCACCACCGCATGCGATGCTGACCGCCTTGATCCCTGCCAGCGAGAACGCCCGCATGACCACCATCATCGCCCCGCGCGTGCACGACATCGGCGGCCTGGAAGTGCGCCGCGCCGTGCCCACCCTGCAGGCCCGCAGCATCGGTTCGTTCGTGTTCGTCGACCAGATGGGCCCGGCACTCATGCACCCCGGTACCGCCATCGACGTGCGCCCGCACCCGCATATCGGCCTGGCCACCGTCACCTACCTCTGGTCCGGTGCCATCGGCCACCGCGATACGCTGGGCTCGGACCAGGTGATCCGTCCCGGTGACGTCAACTGGATGACCGCCGGCCGCGGCATCGCCCATTCCGAGCGCACGCCGCAACCGGACCGCGACCATGACAACCCGATCCACGGCATGCAGACCTGGGTTGCGTTGCCGAAGTCGCATGAGGAAATCGAACCGGCCTTCTACCACCATGCCGCCGCCACCCTGCCCGAGCAGCGCCGCAACGGCGCCTGGCTGCGCGTCATTGCCGGACGCGCCTATGGCGAGGAGTCGCCGGTCAAGGTGTTCGCCGACACGCTCAACGTGGCGATCGACCTGGACCCGGATGCAGAGATCGACATCGATGATGGCCACCGCGAACGTGCGCTGTACATCCTCGAAGGCGAAGCGCAGCTGGATGGTGTGGACATTCCCGCCCAGCACCTGGTGCTTCCCGAAGCCGGTGCGCGCGGCCGCCTGCGGGCGAAGACGCCGGTGAAGGCGATGCTGTTCGGCGGCGAACCGCTGGATGGCCCGCGCCATCTGTGGTGGAACTTCGTTTCCAGCTCGAAGGAACGTATCGAGCAGGCCAAGCACGACTGGGAAGCCGGACGTTTCGGCACCATTCCCGGCGACGACAAGGAATTCATTCCCCTGCCCCAGTACTGAGCATCGCGTGTTGCACACATCCGAAGGTGTATCCCTGCACCCGGCGTTGACGCTACAGTCACCCGCTGATCACTGAAATGTGACATAAATCACACTTTAGACCGTCAAAGGAGTGCAACACATGAGCATGGGTAAACGCTTGTCCGCCGAGTTCCTCGGCACGTTCTGGCTGGTTCTGGGTGGCTGTGGCAGTGCGGTGCTGGCCGCCAAGTTCGGTGGCGACGGCAATCCGCTGGGTATCGGTTTCCTCGGCGTGGCCCTGGCCTTCGGCCTGACCGTGGTGACCGGCGCCTACGCGTTCGGCCATATCTCCGGTGCGCACTTCAATCCAGCGGTCAGCGTGGGCCTGTGGGCCGGTGGGCGCTTCCCGACCCGGGATCTGGTGCCCTACATCATCGCGCAGGTGGCCGGCGGCCTGCTGGCCGGCTTCATCCTGCTGCAGATCGCCTCCGGTGCCAGCGGCTTCGCCATTGATGGCAGCCAGGCCGGCGCGTTCGCCAGCAACGGCTATGGCGCGCTGTCACCTGGTGGCTACAGCGTGGCGGCCGCGTTCCTGTGCGAAGTGGTGCTCACGGCGGTGTTCCTGATCGTGATCATGGGCGCGACCCATGGCAAGGCGCCGGCGGGCTTCGCGCCGCTGGCCATCGGCCTGGCCCTGACCCTGATCCACCTGATCAGCATTCCGGTGACCAATACGTCGGTGAACCCGGCCCGCTCCACGGCGGTGGCCTTCTTCGCCGGCAGTGGCGCAACCGGCCAGCTATGGCTGTTCTGGGTCGCCCCGCTGCTGGGCGGTGCGATCGGCGGCATCATCTACAAGTGGATCGGCAACGACCGCTGAGCCATGACCGTGCCATTGCGGCCGACCCTCGGCCGCAATGGTTACGGATGTAACCGCGATTTGTGCGATCGCTCACGTTCCGTTAAGGTCTGGTCATCCGCCCGTGCTTTCGCCGGGCAGGACGGCATCCGGGGATGGGATGCCTCGACCGCCGGTGTCACCGGCGGTGCCAACGACACGCCACCTTGGGGGATGCATGAAGTTCGCGCCTGTTGTTCTGTCGAGCCTGTTGTTCGTTGCGGCGTCTGCCTGCGCGCAGGCCCCGGTCGACTGTCCTTCGTTGCCCGCCAGCAGCGGCCTGCAATGGCAGCAGCAGGCACAGTCCGGCTTCCTGGTCTGCCGCGCGGCCACCAGTGACGGGCGCGAAGTACTGAGCCTGATGCTCAGCCAGCGCGATCCGGGCATTCCGCTGACCCGCTCGCTGCGCCAGGAAAAAGGCAGCTTTGCCGGTGAATCGATGTACTGGTACCAGCCGGATCTGGGCGGCCAGCAGCCGCCGGGCTATGCCGAGCGCCGCATCAGCGTGGTCAAGCTGGACAAGGGCCGCTACGCGCAGATCGCGCTGTATCCCGACAGTTCCCAGGAACTGGGCACGCTGCAGCAGCTTGCGCAGGGCATGAACCTGACGCCCTCTGCCGTGGCCGACGGCCGCTGAGGCGCTGCGGGGATGACTGCCTGGCAGCATTCCCGCACTTCCACCCGATGCATCGGTAGCGCCGGGCCATGCCCGGCGGCTTTCGGCCGTATCGGCTCTTCTGGACATCCGCCGGGCATGGCCCGGCGCTACCAATGTGCTGTGGGCATGGCCCGGCGCTACCGATGCGCTGTGGGCATGGCCAGCAGCGCGACCTCAGAACCTGCCTTCCTGGAAATCGACGAAGGCCTGCATCAATTCCTCGCGGGTGTTCATCACGAACGGGCCATGACGCATCACCGGCTCGCGCAACGGACGACCCGCCACCAGGATCAAACGCGCGCCGTCGCTGCCTGCCGACAGATGCAGCTGCTCGCCGCCGCCCAGCACCGCCAGTTCCTGCCGCGCCACGTCGCGCGCCGCATCCTGCTCGCCCACCGTCAACCCGCCTTCGAACACATAGACGAACGCGTTGTGGCCTTCGGGCAGGGAGTAGGTCCAGGCACGATCGGCCTCCAGTGCAATGTCCAGATACAGCGGATCGGTCGCCGGCTGCGCGATCGGCCCCGCCGTGCCCTCGACCGTGCCAGCGATCACCTTGACCTGCACGCCTTCGGCCGGCTGCACCACCGGGATCTTTTCGGGAGCGAATTCCTGGTACTTCGGCGCGGTCATCTTGTCGCGCGCCGGCAGGTTCACCCACAGCTGGAAGCCGCGCATCTGCCCGCTTTCCTGCTCGGGCATCTCCGAATGCACCAGGCCACGGCCGGCCGTCATCCACTGCACGCTGCCCGGGGTCAGCAGGCCCTCGTTGCCGTGATTGTCGCGATGCCGCATGCGGCCATCGAGCATGTAGGTGACGGTCTCGAAACCACGATGCGGATGCTCGGGGAAACCGGCGATGTAGTCCTCGGCGCGATCGGTACCGAATTCGTCGAGCAGCAGGAACGGATCGAGGTCGGGCAGCGAGGGGCCGCCGATGACCCGGGTCAGGCGAACACCGGCACCGTCGGAGGTGGGCATGCCACGGATGGTACGCAGGACGCGGACCGGCTCGGGAAGGCTCATGGTGACTCCTGTTGGATGGATGCCGCTAAAAATGGACGCTGCAGCGCGCAACGCCAATGGATGCCGTCGCAACCGATTGTTCCATCCCTGGTGTTCGCCGCACGTCATGTCCGCACGCCGGCACCGCCTGCGTTGTCGGCTGCGAAGGAACATCGCCACCTGCCACACCCATGTACGACCAAAGTACTACCGCCGAATGGTCCCGTGCACATTGACCCTGCCAGGGGCACGCGGGACTCTTTGCCTGTCTTTCCGGGAGAGAGCACCTCATGAAAGGTTTTTCCAAAATAGGCTGGGCGGCCCTCGCCCTGCTCGGCGCGTTCTGCCTGGGCACGGTTGCGCTGCGGCGCGGTGAGCACATCAACGCGTTGTGGATCGTGGTCGCGGCGGTATCGCTGTACCTGGTCGCCTACCGCTTCTACAGCCTGTTCATCGCCGACAAGGTGATGCAGCTCGATCCGACCCGGGCCACCCCGGCGGTGATCAACAACGATGGCCTGGACTACGTACCGACCAACAAGCACGTGCTGTTCGGCCACCACTTCGCCGCCATTGCCGGTGCCGGCCCGCTAGTCGGCCCAGTGCTGGCCGCGCAGATGGGCTACCTGCCCGGCCTGCTGTGGCTGGTGGTCGGCGTGGTGCTGGCCGGTGCGGTGCAGGACTTCATGGTCCTGTTCCTGTCCAGCCGCCGCAACGGCCGTTCACTGGGTGACCTGGTGCGCGAGGAAATGGGCCAGGTGCCCGGCACCATCGCGTTGTTCGGTGCCTTCCTGATCATGATCATCATCCTGGCCGTGCTGGCGATGGTGGTGGTCAAGGCACTGGCGGAAAGCCCGTGGGGCATGTTCACGGTGATCGCGACGATGCCCATCGCGATCCTGATGGGCGTCTACATGCGCTACATCCGGCCGGGCAAGATCGGTGAGATCTCGGTGGTGGGCCTGGTGCTGCTGCTCGCCGCGATCTGGTTCGGTGGCAAGGTGGCGGCAGACCCGACCTGGGGCCCGGCGTTCACCTTCACCGGCACCCAGATCACCTGGATGCTGATCGGCTACGGTTTCGTCGCCTCGGTGCTGCCGGTCTGGCTGCTGCTGGCACCGCGCGACTACCTGTCGACCTTCCTGAAGATCGGCACGATCATCGCGCTGGCCATCGGCATCCTGGTGGTGATGCCGGAACTGAAGATGCCGGCGCTGACCCAGTTCGCGGCCAGCGGCGACGGCCCGGTGTGGAAGGGCGGCATGTTCCCGTTCCTGTTCATCACCATCGCCTGCGGCGCGGTGTCGGGTTTCCATGCACTGATCTCCTCGGGCACTACGCCCAAGCTGCTGGCCAATGAAGCGCACATGCGCTACATCGGCTACGGCGGCATGCTGATGGAATCGTTCGTGGCCGTGATGGCGCTGGTGGCGGCCTCGATCATCGATCCGGGCATCTACTTCGCGATGAACAGCCCGGCGGCGGTGATCGGTGCCGATGCCGCCTCGGCCGCACACTACATCACCAATACCTGGGGCTTCACCATCACCCCCGAACAGCTGACCGCCACGGCGGCAGCGATCGGTGAGCCGACCATCCTGCATCGTGCCGGTGGTGCACCCACCCTGGCGGTGGGCATCGCGCAGATCCTGCATGAGGCGATCCCCAGCAGCAGCGACGCGATGATGGCGTTCTGGTACCACTTCGCCATCCTGTTCGAAGCACTGTTCATCCTCACCGCGGTGGATGCGGGCACACGTGCCGGTCGTTTCATGCTGCAGGACCTGCTCGGCAATTTCGTGCCGGCGCTGAAGAAGACCGAGTCTTGGACTGCAAACATCATCGGCACTGCCGGCTGCGTGGCGCTGTGGGGCTACCTGCTGTACACCGGCGTGGTCGATCCGTTCGGGGGCATCCAGACGTTGTGGCCGTTGTTCGGCATCTCCAACCAGATGCTGGCGGGCATCGCGCTGATGCTGGGCACGGTGGTGCTGTTCAAGATGAAGCGTGACCGCTACGCGTGGGTCACCGCGGTGCCTGCGGTGTGGCTGCTGATCTGCACCACCTATGCCGGTTTCATCAAGATCTTCGACAGCAATCCGGCGCAGGGCTTCCTGGCACAGGCACACAAGTTCCAGGACGCGTTGGCCAGCGGCACCATCACCGCACCGGCGAAGTCGGTCGCGCAGATGCAGCAGATCGTGGTCAACGCCTACGTCAACACCGGCTTGACCGCGCTGTTCCTGCTGGTGGTGGCGTCTGTGCTGGTGTATTCGATCAAGACGATCGTGGCAGCGCGCCGCAATCCGCAGCGCAGCGACCGCGAGACCCCTTACGTGGCGCTGAAGCCGCATGAAATGGTGGACCTGTAATGAGTACGCAACTGGTTCCGGTGGGGCAGTACCAGGCGCACCGCCGCATCTGGCGGCGCTTGGTGCAGACGGCGCGGCTGTGCTGCGGCATTCCTGATTACGACAACTACGTCCGGCACATGCTGGAAAAGCATCCGGATCAGGAACCGATGGACTACAAGACGTTCTTCCGTGAGCGCCAAGAAGCGCGTTACAGCGGCAAGAACGGGGGTCGCTGCTGCTGAGGTTCCCGGTGGGTGCCGGGCTTGCAGCCCGGCGCCCGCAGAGGCAACGGCAACGGCAACCGCAACTGCTGGAGCGTCGGCTCTGGGGTTCTGTGGGTTTGGCGGGGCGGTGTCGGATTGCGGGGACGCCGCAAGTACGTCCCTGTAGGCTTGGCAGCCGCATCCATGCGGCTGACACCCCGCAATCCAACACCGCCCCACCTTTGACAGATTTACGGTGACGGTGCGAATCATCCGGGGCCTGATCCGTTTTCCCTGGAGAACGGATCAGGCCCCTTTTTGTTCGTGGATGCCGATGGGATCAATCCGGGGATGGCGGTTGCGGGCGCCGCCCGGCGGGACTATTCCGTGAGGGTGATCGGGGTCAGGGTGACCTTGGCGTTGTTGGCCGCTCCCATCCGGTCCTGGTAGGCCTGGCCGCGCTGCAACAGGTAGTAGCTGTCGATATAGTCGATGTCGTTGGCAAACCACGACGTGGGCATGGCCTTGAGGATCGCGCCTGCGATGTCGGCGATGACGGCATACTCAGGGGCGAAGGCGCCCAGTGCGGCTTTGACGCCGTTGCTCAGCGCCACCAGCAGCTCCTGATAGTTGGTATCGCCGTCATCTTCGAACAGCTGCACGTTGGCGGCGTTGAAGCGATAGTTGCCCCAGATGATCAGCGGTTGCTGCGGGGTGTAGTCGGTACCGTCGTAGTCCAGGTACGGCATGTCGACGGTGACCATCTCCGGTGCGGTGGCGCCCACCTGCAGACCGGAAACAACAGCGAACACCTCGGCTGCCCCCAGCGCCCAGGGCTCCTGGTCGTCCGCCAGGCGGATGCGGTCCAGGCGGGTGATATCCAGCGACGCCTGCGTGCCGTCAGCCGACAGCTGGATGCGTTCGGGCGATTGCAGGCCGCGGGCCTTCAGCCCCGCATTGACCAGGGCCATGCCCTCCTGCACGGCACGCCGCGTGTCGACGTCGACGATCAGCACCGGAAAGTCCGGGGCACGTTTCGCATCCAGTACATGCGCGCGGCCCTGCGCGTCGTAGGCGGTGATCGTGGTCCAGTCGCGATCATTGCCACGCGGCAGACTGGCCACCCACAGCGGATGCGCATTGATGGCCGCCAGCGAGTGCCCCTCGGGCACGTACGCACGCAGCTGCAGCAGCCCCTGCCCCTGTGCCGGGAGCCCCTTGCGCTGGCGCAGCTGGCGATCGCCAGCAGCCAGCGATGCACTGGCCAGCGTCTGCGCCTGCGGATCGAAACGGCCCATCAACGATTGCACCGGCACGCCCTGCTCCGGCGCCGCATGCAGCGAGCTGCGCACTGCATCGGCGAACCCTGGCTGGGCGATCAGTGCCGCCACCTCGCGCGCACCGGCATCGGTCAGCACCTGCACATCGGCGCCGCCGGCCCTCACCGGCCCCTGCGCGAAGGCCCCCGTGCTGGCCAGCAACAGCACCAGTGCGGAAACCCGAAACCTCCATTGCTTCATCATCGACGGCCCCATCGAACGTCGCCGGCAACGCCGGCAGGAGCTTCCCACGCTACGACGCACGCCCCATACGTTCCGGTATGTGCCGCACAGTTCCGGCAGTGTCCGGCGAAAAGCAGCCGAGCGTGGGCTCGGCTCTACCCGTTCCTGATTTCCGTCGCTGGCCGCGAGAGGGCTCAGCCGTTGGCCATCCACTTCAGGATCAGCCCGGTCACATACGCCAGGCCGGTACCGGTGGCATAACCGACCGTACCGAGCAGCACGCCCACCGGCGCCAGCGTCGGATGGAATGCTGCCGCCACCACCGGTGCCGAGGCGGCGGCGCCGATGTTGCCCTGCGAACCGATCGCGAAGAAGAACAGCGGCGCACGCACCAGCTTGGCCACGATCCACAGCACAAGCACGTGGGTGGCCATCCAGATGGCCCCCAGCAGGAACAGCCACGGACGATCCAGCAGCGACAACAGGTTCATCTGCATGCCGATGCAGGCGATCAGGAAATACAGGAACACGGTACCCAGGCGCGAGGCGCCTGCCGCTTCCAGCCGGCGTGCACGGGTGAAGCTGAGCGTCAGGCCCATCGCGGTGGACAGCAGGATCACCCACACAAACTGGCTGTCGAGGCTGAACTGGCTGGCCCAGCTGACATTGGCCTTGAACCAGCCCGACAGCGGTGCGGCGATGGCATGGGCCAGGCCGACGCCGCCCAGTGCCACGCCGACGATCACCATCAGGTCGGTCATGCTGGGGATGCGTGCGTTCTGTGCCTCGTAGGCGCTGATGCGCGCCTTCATCTCATCGATGGCGCGGGTGTCGGCACCGTTGCGGGCATCGATCTGCTGGGCGCGGTTGGCCATGAACAACAGGATCGCCATCCACAGGCTGGCGCAGGCCACGTCAACCACCGCGAACTGGCCGAAGGTGGTGGCATCGGTGCCGAACACTTCGCGCATGGCGACCATGTTGGCGCCACCGCCGATCCAGCTGCCGGCCAACGCGGCCATCCCGGCCCAGGTGTCGCCAGCCACGGTTTCCGGATGGATCAGCTTCATCACCTGGAAGGAGACGATGGCGCCGAGCATGATGCCGGCGGTGCCGGCGCAGAACACCAGCAGCAGCTTCGGCCCCAGCTTGGCGATGCCCTTCAGGTCGATCGACAGGGTCAGCAGGACCAGCGCCGCCGGCAACAGCACATCGCGGGCGACCGGGTTGTACAGCGAGGTGTTGTGGCCATCGATGACACCGGCGGTGTTGTAGATGGCGGGGATGAAATAGCACAGCAGCAGTGCAGGCACCCAGGCGAAGATCTTCTTCAGCAGGGGCGTCGGGCCACTGGCGGCCCAGAAGATCAGGGCAAGGGTGGCGGCGATCAGACCAAGGCCAACGATGTCGTTGCTGATCAGGGCAGTAGCGGGTTCGGTCGGCATGGGATCCTCTGTCGATCGAAAGAGCGGAAAAGAAAAGCGCCGCATAAGCGGCGCGGGTCGAAATTAACATAGTCTTCACGCAGGGTCATGCTGCGCTGCTTGCGGCAGCGCGTGGGCCTGCCGAGAATCGCTGCATTCCCTACTGGAGCCTGCCCCATGCAACTCGGCGCTTTTTCAGTCAGCCTGGCGGTGAAGGACCTGGCCACCTCACGTGCTTTCTACGAAGCTCTGGGGTTCTCGGTGACCGGTGGTGATGCGGCGCAGAACTGGCTGGTACTGCGCAACAATGGCATCGTGGTCGGCCTGTTCCAGGGCATGTTCGAGGGCAACCTGCTCACCTTCAATCCCGGCTGGGACCAGCACAAGCAGGAACTGGCGTCCTTCCAGGACGTGCGTGAGGTGCAGGCCGAGCTGGACGCCAAGGGCATCGCGCTCACGGCGCGTGCCGATCCCGATGGCGAAGGTCCGGCCTATCTGCAGCTGACCGATCCCGATGGCAACGTGATCCTGATCGACCAGCACGTGGCGCGGCCAACGGGGCGGTGACGCGGCCAGCGTGCCAACCAGGGTTGGCACCTACCAGAACGCGGCGGCCATTGCCTGGCAGGCGTCGACCTTTGTCGACGGACAGGTCAGCCTGGCCGCGATGTACCAAAGTCGAGCGAGGCCAGGGTGCCGCGCGGCTGGCAGGGCTGCAGCTGCAGGGTCCAGCCCAGGTGCTCGCACAGCCGCGCGATCAGTTCCAGGCCGATGCCGCCGCGGTCGCCGCGCTCACCGCGGGCCATCCGCGCGTGGATCGCTGCGATCTCCTCCGGGCTCATGCCATGGCCGGGGTCCTGCAGGGTCAACACCGCTGCCGAGGTCAGGCGCAGCTCGATATGACCGCGGCCGCTGTTCTCGATGGCATTGCGCAGCAGGTTGCCGATCGCTGCCTGCACCACCGCCAGCGGCGCGACGATGTCGACCGGCGCGGCCTGGATGCCGATGCTCAGGTCCTTGTCGCCCAGCAGGTGGCGATGGTCGTCGACGATCTCCGGCAGCAGCTGGTCCAGCGCGATGCGCTCGGCACGGGCAGCCAGGCGAGCGGGATCACGCGCCAGCACCAGCAGCAGCTCGATCAGCTGCTCAACGCCCTGCGCGGTACGCAGCACGCGCTGCATCTGCTGTCGTGCGCGCTCAGGCAGGCCGGGCTGCTCCAGCGCCAGTTCGGCGGCACCGGTCATCACGGCGATCGGCGTGCGCAGTTCATGGCTTGCGGTACTGATGAACACCCGCTCGCGCTCGACGAACTGCTCGTTGCGATCAAGGTAATCGTTCAGCGCATCGGCGATGGTGTGCAGCTCGGAACTGCCGCGCGGATCGACGTCAATGCGCTGGCCCTGCACGCCGGGCCGCAGTGCACCGATGTGCTGGGCCAGCAGGCTCAAGGGGCGCACCATGCGCTCCATGCCGAAAGAGGCCATCAATACGGTGACGAAGATCATGATGATGCCGGCCAGCATCACCCAGCGCGTTGCGAATTGTTCCAGATCGTGGAAATCGGAGATGTCCAGGGCCAACGCAACCCGCCCCATCGAGCCGGTATCGCGCACCATCACCGCCGTCTCGCGCTCGCCGATCATCACCCCGTCATGCAACCCCGGATGCAGGGTGCGCAGGCTGGCGGGCATGTTGGCTTCATTGAAGCGGAACAGGCTCAGCGTGTCCGAGTCCTGCCAGCGATAGTGCGGCTCGTGCTCGGTGTGCTCGACGATGCTGTCCAGTTCGGAATTGAGCAGCGCGCGCCACGCCGCGTGCTCGGCGTGTTCGTGCACGTAGTTGCCCACACTGAACACCGCCAGCGAAATCAGCGCCAGGTAGCCCAGCAGCCACCACACCACCCGCCGATACAGCGGCCCGGGTTTACGCGCCATCGTCATCGTTCCGTGCGTCCGCGCCTGCGGTGGACGCCAGCCGATAGCCCACCCGTGGCAGGGTGTGGATCAGCTTGTCGGCAAAGGGGCCGTCCACGCTGCGGCGCAGTTCGTACACATGCGAGCGCAGCAGGTCACCGTCCGGTGGTTCGTCACCCCACAGGGCGAATTCCAGCTGCTGCCGGGTGACCGCGCCCGGGCTGGCGCGCATCAGTACTTCCAGCAGCTTGCGGCAGGCCGGGTACAGGTGCAGCACCTGGCCGGCGCGCTGCGCCTCCAGGCTGGCCAGGTCCAGCACCAGGTCGCCCACCTGCAGGCGCTTGCGCGGATTGCGACCCTGCGCGCGCAGCAGCAGCGCCTCCAGGCGCACTTCCAGTTCCGGCAATGCGAATGGCTTGGTCAGGTAATCATCTGCGCCGGCCCGGAAGCCGGCGATCTTGTCCGGCAGTTCGTCGCGTGCGGTCAGCATGATCACCGGCACTTCCGAGGCATGCTCGGAGCGCAGCCGCCGCAGCACCTCCGGGCCTTCCATGCGCGGCAGCATCCAGTCCAGGATCACCGCGTCATACGGGTGGCTGCCGGCAAGGTGCAGGCCGGTGATGCCATCCGGGGCCACGTCGAGCACATGCCCGCGCGACTCGAAATAGTCGAACAG
This sequence comes from Stenotrophomonas indicatrix, assembly GCF_002750975.1. Classification (NCBI taxonomy): domain Bacteria; kingdom Pseudomonadati; phylum Pseudomonadota; class Gammaproteobacteria; order Lysobacterales; family Lysobacteraceae; genus Stenotrophomonas; species Stenotrophomonas indicatrix. The sequence goes on from NZ_PEJS01000001.1 coordinate 2,934,768, forward strand.
GTTGGCCACCAACTGGCGGTTGTCCTCGATCACCAACAGGCGCATGCACGAAACATCCACGGAAGTTCATGCCATGGTAGCGCTGCGGATGTCGGAATGCGGTCGCCATGCCGGCCGCTCCGACGGCTTTCCCACGTGCCGCTCATCAGAATGGCTGTTTTGCTGCCGGAGCCCCCCCCGTGCCCGTTGCCCTGCCCCGCCGTTGGCACCTGCCGCTGCTGTGGTTGTTGATCGTGATGGCGCTGGCGGCCGGGCTTGGCATGCGCCAGCCGCAGCCACCGGACGAACCACGCTTCGTGCTGGCCGCACGTGCCATGGTGGAGAGCGGCGAGTGGCTGCTGCCACACCGGGGCAGCGAGCTGTACGCCGAGAAGCCCCCGGTGTTCATGTGGCTGCAGGCCGCTGCCCACCAGGTGGTCGGCAGCTGGCAGTGGTCGTTCCTGCTGCCGTCGCTGCTGGCTGCGCTGCTCAGCCTGTGGCTGGTGTCCGACCTGGCACGCCGGCTATGGTCGCCACGGCATTCGTTGTACGCGCTTGGCGCACTGTTCTGCACCCTGCAGTTCGGCCTGATGGCCAAGCGCGCGCAGATCGACATGGTGCTGGTGGGCATGACTACGCTGGCCCTGTGGGGCCTGCTGCGCCACCTCTGCGAGCGCCGCAACCTGCCGGCGCTGTGGCTGGCCGGCTTCGCCGCCGGCGTCGGCACGGTGACCAAGGGGGTGGGCTTCCTGCCCTTGCTGATGGTGCTGCCCTGGCTGGGCTGGCGGTTGTACCAGCGCCGTCGCGGCCAGCCGGTGGACGGCCCCCATCCCGCCAGCCTGCTGTGGCTGATTCCGGCCTTCCTGCTGGGTACGGCGGTGTGGCTGGCACCGCTGGGCTGGGCGCTGCTGCATGAACCCAGTGCATCGCTGCAGTCGTACGCCCACGAGCTGTTGTTCAAGCAGACCGGCACCCGCTATGCCAACGCCTGGCACCATCGCCAGCCGGTCTGGTACTACCTGCAGGTGATCGCCACGCTGTGGCTGCCGGGTGCGTTGCTGCTGCCGCTGATGGTCAAGCCGTGGTGGCGCCGGCTGCGTCGCGGCGACCAGCGCCAGTGGCTGCTGCTGGGCTGGGCCGCGCTGGTCCTGCTGTTCTTCACTGCCAGCCCCGGCAAGCGCGAGGTGTACGTGCTGCCGATGCTGCCAGCGATGGCACTGGCGGTGGCGCCGCTGTTGCCCGGCCTGCTGCGTCGCCTGTGCGTGCGTCGCTATCTGTTCGGCTACAGCCTGCTGCTGATGCTGGCCACCGGCGCGCTTGGCGTGATGATGCTGACCGACAGCCCCTGGGCGCAGGCGCAGCTGGCACGGCGGGCGATGCCCGACACCCTGCTGCCCGTGTTCGGCGATGGCCTGCTGACCTTCGCCATCGCCGTGGCGACGCTGGCGGTGTGGCTGCGGATACGACGCGCGGGCACGCTGGTACTGCTCACCCACGGCCTGCTGTGGATGCTGTACGGACTGGTGCTGATACCGGCGCTGGACCCCTACGCCTCGGCGTCGGCGGTGATGCGCCGGGTGGGCACACGGATCGGCCCCGATGCGGAGCTGGCGCTGGTGGCCTGGCGCGAACAGAACCTGCTGCAGGCCGACCGGCCGGTGCGCGAGTTCGGCTTCAAGCGGCCGTGGGCAGAGCAGTGGCACGACGCCGGTCCATGGTTGGCCGAGGCGCCGGACAAGCGCTGGTTGCTGGTGCTGGACAAGGCCATGAGCCCCTGTGTCGATCAGGCCCAGGTCATCGAGATCGGTGTTGCCAATCGCAATCGTTGGCAGTTGCTTCCGGGCACCGCCTGGGATGCGGCCTGCCATGCCGAGCGTGCCGGCGCCAACGACGAAGAAGACTGAATGGTGATTCGCGCCGGGCATGGATTAACCCGGCGCAAACGCGTGTACGACCCTTCTCCGACATGCCAGTGACGAGCATGGCCGCGGATTCCCGTAACGGCCCCTTCCCTGCATGCCCGCTCGCCCTCTTGTCCCGGCAGTCTCCTTTGCGCCCTCGCTGCTGGCGTCGCGTTTTGCCGTTACCCATCTTTGGCTGCCTTCTGTCATCGGCATTGCGGTGTTCACCGTGTTGATGGGCCTGGGTGGCGACCAGTGGCTGGCCGACCATCTGTTCCGGCTGGAAGGCGGCCGCTGGGCGCTGCAGGATGCATGGCTGACGCGTTCGGTGGTGCACAAGGCCGGCAAGTGGCTGAGCACCGCTGCGGCACTGGTGGCGATGCTGCTGTGCTTCCACCACTGGCGCCGCGGCCGCGATCGCACGCTGCGTTGGGCGCTGCTGTATGTGGTGGTGGCCGTGGCACTCGGCACCGGGCTGATCTCGCTGCTGAAGTCGCTGGTGCCGATGGACTGCCCGTGGGATCTGCTGCGCTATGGCGGACACGACCCGTTCGTCGGTCTTCTCAGCAGCCGCCCGACCGGCATGGCCGCCCGCGCCTGCTTCCCCGCCGGCCACGCAAGCGCGGGATACGCATGGATGTGCCTGTACTTCTTCGCGCTGCTGTGGCGCCCCGCCTGGCGTTGGGCCGGGCTGTGGATCGGCCTCGGCAGCGGCCTGGTGTTCGGCATCGGCCAACAGCTGCGCGGCGCCCACTTCCTTTCGCATGACGTTGCCACCGCCTTGGTCTGTTGGCTGCTGTCGCTGGGCCTGTACCTGATGGTCCGCCGCCAGTTGGATCGCTCGACCCGCCAGGAGGCGATTGCATGAACGCATCGGTCCAACGTTCCTTGCGGCTGCCGACACTGGCCAGCATCCGCGCATGGCGGCCACAGCTGTCCACCGAAGCGCTGATCGTGCTGACCAGCCTGTTCTTCGCTGTGGCCGGCAATGGCCTGTTCTGGCACAGCGCCATGGCCAGCCATCCGGGCAGCCTGCGCTATGCGCTTTCACTGCTGTTGCTGCTGCTGGGTGCACACGGTGTGCTGCTGGGCATCCTGGTGTGGCGCTGGAATGCCAAGGTGGTGATCAGCGTGCTGCTGCTGGTCACCGCGTTTGCCGCGCACTACATGAGCCGTTACCACATCTATCTGGATGCGGACATGCTGCGCAACGTGCTGGCTACCGACCCCAAGGAAAGCCGCGAACTGATGACGGTGTCGCTTCTGTGGCCGGTCCTGCTGCTGGCTGTGTTGCCGATGGTGGTGCTGTGGCGCGTTGACCTGCGCCGCCGCAGCTGGGGCCGCAGCCTGCTGTGGCGCATCGGCTTCCTGCTGGTCGCTGCGGCCACCGCACTCGGTGGCGCGCTGGTGTCCTTCCAGGATGTGTCGGCGCTGATGCGCAACCAGCGCGAAGTGCGCTACCTGGCCACGCCGGCCAATGTGCTGCTGGGGCTGCCGCGTGCCCTGCGCGGCGACAACCCGGTGCAACGCGCGCCGAAGCTGCCGATCGGTACCGATGCCAAGGCGACCCCGCGCGCAGCGACCAGCAAGCCACGCCTGCTGGTGATCGTGATGGGCGAAACGGTGCGTGCGCAGAACTGGGGCCTGAATGGTGGCCGCAATACCACGCCGGAGCTGGCGCAGGCGGCGGTGGTCAATTTCCCGGACATGCACTCCTGCGGTACCAGCACCGAGGTTTCGCTGCCCTGCCTGTTCTCGCCATGGGGACGCCACGAGTACGACGAGAAGAAGATCCGTGCGCACCAGTCGCTGCTGCATGTACTGAACCGCGCGGGCATCGCGCCGCTGTGGCGCGACAACCAGTCCGGCTGCAAGGGCGTATGCGAGGGCCTGGACTTCCAGTCGCTGTCGGACGCGACCACGCCGGGGCTGTGTGCCGATGGCCGTTGCATGGACGAGATCCTGCTGCAGGACCTGGCGACGCAGGTGCGTGCGCGCCCGGGTGATCGGGTGGTGGTGCTGCACCAGCTGGGCAACCATGGCCCGGCCTATTTCGAACGCTACCCGGCCGCCTTCCGTCGCTTCACCCCGACCTGTGACACCCAGGACATTGGTCGCTGCTCGCGCGAAGAGATCACCAACAGTTACGACAACGCCGTGCTGTACACCGATCATTTCCTGAGCAAGACCATCGGCACGCTGCAGGGCCTGCAGGACTACGACACGGCGATGATCTACCTGTCCGACCACGGTGAATCGCTGGGCGAAAAGGGCCTGTACCTGCACGGTGTGCCGTACGCGATCGCACCGGCCGAGCAGACCCGGGTGCCGATGACGATGTGGTTCTCGCCGGGTTTCGCCAGCAGCCGTGGACTGGACCTGCAGTGCGTGCGCAAGCGCTCGGCCAGCTACACCGACCACGACAACCTGTTCCCCTCGGTGCTGGGGCTGATGCAGGTGAAGACCTCGCTGTACGAGCGGGATCGCGACCTGTTCGCCGGCTGCGAGAGTTAGGGTTGTTCGGCAGGGCTTGCAGCCCTGCACCTGCTGCAAGCAACAGCAACAGCCGAAGCAAACGCAGAAGCGGGTTTCCTGAGGGATGGCGGGGTGGGTCCGGTGGCGGGAGACGCCGTAAACCCGTCCATGGGGGCTTGGCCGCGGCATCCATGCCGCGGACACTCCCGCCACCGGACCCACCCCGCCTTCGACAGATTTCCGCTGCTGTTGGTGGGTGCCGACCGTTGGTCGGCACGGGGTCGGATCCGAATTTGAGTCTCGATTTCTGACAGATCTCACCCACGCATGGCGTGGATCTACTGCCATCACCGAATTGCGTCTGGGGCAGAGCCCCCTGAGTCAGGGGGCGGCCGCGAAGCGGCGGGGGTCTGGGAGCTGGTAAGTGGGGCCCACGTTTCGCGCAGCGAAGCGTGGGAGCGACAGCGCGCATGCGATGTCGCGGTCCCCGGGCGCCGCCCGGCCGACTTCCGCCACTTGCGGTGGCAACGCCTGCCCACTAGCCTTCGGCGGTCGTTCACCACCCAAGGATCGCCCGTGAAACACCGTCATCTCCTGCTGGCCTCGGCAATCGCCGCCGCCACGCTGGCCCTGGCCGCCTGCAAGAAGGAAGCCGCCCCAGGCACCGAGACCGCCAGCAGCAGCGCAGCGGCCGGCGAAACCGCTGACCAGTTCGTGGCCCGCATCAATGCCGAATTCAAGGCGGCCTACCCGGAGATGACCTCGGCGCAGTGGCTGTCCTCCACCTACATCAACAGCGATTCAGAGCGCATCGCGGCCAAGGCCAACGAGCGTTCGCTGACCCAGCTCAACAGCTGGATCGAGCAGGCCGGCAAGTTCGATGGCAAGCCGATGAGCGAAGACAGCAAGCGCGCGATCCACCTGCTGAAGCTGATGTCGTCGATGCCGGCGCCGCGCGACCCGGCCAAGCTGGCCGAACTGACCCAGATCGCCACCCGCATGGAAGGCAGCTACGGCGCAGGCAAGTACTGCACCGACGCCAACGATCCCAACTCCTGCCGCCAGCTGGGCGAACTGGAGCAGGTGCTGGCGCGCAGCCGCGACTATGACCAGCAGCTCGATGCCTGGCAGGGCTGGCACAGCACCACCAGGAGCATGCGCGGTGATTACCAGAAGTTCGTCGGCCTGGTGAATGAAGGTGCCAAGGGCATGGGCTTCACCGATGCCGGGCAGATGTGGCGCAGTGGCTATGACATGCCGCCGGAGCAGATCGGACCGGAAACCGATCGCCTGTGGGAACAGGTCAAGCCGATGTACGAGCAGTTGCACTGCTACGCGCGCGGCAAGCTGGACAAGACCTATGGCAAGGACAAGGCCGAGGTGGGCAACGGCCTGATCGCCGCGCACCTGATGGGCAACATGTGGCAGCAGGACTGGTCCAACCTGTGGGACCAGCTGGAACCATACCCGGGCGCCGGCAGCCTGGACATCACTGCAGCGCTGGAAAAGCAGTACCAGACCAACCTGAGCGCGGCGCTGGCCAAGGCCGGCAAGGATGCGAACGTGGCCGCGCAGTACAAGGCGCAGCGCGAGGCCGAACTGCGCACCGCCAAGCAGATGACCGAGCGTGCACAGGACTTCTACGTATCGCTGGGCATGCCGTCGTTGCCGCAGTCGTACTGGGACAAGACCCAGTTCATCAAGCCCGATGACCGCGACGTGGTCTGCCACGCCAGTGCGTGGGACATGAACATGGAAGGCGATGTGCGCACCAAGATGTGCATCAAGCCCAACGAAGAGAACTTCACCACCATCTACCACGAGCTGGGCCACATCTATTACGACCTGGCCTACAACCCGCTGCCGCCGCTGTTCCAGGGCGGTGCCAACGATGGCTTCCATGAAGCGATCGGCGACACCATCGTGCTGGCGATGACGCCGAAGTACCTCAGCTCGATCGGGCTGGTCGACGCGCCGACCGAGAGCCGCGAAGCGGTCATCAACAACCAGATGCGCATGGCGCTGTCAGGTGTGTCGTTCCTGCCGTTCGGCCTGATGATCGACCGCTGGCGCTGGGGCGTGTTCGATGGTTCGATCACCCCGGACAACTACAACAAGGCATGGTGGGACCTGAAGGCCAAGTACCAGGGCGTGGCCCCGGCCAGCGCCCGTGGCGAGGAATTCTTCGATCCGGGTGCCAAGTACCACGTGCCGGGCAACACCCCGTATACCCGCTACTTCCTGGCGCGCATCCTGCAGTTCCAGTTCTACAAGGGCCTGTGCGATGCCGCCGGCTTCAAGGGCCCGCTGCACGAGTGCACCTTCTACGGCAACAAGGAAGCCGGCCAGAAGTACTGGGCGATGCTGAGCAAGGGTGCCAGCCAGCCGTGGCAGGCCACGCTGAAGGAACTGACCGGCTCGGACAAGCTCGATGCCGGCCCGATGATCGAGTACTTCAGCCCGGTCAATGCCTGGTTGAAGCAGCAGAACGAAGGCCAGATGTGCGGCTGGCAGGCCAACGCGGCACCGGCGGCGAAATGAAGAAAGGGCGGATCCGCGAGGATCCGCCCTTTTCCGTTTCGGTAGCGCCGGGCCATGCCCGGCGAGCGCAGCGGCGTAATGAAAAGCCGCCGGGCATGGCCCGGCGCTACCGCGATGACGATCAGTTGCTCTTCTTCGCCGCCAGCTGCGTGGCCAGCGCGGCCTTGAATTCCTCGAAGGTCTGCCCCTTCTCGTTGGCTTCGGCCTGCGCCGCATCGCGCAGCGCATCCGAATAGATCAGGCGCACCGGCGTGCCCTGCCGTTCGTGCAGTTCACCGGCCTGCATGATCAGCGCCAGTACCTGGGCCGCACTCTCGCTCTGGCCGGCGATGCGGCCATCCATGCCCAGCACCCATTCGCCATCGCGACGGACGATGCCGGCCAGCAGCGTGCGCTGCGTGTCGCGCAGCTCGGCGTGCGGCTCGACGGGCGAGGCGGTGGCAGCGGCCTTGTTGGCAGCCTGCTGTTCCTGGCGACGGCGCTGGTCGCGGCGGGATTTGGAAGAGGTCGACATCAGTGGGGCTTGCATTGCGGGGGCGCAAGGATAACCCACACCCCCTGCATGCCGGTTCACGCCGGTACGGTAGCGGCTCAGTCCAGTACCCGCCCCTGCCGCCAGTACCCCATGAAGGTGATCGCGCGGCGATCCAGGCCGCAGTCCTTCAGCAGATGCCCGCGGATCGCCATCACCGCGCCGGCCTCGCCCGCTACCCAGGCATACAGCGCGCCGTCCGCGCTGGCGTCAGCCTGCTCCCACAGGATCTGCGCATCAACGTCGATGTCGTCCAGCTCGGCAGCCTCGGCGACGGTCGCGGCCGCCGCCAGCCGCGCCTGTACTGCCTGCAGCAACCGCTGCCCATGCGCCTGCTGCCCGCGTGGCAACCACACCAGTTCGGCCGTGGCCGGTGCCTTCAACGGCACCGCATCACCGGCCTGGGCGATCTCCAGCAGGGCCAGCGTGCGCGGCGGATCGGCCAGCCCGGCCAGTTCCTCGAGGATGCCGGCCACCGCCGGCAATGCGGTCTCATCGGCCACCAGCAGCACCTGGCCTACCCCGGCTGGCGGCTTCCATTCCCAGCCCTCGCTGCTGTCCGCACAGTCGGCATCGGGGGCCAGCAGCACCACGCGGTCGCCCGGCCGTGCATGCGTGGCCCAGCGCGAGGCCGGTCCGGTCTGGCCATGCAGCACGAAGTCGACGTCGACCTCGCACTCGCCGGCACGCAGCTGGCGGAGGGTAAAGGTGCGCATCGGCGGCCGCGCCTCATCGGGCAGTGCCCGGTAACGGGCATACCAGTCTTCGCCGCTGGGCACGTCCGGCGCGTCCTGGCCGGGCAAGGGGAAAAACACCTTGATACGCTGGTCCGGGCCTTCGGTCTTCATGTGCGCCACGTCGGTGCCGGTGAACACCATGCGGTCCAGGGAAGGAGAAAGAACGCGGCGCTCCTTCAGCGCCACCTCGAACAGGCGGTAGGTCTGCTGCGCAGCCATGCGGGTACCTCATGCGACGATATCGGAATGGCTGGCTGTCGTGCACCCACGAACCGGCTCGCTGGAAACCCCAGCCTAATCCCTGCCCGCAGCCCCGCAACGGATCCGCGCGTGATGACGCGCCCTACCCCTGCATGACGCTCAATGCGCCGTGCTGGCTGCCTCTGATGCGCGTTCGCGCTGGTGCTCCCAGTACCAGAACACGAAGCCGGCCGCGAAGAAGCCCGCCTGTCCCAGTGCCAGGTGCAGCGGGTTGTTGTGCAGCAGCGGCGATACCACGCCGGCCACCACGGTGCTGATCATCAGCTGCACGAACGCCTGCAGCGACGACGCCAGGCCGCGCTGCAGCGGATACATGTCCAGCACCGCCAGCGCCAGGATCGGGAAGATCAGCGCCATGCCCATGCCGCCAAGGAAGATCGGCATCACCGCCCACGGCAGCGCGAACTGCGGCGCCAGGGTGACGTAGCCGATGTTCAACACGGCAGAGACCGCACACAGGGTGAAACCGAGCGCGACCTGCCGGGTCGGTGTGCTGTGCCCGGCCATGCGCCCGGACAGGAACGAACCGGTGGTCATGCCGCCGATGGTGGGAATGAACAACCACGCAAAGCCACCTTCACCCAGATGCAGGTGCTGCATCACGATGGCCGGCGCCGAGGAGATGTACAGGAAGATGCCGCCGAACCCGATGCTGCCGGCCAGGGCCAGGCGCAGGAACCGCGGGTTGAAGCCGATGCGCACGTAATCGCGCAGCAACGTGCGTGGCGACAGGGCGATCCGCGCCTCCACCGGATGGGTTTCCGGCAGGAAGCGCGCGGTGGCCGCCAGCAGCACCAGCGCGAATACCACCAGGAACCAGAAGATCAGCGGCCAGCCGGCACCGCTGAGCAGGATCCAGCCACCGATGATCGGCGCGATGGCCGGGGCGATACCGAACAGCATCGACACCTGGCTCATCAGCCGCTGCGCGTCGTGGCCGTGGTACAGATCGCGGATCACCGCGCGGCCGACGATCATGCCCACGCCGGCGGACAGGCCCTGCAGTGCGCGGAACGCCAGCAGCGTGGTCAGGTCGGTAGACAACGCACAGCCCACCGAGGCGCCGACGAAGATCACCAGGCCGCCGAGGATCACCCGCTTGCGCCCCCACGCATCGGACAGCGGGCCATGGGCCAGGCTCATCAGGCCGTAGAACAGCAGGTAGACGCTGATGGTCTGCTGCACCGCCACCTCGTCCACCGCCAGGCGTTGGGCCAGCTGCGGAAACGCGGGAAAGATGGTGTCGATCGAGAACGGACCGAACATGGCCAGGCCAGCGAGCAACAGGGCCATGCGGCGGGTGGAAGGAGCAACGGCGGCGGTCATCGGGCAAGCGTCCGGCAGGGCCATGCATGACACGCACGGCGGGCGCCGATCCCCTGCAGCAGGGACGGCGCCAGATGAATACGAGAATCCCACCATCATAGGTGGGGAATGCGCGCGATGCCATGCACGTATGCACAGAACGCACGCCCGGGCCATCGGCCATTCAGCCCTGTGAGGCCAGCCCGGGCCACCGTCAGGCGCCGGCAACGAGCTATAATCGGCGGGCAACACGGTGGGAGAAGCAGGTCACCGCTGCCGAAGGCGCAACGCCCGTAATCGCTCAGGCCCGATACCACCCGTAACAGAACTCTGGAGAGACCGGTTCGATCCGGCGCCGAAGGGGCACGAAGCTGCGGTTTTCCGCGCTTTTAAACTCTCAGGCAAAAGGACAGAGGGGCGCCCGCAGACCGCCGACCGGCGGCTTGTGCCCGTGCGTGTGCCCTTTCCTGACGGATCCTTCGCCATGTCCCAGAACACCCCTTCCCTGCGTGAGCTCGAGCACCATTCGGCGTTCGTCGAGCGCCACATCGGCCCCAACGATGCCGAGATCGCGCAGATGCTCGGCGTCATCGGCCACGCATCGCTGGATGCGATGACCGATGCCATCGTGCCGGCCAAGATCAAGTCGCCGGCACCGCTGGCGCTGCCGGAGTCGATCACCGAAGTGCAGGCGCTGGCGAAGATCCGCGCGATCGCCGACAAGAACACCGTGCTGCGCAGCTTCATCGGCCAGGGCTACTACGGTACCCACACGCCGAACGTGATCCTGCGCAACATCCTGGAAAACCCGGCCTGGTACACCGCCTACACCCCGTACCAGGCGGAAATCTCGCAGGGCCGCATGGAAGCGCTGATCAACTTCCAGACCCTGTGCGCCGACCTGACCGGCATGGAAATCGCCAACGCCTCGCTGCTGGACGAAGCCACGGCCGCCGCTGAAGCGATGACCCTGGCCAAGCGCTCGGCCAAGTCGAAGTCGGACACCTTCTTCGTGCACGACGCCGTGCACCCGCAGACGCTGGAACTGCTGCGCACCCGCGCCGAGCCCATGGGCATCGTGCTGCGCGTGGGCACCCCGGCCGAAGCGCTGGAAGCGGAAGCCTTCGGCCTGCTGCTGCAGTACCCGGACACCTTCGGCCAGGTGGGCGACTACAAGGCGCTGGTCGATGCCGTGCACGCGCGCGGCGGCCTGGTGGCCGTGGCCACCGACCTGCTGGCACTGACCCTGCTGGCCGCCCCGGGCGAATGGGGTGCGGACATCGTGGTCGGCAACAGCCAGCGTTTCGGCGTGCCGTTCGGCTTCGGTGGCCCGCATGCTGCGTTCATGGCCTGCCGTGACGCCTACAAGCGTTCGATGCCGGGCCGCCTGATCGGCGTCTCGATCGACGCACAGGGCAACCCGGCCTACCGCCTGACCCTGCAGACCCGCGAACAGCACATCCGCCGCGAGAAGGCCACCTCCAACATCTGCACCGCACAGGTGCTGCTGGCGGTGATGGCCTCGATGTATGCCGTCTACCACGGTCCGGAAGGCCTGACCCGCATCGCCCGCCGCACCCATCGCCTGGCCGCCATCCTGGCCAGCGCGCTGCGCACTGCCGGTGTGCAGGTCGGTGCCGACTTCTTCGACACGCTGCACGTCACCGGTGTCGACGCCGACGCGATCCATGCCAAGGCCCGTGCCGCCGGCTACAACCTGCGTGCGATCGACAGCAGTTCGGTCGGCATCAGCCTGGACGAGACCGCCACCCGCGCCGACATCGTCGCCGTAGGCGCGCTGTTCGGTGCCACCGTTGATGTGGACGCGCTCGATGCCAGCACCGCCGATGCGCTGCCGGCCGGCCTGCTGCGCCAGTCCGCGTTCCTGACCCACCCGGTGTTCAACACCCACCACAGCGAGCACGAACTGCTGCGCTACCTGCGTTCGCTGGCCGACAAGGACCTGGCGATGGACCGCACGATGATCCCGCTGGGCTCGTGCACCATGAAGCTCAACGCCACCGCCGAAATGATCCCGGTGACCTGGCCGGAGTTCTCGCAGATCCACCCGCTGGTGCCGGCCGAGCAGGCGCTGGGCTACAAGGAACTGATCGATTCGCTGGAAGCGATGCTGGTCGAGTGCACCGGCTACGACGCCGTCAGCCTGCAGCCGAACTCCGGTGCGCAGGGCGAGTACGCCGGCCTGCTGGCGATCCGCGCCTACCACCGCTCGCGTGGCGAAGATCACCGTGACATCTGCCTGATCCCGGATTCGGCGCATGGCACCAACCCGGCCTCGGCGCAGATGTGCGGCATGAAGGTCGTGGTCACCAAGACCGATGCCAACGGCAACGTCGACGTTGAAGACATCCGCCTCAATGCCGAGAAGTACAGCGACCGCCTGGCCGCGATCATGATGACCTACCCGTCCACGCACGGCGTGTTCGAGGAAGAGGTGGTGGAGATCTGCGAGATCATCCACAAGCATGGCGGCCAGGTGTACACCGACGGTGCCAACATGAACGCCCTGGTCGGCGTGGCCAAGCCCGGCAAGTGGGGTTCGGACGTTTCGCACCTGAACCTGCACAAGACCTTCTGCATCCCGCACGGCGGCGGCGGCCCGGGCGTTGGCCCGTGTGCGGTCAAGTCGCACCTTGCCCCGTTCCTGCCGGGCAAGCTGGGTGACAACGGTCCGGTCGGCATGGTCAGCGCCGCCAGCTTCGGCAGCGCCTCGATCCTGCCGATCAGCTGGATGTACATCGCGATGATGGGCACCGAAGGCCTGCGCAAGGCCACCCAGGTTGCCCAGCTCAACGCCAACTACATCGCCAAGCGCCTGGCCCCGCACTTCAAGACCCTGTACACCGGTCGCAACGGCCTGGTCGCGCACGAGTGCATCCTGGACGTGCGTCCGCTGGAGAAGACCAGCGGCATCGGTGCCGAAGACGTGGCCAAGCGCCTGATCGACTTCGGCTTCCATGCCCCCACCCTGAGCTTCCCGGTGGCCGGCACGCTGATGGTCGAACCGACCGAAAGCGAATCGCTGCACGAGCTGGACCGCTTCATCGACGCGATGATCCAGATCCGCGAAGAGATCACCGCGATCGAAGACGGCCGCCTGGACCGCGAGGACAACCCGCTGAAGAACGCCCCGCACACGGCCACGGCCGTGACCGCCAGCGAGTGGACCCACGCCTACCCGCGCGAGCTGGCCGCCTTCCCGCTGCCGAGCCTGAAGCTGCAGAAGTACTGGCCGCCGGTAGCCCGCGTCGACAACGTGTACGGCGACAAGAACGTGATGTGTGCCTGCATCCCGGTCGATGCCTACAAGGATGATGAAGTCGAGGCGTAAGCCATCGCGACATCGGAAATGAGAACGGCCCGCGCAAGCGGGCCGTTTTTGTTTTCCGGTAGCGCCGGGCCATGCCCGGCGAGCGCAGCGGCAGGACGCGTCACGGGTCGGGCATCTGCCCCAGGCTCAACTGCCACGACACGCCGAAGCGGTCCTGCACCCAGCCGTAGCGGCTGCTGAAATCCTGCTCGCCCACCGGCATCAGCCAGTGCCCGCCGTCACCCAGCACGCGCGCGGCACGCTCGAATGATTCGGCGCCGGAACACTCGACGAACAGCGACATCGAGGGCGTGAAGGTGAAGTCGTGCACATCCAGGCTGTCAAAGCACAGGTAGTGGGTGCCGCCGAGCAGGAAAATGGCCTGGCGGACCTGCCCGGGCACGCCCGCGCCCGCCCCGTCCGGGTGGCGCTGCAGGGCCAGCAGGCGGAATTCGGCGAAGGCTTCGGCGTACAGGGCCAGCGCCGCTTCGGCCTGGCCGGTGAACATCAGGAAGGGACGGCTGCGCAGCATGCGGTGCTCCCGTTCGTCGGGCCGGTGATGGCCCACCCGATCAGGATGGCACGCGGAATGTGGGCGCGGCGTATCGGTAGCGCCGGGCCATGCCCGGCGGCCCCATCACGCCTCGCGCATGCGCCGGGCGATGGCGCTGCTGGCCGCGATGGTCGCCGTCAGCGCCACCATCGACAGGAACTGCAGGCGCGTATGCGCTTCACTCAGCAGCAGGCCGAAGATCAGCGCCAGGATCGCCAGCGCACAGACGGTCAGCCACGGGAAGCCCGCCATGCGGAACGGCAGGCGCGTGCCCAGGCGGTCGGCGCGACGGCGCAGCACCAGCTGCGAGACCAGCGACAACGTCCACACCAGCAGGCAGGTGGAGCCGACGATGTTCAGCAGCACCGGCAACACCTTGTCCGGGAACAGCAGTTCCATGATGGTGGCAGCAAAGCCGAACAGGACGCTGGCCAGCACCGCGATCACCGGCACCTGGCGCGGATCGGTCCAGCCCAGCACGGCCGGTGCTTCGCGGCGTTGCGCCAGCGAATACATCATGCGCGAGGCGCCGTAGAGGTTGGCATTGAGCGCTGACAGCAGGGCGATCACCGCGATCAGGGTGATGGCGGTGGCCGCGCCCGGAATATTGGCGACATCGAGAACCGCGGCAAACGGCGACTTCAGCGCTTCGCTGGTCCACGGCACCACAGCGATGATCACGCTCAGCGAACCGATGTAGAACACCAGGATGCGCCAGGCCACGGTGCGGATGGCACGGGCGATGCTGCGCTCGGGGTCTTCGGTCTCCGCCGCAGCGACGGCCACGATTTCGGTGCCACCGAAGGCGAACACCACCACCAGCAGCGCCGCGCCGATGCCGGCCAAGCCCTTCGGTGCGAAGCCACCGTGCTCGGTGAAGTTGCTCAGGCCCGGCGAGGCCACCTGCGGCAGCCAGCCCATCAGCAGCGCCACGCCCACGGCGATGAAGGCCAGGATCGCCGCCACCTTGAGGATGGCGAACCAGAATTCGAACTCGCCGAAGTTCTTCACCCCGAGCAGGTTGATCGCGGTGAAGAACAGCATGAAGGCCAATGCCGCCATCGGTACCGGCACCACCGGCCAGACCGTGGCCAGCAATCCGGCCGCACCCACTGCCTCGGCGGCGATCACGATGACCAGCTGCACCCACCACAGCCAGCCCACGGTGGCACCGGCGGTGGCGCCCATGGCATCGGCCGCATACACCGAGAACGCACCGCTGGTCGGCTTGGCCGCGGCCATTTCGCCCAGCGCGTTCATCACGATGATCACCAGCGCACCGGCCACCAGATAGGACACCAGCACCGCCGGGCCGGCCGCCTGCACGCCCACGCCGGAGCCGAGGAACAGGCCGGCGCCGATGGCGCTGCCCAGCCCCATCATGATCAGCTGGCGTGGCTTGAGCGAATGGCCGAGGCGGGAGGACGAAGCGGTCGTATCGGGGGTGGCGGGCATCGGCAGGGCTGGCGGCGGCTACAAGGGCGACACCTTACCGTGTCCAGCCGCCGCGGGGATAGGCACAGCGCAGCAGGAAACTCAGGCCGGTACCGGCTCGCCGACATTGCCGCCGATACGGGCGCGGTAGGCGCGCGGGGAGAAACCGGTTTCAGCCTTGAACTTGCGGGTGAACGCGCTCTGGTCGCTGAAACCGCAGGCCTGGCCGATGCAGGCAATGCTCTCGTTGCCATGCAGCAGGTGCATGGCCATCTGGATCCGCAGCCGGGTCAGCACCTGCTGCGGCGTCATCTGGAACACCTTGCGGAAGCTGCGCTCCAGCTTGGACAACGAGAACCCGGTGATGTCCAGCAGCGTCTGCATCCGCACGTTCTCGGCATAGTGCGTATTGAGGTGGGCCAAGGCCAGACGAAGCTGCTCGTACTGGGTCCCCAGGCTGTCCTTCTGGCCGAGGTCGCGGGAAATGCCGATCAGCCCCTCGACCTGCCCGTCCACCAGCAGCGGGCGTTTGCAGGTCAGGCACCAGCCCGGTTCGCGGTTGGCGAACAGGTGCAGCTCCATGAGGTTCTCGATCACCTCGCCGGACAGCACGCGTGCGTCCTGGTCGACATAGTCCGCACTCAGGCCGGTGGGGTAGATCTCGGCCGCGGTGCGTCCGATCACGTCCTTGCGCGCACGCAGGCCCAGCCGTCGCAGCATGGTCTGGTTGACGTAGGTGTAGCGGCCCTGGCGGTCCTTCATGAAGAACAGCACGTCCGGAATGGCGTCGAACAGGGCTTCGATGTCGGCGGGTTCGACTCGCATGCGGCAAGCATACCCGAGCCGCCGATTTGTCTGCGCGTTCACTCCCACGGGACCGTGCATTAACGCCGGCGGCGCCACTGTCTGGAGTCTGCCCCCCTACCCGCTCCAGGAGATCCTCCATGGCCGCCAGCAAGCCGACCGGCAAGCGCGCTCCCGCCACCACCTCCGCCGACCGTGACAGCCGCGGCCAGGGCGATGAACTGCATCAGCTCGCAGGAGGCGCCCATCCGGTACTGACCAGCAACCAGGGCATTCCGGTTGCAGACAACCAGAACTCCCTGCGCCAGGGACCGCGTGGACCCACCCTGCTGGAAGACTTCCTGCTGCGCGAGAAGATCACCCACTTCGACCACGAGCGTATTCCCGAGCGCATCGTCCACGCGCGCGGTTCGGCCGCCCACGGCTTCTTCGAACTGACCCGCTCGCTGGGCAAGGTGACCCGGGCGAAGATCCTCACCGAGGTCGGGGTGAAGACGCCGGTGTTCACCCGCTTCTCCACCGTTGCCGGCGGCGCCGGCTCGGTCGACACCCCGCGCGACGTGCGCGGCTTCGCGGTGAAGTTCTACACCAGGGAAGGCAACTGGGACCTGGTCGGCAACAACATTCCGGTGTTCTTCATCCAGGACGCGATCAAGTTCCCCGACCTGATCCATGCGGTGAAGATGGAACCGGACCGCGCCTTCCCGCAGGCGGCCAGCGCACACGACACGTTCTGGGATTTCGTCTCGCTGATGCCCGAATCGATGCACATGATCATGTGGGCGATGAGCGATCGCACGATTCCGCGCTCGCTGCGCACCATCGAAGGCTTCGGCATCCACAGCTTCCGCCTGCTGGATGAGGAAGGGAACTCCACCTTCGTCAAGTTCCACTGGCGGCCGAAGCTGGGGCTGCAGTCCACCGTTTGGGACGAGGCGCTGAAGCTGCAGGCCGCCGACAACGATTTCCACCGCCGCGACCTGTTCGAGGCGATCCAGCGCGGCGACTTCCCCGAGTGGGAGCTGGCCGTGCAGCTGTTTACCGAAGAACAGGCCGATGGATTCCCGTTCGACCACCTGGACCCGACCAAGATCATCCCCGAGTCGCTGGTGCCGCTGCAGGTGATCGGGCGCATGGTGCTGGACCGCTGGCCGGACAATTTCTTCGCCGAGACCGAGCAGGTCGCCTTCTGCCCGGCCAACGTGCCGCCGGGCATCGATTTCAGCAATGACCCGCTGCTGCAGGGGCGGCTGTTCTCCTATCTGGATACCCAGCTGATCCGCCTGGGCGGGCCGAACTTCAACCAGATTCCGATCAACGCACCGAAGTGCCCGTTCGCCAACCATCAGCGCGATGGCCATATGCAGATGCAGGTGCCGAAGGGGCGCGTGGCCTACGACCCCAGTTCGCTGCAGGAAGACAGCCCGCGCGAGACGCCCACCGGTTTCCGCAGCCACGCCAGCGCCGATGATGGGCGCAAGGGCCGCACCCGCGCGGAGAGCTTTGCCGACCACTACAGCCAGGCGCGGATGTTCTTCCGCAGCCTGGAAAAACCGGAACAGGCGCACCTGGCCTCGGCGCTGGTGTTCGAGCTGTCGAAGGTGGAAACCGAGAAGGTGCGCGTGCGCACCGTCAGCCATCTGCGCAACATCGACGAAGGACTGGCCAAGCGCGTGGCCGACGGGCTGGCACTGGGCACCCTACCCGCCCCGGCACCGACGGCAACCCCTGCACAGGACCTGCCCGCCGCACCCGAGGTCCGCGTGATCGGCCGCAACAAGCCCCTGCTGCAGGGGCGCTGCATCGGCATCCTGTTCGACGAGGGCTCCGATGCACGGGTGATCGCCACTCTGCGCAAGTCCGCCGAAAAGGCCGGCGCCAGCGTCAAGCTGGTCGCGCCGAAAATTGGCGGTGCCACGCTCAGCGACGGCAAAACGCAGGCCGCCGATGGACAGCTGGCCGGTACCCCGTCGGTGGTGTTCGACGCAGTGGCGGTCGTGCTGAGTGCCGACGCCGGCAAGGCCTTGGCCAAGGAAGCGGCAGCCGTGGGCTTTGTCAGCGATGCCTGGGCGCACCTGAAAGCCATCGCGAGTGACGAAGGCGCACAGGCCCTGCTGAAGGCAGCGCGCGTCGGCAACGATGCCGGCACCGTGGAGGCCGAAGACAGCAAGGCCTTCCTCGCCGCTGCCGCCACCCGTCAGTGGGCACGCGAGCCGAAGCTGCGCCTGCTGGCCTGACCATCCGACAGGAGAATCCCCATGCCCCGTGGTGACAAATCCGCCTATACCGACAAGCAGAAGCGCCAGGCCGAGCATATCGAAGAGAGTGAGCGCGAACGCGGTGCCAGTGAAGGCACCGCCGAGCGCATCGCCTGGGCCACCGTGAACAAGCAGGATGGTGGTGGCAAGCGCAGCGGCAGCGCGCGCAAGGCAACGAAGAAGGTGGCCAGAAAGACAACGGCGAAGAAGGCTTCCGCAAGCAAGGCGACTGCAAAGAAGGTGGCGAAGAAGACCGCTGCGAAAAAGACGCCTGCGAAGAAGGCCGCCACCAGGAAGACTGCTGCAAAGAAGGCGGTGAAGAAGGCCCCTGCGAAGGTCCCTGCAAAGAAGGCGGCCGCCGGGAAGGCAACGCAGAAGAGCGCCTCACGCAGCACCGCTGCGAAGAAGGCCGCGAAGACCCGTGCAGCAAAAAAGGCGGTACGCAGGACCGCGGCGAAGAAGGCCGCACGCACCCGCGCCGGCAGTTAGCCGGTAGCGGGCAGCGCCCTCACCCAACCGGCCACCACCGCGGCGGCCGGTTCGGCACAGGCCTGCAGCAGCAGATGCGGCCCGTCCAGGGCCACGTGCCGCGCGTCCGGCAGCAGGGTCTGCAGCTCGGCTACCCTCGGTGGCCACAGCAGCCGGTCATGACCCGCCTGCAGGCACAGCGTCGGCACCCCGATCTGCGGCAGCAATGCGCGTACGTCCACCCGCAGGGTCGCTGCGGCGCGCTGCCGCAACGTGGTCGCTGGAACCTGAGCCAACCCAGCGCGCAGCATCGACATGTGCTCGCCGGTGCGCCACCGCCCCAGCAGCAGGCGCGCCAGCATCGCCACGGGAGGCACCGGCCAGGCCGGTGACAGCAGTACCGCGCCGGCTGCCGGCAATGGCACGGGCCGGCGCGCAAAGGTCGCGGCCAGCACCAGTCCGCGCAGCGCTGCGGGCTGGCGCGCGGCCAGCTCGACCGCCAACGGCCCCGAGAAGGACTCGGCAAGCAGGATGAAGGGGTGACGGGGCAGCTGCGGCCACAGCCATCTGGCAAGCGTGGCGTAATCCTGCCCGCCCTGCGCAGGCAGCGCGATCGCCTGCGTCGTCATCCCATGAGCCTGCAGTGCGGACAGCAACGGGGTCGACATGCTGCCGGTGCCATCCAGGCCTGGCAGCATCAGTACGTGCAGCGGCGCGGCCGACGCGGCATCACAGCCCTGTTTATTCCTCACGTCCCGTTCCCATGCCAGCTCCTTTGCTGGCAAGCATCGCCCGGATCGGCAGGCGAAGGAACCTCTTCCTGGCTCTCCCTCTGCTGTGCCGGCCAAGGTTGCGCGATACTGCCGGCTCCGCCGCAGGATGCGGCTACCAAGGAGAGCCTTGATGCGAGGGACCTACGCACTGGCCATGATGGCCCTGATGCTGCCACTGACCACCTTTGCCAGCGATGGCTGGATAAATGGCGACGGCAAGGCGGTGCCGCAGACCGATGCCATGAAATCCAGCGATGGCTTTGCGGCATCCCTGCTGGTCACCTCCGACGCCGACTGGCGGGCCAAATGGGAAACTCCACCGGAGAGCACTCCCAGCTTTACCGAGGCCAGCGAAGTCCACCTGGGCGGAGAATTGTTCCTGCTGACATTCCTGTCCAACCCGCAACTGGATGAGAACCGCGTACCCAAGGTGCACTGCGATCTGCGCATGCTTCGCCCGGACGGCAGTACCAGTGTCGACGAACGCGATGTTCCCTGCTTCACTGCCGCCCTGCCCGGCCCGCCAACCCTGCTGTACATGACCAGTGTGCAGCTGAAGTTCGTCGCCGAACCCGACGATCCGAAAGGCACGTGGACCGCGCAGGTGGTGGTCAGGGATCTGTTGCGGAATGTAAGCCTGCCCCTGCAGGCCCGCTTCGACGTCCGTTGACAGGAGGCCTGCAGATGAAGATGCGACGACTGCTGAGCTGGACAGGCCTTGCGCTGTGCGTGGTCTACCTGCTGTTGACCGCGTGGCTGGTCCACGGCGCACAGACAGACGCCGACCCGAAGGGTACCTACATCCTGATGGCACTCCCCATCACCCTGCAGTCTGCCGCGCTTGATGCCATCGGCGCAGGCAGCCTGTTGTACGGCAAGCCCTGGTCGACCGCGTATGCGGTGCTGGTTCCGCCAACCCTGCTGTTGCTGTACGCGGCCGGTTGGTTGATCGAACGCTCGGCACGCGGGCGCTAGCGGCCCTCAACCGTTGCGTGCATCGACGCCCTGCATGCGGGTCATCGCATGCAGGGCGCCATCCAACATCGCGCTGCCGTTGGCCTACGCCGCGCGTGCAGGCACGATGGGCATGCGCGCTCCCTGCTCCAGCTGGAACACCGACACCGACGTGGTCAGCGCATGCGCCTGCTCTTCCAGCGCGCGGCTGGCAGCGGTCGCCTCTTCCACCAGCGCAGCGTTCTGCTGGGTCACCTGGTCCATCTGCACCACCACCTGGTTGACCTGCTCGATGCCGGCCGCCTGTTCCTTGCTGGCGGCGGCGATGTCGCTCATCAGCTGGGTGGTACGCGAGCTCGCCTGGGCCACGCGGGCAATGGCGGCTTCCGATTCCACGGTCACGGCCAGACCACTCTGCACCTTGGCAGCGGCGTCCTCGATCAACTCCTTGATCTCCTTGGCAGCGACACCGGCACGCTGTGCCAGCGTACGCACTTCGCTGGCCACCACCGCAAAGCCGCGGCCCTGTTCGCCGGCACGCGCCGCTTCCACTGCAGCGTTCAGCGCCAGGATGTTGGTCTGGAAGGCGATGCCATCGATCACCGTGGAGATTTCCGAAATGCGCGCCGAAGACTGGTCGATCTCGCCCATCACCGTGGCCATCTGCGCCATGGCCTGCTCGGTCTCGCGCACGGCAACGCCGGCCGCATGCGCTTCGCTGTCGGCCTGGCGTGCCAGCTCGGCGTTCTGGCGCACGGTCGAGGTCAGCTCTTCCATCGAGGCGGCAGCCTCTTCCAGGTTCGCGGCCTGTTGTTCGGTACGGCGCGACAGATCGTTGTTGCCGGCCGCCAGTTCCTGTGCCGCGTTGTTGATGCTGTCGGCGGCCACCTGGATGCCACGCACGATTCCGGTCAGCTGCGTGGTGGTGGCATTGGCATCGTCACGCATGCGCGCGAACACGCCCTCGTACTCGCCCTCCATGCGCGCGGTGAGGTTGCCATGCGAGATGGCGCGCAGCACGTCGGAGACATCGGCGATGCTGGCCTGCGAACTGGCCATCATGCCGTTGAGGTGGTTCACCATCGCCTGGAACTGGTACTGGAATGCCGCGGCGTCGCCACGCACGCTGAAATCGCCAGCGCGCGCGGCACGGGCCAGTTCATCGATCTGCGCGTTGATCGCCATCAGGCTCTGCTTCACCGCCGCCAGGGTACGGGTCAGCGTGCCCTTCTCACCCGGGTACTCGGGCAGATCACGGCTGAGGTCGCCGATGGCATAGCGCTGCATCACCTCGGCCATCAGCAGCTGCACCTGCACGTGTGATTCGACCAAGTGGTTGGTGGCCTGCACCATGCGGCCGAAGTCGCCGGGGAACGCACTGGCGTCCATCCGGTAACGGATCGCACCGGCTTCATGCTGCTCGGCCATCTGCAGCTGCGCGCCGATGGCGGCCTGCACGCTCTGGCGCACGCTGGCCATGGCCTCGCCGAGCTGGGTCAGCTCGTCCCGGCCACCCAGGCGGAATTCCTGGTCCAGTTCACCCTTGGACAGGCGCTCGGCCAGCTGCACTGCACGCGCCAGCGGGCCGGTCATGCTGCGACCGATCAGCACCGATGCGGCGATGCCTGCCAGCAGCGCCACGCCACCCAGCACCAGCAGCTGCAGCAGGCTGCGCTCGCCCAGGCGGATCGCCTCGGCAGCGGCCTCGCGGCTTTCCTTTTCTTCATAGGCCACGCCATCGGCCAGTGCCTTGTTCCAGCCATTGGCCGCTTCCTGCACCGGGCCCAGGGTCAGCGCCACGGCGCCGGGGAAATCGCCCTGTTCCATCAGTTCGCTGGTCTGCTTGTTGAGCGGACGGGCGAGCGCGCGCTTGGCGGCGATGGTCTCGCCGATCACCTTGCCTTCGGCATCGCCGGGCAGGGCCTGGTAGGCCGTCCAACTGGCCTCGTAGCGCTTGACCAGAGCGGCGATGCGCTGCTCGTCGTTGGCACGGTCTTCGCCCTGGCGGATCAGCATCTCGCGGCGCACGACCATCATCTGGTTGTTGGCATCGAGCATCTCCGACAGCAGGCGCACCTTCGCTACGCCGACCTCGACCACCTGCTCCATCGCGCGCTTCTGCACCATCGTGGCGGTGGCACCGGTAGCGACCACGGCGGCAACCAGCAACAACAACAGGCCAAAGCCAAGCCCAAGACGCCAGGCGACCCTGACGTTCCTCAAGTAGTTCATGGGGTGAATCCAAAACGGGGGGGATGCGCCCATATCGGCCCGCCAGCCGGGAATCTTGATCGCCTCCCGCTCGACTGCGTCGGAAGCCGTTCACCTTGGTGAGACCCGGCCTCCCGCTTCTGCCGCGGGAGGATGGCCCGGCGGCGCGGCCCCACTGCTCATGCTGGCATCAGTTTTCTTTCACGGCGGCTGCGCAGCGTCTACGGGCAGGGTGGAGGCGTGATCTGCCTGGAGATGCCCATGCCCGTATGCCGCCCCGCCCTGCTCGCCCTGTCGCTGCTGATGTCGCCTGCCTTTGCGCAGACGCCCCCGCCCGCCGGCCTACCAGCACCCATCGCCGAAAAGGCCGGCCCGGATACAGCGGCGCACTCGCCCCTGCACGCCCAGGTACTTCTGGACCGCGCCAATTTCTCTCCGGGCGAAATCGATGGCGAAGTGGGCAGCAATCAACGCCGCGCGGTGTCCGGCTTCCAGGCAGCGCACGGGCTGACGGTCAGCGGCGAACTGGACGACGCCACCTGGAAGGCCCTGCAGGCCGACTCGGTCGGCCCCCTTGCCAGCTACACGCTGACCGTAGAGGACGTGGCCGGTCCGTTCGTTGCGGTTCCCAAAAAGCCCGCCGACCAGGCCAAGCTGAAGGCACTGGGCTTCAGCAGCGTGGAGGAATCGCTGGGCGAGCGCTTCCATGCCGCACCGGAGCTGCTGAAGGCGCTCAATCCCGGTGTGGATCTGAGCAAGGCCGGCAGCCGCATCCAAGTGCCCAACATTGCGCCCGCTGCATTGCCCAAGGCCGCCAAACTGGTGGTCGACAAATCCGACTCCATCCTGCAACTGCTGGACGCGCAGGGCAAGGTGATCGCGCAGGTACCGGTGTCGTCGGGCAGCGAGCACGACCCGCTGCCGATCGGTGAGTGGAAGATCCTCGGCGTCTACCCGGATCCGCCATTCCACTACAACCCGAAGCTGTTCTGGGATGCCAGGAAGGGCGATCGCAAGGCCACGATTCCGCCCGGCCCGAACAATCCGGTCGGCCGGGTCTGGATCGACCTGTCCAAACCCCATTACGGCCTGCACGGTACGCCGGTGCCCGGCCATGTCGGCAAGACCGAATCGCACGGCTGCGTGCGCATGACCAACTGGGATGTGCTGCGCGTGGCTGCAGCCGTGGATACGTCGGTACCGGTCGTCATGCAGGAGTGAGCCGATGCGACTAGCGCAACTGATCGTACTGGGGCTGGTGATGGGCGTGGCAGCCGGATGGTGGCTGCAGCGTGATGGCGCGCCGTCCGATGACACGGGTGCCCGCCCCCTTGCAGTGGCGCAGACCTCCGCTGCGGCCGACAGCGCCCGGGCCGTACCCGTGGAGCAGGCGACAACGGCAATCGCTGCGCCCGCCCCAGCAGCAACGGGCGACACACCCTCCGGCCTGCTGCTGCCGGTACAGGGCATCACGCCCTCGCAACTGCAGGACACCTTCACCGACGCACGCAGCGAAGGCCGCGTGCACGATGCGATCGACATCATGGCTGCTGCCGGCACACCGGTACTGGCGGTGGCCGATGGCCACGTCGAGAAGCTGTTCGACAGTGAGCGCGGCGGCCTGACCGTCTACCAGTTCGAACCCAGCGGTCGCTGGTGCTACTACTACGCACACCTGCAGCGCTACGCCGACGGCCTGGCCGAGAAGCAGACCATCAAGCGCGGCGACGTGATCGGTTACGTCGGCAGCACCGGCAACGCCAACCCCGAAGCGCCGCACCTGCATTTCGAAGTGCACGTGCTGGGCCCGGAGAAGCAATGGTGGAAGGGCGAGTCGATCAATCCCTATCCATTGCTGAAAAAAGGGGACGGAGGGGATTAAGTCGCAACCCGCACGGTCTGGTCGTGGCGCCTAGGCAGCGCGTGGACGCTGCCTGCGCAGCGCGATGGTGAAGATCACCAGTGCGATGCCTGGAACCAGCAGCAGCAGCGCTGCCAGTTTCCAGAAGAAGAACGGCCACAACCAGAGGTAGTCCAGGTCGGTCAGTTTCAGAAGATCCAACGGCGGCTGCACTTCGATCGTTGCCGGCCTGCCGGCCAGCGCCGGCTCCACTTCCAGCACGGTCACCCGCAGCCAGGAGCGGCCACGGGGCAATGCATCACCGCGGCCATAGCCGAAGTACGCGGCGGTAAAAACAGCCGTTTCAACGGTTTCCAGCCTGCGCACAACATCCGTCCCGGCTGGGCCAGAACGCACGCCCGCACGGAAGTCCGCATGCTCGTTGGGGGTGTCGACACGCATCAGCACGTCGGGGTCGAGGGCTGGGTCGGCGGCGTTGGGCGGGTAACGCAGCCGCAACCGCAGACGATCATCAATGAAGCGGTAGACCGTGATCTCCGCGCTAGCACCGGGGCTCAGCACCAGCGGCAGGGTCTGCGTGCGTGACGCCAGGTGGTTGGCCACGGCGCCCACCGCCAGCACCACACAGGCGACTGCCCACAGGCCCCAGAACACCCACAGGGTGATCCGCAGCACCCGCGTCCCTTTCGCGCTGACATCGCCGGTCATCGATCCGCTTCCCTGCTGGCATTGCGTACACACTAACGAAAAAGCCCCGCTTTCGCGGGGCTTCTTCTTTCAGCGACGCCGGGCATGGCCCGGCGCTACCGGTGCGGCAGCATTGCCAGGCACAGCCTGGCATCGCCGCATCACTCAGGCGAACGGATCCTGCAGGACCATGGTGTGGTCGCGGTCCGGGCCGGTGGAGACAATGCTGATCGGGCAGCCGGCCAGCTCTTCCAGCGAACGCAGGTAGGCGCGTGCGGCCGGCGGCAGGTCGTCCCAGTTGGTGATGCCGTGGGTGTTTTCGGTCCAGCCCGGGAACTCCAGGTACACCGGGGTGCACTCTTCCCAGCCCTGCGCGTCCAGCGGCGCGTACTCGGTACGCTTGCCGTTGTATTCGTAGGCGATGCAGACCTTCAGCTTTTCCATGCCGTCCAGCACGTCCAGCTTGGTGATGCACAGGCCGCTGATGCCGTTGATGGCCACGGCGCGCTTCAGCGCGACGATGTCCATCCAGCCACAGCGACGCGGGCGGCCGGTCGAGGCACCGTATTCGGCGCCGCGGTCGCGGATGCCCTGGCCGATTTCATCGTCCAGCTCGGTCGGGAACGGGCCGCCGCCAACGCGGGTCGCGTAGGCCTTGGCAATGCCCAGCACGTAGTCGATCGCATCGGCGCCGACGCCGGCACCGGCCAGCGCACCACCGACGGTGGTGTTGGAGCTGGTGACGTACGGGTAGGTACCGTGGTCGATGTCCAGCAGCGCGCCCTGCGCACCTTCGAACAGCACGCGCTTACCCTGCTTGCGCAGGTCATGCAGGATGCCGGCAACGTCCGACTTCATCGGCTGCACGTACTCGCCGAAGGCCAGCGCCTCGTCGAAGGTCTTCTGGAAATCGACCGCGTCGGTGTTCAGGTACTTGGTCAGCACGAAGTTGTGGTAATCCAGCGCGGTGCGCAGGAGTTCTTCCAGCTGCTTCGGATAATGCAGGTCGGCGATGCGGATGCCGCGACGCGCCACCTTGTCTTCGTAGGCCGGGCCGATGCCACGACCGGTGGTGCCGATCGCCTTGCCGCCGGCAGCGCGTTCGCGCGCCTGGTCCAGGGCGATGTGGTACGGCATGATCAGCGGCGCGGCCGGGGAGATCTTCAGGCGCGAACGCACTTCCACGCCGGAGGTTTCCAGCTCGGCGATTTCCTTCTGCAGCGCGGCCGGCGAGATCACCACGCCGTTGCCGATCAGGCACAGCGCATCGTCACGCAGGATGCCCGACGGGATCAGGTGCAGGACGGTCTTCTTGCCGTTGATGACCAGGGTGTGGCCGGCATTGTGGCCGCCCTGGAAGCGCACGACGGCGCCGATTTCCTCAGTGAGCAGATCGACGATCTTGCCCTTGCCTTCATCGCCCCACTGGGCACCAAGCACTACGACAGACTGACCCATGACGGGTTCCTCTATTTGTTGCGGCCATCGGGGCCGCGGACGGGTAAACCGCAGCGGGGCTGGCCAGCGCTTGGGTGGCGGCTCCAAACGGGGAGCGGCCGGCGATGGAAGGCCCAGACACGGAAAAAGCCGAACGGGGAGGCCCGTCCGGCTTTTGTGCATTATCCGGGTTTCCGGGGTCCGGTGCCACCTTTCCGATGGGCGGCTTCACCAGCCGGTCAGCCACCCCGCCCCGGTAGTGCCGCACCCACCACAGCAGGCTCAACCCGGCCAGCAGGACCAGGCCACCGAAGCTGCGCAGGGCCGGGCTGGGCAGGTCCAGCAGGCGTTCGGCCATGCGCTTCCAGGCCACGGGGGCCACGAACAGCAACAGGCCTTCCAGCACCGCGACCAGACAGACGGCGGCGAACAGATCTTTCATGGGGGAACTCCGGAAAAGCACGAGGCCCGGCGTATGGCCGGGCCCCGTGAGGTACTGCCGTGCGGACTCAGCGATCGTTCTTGAGGTACTGCAGGAACGGGTCGTTCTTGTCCAGCACGATCACGCCGTTGCCGTCGGTCATCGAGCCGCGGTAGGCCTCGAGGCTGCGGTAGAACGCGTAGAACGACGGGTCAGCCGAACCGGCCTTGCCGTAGATGCGCGCGGCCTCGGCATCGCCTTCACCACGCAGGCGCTGGGCATCGCGTTCGGCTTCTGCGATCAGCACGGTGCTGTCACGGTCAGCCTGGGCGCGGATGGTCAGCGACTGCTCCTCGCCCTCGGCGCGCAGCTTGGCGGCTTCCTGCTTGCGCTGGGCGCGCATGCGCTCGTACACGTCATTGATCACCTGGCTGTCGGTGGGCAGGTCCACCTGCTTGATGCGCAGGTCGATCATCTGCATGCCCAGCCCGGCAACGGCTTCGTTGATGCCCTTCAGCTGCTCGGCGATCAGCTCGCTGCGGTCGCCGGAGACCAGCTGCTGCAGGGTGCGCGAGTTGATCTGGTTGCGCAGCGAGTCGGTGATGATCGGTGCCAGGCGGGCGTTGGCGATACGCGGATCGCCACCGGTGGCACGGAAGTAATCACCCACGTTGGAGATGTAACCGATGGCGAAGAAGTCGACGCTGACGTCCTTCTGCTCGGCCGTGAAGTAACGGGCCGGCGCGGTGTCCAGCACCTGGAAGCGGCGGTCGAACACCCGCACCGTTTCCACCACCGGCAGCTTGAAGTGCAGGCCCGGCTTGATGTCCGAACGCACCACCTTGCCCAGGTTCAGGACCATGGCGGTCTGGTCCTCACGAACCACGTACACCGAGCCGAGCAGGCCCAGCAGCACCGCTACGACAACGGCGATCCAGATTGAATTTCTCATCGGCTGCCCTCCTCACGGCCGCTCGAACGCCCGGTCGGGCGGCCCACCGGCCGGCCCGGATCACGGGAAGCTTCCACTGCGGTGGTACCCGGCAGCGACGGCATCACCACATCGGGGTTCGGCACCGGCGCCGGTGCCGAGGTGCTGGCACGGGTATCACCGGTCATCGGCACGTAGATCAGCTGGCGGCCATCGCCACCAATGACCTTGCGGTTCTCGCTCAGCACCTGCTGCACCGTTTCCAGCCACAGGCGCTTGCGGGTGACTTCCGGTGCGTCCTTGTACTGGGCCTGCAGCAGGCTGAAGCGCTGACCATCACCCTCGGCCTTGGACACCACGGCCTGCTTGTAGCCCTCGGCGGTGGTACGGGCACGCGAGGCCTGGCCACGCGCTTCAGGCACGACCTTGGCCGCATAGGCCTGGGCTTCGTTGATCAGGCGCTCCTTGACCTGCTGGGCACCGTTGACCTCGTCGAAGGCCGGCTTGACCTCCTCCGGCGGACGGGCGTCCTGCAGGGTCAGGCCGGTCACGGTCAGACCGGTCTTGAAGGCACGCAGCAATGTCTGCAGGCGCTCTTCGGCGGCCACGGCCAGCGGGCCACGGTTGTTCAATACGGCGTTGAGGTCGGCGCGACCGACTTCCTCGCGCACCGCGCTCTGCGCCGACTGTTCCAGCACCTGGTTGGCATCAACGGTGCCGAACAGGTACTGCTGCGGGTCATCGATGCGGTACTGGACGTTCAACGAGACATTGACGATGTTCTCATCGCGGGTCAGCACCGGCACCTGGATCGAGAAGGTCTTGATCTCGGTGGCGTTGACCTTGGTGACCGATTCGATCGGCCAGGGCAACTTGAAGTTCGGGCCAGGGGTCAGGACGCGCGAGAACTGGCCGAAGCGCAGCACCACGCCACGCTGCTGTTCGCCGATCAGCTGGAAGCTGGAGAACAGCACCAGCAGGACCACTGCCGCCACCACCCAACGCAGGATGCCGCCGTCGAACAGATCCTTCAGCGGTCCGGGCAATCCGCCCCAGCCGCCACCATTGCCACCGCCGCGCGACCCGAACGGCCCGCGTCGATTGTCCTCGGGGCCTTGTCCGCCCTTGTTGCCGCCGGGTGTATTCCAGGCCATGCACGCTCCATCAAGATGTGGGCTGCGACGCGGGCCCTTCCCGCAACGCCAGCCGTTAACCACTACCGATCATACAAGATGGGGCGGACCGGCAGGATTGAAAGGGGCCTGAGCGGGTAAGGTGGCGTTTTCCTCGAAGTCAGGCAGCGCCGATGGCCCCCACCACCCCGTTCACCGCCTTCCGCATCGAAAAAGACGACGCCGGCTACCGCAGCGGCCTGGTCCCGCTGCGTCTGGACGACCTCAACCCCGGCCAGGTGCTGATCCGCGCCCACTGGTCCTCGGTCAACTACAAGGATGCCCTGGCCGGCACCGGCAAAGGCCGCATCCTGCGCCGCTTCCCGCTGGTGGGCGGGATCGACGTGGCCGGCACGGTGGTCGCCTCCACCGATCCGGCCTGGCGCGAGGGTGATGCGGTACTTGCCACCGGCTGTGGCCTCAGCGAAACCCGTGATGGCGGCTACAGCCAGTACGTGCGACTGGAATCGAGCGCGGTCATCGCCCAGCCGGCGGGCTTGAGCCCACGCGAGGCGATGGTACTGGGCACCGCCGGCTTCACCGCCGCGCTGGCGCTGCTGCGCCTGCAGGACAACCGGCAGACGCCCGAGCTTGGGCCACTGGCGGTTACCGGCGCCAGCGGTGGGGTCGGGGCACTGGCCGTGGACATCTTCAGCCGCGCCGGCTATGCCGTACACGCGATCAGCGGCAAACCGGAACAGAGCGACTTCCTGCGCGGTATCGGTGCTGCCGAGGTGCTGCCGCGTGACGCCCTTGCCGACACCGGTCCGCTGCAGTCGGCACGTTTCGGCGGTGGCCTGGACAACGCCGGCGGGCCGATGCTGGCCAGTCTGCTGGCCCAGACCGTGCCTTACGGCAGCGTGGTCAGTGCGGGACTGGCCGCCAGCCCGACGCTGGACATGACCGTGATGCCCTTCATCCTGCGCGGTGTCTCGCTGCTCGGCGTTTCGTCGGCCAATGCCCCGCGCGCGCTGCGCGAAGAAGTGTGGGCACGCTTGGGTGACGCGTGGAAACCGCAGCACCTGGACCGCATCTGCACCGCCGAAGTCGGTCTGGACGGTCTGCCTGCGGTGTTCGATCGCATGCTGGCGGGCGGCTCGCTTGGCCGCACGGTGGTGCGGATCGACTGAACGTCGCAGGCAGGCGACGGACGGCAGCCGTCGCCCTCCCGCCAACAGGATGCCGGCACTACACTTCCGGCATCACATGGGGAACAACATGGCACGCATTCTGATCGTCGACGACTCACCGTCGCAGCTGTTGGGGATACAGCGCATCGTCGAGAAGCTCGGGCACCAGATCCTGACCGCCACCGATGGTGCGGCCGGGGTGGAGACCGCCAAGGCCGAGCTGCCCGACCTGGTGCTGATGGACGTGGTGATGCCCAACCTCAATGGCTTCCAGGCGACCCGCACGCTCGCCCGCGATGAGGCGACCCGGCACATTCCGGTGATCCTGGTGACCACCAAGGACCAGGACACCGACCGCATGTGGGGCATGCGCCAGGGCGCCAAGGCCTACATCACCAAGCCGTTCTCGGAAGACGAACTGTCCGAAGTGCTGGAGCGGGTGTTCGCCGGTCAAGGCTGACCCACCGCTCCGGTAGACGCCAACCTTGGTTGGCACGCCTCTGCTCTGGTAGGTGCCAACCTTGGTTGGCACGCCTTTGCTCTGGTAGATGCCAACCTTGGTTGGCACGCCTCTGCCGGCCAGCGGCCGGCACTACCGCAAGACGTGCGGACCGTGGTCCGCACCCACCGAAGCAGATTTCAGATTGTTTCGCCAAACGCCTTGGCCAGATTCCGATAGGCCTTCTTCTGCGCGTCGTCCGTCGCCGCCGGGGCGACAATCTCCAGCTCGACGATCTGGTCGCCCTCCGGGCTGCCCGGCAGGCCGCGCCCACGCAGCCGCAGCTTGCGACCGGCGTCGGAATCGGCCGGAATCTTCAGTTCCACCGCGCCGCCCAGGGTCGGCACGCTGATGCTGGTGCCCAACGCCGCCTGCCACGGGGTGACCGGCAGCGTGTACAGGATGTTGCGGCCGTCGACCTCGAACTGCGGATGCGCGGCGTACTCCACTTCCAGCAGCAGGTTGCCGCCGTGATTGCCCTGCCCGGCCAGGCGGATCACCTGCCCGGGACGGATGCCCTTGGGCACGCGCACGTCCAGCTGCTTGCCGTTAACGGTGATGCGCAGGCTGTCGCCGTTGTAGGCCGCCTCCAGCGGTACCGACAGCTTGGCCCGGGTATCGCGGTTGGGCGCATGGCCATGGCTGCTGAAGCCCGGGCCCGGGCCTGCGCCCTGGCCGCCGCGCTGGCGCGCGAACAGGCTCTCGAAGAAGTCGCTGAAACCACCGTTGGGGCCACCGCCGCCGAACACTTCCTCGAAATTGAAACCGCCACCGCCGTAGTTCGGCGGCACGTTGAATTCCTCGCCCGGGCGATAGCCCTGCGCACGCAACTGGTCATAGGCCGCGCGCTTCTCGGGATCGCGCAACGCCTCGTAGGCCTCGTTGATGGCCTTGAACTTGTCCTCGGCCCCGGCCTCCTTGCTGACGTCCGGGTGGTACTTGCGTGCCAGCCGGCGATAGGCGGTCTTGATCTCCGCCTCGCCCGCGCTCGGTTCCACCCCCAGGGTGGCGTAATAATCCTTGAATTCCATCCAGCTACCTCGATTCGCTTCGGCCGCGCCGGTGGGCGCCGCCCCGGGTTCATTCTACGCGCCGGCGATGCTACGCCGCCGGTCGTGCGGCGACGGTGAGGCCGACTGATCCAGCGCAATGCGCCTGCCATCGCCCGGCCCCATGCTGTGGCTGACCGCCCGCCGCGGACGACGGAGATGGGGTGTATACATGGGTTTTCCAATGTCTTGACGCGTCCGTCCCCTCCTGGCCCCTACCCTCACCCAGCAAGGAGTTCCCATGACCATCCATGTCGGCGACCGTATTCCGGAAGTCACTCTCAAGCGCATCCGCGAAGGCATCGAGACCCTCGATACCCACGCCCTGTTCGACGGGCGCAAGGTGGTGCTGTTCGCCGTGCCCGGTGCGTTCACCCCCACCTGCTCGGCCCGCCACCTGCCCGGGTACGTGGAAAAGTTCGAGGCGTTCCGCCATCGCGGCATCGATGTCTACTGCGTGGCGGTCAACGACCCGTTCGTGATGAAAGCCTGGGCCACCGACCAGCACGTACCCGACGGTCTGCTGATGTTGTCCGACGGCAATGCCGAACTGACCCGTGCACTTGGCCTGGAGCTGGATGCAAGTTCATCCGGCATGGGCACGCGTTCGCGTCGCTTTGCCCTGTACGTGGTGGACGGCACGGTGCGCGCGGCCTGGATCGAGGAGCCCGGCCAGTTCGAGGTGTCATCAGCCGACTACGTACTGGATCACCTGCCCACCTGAAACCCTGACTGCAGAGGAAACCGGCCAGCCATGTCCAACAAGCCAGCCAAAGCCAGCAACACCTCCCCTTCCGCCAAGGTCGCTGGCATCAGTGATCGCCAGACCCTGCGCGAGCGGGCACGGAAGAACATCGAAGACGGAGCGATCACCGACAGCTACAGCGCCGACCGCAAGGTGGTGATCAAGCTGCTCAACGACGCGCTGGCCACCGAATATGTATGCGTGCTGCGCTATTACCGGCACTACTTCATGGCCAAGGGCATGCTGGCCGATGCGGTCAAGGACGAGTTCCTCGAGCACGCACAACAGGAGCAGGCGCACGCCGGCAAGCTGGCCGAACGCATCGTCCAGCTCGGCGGCGAGCCTGACCTCAATCCGGACACGCTGACCGCACGCTCGCACGCCGAATACAAGGAAGGCAGCGACCTGCGCGACATGGTCCGCGAGAATCTGGTGGCCGAGCGCATCGCCATCGACAGCTACCGCGAGATGATCAACTTCATCGGCGACAGCGATACCACCACCAAGCGCATCCTGGAGGAGATCCTGGCGCAGGAGGAGGAGCACGCCGATGAGTTCGCCGACCTGCTGGATGGCTGGATCGGGGAGTAGCGCCAGGCCATGCCCGGGCGAACGCCCTGGTAGTCGCCCACCTTGGTGGGCGGCTTCCGCGCGTGCCAACCAAGGTTGGCAACTACCGGGTCCTGGTGGATCGGTAGCGCCGGGCCGTGCCAGCGAACGCCCTGGTAGATGCCCACCTTGGTGGGCGGCGTCTGCGCGTGCCAACCAAGGTTGGCACCTACCGGGTCATGGTGGACCGGTAGCGCCGGGCCATGCCAGCGAACGTCCTGGTAGTCGCCCACCTTGGTGGGCGGCTTCTGCGCGTGCCACCACGGTTGGCACCTACCGGGTCATGGTGGACCGGTAGCGCCCTTCCATGTCAGCGAACGCCTGGTAGTCGCCCACCTTGGTGGGCGGCTTCCGCGCGTGCCAACCAAGGTTGGCACCTACCGGGTCATGGTGGACCGGTAGCGCCGGGCCATGCCAGCGAACGCCCTGGTAGTTGCCCACCTTGGTGGGCGGCGTCTGCGCGTGCCAACTAAGGTTGGCACCTACCGGGTCCTGGTGGACTGCCGGGTCATGGTGGACCGGTAGCGCCGGGCCATGCCCGGCGAACGCCCTGGTAGTCGCCCACCTTGGTGGGCAGCGTCTGCGTGTGCCAACCAAGGTTGGCACCTACCGGGTCTTGGCGGACCGGTAGCGCCGGGCCATGCCCGGCGGGTTGGTGCCCGATCACGTGACATCCGCCGGGCATGGCCCGGCGCTACCGCAGCACGTTGAACCGTACCTGCGTCCAGGCGCCGTCAGCAGCCAGCGCGGTCAACGTATGCGCCCCCGGATCGGCGAACTCGCGCTGCATCAGCTGCGCACCGCGCGTCTGCGCGATCCATCGACCATCCAGCAGCCAGTCCACGGCCTGTTCGCTGCCCAATGCGCGCAGCTGCAGGCGTACGCCGTGTTCGGCATTGGGTGCACGCGCCAGCGTCGCGCCTTCATTGAGGCCATCGATATGCAGGGCCACGCTGGCCTCGCGACCATCATCGCGACAGTCCGGCGACAGTGCGGGAAGCTGTGAGGCATCGCGGGTGGCCTTGGGTAGCCAGGGTGACAACAGCGCCGGCCATCGCGCGATTTCCCGCGCGACTTCCTCATGCGGCGCGCTGCAATCAGCCGATACGCGCAGTCCGGTGCGCGCGTCAGCCAGGTAGCGTTGGCGGCCAGGCTGCCATCGCCGTGCCTCGCGTTCGGGGAACGTCGGCGGTGCCGCACCGTCCAGCAGATAGGCCGACAGGCGTCGCTGGCAGAGTGCCGCTGGCAACCCTTCGGCCAGTTCTCCAGTTGGCCAGCAGATGTCTGCCTGGGTCACGCTGGCCGGCATCGGCGCGGCCGCCGCATCGCCGCGTTGGCGCGGCAGGCTGTCGACCACCTCGAACATCAACGGCAAGGCGGTGACCGCGCCGTACTGCCCCGGCAACGGCGTGCCATCGGGGCGCCCCACCCACACGCCCACGGTGTAGTGGCGGGTACTGCCGATCGCCCACGCATCGCGGTAGCCATAGCTG
The DNA here is from genome assembly GCF_002750975.1 of Stenotrophomonas indicatrix. Taxonomy (NCBI): domain Bacteria; kingdom Pseudomonadati; phylum Pseudomonadota; class Gammaproteobacteria; order Lysobacterales; family Lysobacteraceae; genus Stenotrophomonas; species Stenotrophomonas indicatrix. The sequence goes on from NZ_PEJS01000001.1 coordinate 2,969,319, forward strand.
GTTCCGGTCTTCCAGGCCACGCGCGGCCGCCCGCCAACGTCGAACGTGCCAACGCCGTACCCCGGGCGCGGATTCGATTCCAGCATCTCGCGCACGATCCAGCTGGCACCGGGCGAAGCCAGCCGCCGCTCGATCATCGGTTCGTCATCGGTGTAGCGCACGCGGCCGGCAATGCCGTTGCGGTTGAGCGCAGCGAACGCACCGACCAGGTCTTCCAGCCGTGCGCCGGTGCCGCCGAGGATCAGCGACAGATTGGGCGAACTGCCCGGCGGGAAGCGCAACTGGATGCCGGCGTGCGACAGGCGCGCGGCGAAGCGTGCCGCACCTACCCGCTGCAGCAGGTCGACCGACGGCACGTTCAGCGACAGGCGCAGCGCACTGGCAGCACTGACCGGCCCGTTGAAGGCCATGTCGAAGTTGCCCGGCCGATAGCTGCCGAAGCTCTGCGGCGCATCCACCAGCAAGCTCTCGGAATGGATCAGGCCATCATCGAGTGCCATCGCATACAGAAACGGCTTCAGCGTGGAGCCCGGCGAGCGCCAGGCCTGCACCATGTCCACGTGGCCCAGCCGTTGCCGATCACCGAAAGACAGCGTGCCGACATACGCACGCGCCTGCAGGGTCTGGTTGTCGACCACCAGCAGTGCGGCTGACGTGCGCTCGGGCAGCGTGGAGAAATAGCTGGCCACGCGCTCTTCAAGGGTGCGCTGCAGGCCGATGTCGATGCTGCTCTGGATCCGCGCCTGCCCTGGATGCGCCGAGTGCAGGCGCTGGGCCAGCAGTGCCGCGTGCAGTGGTGGACGCAGCGAGCGTGCGACCACGTTCTCGATGCGCGCATCTTCCACTTCCTCCGGCGTCCATGCGCCGAGCTCGGCCATGCGCGCCAGTACCTTGTCGCGAGCCTTCTGCGCGGCTTCGGGATGACGATCCGGGCGCAAACGGCTGGGTGCCTGTGGCAGCACCGCCAGCAACGCGGCCTCGGCATGCGAAAGCTGCGCGGCCGGCTTACCGAGGTAGGCCCAGCTGGCCGCCTCCACGCCTTCGATGGTGCCACCGTAGGGCGCGCGCTCCAGATACAACGCGAGGATCTCGCGCTTGGACAGGTGCACCTCAAGCTGCACCGCACGCAGCATCTGCTTCAGCTTGCCCCAGGGCGTGCGCGTATGCGGATCGAGAATGCGCGCCACCTGCATGGTCAGGGTCGAGCCTCCGGAGACGATGCGGCCACCTCGCAGAAGCTGCCCACCGGCACGCAGGATCGCCAGCGGATTGATGCCCGGGTGCTGCCAGAACCAGCGATCCTCGTAGGTCAGCAGCGCCTGCAGGTACAGCGGCGACACGCTGTCGACCGACGCCGGATAGCGCCACACGCCCTCGGCATCGGCGAACGCCCGCATCGGGCTGCCGTCAGCGGCGACCACCAGCGTGCTGGTGTCGCGTTGCCGGGGCAACGGCGGCGGGAAGGCGAAATCCAGTACCAGCAGCAGCACCAGCAACGCCGTCGTGCCCCAGCGCAGCCACGGCCACAGCGGTTGCAGCCGCTGCCGCAGGCGCGGCAGCCGCGTTTTCAGCGATCTCACCTTCATCCACGGCATCCAGTGGGACGGGCCGCGCCGTCGCGGCCCGTCCGCACGATCACGGCTGTACCACCGTCAACGTGGTCGGGCTGCTGCGGCCGACGCCACGCAGCTGCGGCCGGTACATGTCCTCCACCAGCGACGGCGGCACCGTGTAGGTACCCGGAGTGACCGCACGCACCAGGTAGAACACGTTGGCCTTGCTGCCACGCGAGAGCTTCAGCGCCGCCACGTAGCGGTCATCGCGGAACTCCTCGTGCTTGGTATCGGCCGCTTCGCTGCGGTCGCTGATGGTGATGCCATCGACCACCACATCGGCCCACTGCTTGGCATCGCCCAGGTTGAGGTTCTCGATCTCCAGGCCTGCCGGCAGCAGGTCGGTCAGCAGCGCATCGGGCATCTCGCTGTCGGCGGTGATGGTGACGCGCACGATCAGCGCTTCGCCCTCCTTCAGCGGACGCGGCGACCACGGCTTGCCATCGGTGCCGAAGTAACTGCGCTCCACGCCGATCACGCTGTTGTCCGGCGCCGGCGCGCTGCGCGGAATGCCGGCCACGTCGATGCTGGCGAACATCGGCGGCTGTCCCTGCGGGGTGAAGCGCACGCCCGCGGCCAGCTGCCCTGCATCGAAGTTGCGGCCAAACAGCTTGCGTTCGCCGATGGCCTCGCTGTTGCCACCGATCACCAGCTCACCGGCCACCAGCGCCTTCTGGTTGGCGGCCAGTGCCTTGCCGAGGCGGGCGATGGCCACCTGTTCCTGCGTGCTCAGCCACATCCAGCCACTATTGCGGCGCGCATCCAGGCCACGGCCAAGATCAACCGCGCGTGCATCCCATGCCGGCTTGGCCAGCTTGTTTTCGTGGGTCAGCGCGATCATCAGCGCATCATCACGAACGGCACTGCCGTAGTCGCCGAAGTAGGACGGGCGTTCGCTGCTGGACTTGGCAAAGCCCGCCGCAAGGGCCGCCTGGCCGCGCTTGGCATCGCCCTGCAGCGACAGCGCCACGCCCAGGTGCACCAGCGACAGACCACCCACGGCCTTGCTGCGTTCGTTGTCGTACAGCGTGCGCAGGGTACCCAGCGGCGCGCGGTTGACGCGGGCCAGCACGTAACCCGAGTACGCCTGGTTGGCGAACTTCAGGCTTTCGCGTTTTTCCTGGCCGTAGAACTGGTTGCCACCGGACAGCAGGTCTTCGCTCAGGCGGTTCAGCGCCTTCTGCAGCACGTTGTCCGGCACCGCGAAACCACCGTCCTTGGCATCGAGCAGGAACTCGGCGATGTACGGGGTCAGCCACGGGTTCACGTAGCCGTCGTCACCCCACATCGAGAAGTTGCCGTTGGCCACCTGCATCGACGCCAGGCGACCGAACGCACCTTCCATGCGCTCGCGACGGGTCTTCGCGTCCAGGCCGTCAGCGCCGAGCATGGACGACGTGGCCTGGTCCAGGATCAGCGCGGCGTAGCCCTTGCTGGTGGTCTGTTCGGCACAGCCGTACGGGTAGTTCAGCGCACCCTGCAGCGCGCTGGCGAACGGGATCGGCGGCAGCGGACTGACCAGCAGGCGGGCATTGACCGATTCGGACATCAGCCCGTCCATCAGGCTGCCATCCAGGCTCACCGCCGCCAGCGGATCGAGCGTTCGCACCTGCGAGCGCAGTACCTGCGGCCACGCCGCGCGTACCGGCAGATCGTAGCGGCGGTCGGCCTTGAAGCCGTTGCCATCCACACGCACGCGCACCTTGGCCACGCTGTGGCCCTCGCGCGCCGACAACGGGAAGCTCAACGTCGTCTTGGCATCGGCATTGAGCTGCACGCTGCGCGTGCCTTCGCCCAGGCTGAGCGGGCCTTCGCTGTCCACGCGCACGTTGAACTGACCGGGCTTGCCGGTGAAGTTCTGCACATCCAGCGTCACCGTGCTGCGGTCGCCCGGGGCGAGCACGCGCGGCATGCTGGCCTCGGCCAGGATCGGTGCGCGCACCACGGTTTCCACATCGCGCTTGCCGTACTGGTCATCGCTGTAGACCAGCGCCGACACCCGCAGGGTGCCATTGAAATCCGGCACTTTCAGGCGAATGCGGGCAATGCCCTTGGCATCGAGCTGCACCGGGCCGGAGAACAGGTCCACGGTCTGCACGCGCGCGGTCGGCCGCTTGGCCTGCGGCAACGCCTGCAGCGCCATGTCGCCGCCGAACTTCAGCTTGCCGCTGCCGCCGTCGAAGCTCTCGATCACCCGGCTGTAGATGTCATAGGCATCGATGCCGAGGCGGCGCTGGGCGAAGAAGTGCGCGCCGGCATCGGGCACCGGGAAGCGGGTGATGTTGAGAATGCCCACATCCACGGCCGAAACAGTGACGTGCGCGACCTTGCCGGCCAGCTGCGGTGCGCTGACCGTCACTGGCAGGTCCTGCTCCGGTCGCATCTGCTTGGGCGCGGCCAGGCCGACGGCCACGGTGCGGCCCTTGCGGTCCATCGGCACGTGCACCACGCCCACCGCGCGGGCCGGGGTGATCTTGCTCGGCGCACTGCCACCGCGGAACACCAGCGCGGTGATGTAGACGTCGTGGCGCTCCCAATCGGCGGTGACCGGGATCTTGTAGGTGGCACCGGGCTTGGCGTCGATGTCCTGCACGTACAGCATGCGGTCGGTCTCGACCATCAGCACGCCCTTGCCGGCATGCGGCGGGGTCACCGTCACTTCCAGGGTATCGCCGGCCTTGTAGCCGGTCTTGTCCAGGCCCAGCTTGACCTTGTCCGGGCGGGCATCGAGGCCACGGTTGTCATCGCCCCAGCTCCAGCCGGCCCGGAACGGATAACGGCTGGTCAGGCCGGTGGACGGATCGAACACGTCCACCCGGTACTCGCCCCACTCCACCGGGAAGTCGAAGGCCACCGCGCTGCCGCCGGCATCGACGGTACGGGTTTCCTTGTTTTCGAAGCGGCGGGTGAAATCGTAGTCCCAGCGGTTGTCGTTGAAGGTCCAGTGGTAGTCGCGCAGCTCGCGCACCAGGGTGATCTTCAGGCCCTTGGCCGGCTGCGGCTTGCCGGCCGCATCCACGCGCATCAGTTCAAACCGCGCGTTGCCGTTGGAATCAGCGCCGTCGTCCGGATTGAACAACGGGCGCACGCCGACCAGTGCGGCGGCCGGCCATACCACCCGCTTCAGGGTGCGGGTGACCGTGCGGCCACCGGTTTCATACAGGCTGCCGGACAGCACCACCGCGATCGGCGCCTTCGCCTTGGTCGCCTCTTCCGGCAACGACACGTCTTCGCGCAGCTGGCCATTGGCCGGCAGCGTGGTGTCGATGACATCCTTGGCTTCGCGCGGCAGCTGCAGGGTCGGGTCGCCGAAGAAGTAGCCCGGCAGGCCCTCCACCGGCTTCTGCTCGGCGGCCACCGCCATGCGCGCGGTGAAGCGGTTGCCGTCGGCCGGGGCACCGTACAGATAGGCGCCGTTGGCCTGCAGACGCAGGTCTTCACCCGGCTTCAGCGTCTTCTGCGCGCTGTCCAGGTCCAGCTTCATGCGCTCGGGCAGGAACTCTTCGATGCGCAGGGTCATGCCCTGGATCGCTTCCTTGCTGGCCGGGTCGGTGCGGAACTCAACCTGCCAGCGCCCCGTCGGCGCCTCGGCGGGAATGGTCTGCTCGAAGTTGATGTAGCCCTGCTCGCCCGGCTGCACGCGGGTTTCGCGGAAGGTCTTGCCATCGGGCTGCTTCAGGCGCAGGAACACCGGCTGGCTCTTGATCGGCTTGCCGTCGTTGTCGCGCAGCAGCGCCGACAGGCGCACCGTCTCACCCGGGCGGTACAGGTCGCGGCCCGACCAGGCATAGACATCGAACCAGGCGTTGTCACGGCCGGCCACGGCGAACTCGCTCAGGTCCAGCGCCGGCTGGTTGAAGGGCAGGAAACTGGTGTCCTTGCCGCTGCTTGCCACCAGCACGTGGGTGGCATCCAGGGTGTAGTTCAGCAGCGCATTGCCGTTGCTGTCGGTACTGCCCTTCAGCACCACTTCGCCCTTGGCATCGAGCACGCGCAGGTCGATGCCCTTCAGCGATGCACCGTCCTTCAGCGCGGCGGTATGGACGAACAGCTTGTCCTTGTACGCGCGGGTGTGCAGACCGATGTCGCTGACCGAGAAGAACGCGGTATCGAACTCGCCCTCGTAGTCACCGGTGCGCTTGAGCAGGGCGAAATACAGCCCCGGCTCCTGCAGTTCCTTGATGTCCTGGGTCGGCAGGTAGGTCAGCACCCGCTCGTTCTGCTTGCCACCCAGGATGAAGCGGTTGACGTAGACCGGTTCGGCCAGCTTGTTGATCGGGCTGCGCTCGTAGTCGCTGCTCAGTTCCCAGCTGCCGCGGCGACCACCGCGCTGGTACTGGCTGAAGAAGGTCGGCAGATCCTTTTCGCGCACGCGCAGGAACTCGACATCGACCTCCGGCACATTCACCGACACCACCGGCAGGCCGCGGCTGTCCTTGGCCGGCAGCACGCTGCCCTGCGAGGCGAAACCGGCCACCGGCTTCAGCTCGCCGCTGAAGACCTTCTGCTTCAGTTCCTTGCCGAGGCGGCTGCCATCGGCGGCCAGCAGGTCCGGCGAGACCACCAGGCTGAATTCCTTGCCGGCTTCGACGAAGGGATAGCGCAGGGTCAGGCCGTCATCGGACAGGGTCCAGCTGCTGTCATCGTTGCCGACCTTCTCTTCGAAGCGCACCAGCTTGTCGAAGTCCTGGGTGCCGACCAGCGGGCGCGAGAACTCCAGCGCCAGCGACAGGCCTTCACTCTTCTGGTCCGGGTAGGCACGCAGCAGGGTGAACTCCTTCACCTGCTCGGCCTTGGTGGCGATGGCTTCGCCGCTGGCCTTCGGCAGCTGCCCGCTGTCGTTGCGGCAACCGGCCAGGCCCAGCAACAGCCCTCCTGCCAGCAATGCTGCCGTCCATCCCCACCGCATCCGCCGTGCCGGACCGCTCATGTCGTCACTCCTTGATCGAGGTGGTCATTATAGGCGCGTCGCGTCAAGGCGTTGACGCGGATTCGGCAGGAATGCATCGGAACGGTAGCGCCGGGCCATGCCCGGCGGGGTAGCCGCCGACCCCGGTTGGCGTTGGGCCCATGCCAACCAAGGTTGGCACCTACCAAAGTGCCCCCTACCCCGGCAGGTACAGGTCCACGTAGTCGGTCACCGGCATCGCCGCCAAGGCCACCGGGTCCAGCGAGGCGGCCAGGATGCGCTGCTGCTGGGCGGTGGGGAAGCGGTGCGCCAGGTGCCGGCGGAACTTGTCCATCAGCAGCGGGATACCCTCTGCGCGCCGGCGTGCGTGGCCCAGCGGGTACTCCACCAGCATCTCCGGCAGCGCGCTGCCGTCGTTGAAGCGCACCGTCAGCCCGTTGGCGATGCTGCGCTTGTCCGGGTCCAGGTAGTCGGCGCTGAGCTGCGGGTCTTCATGGCAGGTCATCTTCGCGCGCAGCGCGTCAATGCGCGGATCGGCCGCCATGTCGTCCTCGTAATCCTCGGCCACCAGCCGCCCATGCAGCAGTGCGATGGCCACCATGTACTGCACGCAGTGATCGCGGTCGGCCGGGTTGTGCAACGGCCCCTGCTTGTCGATGATGCGGATGCAGGCTTCCTGGGTACGGATCGCGATGTGCTCGATGTCCTCGGCCGTTCGCCCCTGCGCGCGCAGCTGCTGGTGCAGGATGATCGCCGCCTCCACCGCCGTCTGCCCGTGGAATTCGGCCGGGAAACTGATCTTGAACAGCACGTTCTCCATCACGTAGCTGCCGAAGGGGCGGCCGAGGGTCAGCGCCTGGCCATGCATCGATACCGCCTCGAAGCCCCAGGTCGGTGCACTGAGCACGCTGGGGTAGCCCATCTCGCCGGTGGCGGCCATCAGCGCCAGGCGTACGCCACGGCTGGTCGCATCACCGGCTGCCCAGCTTTTGCGCGAACCGGTGTTGGGCGCATGCCGGTAGGTGCGCAGCGCCTGTCCATCCACCCAGGCCAGCGACACCGCATTGAGCATGCGCTCGCGGTCCAGACCCAGCATCTGTGCGACGACGGCGGTGGTGGCCACCTTGACCAGCAGCACGTGATCCAGGCCGACCCGGTTGAAAGAGTTGCGTAACGCCAGCACGCCCTGGATCTCGTGCGCCTTGATCATCGCCAGCAGCACGTCATGCACGGTCGGCGGCGGGCGTCGCAACGCCGCCGCGTTGCGGCCAAGCCAGTCGGCCACGGCGAGGATGCCACCGAGGTTGTCCGAGGGGTGGCCCCACTCTGCGGCCAGCCAGGTGTCGTTGAAATCCAGCCAGCGCACCATCGCGCCGATGTTGAAAGCCGCCTGCACCGGATCGAGCACGAAGTTGGTGCCGGGGACGCGCGCGCCGTTGGCCACGCTGATACCCGGCACCAGCGGGCCCAGCAGCTTGCTGCAGGCGGGGAAGGACAGCGCTTCCAGCCCGCAGCCCAACGTGTCGAGCAGGCAGTGATGCGCGGTCTGGAACGCCAGCGGCGAGTCGATGCGCGTGTCACGCACGTAGTCGACGATGTCCACCAGCAGCGCATCCCAGGCTGCACGGGCGTTGGATGGGGTGTGGCTGTCGGACATTGTTCGGTCTCCTCGTGGGGTTGCACGCTGCGACAAACCCGGTAGTCGCCAACCTTGGTTGGCGCTGGGCCTTACCCGCGCGATGCCGCTTCCATGCCAACCAAGGTTGGCACCTACCAGAGCAGGTGCAGCGCCACCCGCGCAATGCCGGCGCCATGCCAACCAAGGTTGGCGACTACCAGGCCATCACCCGGCCGGCACGCGCACCTTGCCTTCCATCAGCACGCGGGCGCTGCGGCTCATGATGGCCTTGGACACCGTCCACTGGCCGTCAACGAGTGCGGCCTGCGCACCCACGCGCAACGTGCCCGACGGATGCCCGAAGGTCACGGCCTCGCGCTCGCCGCCGCCAGCAGCACGGTTGACCAGCGTGCCGGGGATCGCCGCGGCGGTACCGATCGCTACTGCAGCGGTGCCCATCATCGCGTGGTGCAGCTTGCCCATCGACAGCGCGCGGGCATGCAGATCGATGTCCGCGGCCGGGATCGCCTTGCCGCTGGACGACACGTAATCCTGCGCGGGGGCGACGAAGGCTACCTTCGGCGTGTGCTGGCGGGTCGCCGCGTCTTCCAGTTTCTGGATCAAGCCCATGCGCAGCGCGCCGTAGGCACGGATCTTCTCGAAGCGCTCCAGCGCGGCTTTGTCTTCATTGATCGCCGGCTGCAGTTCGGTGCCGGTGTAACCGAGGTCGGCGGCGTTGAGGAAGATGGTCGGGATGCCGGCGGTGATCATCGTCACCTCGAAACTACCCACGCCCGGCACGTCCAGCATATCGATCAAGTTGCCGGTGGGGAACATCGCACCGGCGTCACCATCGTCGGACGGATCGAGGAATTCCAGCTGGATCTCGGCAGCGGGGAAGGTCACGCCATCCAGCTCGAAATCGCCGATCTCCTGCACCTGCCCATCGCGCATCGGCACATGGGCAATGATGGTCTTGCCGATGTTGGCCTGCCAGATGCGCACGGTGCACAGGCCATCGCGCGGCACGCGGGCCGGATCGATCAGGCCGTTGGCGATCGCGAACGGACCAACGGCGGTGCTGAGGTTGCCGCAGTTTCCGCTCCAGTCCACGAACGCGGTATCGATCGACACCTGGCCGTACAGGTAATCCACGTCGTGATCCGGCACCGAGGCGGTGGAGATGATCACGCACTTGCTGGTGCTGGACGTAGCCCCACCCATGCCGTCGGTCTGCTTGCCATACGGGTCGGGCGAGCCGATCACGCGCATCAGCAGCGCATCGCGTGCGGCGCCCGGCACCTGCGCGGCCTCGGGCAGGTCCTGCAGGCGGAAGAACACGCCCTTGCTGGTACCACCGCGCATGTAGGTGGCGGGAATACGGAGTTGCGGGAGAAATACCATGGAACGGTTCCTTGCAATGAAAGACGGCCCGTTGCCGGGCCGTCGGATGCCTTACGCCACCTTGGCGCCTTCCAGGAAGTCCTGCGCGAAGCGCTGCAGCACGCCGCCGGCCTCGTAGATCGCCACTTCCTCGTCACTGTCCAGGCGGCAGGTGACCGGCACGATCACGTCCTGGCCGTCGCGGCGGTGGATGACCACGCGCAACTCGGCGCGCGGCGTACGTTCACCGATGACGTCGAAGGTTTCGGTGCCATCGATGCCCAGGGTCAGGCGCGTGGTGCCCGGCTTGAACTCCAGCGGCAGCACGCCCATGCCGATCAGATTGGTGCGGTGGATGCGCTCGAAGCCTTCGGCAACGATGGCCTCCACGCCAGCCAGGCGCACGCCCTTGGCGGCCCAGTCACGCGAAGAACCCTGCCCGTAGTCGGCACCGGCGATGATGATCAGCGGCTGCTTGCGCTCCATGTAGGTCTCGATGGCTTCCCACATGCGCATGACCTTGCCTTCCGGCTCGACGCGCGCCAGCGAACCCTGTTTCACGCTGCCGTCTTCATTGCGCACCATCTCGTTGAACAGCTTCGGGTTGGCGAAGGTGGCACGCTGCGCGGTCAGGTGGTCACCGCGATGGGTGGCGTAGGAATTGAAGTCCTCTTCCGGCAGGCCCATCTTCGCCAGGTATTCGCCGGCCGCACTCGAGGCCAGGATCGCGTTGGACGGCGACAGGTGGTCGGTGGTGATGTTGTCGGGCAACACCGCCAGCGCACGCATGCCGGCCAGCGAGCGCTCACCGGCCAGTGCACCTTCCCAGTACGGCGGACGACGGATGTAGGTGCTCTGCGGGCGCCAGTCGTACAGCGGGCTCACCGCTGCGCCGTGTTCGACGCGTACGTTGAACATCGGGTTGTAGACGCTGCGGAACTGCTCCGGCTTCACCGCCGCCTTCACCACCGCATCGATCTCGGCGTCACTCGGCCAGATGTCCTTCAGGCGCACTTCATTGCCTTCGGTGTCCACGCCCAGCACATCCTTCTCGATGTCAAAGCGGATGGTGCCGGCGATGGCGTAGGCGATCACCAGTGGCGGCGAGGCCAGGAACGCCTGCTTCGCATACGGATGGATGCGGCCGTCGAAGTTGCGGTTGCCCGACAGTACCGCCGTGGCGTACAGGTCACGGTCGATGATTTCCTGCTGGATCTTCGGATCCAGCGCGCCGCTCATGCCATTGCAGGTGGTGCAGGCGAAGGCGACGATGCCGAAGCCCAGCTTCTCCAGGTCCGGCAGCAGGCCCGCTTCTTCCAGGTACAACTGCACTGCCTTGGAACCGGGTGCCAGCGACGACTTCACCCAAGGCTTGCGCAGCAGGCCGCGCTCGTTGGCCTTGCGTGCCAGCAGGCCGGCGGCGATCACGTTGCGCGGGTTGGAGGTATTGGTGCAGCTGGTGATGGCGGCGATGATCACCGCGCCATCCGGCATCAGGCCCTGTGCCTGCTCGGCCTTGCCGGCTTCCAGTTTGGCGGCATCGGCGATGCCGCGCTCGACCAGTTCCGATACCGGCAGGCGGCGATGCGGATTGCTCGGGCCGGCCATGTTGCGCACCACCGTCGAGAGATCGAAGTGCAGTACACGCTCGTACTCCGCAGTGGCCAGGTCATCGGCCCACAGGCCGGTGCTGCGCGCGTAGTTTTCAACCAGTGCGACCTGCTTTTCCTCGCGCCCAGTCAGGCGCAGGTAGTCGATGGTCTGGCCGTCGATGTAGAACATCGCGGCGGTTGCGCCGTATTCGGGGCACATGTTGGAGATGGTGGCGCGATCACCGATGGTGAGTGCAGCGGCACCTTCGCCGAAGAATTCAAGCCAGGCGCCGACCACGCGCTCCTTGCGCAGGAATTCGGTCAGGGCCAGCACCACGTCGGTGGCGGTGATATCCGGCTGCGGCCGACCGGTCAGCTCGACACCGATGATGTCCGGCAGGCGCATCCACGACGCACGGCCCAGCATCACGTTCTCTGCTTCCAGGCCGCCCACGCCGATGGCGATCACGCCCAGCGCATCCACATGCGGGGTGTGGCTGTCGGTGCCCACGCAGGTATCGGGGAAAGCGACGCCGTCCTGCACGTAGATCACCGGCGACATCTTCTCCAGGTTGATCTGATGCATGATGCCGTTGCCAGGCGGAATCACGTCCACGTTCTCGAAGGCCAGCTTGGTCCAGTCGATGAAGTGGAAGCGGTCCTCGTTGCGGCGGTCCTCGATGGCGCGGTTCTTCTCGAACGCCTGCGGATCGAAACCACCGCATTCCACTGCCAGCGAGTGATCGACGATCAGCTGCACCGGCACCACCGGGTTGACCTTGGCCGGATCACCGCCCTTGTCGGCGATCGCATCGCGCAGGCCGGCCAGATCGACCAGTGCGGTTTGGCCGAGGATGTCATGGCACACCACCCGCGCCGGGAACCACGGGAAGTCCAGGTCGCGACGGCGCTCGATCAGTTGCTTCAGCGAGTCGGTCAGCGTGGCCGGATCGCAGCGACGCACCAGGTTTTCGGCCAGCACGCGCGAGGTGTACGGCAGCGTGGCGTAGGCACCGGGCTGGATCGCGTCGACGGCGGCGCGCGCATCGAAATAGTCCAGCGAGGCGCCGGGGAGGGTCTTGCGGTAATCGGTATTCATGGGCTGGCGGAATGCTCGTGGCGGGCCGGGTGCCGGCAATACGGCGGTGACGGCATCCGGCCGGCACGGGGCCGGCCGGATGCATGCAGCAGTGCAACAGTGGCGATGATCAGGAACGCTTGTCGATGGCCACGAAGTCGCGATCTTCCGGGCCGATGTAGTTGGCGCTCGGGCGGATGATCTTGCCGTCGATACGCTGTTCGACGATGTGCGCGCTCCAGCCGGCGGTGCGGGCGATCACGAACAGGGGGGTGAACATCGCGGTCGGCACGCCCATCATGTGGTAGCTGACGGCGCTGAACCAGTCCAGGTTCGGGAACATCTTCTTGATGTCCCACATCACCGTTTCCAGGCGCTCGGCGATGTCGTACATCTTCATGCTCGACTGCTCTTCGGACAGTTCGCGGGCGACGTCCTTGATCACCTTGTTGCGCGGATCGGACACGGTGTAGACCGGGTGGCCGAAACCGATCACCACTTCCTTGCGCTCCACGCGGGCCTTGATGTCTTCCTCGGCTTCGTCCGGATTGTCATAGCGCTTCTGCACTTCGAACGCCACTTCGTTGGCGCCGCCGTGCTTGGGGCCGCGCAGCGCGCCGATGCCACCGCAGATCGCGCTGTACATGTCGCTGCCGGTGCCGGCAATGACGCGGCAGGCGAAGGTCGAGGCGTTGAACTCGTGCTCGGCGTACAGGATCAGCGACGTGTGCATCGCCTTCACCCACGAATCCTGCGGCTTCTCGCCATGCAGCAGGTGCAGGAAGTGGCCACCGATGGAGTCATCGTCGGTCTCTACGTCGATCGCGCGGCCGTTGTGGCTCCAGTGGTACCAGTACAGCAGCATCGAACCGAGGCAGGCCATCAGCTTGTCGGCGATGTCGCGCGCGCCCGGATGGTTGTGGTCGTCCTTCTCCGGCGCCACGCAGCCGAGCACGGACACGCCGGTGCGCATCACATCCATCGGGTGCGCCGACGGCGGCAGTTCTTCCAGCGCGGCCTTCACCGCGGCCGGAATGCCACGCAGCGACTTCAGCTTGGCCTTGTACGAAACCAGCTCGGCGCGGGTCGGCAGCTTGCCATGCACCAGCAGGTAGGCGATTTCCTCGAACTCGCTGGTGTTGGCCAGGTCCAGGATGTCGTACCCACGGTAGTGCAGGTCGTTGCCACTGCGGCCGACGCTGCACAGCGCGGTGTTGCCGGCAGCGGTGCCGGACAGGGCGACGGACTTCTTCGGCTTGAAGGTCGGGGTTGCGGTCGTATCGTTCATGTTTCCCTCCGAAACTTGATGGTGCAGGGTACTGCTTATTTCTTGGCGGCGAACAGCGCATCGAGCTGCTGCTCGAAGGCGTGGTAGCCGATACGGTCATACAGCTCCTCGCGGGTCTGCATGCTGTCGATCAGGTTGCGCTGGTGGCCCTCACGGCGGACCGTCTGGTAGACGTTCTCGGCGGCCTTGTTGGCGGCGCGGAAAGCGGACAGCGGGAACAGCTGGATGGCCACGCCGGCCGAGGCCAGCTCGTCGCGGCTGAACAGCGGGGTCGCGCCGAATTCAGTGATGTTGGCCAGCACCGGCACCTTCACCGCATCAACGAAGCGACGGTAGGTATCCAGGTCATAGGCGGCCTCGGCGAAGATGCCGTCGGCACCGGCTTCGACGCAGGCGATGGCACGCTCGATGGCCTTGTCCACGCCGTCCACCTGGATGGCGTCGGTGCGCGCGATCAGGAAGAAGTCCGGATCGGTCCTGGCATCGGCAGCGGCCTTCACGCGGTCGACCATTTCGCCCTGCGAGACGATCTCCTTGCCCGGGCGATGACCGCAGCGCTTGGCGCCGACCTGGTCTTCGATATGGCAGGCGGCCGCGCCAGCCTTGATCAGCGACTTCACCGTGCGCGCGATGTTGAACGCGCTGGGCCCGAAGCCGGTGTCGATGTCGACCATCAGCGGCAGGTCGCAGACGTCGGTGATGCGGCGCACGTCCACCAGCACGTCTTCCAGGGTGTTGATGCCGAGGTCCGGCAGGCCCAACGAGCCGGCGGCCACGCCACCGCCGGACAGGTAGATGGCACGGAAACCCGCGCGCTTGGCCAGCAGCGCATGGTTGGCGTTGATCGCGCCGATCACCTGCAGCGGCGATTCGGCAGCCAGCGCCTCGCGGAAGCGGGCACCGGCGGAAGAGAGGTTCGAAACGGTCATGCGGCGATCCAGGTTGAAGGACACAGGGGTAAGCGCAAACACCGTGCCAACCTGCAAGCGGTTGATTTCACGGAGATGACCGGCCCGCAACACTGAAACATATGAAACATTGAAACAGATGTATCATGAAACATCGCTTCCCGGTATCCATGCATGTACCTGCCCCGCTCGCCCCTGCGCCACGCCGATGCCGACCCCGGCCGCCCGGTGATCTGGACGGTCAGCGTCTCGCGCCTGACCGGCCTGCTGGGCGATGTCATTCCCGAATTCGACCGCCGCGCGCGCATCGAGCAGATCAACCTGGGCTTCGAGGAGGCCGTGGAAGTGATCGGCCAGCGCCTGCGCCGCGAGCACTGCGACGTGGTGATTGCCGGCGGCTCAAACGCGGCCTGGTTGCGCGGTCGCCTGGACCTGCCGCTGGTACCGATCCACGCCAATGGCTTCGACCTGATGGAAGCGCTGGCGCGCGCCCGCCGCATCGCCCCACGCATCGGCCTGGTCACCCATGCCAGCGACGTGCCGGTGTTCAGCAGCTTCCAGCAGAGCTTCGGCCTGGACATCGAGCACCGCCGCTTCGTCACCCGCGAAGATGCCCGCGACTGCATCGCCGACCTGCGCGCCAACGGTATCGAAGTGATCGTCGGCACCGGCATGGCCATCGACCATGCCGAACAGGCCGGACTGCCCGGCGTGCTGCTGTACTCGGCTGATTCGGTGCGGCAGGCGTTCGAGCATGCGCTGGAGCTGACCCAGGCCATGGCCCGCTCCGGCGGCAGCCGGCCTGCTCCGCGCCGCCGCACCGCCGCACGCAACGATGCGCATGCCCTGCTCGGCGACAGCAATGCGATGGCCGACGTGCGCGCACAGATCGCGCTGTACGCCCCGCACGACAGCACCGTACTGGTTACCGGCGAGACCGGCACCGGCAAGGAACTGGTTGCACGCCAGCTGCACGCCGCCAGCGGTCGTCGCGGTCGCTTCGTTGCGCTGAACTGCGGTGCGATCAGCGAATCACTGCTGGAAGCGGAGCTGTTCGGCTACAGCGACGGCGCCTTCACCGGTGCGCGTCGCGGGGGGCGCGTCGGCCTGGTCGAGGCAGCCGATGGCGGCACGTTGTTCCTGGACGAGATTGGTGAACTGCCGCTGCCGCTGCAGACCCGTCTGCTGCGGGTTCTGGAAGAACGCGAAGTGCTGCGCGTGGGCGCCACCGAACAGACCCCGGTCGACCTGCGCGTGGTCGCCGCCACCCTGCAATCGCTGGAACAGCGCGCGGCGGCAGGCAGCTTCCGTCGCGACCTGTATTACCGGCTGGCCGCGCTGCGCATCGAACTGCCCACTCTGCGTGCACGGCGAGGCGATATCCCGCTGCTGACCACGCACTTCTTCCGCGAGCTGCGCGGCATCGATGCACCGCTGGATGCAGAAGCGCTGGCCCTGCTCAGCGCTGCCGACTGGCCGGGCAACGTACGTGAACTGCGCAATCTGGTGGATAGGCTGCGCATCCACTGGCAGCCCAGCGAAGGGCTGATCGATGCAGCGCGCCTGCTGCAGCTGGCGCCGGAGCTGGTGAACGAAGGCGCCGCCACACTGCCAGTGGAAAGCAACGGCAAGCGCCCGCCGCGTGCGCAACTGCAAGCGCTGCTGCAGGAACACCGCAATGACCGCGAAGGCATGGCGCAGGCGCTGGGTGTGTCACGCACCACGCTGTGGCGATGGCTGCGCGCGGAGGGGCTGTAACGTCCTGCCGTCTGGTTGGTGCAGAACCGATGCAAGGCAGCGGGCGAACCGCCGATGTCTGTTGAGGGCAGACCGATGCCTGATGGGTGCGAACCTTGGGTCGCACCGCATTTTCCCAAGCACCCCATCCACGCATGGCGTGGATCTACTGGAGCGCCGCGCGCGCTTCGATGGCGAACCGTCCACTGCCCACGGCCGCAACCCATAGCAGCAGCACGCCCAGCGGCACTTCGCTCAGGTAGAAGAACCAGCTCAGCCAATCCGGCACGCTCAGCCCCGCAGGGATACGCGCGATGCCATCGGTCAGCGCCGCCACCGCGCAGATCGCCGCCAGCAGCAGTGCCGATGGGCGGCTGAGCAGGCCCAGTACCAGCAGGCCTCCGGCGACCCACTCGATCGCTCGAGCACCGGCGCACTGACTACTGGAAATGGAATGCCCGCATCGACCAGCGTGTGCACCATCCGCTCGCGCCCGGCGTCGGTGAATACCTTGTTCCAGCCCGATACGCAGAACATCACCCCGGCGACGACACGGGCGAGCAGCAACAGGAACGCCTCCACGCCGTGGCGCGGCGGTGGCACGGTAAACAGGCAACGCCAGGAGGGCATGGCGACTCCGGATTTCGAGGGCATCGGTCGGAGTGTGCCGTTTGCTGGCCTGCTCGCAGATGAAGCGGGCTGGTCCGTTCGCGACAAACGGCTCTCGCAGTGGTACGCGTTGGAACAATGGCAGCCGTACAGGCTCGACCCTACGATGCAGGTGTACCGACCTTTCCATCCACGCATGGCGTGGATCTACCCGGCCAGCAGCAGCTCGATCTCTTCCACCTGCACCACCGGCACCTGCCACGGGTGATGCGGCACGATGCCGTGCTCGAGGATGCGCTGTAGCCGCTGCGGATCGCGCGGCAGGCAGAACTCCAGCCGCACGCTGTCGACCACCTCGGTCTGCCCCGCCTCGCCCTGCGTGGGGATCGCACCCACACGTGGCCGGAACTGTTCGGACCCCGGCGCGGACCACCACATGCCGTGCTCGTAATCGCCGGCCACCAGTGCATCCACCGAAAGGATGCCCTGCTTCACCGCCTCCAGGGCAGGCACCGGCACGAACACCACCACGCGATACAGCGGCACGCGTTGCATCACGGTGCCTTACGGGTACAACAAGCGCTTGCTCCAGCGACCCTCGGCACCGGCTTCATAGCACCAGCGCTCGTGCAGGCGGAACTGCGCGCCGTACCAGAACTCGATGCGGTCAGGCACCACCCGCAGTCCACTCCAACCGTCCGGACGCGGCACGTCCTTGCCCTCGAAGCGCGCCTCGACCTCGGCCACGCGCGCGTCGAACTCCTCGCGCGAGTTCAACGTCTTCGACTGCAGCGACGCCCACGCGCCGATCTGGCTCATGCGCGGACGGCTGGCGAAATAGGCGTCGGCCTCGGCATCGGCCACCTGTTCCACGCGTCCCTCGATGCGCACCTGGATGCCGGCCTCGCGCAGGCTGCGCCACAGGAACAGCAGCGCCGCCTGCGGATTGGCCTGCAGCTCGTTGCCCTTGTGGCTGTCCAGGTGGGTGTAGAACACGAAGCCGCGCTCATCGAACGCCTTCAACAGCACGGTGCGCGCCGATGGCCGGCCCTGCACATCGGCGGTCGCCACGGTCATCGCATTGGGCTCGACTTCGCGGCTCTGTTTCGCTTCTTCGAATAGGGCGGCAAAGGTCGACAGGGCTTCGGCGTACAGGTCGCTCATGACAGCATTCTTCTCACACGGTTTGGGCTATTGTGGCGGCATGGTCGCCGCTGCGTACATGCCCCAGGTGAAAGGATTCCCCGAAACAGTGGTCGAGCAGGCGCTGGATGACGCGCTGGGCAGCAGCACAGCCGTTCCAGTATTGGCGATCAGCGGCCTGCAGGGGAGCGGCAAATCGACGCTGGCCGCGCAGGTGGTCGCCCGTGCCCAGGCGCGTGGCCTGAACGCCGCAACGCTGTCCATCGACGATGTCTACCTGACCCGCGCACAACGCCAGCGCCTTGCCCGGCAAGTACATCCGTTGTTGATCACCCGTGGTCCACCGGGCACCCACGACCTGCCGCTGGCACATGCGGTACTGGACGCAGTGGCCGCACGACAGCCCCTGGCCCTGCCCCGCTTCGACAAGCTGGCCGACGAGCGCCTGCCCGAAGCGCAGTGGCCGCAGCTGCAAACGCCGCTGGACCTGCTGGTGTTCGAGGGCTGGTTCCTGGGAACCCCGGCGCAGGACGATGCCGAACTGGATGTCCCGCTCAACGCCCTGGAGCGCGAGGCCGATGCCGATGGCCGTTGGCGGCGCTGGTGCAACCAGGCGCTGGCCCGCGACTATCCGGCGCTGTGGCAGCGTTGCGACCGCTTGTGGTTCCTGCAACCCCCTGATTTTTCGGTGGTGCCGCGTTGGCGCTGGCAGCAGGAGCAGAACCTGCAGGCGGCCCAGCCGGGGCGCCACGGCATGAACCGACCCCAGCTGGAGCGCTTCGTGCAGTACTACGAGCGGGTCAGCCGGCAGGCGTTGCGTGCGCTGCCGGCCATTGCCGACCGGGTAGTGGCGCTGGATGCCCAGCGCCAGGTGCAAGGGCTGCGCTGAGCAGCCTCACTCCACCAGGAAGGTGACCCGCAGGTTCACCCGCCATTCGGTGATCTCACCGTTGCCGTCGGTGACCACCTTGGTCTCGTTGATCCAGGCGCCCTGGATGCCCTTGACCGTCCCGGACACCTTCTTCAAACCGCTGCGCACTGCGTCCTCCACGCTCTTGGGCGAGGACGCATTGATTTCGATGACCTTGGCAACCGACATGGCAGGCACTCCATCAGGCGCGGGATACCCCGCAGGAACCTCCACCCTGACGTGAAGAACGTAAAGGCCAAGGCACGGAGGTGTTAGCATCAGAGGGCATGAATCCCGCTCCGAACCTGATCCTGATCGGCCCGATGGGTGCCGGTAAAACCTGCATCGGCCGCCGCCTCGCCGAGCGCTTCACGCTGGACTTCGTCGACGTCGACCAGGCCATCGTCGATGCGACCGGGGCCAGCATCCCCACGATCTTCGAGCATTCCGGCGAAGCCGGTTTCCGCGCGCATGAGCGCCAGGCGCTGGCGCAGGTGCTGGCCGGCCGTGGCCAGCTGGTGTCCACCGGCGGCGGTGCCGTGCTTGACCCGGACAATCGCGCCCTGATCGCCAAGCGAGGCTTTGTCGTCTACCTGCGGGTCAGCGTCGCAGCCCAGCTGGAGCGTCTGTCACGCGACAAGGCCCGGCCACTGCTGCAGCGGCCGGACCGCGAACAGGTGCTGCATGATCTGGCCGCGCATCGCGACCCGCTGTATCGCGACCTCGCCGATGTCACTCTTGATACCGACCCGTTTACCGCCGCCGATGCCACTGCCCAGCTTGTCGTCAAGCTGGCCACGCACTGGCAGCGACAGGACCCCACTGCATGACCTCCCCTGCCCTGCTGCAGGTCGCCGTTGGCGGCGACCGCCCCTATTCCATCACCATCGGTGCCGGCGCCCAGGCCGACGGCGCTGCATTGGCCAGCCATGTGCGTGGCCGCCATGTCTTGCTGGTCAGCGACAGCGAGGTTGCGCCACGCTATCTGGATGCCACCAAGCAGACCCTGCTGGCCGCACGCCCGGACCTGATCCTGGCTGAGCATGTGCTGGCCGCCGGCGAAGCCTCCAAGACCCTGGCCGAGTTCGGCTCGGTCATCGAAGCGCTGGCCGCGCTCGGCGCGACCCGCGATGCCTGCGTGTTCGCCCTCGGTGGTGGTGTAGTCGGCGATCTCGCCGGCTTTGCCGCGGCCTGCTGGATGCGCGGCATCGACTGCGTGCAGCTGCCGACCACGCTGCTGGCGATGGTCGACTCCTCGGTGGGCGGCAAGACCGCCGTGGATATCCCGGCCGGCAAGAACCTGGTCGGTGCGTTCCACCCGCCGCGTGCGGTGATCGCCGATACCCGCGTGCTGGCCACCCTGCCGCCGCGTGAACTGCGCGCAGGCCTGGCCGAAGTGGTCAAGTACGGCGCGCTGGGCGATGCGGTGTTCTTCGAGTGGCTGCAGCAGCATGCCGACGCACTGGTGGCCGGCGAAGATGCGGTCATCGCCGAGGCCATCGCCC
Organism: Stenotrophomonas indicatrix; assembly: GCF_002750975.1. Lineage (NCBI taxonomy): Bacteria > Pseudomonadati > Pseudomonadota > Gammaproteobacteria > Lysobacterales > Lysobacteraceae > Stenotrophomonas > Stenotrophomonas indicatrix. Next base: position 2,989,612 of record NZ_PEJS01000001.1, read on the forward strand.
GCAGCTGCCGGCACAAGGCCGCCATCGTCGAGCGCGATCCCTTCGAGAAGGGCGAACGCGCCCTGCTCAATCTTGGCCATACCTTCGGCCACGCGATCGAAACCGAACAGGGCTACTCCGCACCGGGGCGCGATGCGCTGAACCACGGTGAGGCCGTAGCGGTGGGCATGGTGCTGGCGGCCCGCCTCGCCACCCACCTGGGCCTGGCCGACGACGCCGACCGGGTGCGCCTGCAGGCGCTGCTTGAACAGCTTGGCCTGCCGGTGGCAATCCCCGCCGGGCTGGACCCGCAGGCCCTGCTCGGCCGCATGCGCCTGGACAAGAAGAACGTGGCCGGTCGCCTGCGCCTGGTGCTGTGGCGTGGCATGGGCCGCGCCGAAGTCGTACCGGACGTGGATGAAGCGGCGGTACTGAAGGTGCTGGGCGCAGGCTGACCGCTTCCGCGTTCGCCGGGTATGGCCCGGCGCTACCTGGGAGGTTTCATGAGGTTGCCGGCCAGCGGCCGGCACTACCGGATCAGCGTTGCGGCAGGGCTCACCTCGCCCCCGCTACAATCGGCGCCATGCACGTCCACCTGCAACAACCCGCCGACGGTGCCCAGGCACCGCGCTTCCTGCGCCTGACCCTGGTCCCGGACCTGTTCGGCGGCTGGGAACTGCTGCGTGAATCCGGCCGCGTCGGCGCCCGCTCGCAGCTGCGGCGCGAGCTGTACCTGACGGCCGACGAAGCCCGCCACGCCTACGACAAGGCCCGCGATGCCGAACTGCATCGGGGCTTCCAGATTCTTTCGCACGGCGACTGACTGCGCCGCTGCTCTTTTCGCCCAAGGAATGCCCACTGTGACCAGCCCTCTCCGCAACGATCGCCTGCTGCGCGCCCTGCGCCGCGAACCGGTGGACTGCACCCCTGTCTGGCTGATGCGCCAGGCCGGCCGCTACCTGCCGGAATATCGCGCCACCCGGGCCAAGGCCGGCAGCTTCCTGGCCATGGCCAAGAACCCGGAGATCGCCTGCGAAGTCACCCTGCAGCCGCTGCGCCGCTTCCCGCTGGACGCGGCCATCCTGTTCTCGGACATCCTCACCATTCCCGATGCCATGGGCCTGGAGCTGTACTTCGTCGAAGGCGAAGGCCCGAAGTTCCGCCACCCGGTACGCGATGAAGCGGCCATCGCCAGGCTGGCGGTGCCGGACATGGAGCAGGATCTGGGCTATGTGATGGACGCGGTGCGCCTGATCCGCCGCGAACTGGATGGCCAGGTGCCGCTGATCGGTTTCTCGGGCAGCCCGTGGACGTTGGCCTGCTACATGGTCGAAGGCGGCGGCAGCAAGGATTTCGCGCGCATCAAGGCGATGGCGCTGAACCATCCGCAGGCCCTGCACCGCCTGCTGGAGGTAACCACCGACGCGGTGATTGCCTACCTCGGCGCACAGCGCGCGGCCGGTGCGCAGGCCCTGCAGGTGTTCGACACATGGGGCGGCGTGCTGTCGCCGGCGATGTACCGCGAGTTCTCGCTGCGTTATCTGCAGCGCATCGCCGAAGGCCTGGAGCGCGGCGAAGGCAGCGAGCGCACGCCGCTGATCCTGTTCGGCAAGGGCACCGGCCTGCACCTGGAAGCGCTGTCGCAGACCGGCGCCGATGCGCTCGGCCTGGACTGGACGCTGGACCTGGACGAAGCGCTGCGCCGCACCGGTGGCCGCGTAGCGCTGCAGGGCAACCTGGATCCGACCACGTTGTATGCCTCGCCTGATGCGATCGCCGCGGCGGCCGCACGCGTGCTCGATACCTATGCCGCCGGCAACGGTGGTTCGCGCGAGGGCCATGTGTTCAACCTCGGCCACGGCATGTCGCCGGACATGGACCCGGCCCATGTACAGGTGCTGGTCGACGCAGTGCACGCACACAGCCAACGCTGAGCATCGCGCAGGCAATCACGGCGCGATGTTGATCGCGCCGTGACCCGCAGTGCGCGATCATGGCGCCCCCACGTTGCACCGGCCACGCCCCATGTCCACAGCGCCATCGACCTACACCCGCCAGCGTCCCCTGCTGTGGCTGGTTTCGCTGGCGATCTTCATGCAGATGCTGGACTCGACCATCGTCAACACGGCCTTGCCGGCGATGGCGGCCAGCCTCGGCGAAAGCCCGCTGCAGATGCAGTCGGTGGTCTTCAGCTACGCGCTGGCAGTGGCCACCTTCATTCCCGCCTCCGGCTGGATCGCCGACCGCTACGGCACCCGACGCACCTTCCTGGTGGCGATCATCCTGTTCACCCTCGGCTCGCTGGCCTGCGCAATGGCGCAGCAGCTGCATCAGCTGGTGGCCGCGCGCGTACTGCAGGGCATCGGCGGCGCGATGCTGCTGCCGGTCGGGCGCCTGGCGGTGATGCGCTCGGTGCCACGCGAGGACTTCCTGCGTGCGATGAGCTTCATCGCCATTCCCGCACTGGTGGGTCCGCTGATCGGCCCCACGCTGGGTGGTTGGCTGGTCGAGATCGCCTCGTGGCACTGGGTGTTCCTGATCAACCTGCCGATCGGCGTCATCGGCTTCATCGCGGCGATGAAGATCATGCCCGACCACTACGCCAGCCACCGCACCCGGTTCGACCTTCGCGGCTACGCCATGCTGGCGTTTGCGATGGTGGTGCTGTCGCTGGCACTGGATGGGATTTCCGGGCTCGGCACACCACACGCGCTGGTGATGCTGATGACCGTGGCCGGCCTGGCCGCGCTGGTCGGTTACTGGCTGCACGCGGCAAATTCAACGGCACCGCTGTTCTCCCTGGCACTGTTCCGCGTGCCCAGCTACCGCATCGGCATTCTCGGCAACCTGTTCTCGCGCATCGGCAGCAGTGCCATGCCGATGCTGATTCCGCTGCTGCTGCAGGTCGGCCTTGGCCTCGGGCCGATGAACGCCGGCCTGATGATGGTGCCGGTGGCCGCCGCAGGCATGGTGTCGAAGAAGCTGGCGGTGAAACTGGTTGAACGCTACGGCTATCGCCGCGTGCTGATGACCAACACCGTGCTGGTCGGCCTGGCGATGGCCAGCTTCATCCTGATGACACCGGGCCAGCACCTGGCCGTGCGCCTGCTGCAGCTGGCGTTCTTCGGTGCGGTCAATTCGCTGCAGTTCACCGTGATGAACACCGTCACCCTGCGCGACCTCGACCGCGAGTTCGCCAGTTCCGGCAACAGCCTGCTGTCGATGGTGATGATGCTCGCCGCCGGCTTCGGTGCAGCCGCCGCAGGCAGCCTGCTGGCCGCATTCGGCACGCAGCTGGAAGGCCACGGCGCTACGGCTGCGCTGCACGCCACGTTCCTGTGCGTGGGCGCGATCACGCTCACGTCGACGCTGATCTTCTGGCAGTTGCCCGACACCAAGCCCGAGCCGCGCCAGGTAGAAGAAGTAGCGGAATAGAGGGTTCGGCAGGGCTGCGCCCTGCACCTGCAGATGCCGAAGCAAGGGCGACGGCAACAGCAACAGCAGGTATTCCGTGGGATGGCGGGGCGGTGTCGAATTGCGGGGACGCCGCAAGTACGTCCCTGTAGGCTTGGCAGCCGCTTGCTCGTGTGCGCTTTCCTGCGCACACGGCAAGACCGGGGTTGGGCGTCCTGCCCAACCCGCCCGAGGCATGCCTCGGGCCCATGCGGCTGACACCCCGCAATCCGACACCGCCCCACCTCTGACAGTTTTCCGGTGGCTGATGGGTCCACGCCATGCGCGGATGCTGTTCTTTCAATTGTCGAAATATTCGATTTCGACGGAGATTCATCCACGCATGGCGTGGATCTACGTGTCGACCAAGGTCGACACCCACCAAGAGCAGGCCATGCCATTCCGAGAGTTCGCGGAAATCTGTCGAAGGCGGGGTGGGTCCGGTTGCGGGGGCGTGAGCCGCATGGATGCGGCGACCGAGCTTACATGGACATACTTGCAGCGTCCCCCGCCACCGGACCCACCCCGCCATCCCACGGAATGCCAGCTTTTGCTTTTGCTTTTGCTTTGCCGTTGATTCGGCGGGTGCAGGGCGCAGCCCTGCCTAACCCCTACCGCCCCAGCACGCGGGCGATCGCTTCCACCAGCAGCTCACCGGTCACCGGCTTGCGCAGGAAACCACCGATGCCGGCCGCTTCCACCTGCTGCTGCAGGTCCGGGTCGGTGCGTGCGGTCACCGCCAGCAGCGGCAACGTGTAACCCTGGTTGCGCAGATGCTGGGCCAGTTCGAAACCGCTCAGGCCCGGCAGATCCAGATCGAGCAGGCCGACATCGAAATCACCCGCGCTGATTTCACGCAGCGCGGCCAGTGCGTGGGCCGCGTGGACCACTTCATGGCCACGGGTGGTCAGCAGCCCACACATCACATCGGCCACGGTCGCATCGTCCTCCACCAGCAACACCCGCAGCGGCGGCATGTTGACCGCAGCAGCGGCGGCGTCACTGTCGGCACCTCCGTCGCTGGCCGCTCCCTGCTGCAGCGGCAACGGCAGGCTGACACCGAAGCAGGTACCGCTGCCCAGCTGGCTTTCCACCCGGATCCGGCCCTGCATGGCCAGTGCCAGCTCGCGGCAGATCGCCAGGCCCAGGCCGCTGCCGCCGTACTGCGCTGCGGTGCGCGCACCGTCGGCCTGCTCGAAGCGCCGGAACAACCGTTGCTGCTGCTCCTGGCTGATGCCCGGACCGGTATCGCGCACCTCGAAATACAGCCCACGCAGCCCTTCCTCGCAACGCGCGTGCAGCGTGATGCTGCCGCGGCTGGTGAACTTGACCGCGTTGGACAGCAGGTTGAGCAGGATCTGCCGCACCCGCATCGCATCGCCGGTCGCCTGCAGCCCTGCCGGCAACTGGTTGTCGAGGATGAACCGCAGGCCCTTCTGTGCAGCCAGTGGCCCCATCAGCGCGGCCAGGTCCTGCAGCAGGCGATTGAGACCGAACGCGTTGGACTGCAGTTCCAGGCGCCCCGATTCGATCCGCGCCAGGTCCAGCGCATCGTTGACCAGGTGCAGCAGATGCTCGCCCGCATGCCGGATCGACTGGGTATAGCCGCGCTGCTGCGGATCCAGCGGCGAGGCCAGCAGCAGTTCACTCATGCCCAGCACCCCGGTCATCGGCGTGCGGATTTCATGGCCGAGATTGGCAAGGAAGCGCGTCTTGGCCGCCGATGCATGTTCGGCCAGATCCTGCTTGTGCAGGGCGAGCTGGTAGGCGTGCTGGCGCTGCAGCCGGCGGCGGTACAACCAGGCGAACCAGCTGGTCAGCAGCAACCCGATCGAGGCCAGCACCAGCAGGCCGGACAAGCTGCGCCACCACGGCGGCTGCACATGGAATTCCAGGGTCTGCACCCGCGACCACACGTGGTCGGCCGAGCGCGCCTGCACTTCCAGCCGATAGGCGCCGGGTGGCAGGCGCGAGAACAGGCGCTCGCCTGCCGGGCCCACCTCGACCCAATCCGGGTCGTAGCCGGCCAACCGGTAGCGGTAGGTGTTGGAAGCCGAATCGGCGAAGGACAACAGGCGCGCGACGATACGCAGGTCGCGGTCACCATCGGCGATCTGCAGCGGCGTGTCATGGGTCAGGTCCAGCAGCTGCTCGTTGCGGCGTACCTCCACCCGCTCGATCACCAGCGGCGCACGCCGGGTGGACGGTCGAACCTGTTCGGGATCGAACACCACCACACCGGCGGGGGTACCTGCCACCATGCGCCCCGCCGAGGAAGCGATCAGGGTGTGTTCGCGGAACTCCTGGCTGGGCAGCCCATCGTGCACCCCGTACAGGCGTACGCTCTCGCCATCGGCACTCACCCGCACCAGGCCGCGGGCGCTGGTGGCCCACGCCACGCCCTGCGCGTCGACCACCAGGCCGGTAGCGGAAATCGCCGGATAGCCCTGCTCGGCGCCCACTACCGCCTGCCGTTCCAGCCGGCCCTGGCTCCAGAGATACCGCGACAGGCGACCATCCTCGGACAACCAGACCTGGCCGTCCTTGCCCACGTGCAGGGCGTACACCGCAGTGGCCGGCGCACCGGGCACCGGCTGGAAGCGCTGCGCATCCGGCTGCCATTGCAGCAGGCCGCGGCTGCTGGCCAGCCAGATCCGGTCCTGCGGGCCGCATTCCACGTCAAGATTGAGCTGACCGGCCTGTAGACCGTCCTCGCCGTTTTCCAGCCGCCGGCGCACGTGCCCGTCCAGATCACGCTGCTGCAGCCCCGATGACAGCATCAACCACAGGCTGTCGCCATCGCAGGTCATCATCGCCTCGATGTTGCCTTCCATGGTCGCGTCCGCGCCCGAGTCCCGCCCCCAGCGCCGCAGCTCGCCACGACGCGGGTCGTAGCGCATCAGGGCGTCGGTCGAGCCCACCCACACCTGGCCCTGCCGGTCTTCGCGCACCGAGGTCAGCCAGTGCATGCCGTTGACGAAGGTGCGGTGCTGCTCGATCACGCCCGTGCGCGGATTGAAGCGGTCCAGCGCGCCATGGCTGCCGACCGTCCACACCCCGCCATTGCTGGAGGGGCTGGTACCGAGCACATAGGAATTGCGCAGCGAGGACGGATCATCCTCCAGCCGCGAGAACACCGAGAACTGCCACCAGCGCGGAAGCAGGTGCCACAGGCCGGCATTGGTACTGGCCAGCCAGATGCCGCCTTCGCGGTCCTCATAGGCGCCGGTCCAGTTCGGCCGCACCAGGCCACGGGCGATGGCGCTGTACAGCGGTACGGTCTGGTAGCGGCCATCGATGCCCCGGCCCAGGCCGCTGCGCGTGTCCAGCCAGTGCCCGCCCTGCTCGTCGCGCAGCATCATGCCCAGCACCTGGTCGCCGGCCGGCAATGTCCAGGGAACGGATTCGAAACGGCCATCCGGGCGCCGCACCGTGGCCCCGGCCAGCGTGCTGATCCAGAGGCTGCCGTCGGGTTCTGCGGTCAGTCCATTGATCAGCAGGCTGGGCACCAGGTCGCTGCCGATGCGTTCGAAATCGGTACCGGTCCAGCGCGCCACGCCATGCTTGGTGCCGACCCACAGGCTGCCATCGGCGAGCGTGGCCAGGTAGGGCACCGACGCGGCCGGCAGACTGCGCGGGTTGTTCGCTTCGGGCAGGAACCGCTGCAGACGGTCATTGCTGTCCAGCCGGTACAGGCCGCCCTCGTGGGTGCCGAACCAGATCGCGCCATCCGGTGTCGCAGCCAAGCTCCAGACGGTGTTGCTGCCCATCAGCGGCTGGCTGCTGCGATCGTAGAAGCGCAGCTGGCGGCGATCGGCCGACATCCGCACCAGGCCGGCATTTTCAGTGCCGATCCACAGCTCGTTGCGGGCATCGACCAGCACGCTCCAGATGCGGTTGTCGCGCAGGCCGTCTTCGGAACGCCAGATGCGGTAGTTGCGCCCGTCGTAGCGGGCCAGGCCATCGTTGGTGGCAATCCACAGGTAGCCGTAGCGGTCCTCGGCCATGCGGTTGACGGTGTTGGACGGCAGCCCATCGAACACGGTGACCTGGCGCGGCGAAGGTGGCACCGGCTGCGCGGCAGCGGGCACCAGGCAGCACAGCAGCAGCATCAGCAGCGTCACTGCCCGCAGATACACCACCGATGGCCTCCTCACGCTGCTGTTGATGATGCCCACGCCGTGGGCGTCGGCATGGTAAACCGAAAGCTGCGCGATTCACGCCGCAGGATGCCGTACTCAGCTGATGATCTGGCGTTTGCTGCGTGCCTGGGCGATGGCTGCCACCAGCAGATCGCCGGTCACCGGCTTGCGCAGGAAACCATCGAATCCGGCCGCAAGCACCTGCGCCTCGGCATAGGCATCCGAGCGCGCGGTAACGGCCACCAACGGCAGTTCGTAGCCCATCGCGCGCAGTTGGCGGGCGATGGCGGTGCCATCGAGTGCCGGCAGGTCGAGGTCGAGCAGGCCGACGTCGAACCCCTCGGTGGATATTTCCGACAGTGCGCCCAGGCCATGCAGCACGTGCACCACCTCATGGCCACGGCTGCGCAGCAGACCGGCGATGACCTCGGCAACGGTGGCATCGTCCTCGACCAGCAGGATGCGCAGTGCAGGCAGCATCGGCGACGCTGCCTCGCCAGGGCTGGAGGCCTGCTGCCGGCTCCACGGCAGCGGCAGCCGCACGGCGAAGCGTGCGCCACGCCCCGGCTGGCTGTCGACATCGATGCGGCCGCCCATCGCCACCGCCAGCTCCTGGCAGATCGCCAGGCCCAGCCCGCTGCCACCATAGCGCGAGGCGGTACGCGGGCCATCGGCCTGTTCGAAGCGGTGGAACAGGCGCTGCTGCTGCTCGGCATTGATGCCCGGCCCGCTGTCGCTGACCTCGAACGTCACCGCGCCACCGTCGTCGTCCAGGCGCGCCGCCAGGCCGACATGCCCACGCTCAGTGAACTTGATCGCGTTGCCCAGCAGGTTCAGCAGGATCTGGCGGACGCGCATCTCATCGCCACTGACGCAGATCGGGCCTGGCAATGCCTCCCCGCGCTGGAACGCCAGCCTGCGCTGTTGTGCCATCGGCTGCATCAACGCCTGCACCTGGTCCAGCAGTCCGCCCAGGTCGAACGGGCGGATGTCCAGTTCAAGCCGGCCGGCCTCGATCCGTGCCAGGTCCAACGCATCGTTGACCAGGCGCAGCAGATGGCTGCCGGCCTGCTGGATCGAACCGGCATAGCTGCGCTGCACCGGGTCCAGTTCGGTGGACAGCAGCAGTTCGCTCATACCCAGTACACCGGTCATCGGCGTGCGTACTTCGTGGCCCAGGGTCGCCAGGAAGCGGCTCTTGGCCTGCGATGCCTGCTCGGCGATCTGCTGCTTGTGCACCGTCAACTGCCACTGCTGGCGTCGCCGCAGCCGCCTGCGGATCGACCACAGCAGTGCCAACAGCAACAGCGAGCCCAGCATTGCATAGCCGAAGATCGCCATGCCGCTGCGCCACCAGGGGGGCAGTACCTTGATGTGCAACTGCTGCGAGGGCGTCCACGGACCACTGGCCGTCGCGGCCTGCACCTCGATGGCGTAGGTGCCGGGCGGCAGCCGCGACAACGTGCGTTGGCCGTCTCCGCCCTGTTCCACCCAGTTCTGGTCGTATCCCTGCACGCGGAACCGGTAGCGGTTGCCCTGCGGGTTGGCGTAGGACAGCAGCCGTGCATCGATCTGCAGATCACGGTCGTCGGGCCCCAGCAACAGCAGGCCGGAGGTCGGCAAGGGCTGCCAGCCGCGCGCATCATCGCGACGGACGCGAACCTGCGCGATCACCAGCTGCGAGGGTGGCAGCTCGGCGTCGGCAGCATTCGGATCGAAGCCCACCATGCCGGTCTGGGTAACGGCCAGCACCCGCCCATCGGCATCGATTGCCGGTGGGCGTCCGGTGAACTCGGCATCAAGCAGGCCGTCGCGTTCATTGAAGATCTGCAGGCGACGCTGTTTCGGATCCCAGCGCAGCAGGCCGCGGGGCGTCGTCGCCCACAACTGGCCGTTCCGGGCCAGGGCCAGCCCACCCATGCTGACCGGCGGCACGCCGGCACTGGCATCGACGCGCTGGATCAGGCGCAGGCTCAGGCCATCCCACTGGTAGCGCTCGAATGCGCCCTGGCGTGCGATCCACAACTGCCGGGGATCGATCCATACCAGATCGTAGATGGGCCCCCTGGAAACGCCGGGCACCGCTTCGAAGCGATCTCCCTGCTCGCGCCAGATGCCCATTTCCCCGACCACCCAGGCGTGCCCGCCGGCATCGAAGCGGATCTGCTCGACCGGCGCGTCGGTGCTGCCTCGCAGCGTAGCGCCGTCGAAACTGCGCAGCAGGCGGCCGTCGGCACTGCGCTGTTGCAGGCCCAGGTTCATCACCGATACCCAGACCGTGCCATCGGGGGCCTGCCGCATCAGATCGATCCGCTGCCGAAGGTCGGCGCCACCGCCAATGCGCCAGTCGCGCAGCACACCGGTGGCGGGGTCGTAGACGCTGATGCGCCCCGCGCGGCCGAGCCACAGCCTGCCGTCGGGACGTGGCAGCACCGACCACACCGCGCCGCTGCCCAGTTCGCGGTCGCTGACCAGCAGGCTCAACGTCCCCTGTGCATCGATCTGGTAGACGCCATGCGCAGAGCCGACGTAGTAGCTGCGACCGTCGCTGGCAGCACTCAACAGGTACTGGCTGTCCAGCGGCTTGCCATCGAACTGGTACCAGGTTGAAAAGCGTCGCCAGTCGGGCGGCAGGTAAGCCAGGCCCTGGGTCAGCAGTGCGACCCACAGCCCTCCCTCATGGTCCTGCATCAGGTCGAGCACGCCACTGTGGCCGGTCAGGAAACCACTGCCACGGTCGCCTTCCAGCCTGCGCAGCACCTGGCCGTCACCACGCAGCAGGCCATCGGAAGTTCCCGCCCAGTAGCCTCCGTGG